>CAZLYU010000020.1:0-56000 GCA_964563855.1 uncultured Planctomycetales bacterium | reverse complement strand
TGCGGATCGACTACGCCACGCCGATTCCCGAGACGATTCAGTCTGACCCCACGCGTCTGCGGCAAATCCTCCTGAACCTGATGGGCAACGCGATCAAGTTCACCGAGATTGGCGGCGTCACCGTGCGCGTGAGCTGCGCCCCGGCTTCGCAAGCCGTCGCATTCGCCGTGGTCGACACCGGCATTGGCATGGACCCCGAGCAAACCGAAGCCATCGGTCGCTTCGAGGCCTTCAGCCAGGCCGACAACTCAATGACGCGCCGCTTCGGCGGAACCGGACTGGGGCTGCGAATTTCGAACGCATTCGCCGAAATGCTCGGCGGCGGGATCACCGTGACTTCGGAGGTGGGCGTGGGCAGCACGTTTACGGCCACCGTCAGCACAGGCGACCTGGACGGCGTCCGGATGTTTCCGCCCGATCAGGTTCCGTCGCTCGACATGTTGATGCAAGCGACGACGGTGGACGAGGCGCCGACGCCCATGGGCGACGCACCGCCGCTGCAAGGTCGCCGCATTCTGCTAGCCGAAGACGGTCCGGACAATCAGAAGCTAGTCTCATTCCACCTGAAGAAGGCCGGCGCCATCGTAACCGTCGCGGACAACGGCCGCATTGCACTGGAGCAGATCGAAGCAGCCGTTGCGCCGTTCGACGTGGTGCTGATGGACATGCAGATGCCGGAACTCGACGGATATGAGGCGACGCGGCAATTGCGCACCGCGGGCTTCGACGCACCGATCATCGCCCTCACCGCCCATGCGATGGACGGGGCGCGGGACGAGTGTCTGGAGGCCGGCTGCGATGACTATCTCACGAAGCCGATCGACAAACAGAAGCTGATCAACACGTGCTTCGCGATGGCTGGAGGCCGGCGCAGTTTGCAACGCACATAGCGACCCCTCACGGTTTCGCGCGCCGCGTAACGCGTTGGCGAAGCCGAGTTGACGGGGGTCGTCTGCGAACTGCGATATTTAGCGATGCGCTAGTCGCAATATTCGAGGACACCACGGCATTGGCACGTCCGGCTGAGCGCGGAGAAACACCCTGTTTGCGGCTTGAGAGCGACGGCGCGCGCGAATCTCGGGGGCTCTCACTAGAGGGATTCGCGTAGTAAGCCGATTCCTCACCGGGCGGTAATAGGACGCCGACCAGTTGCTGCACGTTTGAATGATTTCGTTGGGCGCATTCCACAGCGACCTTGCGCAGGAGACTTGCCGTGCGTCTGTCAGGGACCATCAGTCAGCGTATGTATCTAGGGTTCGCGTGTTTGACCGTACTTGCGATCGTGCTGGCGGGAACGGCGCTCTACGGTGCGCGTCAAGGCGCGACGGCGCTGAAGCTGATCGGGCGTGAGAAGCTGGTGGCCGTCGACCAATTGCGCGTTGCTGAATCGCGCATTCGGTCGTTCCGCGGTGTGCAGGCCATGCTGGCCATGCCGGGGGTCTCGGCGGAGGAGCGCCGCGCCGTGCGCGAGCGCATTACGACGCTTCGCGAAGAGTACGGCGCTGCGATCGACGTCTACGGGGGTATGCCGCGCAATGAACAGCAGGACGCGCTCTGGCGCGAGTTCCAGGCTGCGTTGCAATTCTCGCACGCCAAGACCAACGCATTCACGAGCGTGATCGAAGAATTCGAAGCGGTCGACGTCCCCGATCCGATGCTCGCCGCGCGGCAACTCGAAAGGTTCATCGGCGATCACTACAAGGCCAGTCGGCGCATTCTCGAAGCGCTCGATAGCGGGCAAGCGTTCGAAGGCGGCGACGATCACACGGCGTGCGCTTTCGGCACATGGTTGCCAGAGTTTGAGACGACGAATCCCGATCTGAGCGCGGCGATGGAGCGCGTCCAGCAACCGCACGCCGAATTCCACCGCGCGGTCCGCAACTTCAACGACGCGCTCGCCGACGGTGGTCGCGACGCGGCACGCGTGGTGTATCACGAAGAAGTGACCCCGACGATCGACGCGGTGTTCGCGGAACTTGAAGCGCTACGGGCCGCCGCCACGCGCGGCGTAGACCTGCTTTCCACAGCCCAGCACCAGCTCGCCAACGAGGTAGCCCCCGCGCTCACCGCTGTCGTCGACTCACTTGACCAGTTGGCCCACAGTGTCGAGGTTGAGGCGCTCGCGGCCGTTGAAGCAAACGTGGCGACCGCCGGCTGGATCGAGAAAACCACCATCGTCGTCGGTATCGCCGCCGTCGCGCTCAGCGTGGTGATCGCCGTTCTGATCGCGCGGGGTGTGAACCGGGCGTTGGGCGTGACGATCGACGGACTGCAGCGCGGCGCGCAGGAAGTGAATTCTGCGGCGCGACAGGTGTCGGAGTCGTCGCAAAGCCTCGCACAAATCACGAGCTCCAGCGCGGCGCGGCTCGAAGAAGCCACCGCCACGCTCGAAGAGATGACCAACACCACCGAGCGCAACGCGAACGATGCTGACGAGGCGAATCGTTTGGCCGGCGACGCGCGCCACAGCGCGGATCAGGGTCAGGAAACGATGGTCGAGTTGAATACCGCGATGGGCGCAATCAACGACTCGGCGAACCAGATCGGCAAGATCATCAAGGTCATCGAAGAGATCGCCTTCCAGACCAATCTGCTTGCTTTAAACGCGGCGGTTGAAGCGGCCCGCGCCGGCGAGCACGGCAAGGGCTTCGCGGTCGTCGCGGACGAGGTGCGCAACCTTGCGCTGCGTGCCGCGGATGCGGCCCGTGAGACGACCGGCTTGATTGAAGATTCGGTGACGCGGGCCAAGCATGGCGCCGAGGTCGCCGGCGCGGCCAGCAGCGGTCTGAACGCGATCGCCGGCGGCGTGACGACGATCGCACAATTGCTGGGCGGCATCAGTCAGGCGTCGCACGAGCAGGCGCGACAGGTCGGCAGTTTGCGCGATGCGGTCGAGGATCTTGACCGCTCCTCGCAGAGCAACGCCGCCGCTGCGGAAGAGTCGGCCGGCGCAGCCGAAGAGCTGACCGCGTTCAGCGTCGCGCTCAAGGACCAACTGGTTGGCGACCTGGTCGCGCTGGTGCAAGGCGATCGGCAATCGGAGCCGCGCGAGGAAGCGTAGCACACGGCTCGCTTTACGCCGACGGTCGACTCAACCTTGGCGTGATGCGCAACCGGTAGGCTCTCGCCGACTGCAACGGACGCTGGTTCGATAACCAGCCCACTTCCGCCTTGCGGCACACAAGGCTGGATTCACCGTCCCATGTTCGTCAAGATGCCCTCGAGCCCGGCGCCGTTGCGGCCGCCGGGCGATTCCAGTTTGACCCCGGACGGAGGCCCGCCGATGCGTACGCTGATCTATAGTTTTGTGAGCGTCTTGATGGCAACCGCGGCGGCCGCCGCACCGCGCGTCGTGAGCAGCGACGACGTCGGCCTGATTGTTCGCGGTCCGTCAACGGCCGACGACTGGGGTCGACCGCTCGCCGCCGGCGATTTCGATGACGACGGCTACGACGACCTGATCATCGCCGACGCACTGACGTTCGGCGGCTCGACCAGCAGGCTGTTCATCATCCGCGGCGGATCGGGCCAACACGGTTTCGGACTGCTCGATCTCGCGAGCGGCGCTTTCGCCGACCAGGTCATCATCGGGGCGCAGGTGGACGACAATCTCGGGGCGTCGATCGCAGTCGGCGACGTGAACGGCGATGGCGTTGATGATCTGCTCGTCGCCGCGTCGCTCACCGACAGCGGCGGCATCGCGGATCGCGGCGCCGTCTACCTCATCTACGGCAACGAGCAATTCTTCGCGAACAGCGAACGCGATCTCGCGCTGCCTGGCACGTGGAACCTGCGCATTCTGGGCCCCGTGGCGGCGGGAGACATGGGCGGGTCGAGCACGTTTGGCGGCGGCGACGGCAACGCGATCGCGATCGGCAATCTCAACGGCGATGCGTTCGGCGACCTCGTACTCGGCGTGCACCTCGCGGAAGTGGGCTCCATCGGCAACGCCGGGCGGGCGTACGTCGTGCTGGGCGAAGCGTGGGCGGATGGAACCACGCTCAACCTCGCACTGTCGAGCGACTACGACGTCGTGGTCAACGGCATCGGCGAGCTGGATGAACTCGGCGCCGTCGTGCTCACCGGCGATATCACCGGCGACAACATCGACGAACTCATTCTGCCGACCCGCTTCTGGAACAAGGGCTTGTTCACGACCGAAGGCGCCGTCTTCATCTTCCGCGGCCGCACCACCTGGTCGCGGGCGTTTGGCGCCAGCGGCGCGGATATCTGGCTGCGCGGCGCCCGGTCGTACGACCAGCTCGGCGAAGCGGCCGCTGTGGGAGATTTCAACGGCGATGGCGTCGGTGATCTGGCGGTCGCCGCCACCGGTTTCGACGCCGGACCGCTCAACACGCAGCGCGGCGAGGGCGCGGTATACGGCCTGCTCGGCTCGTCCACGTATCAGAGCGGCAAGTTCGTGATTGACTACATCAACACCAATCCCGACTTTCTCTTCGTCGGCGAGTTTCAGGAAAACCTCGGCACGCTCGTCGCCGCCGCCGACTTCAATGGCGACGGCATAGACGACATCGCCGCCGCCGAGCGCTTCGCGGGTCCGAGCATCAACGGCGCTATAGAAGTGCTGCTGGGGCGCGACTTTGCACCCGCCGATACGTTCCTGGCGGCCGTCGACACGGACATCCGTCTCATCGGAGCGCCGAGCGACCGAATCGGCTTTTGGCTGACGACCAGCAACGTCAACGGCGACGCCCTTCCCGAGGTCTACTTCTCGTCGCCATTCAACAACGGCGGGCTGGGAACGGCGTATGCGTATACGTACGTTTCCGCCGATGCCGACTTCGACCGCGACTCAGATCTTTCCGACTTCGCCGCGGCGCAGGTGTGCGTTGGGGCGCCGGCCCGCACGCTGCCGTGCGTGCTGTTTGACTTCTCGCTCAATGAAGTGATCGACGCGGCGGATGCGGACAAGCTGTTTGAGGTGCTGGTCGGCCCGTAGACGTTGCGGGCGTGCAGCGGCGCGGGGCGGGTCAGTTGTTCGTGAGGTACAGGACCGCGAACAGCACGATCCAGACCGCGCCGAGAAAGTGCCAGTACATCGTGGTATACGAGACGCCGCTGCGCTTGGCCGAGCCGTAAGCGCCGCGAAGCGCTTTGACGGTGACGACGCCGAGCGGAATGAGCCCGCCGACCACGTGCAATGCGTGCAACCCGCTCAGGATGATGAACATGCCGTAGTAGAAGCGTGTCCGCGCTTCGGGGCTGACTTCGTAAGCGGAAATCGGTGTCGTCGCGGGAGCGACCGCGGGCACGTCGATGTCGCGCCACGCGTCGACCTGTAGCCCGAGGAAGAGCAGCCCGAGCAGCGATGTAACGATGAGCGCGATGGGCAGCGTGCGCCGCCAGTTGCGTCGGACGGCTTCCAGCGCGGCCTGCATGGTCACGCTGCTGACGATGATGATTAGCGTACTGAGCCAGAGCGTGTCCGGCAGATCGACCGCCCCGGCCGGAGGCCACGGCTCGCCGGCCTGCTGCGCGTTAATGCGAATGACGACGTAGCCGACGATGCTGGCTGCGAATAGCACGCCGAGCGCGACCAGGAAGATCCACATGCCGAGGGCGCCGGCTTCGACGCGCGCGAACACATCCGGGCCCGTGCCTTCCGCCGCCCGCTGTGGTGCGTGTTGCGACGTTTCGGCGGGAGCCATGATGCACTACTCCTCGGGAGCGGCCTCGCTGGGGGCCGCGGATTCGGGCTGAGTCGCAGGCGGCGTGGTTTCGTTGTTGTCAGACGCCTCGGTCTGAGTGGCGGGCGCGGCCGACTGCTCTGACTCGCCCGCATCGTCGCTCACGCCGACCTGCTGCACCTGCAACTGCGGCGCGCTGCGATTCGTCGCCGCCGATCGGTAATCGATGATATTGTCGCGGTATTGGCCCGAGTCGAGCAGCGCCAAAACAATGAAAATCGCGAGGAACAGCAGCGACGAGATGAACACGATCGCGTTGATGGGCTTGTCCCACCGCAGGTGCATGAAATAGAGCACCACCAGTGACGCTTTCACGACCGCGATCGCCATCGCGATGATCAGGTTGACGCGCGTTCCGAAGTCGAATACGTCATACGCAATCCACGTGAGCCACGTCAGCACGAGTAGGCCGCCAAACACCGCCGCCAACATCCACAGGGGAACGATGTGCGCCACATGCGCGTGCGGGTCGGAAGCCTTGGTGGGGGTTGATGTCGCGGAATCGCTCATCGCGGATTGCTCTCCAGACCAGCAGCAATGCTAGTGAATGAGATACAGCATCGGGAACAGAAAGATCCAGACCAGGTCGACCAAGTGCCAGTACAACCCGCCCAAATCGACCGGAGCGTAGTACTCGCCGCTAAAGTCGCCCCGCGCACTCCGCGCGATGAGCCAGATGATCACCACGATGCCCGCCACCACGTGCAACGCGTGCAGCCCCGTCATCGTGAAGTAAATGCCGAAGAAGATGTTGACCAGGTCGGCGTCAAACTCGCCGTGGCCCTTCTCGTCGCTGACGATCGTCGGCCGCGCGCCGACCGGCCCGGCCGGCGGTTGCGGAATCCGCGACGGCTCCAGGTTGCCAAGCCCGCCGTTCGTTGACGCTGCGGCGTCGGCCGGGGCGGCGTTCGCGTCCACGCCGACGGGGGCGGCGTTCGCGTCCGCGCTGGCTGGGGCGGACGGGCGCAGTGCGACTTGCTCGAGCGACGCCGCCTCGAAGTACGGCAGCGGCGAACGATCGCGATACTCCACGATCGCCGGGGCGTTGTCGTGCTCGCCGTGCGTTTGGTCGTGACCGGCGGCGTCGCTGTGACCGCTCTTCGCGTGTCCGCTGTCGTCGCCGTGGTCCTTGTGCTTCTTCGCGAGCACCTCGGGTACATCGATGTATGTACCCGGGAACAAGCCGTACTTGAACTTTTCGTTGTACTCGACCGCCTTGATGCCCATAAAGCCAAACGCGCCGAGCAGCGTCAGGCTGAGCATGGTGATCAGCAACTTCTGCTGGCCGAGCTGCGCCGCACGCACCGCCCACGCCATGGTGAAGCTGCTCGCGATCAGTACAGCGGTGTTCACGCCGCCGAGCCAGGCGTCGAGAAACTCGTGTCCGGCCATGAAGATTTCGGGGTTCTTTGCGCGATAGATGCAGTAGGCGCAGAAGAGACCGCCGAAGAAGAGCACCTCGGTAGCCAGAAACAGCCACATGCCGAGTTTGGTGGACTCGGACTGCTGCGACTCGGTATCGAAGTGGTGCGCGAGAAAGCGGGAATGCGCACCGCTGTGGGCGTCGGCCATGCTGGCCCTCACTCGTTCGCGGCCAGGCCGCCGCCCCGCATCTCCGGCGACCACGCGCGACCGGGGGCGCCCCGCGCGTGGCTAAACAGTGTGCCCGAGCGGCTAGCTGTTTCGCAAGTCTCCCTCGGCCTCGGCTTCCGCGACCGTGCGCCGCGAACGCTCCTCCATGCCGACCCAACCCTCGGTCTGCGGGTCATACCGCAAGCCTTCGTACTCGTACGGGTCGGACGCGGTCGGCGTGTTCGAGAAGTTGTCGTGCGGCGGCGGCGACGAGCACGCCCACTCGAGCGTGGCGCCGCCCCACGGGTTCGCCGGGGCGCGGCGGCCGTTGATCAGTGAGGCGATGAGGTAGCCGGCAATCATGAACAGCGCCAGCGCCATGATGTACGAGCCGATGCTGCTCGCGACGTGGAGCGACTGAAACTCTTCGACGTAGTTGTAGTATCGCCGCGGCATGCCGTGCGAACCGAGAATGAACTGCGGGAAGAACGTGAGGTTGAAGCCGACGAACAACGTCCAACCCGAGACCTGCGCCCAAAACTCGTTGTACATCTTGCCGAACATCTTCGTCCACCAGTAGTGCATCGCGCCGATGAGCGCCATGAGCGTGCTGCCCATCATCACGTAGTGGAAGTGCGCGACGACGAAGTAGGTGTCGTGCAGGTGGACGTCGGTGCTGAGCGCGCCGAGGAACAAACCGGTCAGCCCGCCGACGGCGAAGATGAACACGAAGCTGAGCGCGTAGAGCATGGGCGCCCTAAGCGAGATCGAGCCGCCGTACATCGTGCCCAGCCAGTTGAACACCTTCACGGCGGATGGAATGGCCACCGAATAGGTCAGCAAACTGAATATGACGTTGAGCATGCCCGACTGACCGCTCGTAAACATGTGGTGGCCCCACACGATGAACGAGAACATCGCGATCGCCACGCTGCTCAGCGCGATGAACGTGTAGCCGATGATGTGCCGCCGACAGAAGACGGGAATAATCTCGCTGACCACGCACAGCGCCGGCAGAATCATGATGTACACGGCCGGGTGCGAATAGAACCAGAAGAAATGCTGGAACAGGATCGGGTCGCCGCCGTAGCCGGGGTGGAAGATGCCGATCTGGAACGCGCGCTCCAGGATCAGCAGCAAGCCCGTGATGCCCAGCACCGGCGTCGCCAGAATCTGAATGATCGCCGTCGCATACAGCGCCCAGAGCAGCAGCGGCATCTTGAACCAGGTCATGCCCGGCGGCCGCAGTTTGTGAATCGTGACGATGAAGTTCAGCCCGGTGAAAATCGAGCTGAACCCGAGGACGAAGACGCCCATCAATACCGGGATGACGCCCCCAAACGTCGCGTGCGAATCGTCAATGGAGTACGGCACATAGAACGTCCACCCGGTGTCGACCCCGCCGGCGGCGATCGCCCAGACCGAGAACACCGCGCCGAGCACCCAGAGGTAATAACTGGTGAGATTCAGCTTCGGAAATGCGACGTCTTTCGCGCCCAGCATGACCGGCAGGATGAAGTTGCCAAACGCCGCCGGAATGCCCGGAATGATGACCAGGAAGGTCATGATCGCGCCGTGCAACGTGAACATCTGGTTGTACGTGTCGGCGCTCATGATCGTTGCCTTCGGCGTCAGCAACTCGGTGCGGATGAGAATGGCGAAGATCCCACCCAGCAGGAACGCCGCCAGGATGCTGCCGAGATACATCACGCCGATGCGTTTGTGGTCGAGCGTCAGCAGCCACGACAAAACGCCGCGGCTATGCGTGAGATAGTTGTCCTCGCGCGGCTCGACCGTTTGCGGCGGTACGGGAATGGTGGTCATCGCGATTAGCCCTCCATCGCGCCGTTCAAAGCGGCGGCGGTCTGGTTGTCAGCCGCGGACGGGGCGGCGGCGTTGGGGTCGGCTGGAGCATTTGGATCGCCGGCGGCTGGTGCATTGGGATCCACATCCGCGGGTGCGTTCGGATCATTCGGATCGGCCGGCGCCATCACCTCATAGTCGGGATCAAGCGACTTGATGAACTCGATCAGCGCGGTGATCTCGCGATCGTCGAGCTGGCCCAAATAGCTGTTCATCACCGCGTCGTAGCCCTTCACGATCTTCACGTTCGGATAGAGAATCGACTCGCGCAGGTAGTTTTCGTCGACGACGATGGTCTGCTCCTGACCGTCAACCAGCACCACCTCTTCTTTACCGAAGATCGAGCCTCCGTTGTATTGAAACGATGGGCCGACGTTGGCGCTGCCATCGATCGAGTGGCACGTGTAGCACGCGCCGATGCCGCTGTAGAGAATGCGGCCGGTCTCGTGCAGCGGGCGATCCCTGAAGATATCGGCCATTTCGCGCACGGTGGGCTCCCACAGGCCCGGCTCATGCACGACGACCCGCGCCACCATATCGGAGTGGCCCGTGCCGCAGTACTCCGTGCAGAACAGGCGAAACTCGCCCGCCTGCGTCGGCTCGAACCAGGCTTTGTTGTAGCGGCCCGGCACCACGTCTTTCTTCACGCGAAACGCGGGGATGTAGAGGCTGTGCGTAACGTCGTTCGATTCGAGAATCATCACGAACGGGCGGTCCTGCTCGAGATGCAGCTCGGGGCTGCGGGCGCCGTTCGGATAGCGAAACTCCCACGCCCACTTCTTACCGATCGCGTAGATCTCGATCGCGTCGGCCGGGGGCCGATTGATGCTGACGAAACCGCGAAAGCCCATGTAAAACATCGCGATCACGAGAATGAGCGGAATGACCGTCCACGTAATCTCAAGCCCGGTGTTGTGCTTGATGTTCGATTCGGGCGGCTGATCTTCGGTCCGCCGACGGTAGCGCACCGAGAAGTAGACCATGAGCGCGACGATCAGCAGGAAGAAGAACACCGAGACCCAATAGATGAAGTAGAAGGTCGTATCGGTGCCCCACGACGTATCCGCCGCCTGCGGGGGCAGCCAGAACGTCGAGCCCGGCTCGAAGAGTCGGAACTCCTTCTGAGCGGGATCAGGATCGGCGGCGAGAAGTCCTAGCAGATTCATGCGTTTGCTGTTTCCAGATTCCGAGGCTGTCGACGGCGGCGGAATTCCGCGCGCCAGAGGATAGCAAGCAGCACCCCAACGACCAAGAGTACGGCCAACCCGCCCAATCGCATGATCCCGAGGGCCGATGCCTGATAGGCGCCGAGATCGGGATCGTAAAAGAAGCAGGTGAGCAGCACGCGATCGACCGTCGAGCCGATCTCACCCTCCGACGCCTCGACGAGTGAGAGCCGCAGCGTCTTCGGGTGAATGATCAATCCGTATAGATAACGTGAAATCACGCCCTCCGGCGTCCCGATAATGAGCGCCGCCGTGTGCGCCCACTCACGACGTTCTTCGTTCCACTTGATCTTGAAGCCCGTCGCGTCGAGCGCGGCGTTGACCGCGTCGGCGTCGCCGGTAAGGAAGTGCCAGCCTTTCACGGCGTCGCGGTTGCCGTAGAGCTGCAGATAGTTGTCGCGTTTGATCGACGCGAGCCGCGGGGTTTCCATCGGGTCAAAGCTGATGGTCACGACTTCGAACTGCTTGCCCGGAACCCAATCGGGCATCTGCTTCAACGTGTCGATGAACGCGTTGAGCTGCAGCGTGCAGAGCTGCGGGCAGCGGTAGTAGTTGAGCGTGACGATGACCGGACGCTCGCCGTCGAAGTAATCGCGCAACTTCACCGTTTTGCCGGTGCTGTCGACGAACTCGGCGTTGAGCGGCAATTGGCCGCCGAGCTTTTCGTCGATGCCCACGCCCCGCATCTCGGGCGGCATGGGCTCTTTGCGAATCTTTTCAGCGGGCGCGGCGTTCGGATCCGCCGCCCGCGCGTCGGCGTCGGCCAGTACGAGCAGCAGGAATGCGAACAGGCAGGCAAGCGGTAGTGGACGGATGCGCATCGGGCACTCCAACGCAACGCGGTCGCTCGATTCACTGACTGATTGCGATGCGTCTCGTGGTAAATCGAGCGCATGCTGAGCGAACATTCAAATACTAGTCAGCGCTTGCCGCGTTGGAAGACCCGGCGCTCCCGTGCTCGGCGACAAACAGGCGCATGGCCTGCTGGATCGGGAGCTGCACCTGGCCTTCAGGCTCGCTAATCCAGGTCGGCAGATCGCCGTCGATCTCAACGAGCTGCTGGCTTCGCAAGTTTTGATATTCGCGCGCGGGCGCGTTGTAGATCTTCTCGCGCACCTGCTGTCGGTCGGCGGCGAGATAGATCGCTTGGGCGGCGAGAATGATCGCGTAGAGCAGGATCACGCTCACGACGCCGACGAGCGCCACGACGCCCCATTGCGGATCATCCGTGTGGCGGTCGGTGGTGGTTGCTGCTGAATGGTGCTCGGCCACGGCGTCAGACTCCGCAAACAACTGTTTAGACGTTCTCGAACGCGATTGAACTGCTTAACCGCGGATCCCGCTCCGGCAGCAGGCTCTGCTGAGCCAGCCCGCGCGCGAGCAACGCCACGAAGAACCCCGCGAACGCAACGAACAACGCGCCATCCACCAGGTGCAGCGGCGTGCTGTCGGGGCCGGGCTTCACGAGGTAATACACGTCGAGCCAATGCATCGCGAGCATCCACGCGGCGCCGATCACCAGCCAATTCTTGCGACGCTTGGGCACGCGCGAGATCAGCAGCAGGAACGGCAACACGAAGTGCCCGAACAGCAGCAGCAAGCTGAAGCCGAGCCATGGCCCTTGCTGGCGGTAGTGATACCAGATCGTGGTTTCCGCGAGATTCGCGTACCAGATGAGCATGTACTGCGAAAACGCGATGTACGCCCAGAACACGGTGAAAGCGAACAGCAGCTTGCCCAAGTCGTGGTAATGCTCGGGCGTGATGACCTGCGCCAGTCGACCCTGACTCTGCAGCACCACGCACATGACGATCAGCAAACCGAAGAAGCCGACCGCCGATCCGGCGAAGTAGTAGACGCCGTAGATTGTGCTATACCACGCCGGCTTGAGCGACATCAGCAGGTCGAAGGCGGCGAATGCGGTGGTGACCCCGAAGAGAATCACCGCCAGGGCCGACCATTTCTGCATCTGCTGCGTGAGCGTCACGTCGCCGCTCGCGTCCTGCGCACGCGAGGTTCGCAGGTAGTAGCGGCCGATCGCGATCCAGACCGCGAAGTAAAGCGCCAGCCGCAGCGTGAAGAACCATGGGTTGAGATACGCGAGCTTCGGCACGACCAGTTCGTATGTGTCGCCGAGCACCTCCGGCGTCGGGTTGGCCCAGACGTAGATGATGGGGCTGCCCAGCAATGTCGGGATGACGATCGGCAGCGCCGCGATTGCGAGCCACGGCGCGGTCGAGCCGACCACCTCCGCCAGACGCCTCACCGTCACGCTCCACCCCGACTTGGTGAGGTGCTGGATGAGCACGAAGAAGAGCGCGCCCAGCATGAGGCTCAGGAAGTACATGAAGTTGGTGAGGTAGGCGTCGAAGAAGATATCGGCGCCGCTGACGAACGCGAGCAGCACACTCGCCAGCAGACCGACCACCCCCACCACGGCGCCGCCGCGAATCCATGCGCCGGCCGCGGCGTCAAACCGCATGTTGACCTGACTGAGATCGACTGTCATCGCGTGCGCCATGGTCTTGCGGCTCCTAGCGAATCTTGCTCTGCAGCTCGGTCGGGACATCCGCGAGAACGCCGCTGCTGCTGCGCTGCAGCGACCGCACATACGCGACAATCCGCCAGCGATCCTCCGGCGTGATCTGGTCGCCGTAGGCCGACATGGTGCGGATGCCGTTCGAGATCGAGTTGAAGATGTGGCCGTCCGGCCGCTCGCGCACCGTTTGGCTGTGCAGATCAGTGGGCTGCACCCAACCGGCCTGAAGCTTGAGGGCGCGCTGGTAGATGATGCCCTGCCCGCGGCCGTTGTAGCCGTGGCACAGCGCGCAGTAAGTCTCAAACTGGCGCCGTCCGCGTTGCACGTCTTCGAGCGTCAGGTCGGACATTTCCGGCGGAAAGCTGTCGAACCACTCCATGCGCAGGCCGCCGTTCGGGTCGGGCACGATGCGGCCGCCGCGCGTGAGGTGCGAGGGTGCGACAACGTCTTCGCGGGCGACGGTTCCAAACGTGGCGAGCCCGGGCGTTTCCGGTCCGGGACGCATGGCGCGATCGTCAACGAAGAACGGGTTCACCTGCTGCGCTTTGAAACGCGGCTGGTTGCCCATGTCTTGCAGCGGACGAATGCGCGGCTCGCTGCTGTGGCTAAACCGCCACTTCGCAACCATCGCGGGTGGGACGCATAAAAGCGCGACGAGAATCCAGGTGGCGGGACGCACCCACTTCGGCACGCCGGGCGTCACCGCGTGATAGACGCGCTCCGACACCCCGCCGAGCGACTCGGCGAAACTGGTCGTCTTGGCGTCGTTCCAGGCGGGGTCGTTCACGGGGATCGAGATGAAGAACCGATCATTGGTGACCCGCAGGAAACGCTTGCTGGTGAACAGCGCGTTATAGAACCACGGCAGATTGTTCAAGATCAGCATGCCGAACACCGCGGTGAGCGCGGAGAGCAACACCGTCAGCTCGAACATCACCGGCACGAAGGCCGGGAAGCTGAGCTCGGGCTTGCCGCTGATGCGGTAGTTGTACGGCTGCGCGAAAGTTGGGACCCAGGAAAAGTCGGTCGGGTCGAGGCTGTTGGTCCAGATCTGTAGAAACGCGCCCGCCCCCAGGCCCATCAGCCCGCCGAAGAACACCATCCACGGCAGCTTGGTGGTGACGATGCCGGCGGCGGCGTCGATGCCGTGCACCGGATAGGGCGAGTGCGCGTCGAAGCGGGTGTAACCGGCGTCGCGCGTTTTGCGCGCCGCTTCGATGAGTTGCTCTTCGGTCTCGAACTCGACGAGCAGCGCCGCGAGCGGGCCGGTTTGCGTCTCGGCGACATCAGCCATTGGTCGCCTCCGCTTTGGCGGGCAGATGGCCCGCGTGACGTTGAGCGGACATGACGCCCTTCACCTCAGCCATCGCGACCATCGGCAGGAACCGGATGAACAACAGGAACAACATGAAGAACAGGCCGAAGCTGCCGACGAAGGTCAGCACATCGATCGTGCTCGGGAAGTACGGCCCCCAACTCGAGGGGAGGAAGTCGCTGGAGAGCGACGTGACGACGATCACGTAGCGTTCGAACCACATGCCGACGTTCACCAGCAGACTCACGATGAACATCGTAACAATGCTGGTGCGGGCCCATTTGAACCAGAAGATCTGCGGCACGATCAGGTTGCAGGTCATCATGATCCAGTATGACCACGCGTATGGGCCGAACAGTCGATTGACGAACGCGTAGCGCTCGAAGATCCAGCCGCTGTACCACGCCACGAACAGCTCAGTGAGGTACGCGAAGCCGACCATCGTGCCGGTCGCCAGAGTGATCTTGCAGATGTTGTCGAGGTGATGCATGGTCACCAGGTGCTTCAGGCCGAACCACTGCCGCGCCGGAATGATCAACGTCAACACCATGCCGAAGCCGCTGAAGATGGCGCCCGCGACGAAGTACGGCGGGAAGATCGTGGTGTGCCATCCCGGAAGCTGCGAGATCGCAAAGTCGAACGACACGACCGAGTGCACGCTGAGCACCAGCGGCGTGGCGAGCGCTGCGAGCAACAGGTACGCCTTCTCGTAGCGATGCCAATGCCGCGCCGAGCCGTTCCAGCCCAAGGCGAAGATCGCATACAGCGTGTGCCGCAGCCGGCCCTTGGCGCGGTCGCGGAGGGTGGCGAGATCGGGAATCATGCCGACATACCAAAACAGCAGCGACACGGTGGCGTAGGTGCTGACCGCGAACACGTCCCAGAGCAGCGGACTGCGAAACTGCGGCCAGATCGCGTTCTGGTTCGGATAGGGGAACATCCAAAACGCAATCCACACGCGGCCAACGTGAATCCCGGGGAACAATCCCGCGCACACGACCGCGAAGATGGTCATCGCTTCGGCGAAGCGGTTGATGCTCGTCCGCCACGCCTGTCTGAACAGGAACAGAATCGCCGAGATCAGCGTGCCCGCGTGGCCGATGCCGACCCAGAACACGAAGTTGATGATCGCGAATCCCCACGCGACCGGCACGTTCACGCCCCACACACCCACGCCGGTGAAGAGCAGATAGCCGATCAACGCGAAGAGCATGGCGGTGGTCGCCGATGCAACGGCGAACGCGATGTACCACGCGGTCGGCGTCTTGGCCCGCTCGACGGGCGCACAAACGATCTCGGTGATATCGCTGATGTCGTGACCGCCGACCACGAGCGGTGGGCGCGTTCGCGGATCGTCAGTCGTGTTGTTTATTTCCGGCACATGTCCGGCGATGCTCGCCATGTGTTAATCCACGAAAGTAGCGTTGGGCTCGCCGCCCGGGGTATCAGCCGCATCAGAGTGCGACGCATCGCCGTGCGGCGCCGCTCCGTGCGTGTCAGCGGCGCCGTGACCGTTGTGGCCGTTGGCGCCGTGGTGCGCTTCGCCTCCGCCGGGCGGATTGTTGATGCGCGCCAGATAGTTGAGTCGTGAGTTCAGATTGAGCTCGCCGAGCAGTTCGTAAGAGCGTTTGTGCGTGCTGAGCTGCTTCACGCGGCTGTTGGGATCGCGAAGATCGCCGAACGCGATCGCATCGGCCGGGCACGCCTGCGCACAGGCCGGCGTGATCATGCCGTCTTCGATCGGCTCGCCGGCGACGCGCTGTCGTCGGCGGACTTCGCTGATGCGCTGCACGCAGAAGGTGCACTTCTCCATCACGCCGCGCGAGCGGACCGTGACGTCGGGGTTGAACATCATCTGCTCGAGCGTGGTGAGGTCGAGCGGGCGCGGGTGCTTGGGTCCGTGATGGTTGTAGAACCAGTTGAAGCGCCGCACCTTGAACGGGCAGTTGTTCGAGCAATACCGCGTGCCGATGCAGCGGTTGTAGGTCATGCCGTTCAGGCCTTCTTCATCGTGCACCGTCGCCGCGACCGGGCACACGCTCTCACACGGCGCGTTCTCGCAATGGTGGCAGGTCATCGGCTGAACGGCGACGCCGTCGATGTCGTCCGCGTCGCCCTTGAAGTAGCGATCGATGCGCATCCAGTGCATCTCGCGACCGAGATCGATCTCTTCCTTGCCGACAACTGGAATATTGTTTTCCGCCTGACACGCCACGACGCACGCGCTGCAACCGGTGCACGCCGTGAGGTCGATCGTCATCGCCCACTGATTGTGCGGGCTGTTTTCGTATTCCTCGCGATCCGGCTCCCACAGCGGCTTCACCACGGGCAGGTGCACGACGTGGGCGGCGAAGTCGGGATGCGACTTGTACTCGTTGAGATCCGCCTCGCGAATCAGCCGCTCAACGCGCTCTTGCGTGGTTCGGTCGCCCACCTGTGAACGCATGTAGTGGTGATCTTGCGTCGTCGCCAGAAGATACTGGCCGCCCGCCTTCGTTACCGTCACGCCGGTCGCTGCAAACAGCGCGTCTGAGGTGCGCAGCGGATTCACGTCGAAGCCGGCTCCGCTCGACACGCGCCCGAGCTCGAGGCCGTAGCCCAACGCGACCGTGACTACACCGACCGCCTGTCCCGGCTGCACAAACACCGGCCCCTGCACCACACGCTCACCCACGCGCAGCTCGACCATGTCGCCGCGCTCGACCCGCATCTCCTGCGCGTCGGTCGGTGAGACGAGCACCGCGTTGTCCCACGTGAGCTTCGTGAGCGGATCGGGCATCTCCTGCAGCCAGCCGTTGTTGGCGAATCGGCCGTCATACACGCTGTAATCGGCGACGACCTGCAGCTCGAGCCCGTCTTCCGCAGGTGCGTCGGGCAGCGTCGGCACGCCGCCGTCCGCGGAAACGCGCTGCGTCGGGAAAGCCGTGTTCTCGACGACACCCGCATGCAGCGCCTGTCGCCACGCGGTTTCCTGGTTCTCGGTCGGCGCCGCGCCGCCGCCGAAAAACGTCGTTCGCGACAGGGCGTAGGCGGTCGCGGCGGGGTCGCCGAGCAGCGCGGCAATCACTTCCGACGCGGTCTTGCCGCCCAGCAGCGGCGCGATCAGCGGCTGCACGATGCTCAGCGTGCCGTCGTAAGCGCGGGTGTCGGCCCAGGTCTCGAGCACGTGCGCCCGCGGCAACGTCCAGCGACACTGGCGCGAGGTTTCGTTTTCGTAGTCGGTCAGGTGAGCCGCGTTCCCGAAGGCTTCGAGCGCCGCGGCAAACGGGATGTCGGCCGGTGCGTTCGCCGACGGGTTGCCGCCGATGATCAGCAACGCGTCGATCTCGCCCGCTTGCAGGCGGCCGGTCAATGACTGCAGCGCGGCGACGCTGTCCTGTTGGTCGGCCAGCGGCTCCTCCGTGAACAGCAGCGTGCGACCGACGGCGCCGAGCGCAACGTTCAACTGCTGGCAGAACTCGTGCACCGCCGCGGGTTGATTGGCTCCCGCCGTCACCACACACCGCCCGCGATGCGATTCGAGGTCTTGGACGAGTTCGGCAAAAAGCGCGGCCGTCACGCCGGTGGCTTCCACATCCGCCGGGGCCCCCGTCACCGCGTCGTGCAGCGCTTTCGCGAGCCGCGCGACCTGCGTCGGCCGCACCGGGCGGCGGATGTCAGCACGTCCGCCGGTGACCGACAGCGACGGCTCGAACACGTACAGACGATTCATGTCGAAGTCGCTGGCCGCCTCGGGTTTGCGACGATCAACAAAGTCGCGCGTGTAGCGCAGCGACGCCGGCCGACGCATCAGAAAGTCGTCGTCAAGGCTGACGATCACGTCCGCCTGCGTATAGTCGACGTGCATGCGCAGCGGCTTGCCGAACACACGCCGCGCGGCTTCGATTTCAGCATCGCGATTGAGCGGTTCGTAGCTGACCCAGGTCAATTGGGTGCGTTGCGCGAGCTGATCTTTCAAACGCGCAATCGTGGGCGAGCTCGTGTATTCGCTGAGCACCGCCAACCGCTTGCCCGACGCCCCTTGTGCCTGCAGCCAACTGAGCGCCGCCCCCCAGTCCGACGTGACCGGGGCCGGGGTGTCGGGCTCGGCGCGACGTACGGCGCGGCACCGCTCCGGGTCATACAGGCTGAGCAACGCGGCCTGCGCGAATGCGTCGCTCTTGCCGCGGTTGTTGGGGTGCAGGTCGTTGCCTTCGATCTTGATCGGTCGCTGGTCGTAGCTCTCAACCAGCAGCCCTTGCGAGACGCCGCCGACCTCCATCGCCGTCGCATAGTTGACCGGCACGCCCGGCATGCGATTGTCGGGACGATTGGCGTAGGGCAGGATCTGTTCCTTGGGCCAGCGGCAGCCCGCCATGCCCGCCAGCGCGAGCGAGGCGCCCATCAGCTTCAGGAATCGACGCCGCGTCGGCCCCTCGAGCAGTTCCGGCGCGAAGTTGGGAAACTCGTGCTCGACAAACGCGCGAAAGCGCGGCGTATCGGCGAGTTCATCGAGGCTGCGCCAGTAGGCGCTGCCGGTCATCTGTCCGTCCCCATTTAGCGGTGGCATATGGTGCAACTCGTCAGGTAGCGGGCGTCGCGAATGTTGTACTCGCGCTTCAATTCGAGGCGCTGATCGAGCGTCAACTCGACCTGCGGGTCATATCGCATGTTGGTGATTTCGTTGAGCGGCCGCAGGTGCTGCTCGGGCGCGCGGTGGCAGTCGATGCACCAGCCCATGCTGAGCGGCTCGGCCTGATAGACGACTTCCATCCGATCGACGCGACCGTGACACGTGACGCACCCGACGCCCTTGTTCACGTGGGCCGCGTGCGAGAAATAGGCGTAATCCGGAAGATCGTGAATGCGAACCCAGGGGATGCCGAGCCCGGTCGCCGCACTCTCATGGACCAGCGCCAGCTTCGGGCTGTTCTTCTGGATGCCGAGGTTGGCGTCGTGGCAGTTGATGCAGGTCGCGGTCGGCGGAATCGACGCGTGCTTCGAGACGTCAACGGTGTTGTGACAGTACCGGCAGTCCATGCCCAATTCACTGGCATGCAGCAGGTGGCTGTAGGGAACCGGCTGCTCCGGTTCGTAGCCGACGTAGAGCGTCTCCGGCGTCGCGCCGTAAGCGACGAGCAACACCACATAGACCGGGGCGACCAGCAGGACGCCGGCCACGACGTTGCGAATCGCATTGGTCCACTTTGGAAATACAAATGGTTTATCCGACACCGAGTCTCTCTCTCCTGAAGTGTCGCCACTATTGGGCATGCATGCGGCTACCGTCAAGCAAGCGTCATGAACGAGTTGCTTGATTTCACACGTTTTTTTCGCAATTCGCGACATCACGCCGTCGAGACGACAATTGCTCCGCGTTTCGAGCCGCTCTAAAATTTTGGTTTTCGTCGCCTCGCTGTTGGTATGACCCGACGGCTGCGAGGGTTGTGCCATGTTCAATCGTTGGATCGGAATCTGCTGCGGCTTGGCGATGCTCGCCGCGAACTACGCGCTCCTCCAACGCACGGTGTTGCCGCGTTGGACGGCCGGCGACCCACCCGAAACCGTCACCGGCCTGATCCAAGCCGGCGAGCAGCACCACAGCCAAACCGCCATTTTTAACGACCGCGGCTTACTGATCGGCCGCAGTTGGACCGTCGCGGCGCGCTACGCGCGCACCGTCGACTTTCGCTCGGTCACGCTGCTGCGACAGCTCTCGATCGCCAACCGCCCGGTGCCGCCGGTGCGGTGGGAGATCCGGCTCACATTTCAAAACGACCGGCCCGACGATCTGCAAATCCGTCTCGGCGGCCTCGGTGTGGCGGCGTATATCAAGGGCGAGGATTTCGCTGGCAGCTTCCCGTGTGAATGGCGATTTGGAGAGCAATACGGAACCTTCATGCTCGACCCCGAGGTGCTCTCCACGCTTGGCGATGTCGTGCGGCCGTTCGAAGAGTTGCGCGGGCTTTACGTTGGGATGACCTGGCGCATCAAGCTGTTCAACCCCCTCCCGTCCTTTCTGCCGGGGTTGCCGTTGGACATGACGCCGGTCGATGAAATGTTGGTCGAGGTGACCTCGGAAACCACCGAGCAGGACCCGGTCACGGGCGAGCCCGTGAAGGCGTTCGTGGTCGAGGCCGACGGCATTCGCGCGTTTGTCGCGACCAACGGCCGCGTGCTGCGTCAGGAGGTCGACCTCCCGATGATCGGCCGGCTGATCCTGATCGAAGAAGCCTTCGACGAACAGGCCTACACCAACGCGGCGGGAGGCTCTTGGGAGCCGACGCCCGGTGAACGCAGCGGACGAGGAAGAGACAATTGAACGCCGCCCTCCCTGCTGCGACCGCCGACCCCACGGTGCTCGTCGATCTGCAATCCGTTTCCAAGCGCTACGGCGCCAAGCAGGCGGTCGCTGAACTCTCGCTCGAGTTGCGCGCGGGGGAAGTGTTCGCGTTTCTCGGGCCAAACGGCGCCGGCAAGACCACCACGCTGAAGATGACGACCGGGCTGCTCCGCCCCGACAGCGGCCGGGTCACCGTCTGCGGCGCCTCGATGAGTTCCGAGAGCCGCCGTGCGAAACAGGACATCGCCTACGTCCCCGACCAACCCTTTCTCTACGACAAACTCACCGGCCGAGAGTTCATTCGCTTCACCCGCAAGATGTACGGCGTTCCGCCGAAACTGGCGGAGGAACGCCTCGAAAAGTTACACGCGCGCCTCAATTTAGACGGCTTCCTCGACCGCCTCACGGAGACGTACAGCCACGGCATGAAACAGAAAGTGGCACTCGCCTCCGCACTCATTCACGCTCCACGGCTGCTGGTGGTCGACGAGCCGATGGTCGGTCTCGATCCGCGGACGATCAACGTCGCCAAGCGTCTCTTCCGCGAGTTGGCCGATGAGGGCGGGTGCGTCTTCATGAGCACCCACACGCTCGATATCGCCGAGCAGGTCGCCGATCGCATCGGCATCATCAACGGCGGACGCCTGGTTGCGCTGGGCACGCTCGACGAGCTGCGCCGCTCCGCAAAGCCCGGCAGCCGCCTCGAAGACATCTTTCTGCAGCTCACTGAAGAAGCCCACCAGAGCGACAACCCCGACGCATCCGTGCGTCTCGCCGCCGAGAGCGAGCATGCCGCCTAGCAGCTCGGCGCGCAGGGCGAATGGCGGCGCGTGGCTGCTGATCCGCTCGCGCGGCGAGCAGTTGCGCAACGTCGTCGACCAGCAACTGCGCGACGCGCCGTTTCAAACACTCGCCGTCGTCGCGCTGCTGGTGCTCATCTGGTCCGCCCTCTACCTCTTGCTCGATACGGTCTTGCAGCAAGTGTCGAACTGGCCGCTCGTCGGCGTGGTCGCGAAGCAGCAGATCTTCGTGAATTTCTTCTTCGTGCTCGGCGCGATGCTCACCTTTTCGAACGCCATCCTCGCGTTTGGCAGTCTTTACAGCCGTGATGAGGCCGGCGCGTTGATGACCATGCCGGTCCACGCACGGCATGTCGTGTTCGTAAAGTGGTTCGAAGGGCTGCTGCTCTCGAGCTGGTCGTTCATGCTGCTCGGCATTCCGCTCATGCTCGCCGTCGCCGCGCAGAACCGCGTCGACTGGCAGTTCTACCCGCTGTTCACCGGCCATTTTCTCGGCTTCGTGCTCATCCCGGCGACGCTCGGCGTCTTGCTCGCCTGGCTCGTCGCGCTGTTCGCGCCGCGCAGCCCACTCACGCTCACGATCTGGATCGCGGCGATTCTGGTCGCGGTCACGCTGATGTGGCTCTGGCGCATCTTTCAGGCCGCTGCGGAAGCCGACGAGTGGCTGCGTCGCGTGCTCAGCGATTTGTCGTTCACCCAGAGCGTCTTCGTTCCAACCAGTTGGACCGCCAAGGGCGTCTCCGCCGCGGTCGAGCGACGCATGGGCGACAGCCTCTTCTATTTAGGCGTCGTCGCGGCCAACGCAGCGTTTCTGACCTGGCTGACCATCAACCTGAGCGGGATGACTTGGACGACGGCGTTCAGCCGCGCGCAGCACGACCGCGCCCAGCCGACGATTCGCCGCGGGTGGGTCACCGAACTCATCTGCAACGTCCTCTTTTTCTATCTCTCGCCACGCTTAAAAACGATCATGCTGAAAGACATCCGCGGCTTTGCGCGCGATGCGACGCAATGGACGCAGATGGCGATCATGCTGGGCCTGTTGGTGCTCTATGCCGCGAATCTCCACCGCTTACCGATGGACGTCACCGACACGCGCATGCAGGCGCTGGTCACGTTCCTCAACCTGACCACCGTCAGTCTCATTCTCGCGACATTCACCAGCCGCTTCGTCTACCCGCTGCTCTCGCTCGAGACGCAGCAGCTCTGGCTGCTCGGACTACTCCCCGTGCCGCGCTTGTCGTTGCTGATGGTGAAGTTCGCGTTCGCCATCACCATCACCTGCATTTCCGGTTTGGTGGTGATGGGCCTCGCGATCACGACGCTCGACTTGCCCGCGCTCTGGGCCCGGCTGAACATCGCAGCTTGTCTCGGCGTGTGCCTCGGGCTGAGCGGACTCGCCGTCGGACTCGGCGCGCGCTACCCCGTGCTTGGTCAGCGCAACGCCGCACGCATCGCCTCCGGCGTCGGGGGGAGCGTGAACCTGATCGCCAGCTTCGTGTTCGTGGCGGCGATGATGACGGGCATGGGCGCGATCACCATCGCCGAGGTGCGCGACTCGTCCGGTTTGCCAGACGTGCTCAGCCCCTACAGCGTGGCTCTGATCAGCGCGATGATGGCGTTGAGCGTGGTCGTCGCGACGCTGTCAATCTGGATCGGCGCACGCCACTTCAAGCGCTTCGAAGCGTAGCAAGCTTCCTGTCGCTAATTCGTGGGCCAGGCCGGCGAGAGCGCCCGGCGCACCGCCGCTTCCACAAACGGCTCAACCGGCGAGATCTCAGCCCGCGCGACCAGCCGCTGCATATGCTGCTGCGAAAGTTCCTCAATGCGGCGCTCGGTAAGTTCGTAGCGCAACACATCCTGCACGTGTTCGAACGGCTCCTGCGTGGCCGCACTGATCAGGCCGCAACCGACGATGCACCAACTCCGCGGCAGCTCGTGCGGTTCGGTGTAGTCCCCGGTTTGCATCTCGAACAACCGGGCCGACACCGTGTCGTACGGCGGCTGCAGCGGGCTGCCGATCTCGCCGCGCATTCCGCCGACCGTCCGAAACGGGTCGCGCGAGAACTGCCGCGCGACCGAATCAAACGGCTGTTCAGCGAGCGCGGCGTACGCCGCGTTGATCTCCTCAGCCGCGGCGTCGCGCGCGGCCGCGCGCTGGTCGGGCGTGGCCCGCTCCCATCTCACGCGCTCCGGCAAGAACGCTTCGAATGGAATCTCGATCATCAGCAGTTCACGGGTTTCGGGCTTGCTGAAGCGGTCGAGATTCGCGCGATAGTGACGCAGCAGCTCCGCTCGGCGGACGAACACCTGCGGCGTGAAGCGGTCGCGTGCGAACAGTCGTGCGATGAGGTCGCGTTCGATCAGGGCTAAATGCTGCTCGCGCGTCAGGCTGAACTCCGCGAGTGCGCGCTCGAAGCGGGCCGAAGATCCTTCGTACTCGCGCGCGATCCGCGCTTCGACCTCGTCGGCCGCCAAAGCGCGCAGCCGCTCCATTTGCGAGGGGTCGAGCTCGCGTCGCGCTTGTGCATAGAGCACCAACGTGCCGATCTCCTGCTGCGTTTGAGCGCGCA
This sequence comes from uncultured Planctomycetales bacterium, assembly GCA_964563855.1. Lineage (GTDB taxonomy): Bacteria > Planctomycetota > Phycisphaerae > UBA1845 > Fen-1342 > JAFGRR01. Next base: position 32,082 of record CAZLYU010000020.1, on the reverse strand, counting down.
GCAGTCGTGTGAGCGCGCTCCGCGCAAACGCCCCACTCTGCAGCAGCGGCAAGACGCGCTGCCGTGAGAAGTACAGCAGTTCGTCAACCGTGAGCGCCAGATCATCAACCAGCAGCACGCGCGGCAGAACCGCCGCGTTGACCACCGGCGGAGGCGTCGGACGCTGAAAGACCGTCTTTCCGGCGCCAGGCAGCGGCCGCACGTCTTCCGCGGCTCGCGTCGGCTGAGTCGTGGACGCCGCGGCGTCGGGGTCGGAGACCGCGTCATCGTGCCGGCCGGACGCTGCGCACCCGATCGTCATGAGCGCAAGCCAGACAATTGCCAGACCACCTGTCTGGGCGCTGCCGCGCCACACGTTCATCCGCCGACCGCGCTTCAAAATGGCAGCCTCCAAGCCTTGCATCAGTAGCCAACCGTAGCCGCGCGAGCGCGCGCGGGGAAGCCGTTAAACGTCCGCACGCGGTAGATCGGCGTCACGCGCACCGGAGCGCCAGCCACCGTGTGGGTCACGATGCGTGGCTCGGCGACATCTTCAAACGCCGTTCGCAGCAGCGCACCGCGTTCGTCCCGGGCAGCGGGAAAGGTCCCCACATACACCACCGGACGGCCGACGAACGCTTCAGCATCGTCAATCGGATTGCGCCACAAGTCGTACTGGCTTCGCCGGCGGCCGAGAACCGACGCCGCCGCATACGTCGACGGCTGCCCCGGCGTATAGAAGGCGAGCAGGCTCGCAAGCTGGTAGTCGTCGGTGAGAATGAACGGGGGCTCGCCATACAAAACGCGCGCCTCGTCGCACGCCGCCCCGACCGCCGCGCCAAGCTGCTCCCACCCCCGCAGCCGCGACGTGGGGTCATAGACCGCGGTCGGCGTGAGCTCCCAAGGCGGAGCGTCGGCGGCGAGTCGCTTGAAGATCGGCATCAGCCAGGCGGTGTTGTGCAGCAAGACCAGCGCGACGACCCCGTACACCACGCCGACACCGACCGTCGCTTTCGTTCGCCGCCTGATGCCGGGCGTACGCGAGCGCCAGCCGTTCGCGAGCGCTTGAGCCAGAACAATGACGCCGGTCACCAGCGCCAACACCGGCCAATTCGGCTGAATTTTGGTCAGCGGGCTGAACCCGAGAAAGATGAGCCAAGGCGTCAACGTCAGCACCACGAGCATACGCGAGCGCCACCGCGGCTGCGGTTCGGGCGAACGCCAATGCACGATGCACGCCCACACGATGAGCACGAACCAGACGGGGTTCACCACCGCCAGCTGACCGCCCAGATACGTCAGCACGCCGACAAACTCCACCACCGGCGCATCGTCGACGCCGGCTTGCCCGGCGACATGCCGAAAACTCACCCAACCATTCCAGGCGTTCCAGACGACAATGGGCGCGAGGCCGAGTGTGCCGATACAAGCAGCAACATATGGCTGCGGGCGGCGCAACCAGTGTCGCACCTCGGGCGCGCTCAGCAGGATGACCGCGATTGCCGGGTAGGCGAAGAGCATGTTGTACTTCGCGAGCAATCCGACCGCGATCAACAACCCCACCAACACCCACCAGAGCCAGCCACGCGTCGCGAGCGCCCGCTCAAGGCTGACCGCCATCCATATCCAGGCGCACAGCAGCGGCGCGTCAATGGTCATCAGCTTCGCGCCGACCGCCGTGATTGGCATGGTCGCGAGCAACGCAACCGCCGCGAACGCGCTCCAGGGGCCGACGCCGGAGCGTCGCGCGAGGACGAAGATTCCCCAACCGGTAAGCACACTGAGCACAATCGCCGGAGCACGCACGCCCAACTCGGTATCGCCGAGCAGCGCGGTCCCGCCAGCGATGAGGTAGGCGACCAGCGGCCCTTTGCTGTAGTAGCTGAAGTCGAGGCGGCGCGACCATTCCCAGTAGTGGGCTTCGTCGCCGGAGAGGTCGAGCGGCCCCTGCACGACAAACCACACGTTGGCCGCCGCGCCGATAACCAGCAGGAGAACGACCGCGACCGACGCGGCCGGCGCCGACGCGTTCGATGGCGCGTGATCGGTTGCAGTGCTACGCAAAGGCCTATGGGGAGTCGTTGGGATCGACCTGACCGGAGGCATCCTCAGGCGTGTCGGTGGTCTCTGTAATATTGGACACGGTTTCCGCCTCCGGTTGCAGCGGCTCATCGACCTGAATCCGCGTCGCCACGACGCGGCGGGTGGCGGGGTAGAGCATTCCGGTCGCGGTCACCTGCATGCCGGGCTCGAGTTCTGCAATGACGATGGGCGCACCGTCTATTCCGATCAACTCGGCGTTGGGATCCACCTCCGCCGCGATCAGGAACGCCTGACCGGTGCGCGGATGGATGATCTCGATCTCGCCGGTGCGGGTCGCGTGATCGACCGCGGTAATGCGGCCGGCGCTGGTTAGCTCTCGCGGGGCCGCCTTCTGCCAGGCGAACGCCGCGACGACGCCAATGGCGACCAACACGCCCGCGATACTGATAAACGTCCGTGACATCATCGCTCCCAATGCGAGGCGGCGCCCAATTCCGGCGCATCGCTCCAGCAAACTGACCTCGCGGGGCGCCGCACGAGGGCCGCCCCGCCGCTGTTTCGGGCAGTATATGGACCCTTATGGGCCGTGAGAATATTCGCGGGGCCGCTGCGAATGTTTATCCGAGCGACAGGATCGGCCACGATGACCGACACGTCAGCCACGACACCAACGGCCCATAGGCGATAGGCATGCATAAACGTTGGTTCCATGCTCGATTGCGTACAGCGGAACGCGCCTTGGCAACGGGAGCAATCGACGACGCATACGAGGCGGTCGTCGCCGGCGACCTCGTCGAGCAGAAACGCGCCGCCGAACTGCTGAGCGAACTCGCCGCGACGCTACTGGCGCGGGCGCGGGTGCATACGCAGGCCGGACGCTTCGACCGCGCGCTGGCTGAACTCGACCGCGTCGCGGTGCTCAAGTGTCACAAAAGCGCCGCCGCCGAGTTGCGCGAACGCGTGCTGCGTGAGCGGTCGGCGGATGCCGAGGCGGATCGCCGCGAACAGACGGCGGAGGCCCGCGCCGCGGAGCGCTTGGCGCACGGTCGCTACGACACCGGCCGCGCCGCGGCCGCCGACTTGCCCGAACAGCGGCGCGCAGCCTGGCATGCGGCTTTCGATCAGCAGCAGTCACGCGATAAGAAAATGCAGGCGCAGCTCCAGGCAGCGCTGCAACGAGATGACATTCTCGGCGCAGCCCGCGTGTGGCGCGCCGCCCATGACGAGCGGCCCGAGGCGGTCGTCGTCGAAGAGACGGCCGGGGAGCTCGCGCCGCACGCGGCCGCGTACCTCCTCACGCTGCTGCGCGACGGGAAGCTCGAGGCGTTTTTGGCGGCCTATCAACAGATGCGCCCACTCCGCGAACATCGCACTGCAGCATTCGAAGAACTCGAGCGCGCCGCGACGCTCGTCGAGCGCGCCATGCGGCACACACCGCGCATCGATCTCACCGCCCTCCGACAGACGCTCCTGCGACTCAAGGGCCTGGTGGGCGCGGCGACGTGGCTCGACGATGCACTGCGCGCGACCGCGGAGACGCAGGCGGCAACCGAACAGTTGCTGGCCTCGCCCCTCGGACTCGCCGCCTCGCAAGCCGCCGGCCGCAGCGCCGAGACACCGACGCCGCCCGTGCAGCCGCCGCCGATTCCCACCGCAGCTCCCCCGCTGCTGTTGCTGGTTGACGGCGGCGGCAGCAGTCTGCTCGTGCGAGCGTCTGCTGCGACGCTGGGGCGTAGCCGAAACGTCGATGTGCTCCTGCCCGGCAGAACCGTGCAGGCGCACCACGCCGACCTGGTCCGCCGCGGCGACGATGTGTTTCTGATGCCGCGCGCCCCGGTGACGCTCAACGGCCGTGGCAGCGAAGGCGCTTTGCTGCGCGACGGCGACCGCCTCGCGGTCGGCGAATACCGCTTCACATTCCGGCAACCCAGCGCACGCAGCGCCACCTACGTGATCGAGGCGGCGGCGACGCGCCGGCTGCCGCACGACGTCAGTCGCGTGCTGCTCGTGTCAGACGTCTGCCTGATCGGCGGATCGTCAACCCATCACGTACGCACCGACGAAGCAGCCGAAGCCGTCATGTTGTACGAGCGCGACGGCGAGTGGTGGGCGCGACCGGAGCGTGGCGGCGCCGCGATGCGGGTCGAACTGGGAAAGCCGAACCGCATGGGCGAGATCGGGTTCACCCTCATTGCGCACCCGGATGGAGCGCCGCCGGGACGCGTGTGATAATGTCGACGGGTGAAGCAAAGGGCGCGCGGGACGAATACGCTGTGGCGGTGCACTAGGCGCCGCCGTCTGGAGAGGACACTTGCCGGCCTATACCTACCAACATGGTGATCGTCCGCTGGAAGGCGTGACCATCCAACGCGCCGTCGGCCGCGGGGGGTTCGGCGAGGTCTATTACGCGCTGAGCGACGGCGGCAAGCAGCTCGCGGTCAAGTACCTGCGCGACAACCCCGATATCGAACTGCGCGGCATCAACACGGTCATGAACCTGAAGAGCCCGCACCTCATCACCGTCTACGACGTCCGCCACAATGCCGACGGCGAAGCCTTCGTCATCATGGAATATGTCGGCGGCCCATCGCTGCGCGAAGTGATGATCGCCGAACCGAGCGGCATGGCGCCCGAGAAGGCCGTCTTCTTCGTCAGCGGCATCGCCCGCGGCCTGACGCACCTCCACGAGCGCGGCGTCGTGCATCGCGATCTCAAGCCGGCGAACATCTTCTACGACGACGGCTACGTGAAAATCGGCGACTACGGCCTCAGCAAACACATCTCGATCAGCCGGCACAGCAACCAGACGGTCAGCGTCGGAACGGTTCACTACATGGCGCCGGAAATCGGATCCGGCAATTACTCCGCCGCGATCGACATTTACTCGCTCGGCGTGATTCTCTATGAAATGATGACCGGGCGCCTGCCGTTCCACGGCGCAAGCATGGCCGAGATCCTGATGCGGCATCTCAGCGACACGCCCGACCTCGGCGGTGTGCCGGAGCCGTTTCGCCCCATCATCGCGAAGTCGCTCGAAAAGGACCCCGAGCAGCGCTGGGCGAGCGCCGACGCCATGGTCGATGCGCTCCATCAGATCAGCGACATCCCACAGCGACTCACGAGTTTTAACCCCGCCTCGATCTCGTCGACCCCACGCAGCGCGGAAGCGCCCGGAGACGCGCCGACGCGAACCTCGCCGCCGCCGCCGCCGATTCCCGATCTCGACGCGCGCGGCGCGGGCCCGCGGCGACAGGAGCTGGGTAATCGACTGCGCAATGTCGCAGATCGCGTCGAGGGCGCCGTCACGCGGATGGTCGATCGCACGGCGGAGCTGACTGACCGTATCGGAAGGCCGCGGTCGCCCGCTTCCAAACGCGCGGATTTCGTAACCCACACGCGTAATGCGGCGCAGCGGCTGCTGCAAATCATCGTGCTTGCGATGATCACCGTCGGCGTCGCGTTCGGGCTGATGTTCGTCAGTGACCGGGAGCCAGTGACCGTCTTTGTGCTGGCCTGGTACATGCTCGGCGGGGCGTTCGGCGCGTCAATTGGCGCATGGGCCGCCGCCACGCTCCTTGACACCCGCCACTGGTTCTTCGAGCGGGCGGCGACGGCTGGCGTCGCCGCGGCCATGATGAGCCCGGCCGTGATTCTTGCAGAAGAGCAGCTCGGCGATGAAGCCGTCATGGCGGGCTTGGCGCTCTGCGCGAGCCTCCTCATCTGCGACTTCGTCCGCCGCGTACGCCACGGACGGCAAGGCAGGATCGACGGCGATGAAGCCTGGACGCCGGCAATCACCGCCTTTGTTCTCGCACTGGTGCTTGGCGCCGAAGACTTTCTGCTCGCGACCGCCGGCTGCGGGGCGATGCTCGCGTTGCTCACGCCCGCAATCGCCAAACCGTTGTTGGGAGGCCTGCCAGCGCCCGGTGCACGGCGTCAGTCGACCGAGCCAGCGGTCGAGCCCGACCACGAGCCGTCCGCTGAGCGCATCGCGCGAACCGTCGCGGCGACGGCTCCCACGCCAGCGCCGCCGTCCGTTCCGACCACACCGGCCGCCGCCAACCCCGCGCCAGCGTCCACCGCGCCGACAGCCAGGATGACGGACGCTCCGCCGTATGCGCCGCAGCGCAGGCGGCGCGGCGGCGGATGGCTCGCGTTCTTCGGGCTCGTGTTCCTGACCGCGGCGGGCGTCGGCGCCTGGCGCGTGGCGGTTTCCGAGGTGCGCGGTCAACAGGCGATGAATCGAACTGTGCATATCGACGTAGACCATTATCACGAACACACCGACGCAAAGGCGTACCGCGAGCATTCCCAAGACGCCACCACCTCCAGTCGCCGGCAGGTCGTGTTCGTCTCGAGCGGTGGGTGGAGCGCCCCCGCCGCCCTGCTCTTGCTGGTCGGCGTCGCTGGCTCGGTTCTGCTGATCATTGGACGGCGTTACGCCTTATGGCGAACCCTGGGTGGATTGACGCTCGTCTGGGCCGCGGCACTGATTGCAATCGGACCGCAGGCCGACACGACCCACGACCTGGTTCGAAACGGCGTGCAAGCCTTGACGCCGCCGCTCGTGTTCCTTGGCTTGATGGCGATCGCCGGCCTGTGGCTGCTCGTGAAGCGGCCGCCGAACCGGAACCGCATCGTCCTCTAGCGCGGGTGACCGCCGCCCATTGCATCCGTGCTACGGAATCGAGGCGGGGCGACGCGCCGCAGGCTCCCGAGGCGTGAGCAACGATAGGTGATGCGCGGTATGCACTAAATGCAATCGCCGCCACTCGTCGACCGTCATCGCACCGGCCAGCGGCGAAGCATGCAGCGGCCCGTCGTGCGCCGCCAGGCGATGCAGAAGTTCGAGCGACTCGTGCGCCGCCGCTTGATCCTCGACCTCGGTCGGCGGCGCCGAGCGGCGGGTCGTCGGCATGCCATAGCTCATGCCGCGTGTCAGAAACCGTCGTAGCAATCGCCGGCCCAGCAAAACGCGCACGATCCACGGCAGCATGAATCCGAACCCATTCAGCGACCCACGATAGTAGAACGACAGGTGCGCGCACATCTGCCCGAGCGACCAGCGCCCGTGCTGCTCATAACCGTCGCGCTGCAGACGCTCGATCTCGGCGATCGCGTCGGCATATGTCTCAAAGTGGAGCGTTCGTGGCGGTTCCATCGCTCAGAGTCTACACGCGGGACGCCGCCGCAGCCCGCCCGCGAATGTCGTCGCGGCGCGGAAGCCGAGTCAAGACGGGTCGACATGCCATCTACTGCTCCGTAGCATCAATTGAGATTGCCAAACTGTGCGTACTAGCTGGTTCAACTCGCCGAGGCACACGCCATGCTCGCGAAGCTCCCCCTTGCCGCCCTCTTTGTTCTCGCCGCCGCCCTACCCGGCTGGGCGCAGCTTCAGCCGCGTCTCAGCGCTTCCACCGATGTCTTCAACTTTGGGGAAGTGTGGGAGGGCAAGCCGGTTGCGGGTCAGGTCACGATCCGTAATCTCGGTCAGGCGGCGCTAACGCTCGATATCAAGAGTTCGTGCGGCTGCACGTTGGTCAGCAAGGCCAAGAGTCCGCTTCCTCCCGGCGAGACCACGCGCATCACCATCAGCTACGACACCAAACGCCACGGCCCGGCCAACCGCAAGGTCACGATCAAGACGAACGACCCGCAAAACCCTGAACACGTGGTGCGCGTGGTCGGCAACGTCAAGCCGATTTTTGAGCAGGATTTTGGCGAGGGCCAGCCGCGCATGCTGCTCTTTCGCGAGCTCGATCCCGACGCCGCCGTGACGCGCGTGGTGAAGCTGACCAATCAATATCCAGATCCGGTTCATCTGAAGCTGCTGAACCAGGAGCGGCCCAACTTCAAAGCGGCCTTGCGCGAGGTGAGCCCCGGGCAGGAGTACGAGCTGCACGTGCAGACGACCCCGCCGCTCGAGTATGGCTGGACGAACGATCGGGTAATCTTTGAGACCGGGCTGCCCGAGACGCCGACGATCGAGATGAAGCTGACGATCGATGTTCCCGCGCGGGTCGCAGTCGTGCCGAACAAGATGTTTGTCACCCCGGAGACTATTCAGCCCGACAACCGCACCGTGCGGGTTCGCTATCGCTCGTCGGAGCCGCTGCGGGTGACCGGCGTCGACGTCTTGCCAGCGACGATGCCCAGTCGCGTGACGCCGCCGGGCGCCGCCACCAGCCGGGGCAAAGTCAGCACGTACGAGTTCAAGGTGCAGTTGCCCGACTTCGACGCGTTTCCGGCCAGCGGGGCGAAGATCGTCATCCATACGGACGACCCGCGCGCCGAGTACAAGCTGCTCGAAATTCCGATTACGAAGCGCGGCCGCCGCGGGTAACCGCGCGCCAGTGCTGCGCTAGATCTGATAGTCGGGCGCGGGCGGGGCGTCCGGGTCGCGGCGTTGATCGCGCTGCCGGATGCGCAACTGCGGGGGTGCGTTCGAGACCTGATGATCGTGCTCGACGCTCTGCGCAAGAAACACCGATCCGCCGACCACCGCGCCGTCGCCTAGTTCGGTTTGGCCGCCGAGCACCGCAGCGTTGGCATAGATGGTGACGCGGTTGCCGACGGTTGGGTGACGCTTCACGCCGCGGATGACGCGGCCGCGCTCGTCTTTGGGGAATGAAAGCGCGCCCAGCGTGACGCCTTGGTAGATCTTCACGTAGTCGCCGAGGGTGGCCGTCTCGCCGATCACCACGCCCGTGCCGTGGTCGATGAAGAGGCTGCGGCCGATCGATGCGCCGGGGTGAATGTCGATGCCCGTCAGGCGATGCGCGTGCTCGGTCATGAAGCGCGGCATCATCGGCACCTGCATGTTGTGCAACTCGTGGGCGTAGCGGAAGAGCGTGATCGCCAGCAGCCCCGGATACGCCAGCAACACTTCGGCGACGCACGTCGCGGCGGGGTCGCCGTCGTACGCCGCCTGCACGTCTTCCGCGAGCATGGCCCGCACGTCGGGAACCCGCTCGAGAAACTGCAGCGCAATGCGCTGCGCCTGCTGCTCGCAGACTGAAACGTCTTCGCCGCGGGCTTCATTCTCGAAGCACAGACACTGGTTGATCTCGTCGACGAGCTGCGCATGAAGTCGCGGCAGAAGTTCGCCGACGTGAAAGCGAATGTTGTGGCGCGTGAGGTTCTGCCGACCGTAGTAGCCCGGATAGCTTAGCTCGAGCAGCAGATCACAGATGTCGATAATCCCGCTGCGGCTGGGCAGATAGTGGCGGTCGATATGGTGGGTGCGGCCGTCGGACCCGTAGCTCGCGTTCATGCGCTCCACGAGCGACGGCAGCACCTCACCAAGATCGTGCGTCCGGCGACGGCTCATGTGTGCGGCACCGGCCGACCGCGCTGGTCGTAGCACGTAATGTTGACCTGGTCTTGCGTGTAGTTGCTGTCGGGCTTGATCGTGATCAGCCGACGATGACGCGTCTCCAGCTCATAGAGCATCGAGCGCTTGCGGTTCTGCAACTGATTGGCCACATCAGCCGACAGCGTCACTTCGATCTGATAGACGTGATCGCGCGTTGCGGCGAGTTGCACCAAACGCATCACGTCGATCACCACCGATTCCAGCGTCTTCACCAGACCCGTGCCGCGGCAGTGCTGGCAGTCCTGATAGACGTTGCGCGTCAGGCTGGCGCGCCGTCGCTGCCGCGTGAGCTCGATCAGACCGAACTGGCTGAAGCGGAGCACCTTGGCCCGCTCCTTGTGCTGTCGCAGGTGGTTCGCCAACCGGCGCTCGATCTCACGCTTGTGCTTGTCGAGCCGCATGTCGATGAAGTCGCACACCACCACTCCGCCCAAGTCGCGCAGGCGAAGCTGTCGTGCGATTTCGTCCGCCGCTTCCTGGTTGATTTTGAACGCCGTCGACTCGGCGTCGTCCTCCGTTCGAAAGCGACCGCTGTTGACATCGATCGCCACCAGCGCTTCGGTGGAGTCAATCACCAGCGACCCGCCCGACGGCAACGGCACGCGGCGGCTGTGCAGTCGCTCGAGCTCAGCCTCCACGCCGTACTTGTGGAAGATCGGCTCGGGGTCGGTGTAGTCGACGACGAGTTCGGCGGCTTCGGGGCTGAACAGCGCCAGAAATTCGCGAGCGCGTTCGGCGACCTCGGGGTCATCGACAACGATGCGCTTGATCGCCGGCGAGTAGACGTCGCGAATCGTGCGGATCACCAAGTCGCTCTCGCGATAGATCTCGCACGGGGCGCGCTCGTTCTTGGCGCGACGCTGCACCGCGTTCCACAAACGCGAGAGATAGCTCAGATCCGCCTCGAGTTCGGGCCGACTCCGGCCGCCGGCGGCGGTCCGCGCAATGAACCCCATATTCTCGGGCAGTTCGAGCGACTTCATCGCGTCGCGGAGGTCATCGCGCAGGTTCTCGTCCTCGATCTTGCGCGAGATCCCAAGCCGCCGCATGCCGGGCATCATCACCACGAAGCGGCCCGGGATGCTCAGGTAGGTCGAAAGCGTCGGTCCCTTCGTACCGATGCCCTCTTTGGTGATCTGCACCACCACTTCCTGCCCGCGACGCAGGCACTTCTGGATCGGCGGACGATTGCGCCGCGGCATCTTGCGGCCGACGTTCTCGATGACGTTGCGCTCGGCAGCGGGGAAATAGTCGGGGTTCAAGTCGGTGATGTGCAGGAAGCCGTTCTTGCCCAGGCCGAAGTCGACGAACGCGGCCTGAATGCTGGGCTCGACGTTGGTCACCACGCCCTTGTAGATGCTGCCGACATGATTCTCATACGACGCGCGCTCGAGGTTGATCTCACCCAACCGACCGTTCTCGAGAATCGCAATGCGGCACTCGTCGCGCGGCACAAAGTTAATGATCATCTCTTGCGTCGCATCCACCGCGTCCGGCCGCGCCGCAGCGGTGGATGGTTCGCCGCGGCGATCACCACGCCGACGACGCGAGCGACGTCGGCGTCCGCGACGCTGACCACCCGCTTCGCCGTCTTCATCGTCCTCGTCGTCGCCCTCAGACTCGTCGTCTTCGGCGACCGCGGTCGATTCCGAGCCGTCCTCAGCGTCGTCATCGACGTCTTCATCGTCGACCGCCTGCGCCTCGTCGAGCACCGCCACGTCTTCGTCGCCGTCGTAATCGTCGTCGTAGTCGTCCGATTCCTCCCCGTCGGCGAAACTGGCCGCAAGCTCTGGCGGTTCATCGATCGCGACGCCGGCGTCGTCATCTTCCGCGCCCGCGTACATCTTGGGCTCACGATCCAGGTCGAGCGCCTCTTCCAGCAACTCGTCGCTTGGCGTGCGGTCCTCGGTCCGGGCGGCTGACGACGTTTCATCCTCGCGATCGCCATGCCGGCGGCGACGACGCATGCGGCGCCGTTGACTGCGCGAGAGCTGCTCGTCACTGTCGTCGCGATCACCCCGAGCGCGGTCGTTATCGCGAGTCTGGCGCGGCGGCGCCTCGGCTACCGCGGCTGCGTCGCCGTCCATCTGCTCGGCTTCAAAACCGCCGCGCGAACCGCGATCGCCACGGCGTCCGCGCCGATCGTCACGACCGCGTCGCCCGCCGCGTCGCCCGCGACGGTCGCCGCGATCGCCCCGCTCGCCTTGCCCATCCGACTCGTCTGGCGAGGAGATGAGCCGCGGAGTCCAGGCGTCGCCGTTCGCAGGCGCCGCCTCCGCGCCGGCCTCGCCCCGAAACGGCGCGACATCTTCCGGCTTGAGATTCAGCGCCTCCATCGTGAACGGCGGCGGAGCGACGGGTGGAAAGCGGATCACAACCGCGCCGCCTGCCTCAGAAACCTGCGCGTCGCCGCTGTTCTCCGCCTCCGTGGCGGCGCCGACTCCAGCGTGCGCGGCCGTCTCAGCCGCGGGGTTACGCGTCGATCTCTTCTTCCGCGCTCGTTTCGGCGCCGCGGTGGTCGTCGTTGCGCTCTCGGCCGCTTCGTCGCTGGTCTGGGTGCGTTGGGTCGTCTTGGTCTTCGGCGTCTTCTTGGCGACGCGCTTCGCCTTCTTCTTGGTGGCCAACAGGTGGCTCCTTGTTCGTTTGGGGCGCCGTGGGCGCCGCGACGGGCCGATCCCAGGTCACCGTCGCAAGATGAATATGATGGGCGTGATCCCGCGGCGTGAGCCCCATCGCAACCAGCACGTCCACCGGACGCACACCACCCCCGCGGTCGCGACGCAACACCATCCGCAGGCCGCCGGCCTGCCAACTCAACTCGGCCACGCCCCCACGGGCGTCGACCATGCGCGGCCGCTTGTTCGGAGCCGTGGGTCGTTCGACGACCCGACGCTCTGCGGCCAAAAATTCCGTGATCCGCTCAGACAACAACACATCAGGCTCCAAGCCGATGTCGTACGTCACCAACTGCGGCTGGGGCGCTCGCCCCGGCGCGGCGGGCATCACCGCGAGCAACTCCATCCCACGCGGCATGCTGTCGGCCAATTGGCGCTCCAACTGCGTGCAGGCTACCAGAGACGTCAATTCGATCAACGCCGTCTGAGCTGAAGACGACGTTCCAACCGGCCGTGGCAGCAGAATCGCCAGCCGCGCCTGAGGGTTAAAGCCCTTCGAAAAGGCGAGCGGCCAACGCGCCCGAATGACCGCGCGACTCAAGACCCGCATCTCATCTCGGTGCGACAGGTACCGCAAGTCGCCGCTAACCGTATACATCAACGCCACGCGCGGCGTGGTCTTTGCGTGGCTTCCAGTTGCGGGGGGCGGAGCAGCCATAACCGGCGTCACGGCGCCTCCGGAAAGAGTTTATTCATTTCGCCGCGCAGGTAGTTGAGCACTTCTCGGTCGGCGTCGAACCGCATCACGCGTCGCGCAACGGCGCGGCAGCGCGTCAGGGTTGTGTTGCGGATGAGGCGTTTCACCTCGGGGATGTCTTTGGGGGCCATGGAGAGATTGCGGACCCCGAGTCCGATAAGCAACTGCGTATAGATCGTCTGGCCAGCCATCTCGCCGCACAGGCTCAGCTCCACCTCGCGCGCCTGCGCCGCGCGCACCACCATACGCATGAGTCGCAGCACGGCCGGATTGTGCGGCGCGTAGAGCTGCGCAACCCGCTCGTTCGCCCGGTCAACTGCGAGCGTGTATTGGGTCAGATCGTTGGTGCCGATCGAAACGAAGTTCACCTCACGCATAAACGCATCGGCGAGTATCGCCGCCGCCGGCGTCTCGATCATGATGCCCAGCGGAATGTCTTCTCGATACGGGATGCCCGCTTCGTCGAGATCCTCCATGACGTCGCCGAGCACGTGCTTGGCCTGACGCAGCTCCATGAGCTGGGTGATCATCGGGAACATGATGCGCACGTCGCCTTCGACGCTCGCCCGCAGCAACGCCCGCAGGTGCGTCCGGAACATTCCCAGCTCACGCATGCAGAAACGCAGCGACCGCAAACCAAGCACCGGGTTCTGATCGTGATCGCGCTGCAGGGCGCCCGGCAACTTGTCCGCCCCCAGGTCCATCGTGCGGAACGTGATCGGTAGACCGCGCATCGCTTGCGCCGCGGCGCGGAACGCCTCGTATTGCTCCTGCTCGGTCGGCAACTGCGTGCGCGAAAGAAACAGAAACTCCGTGCGATACAGACCGACGCCCTCGGCCCCGGTCTCGATCGCCGGCCCCGCTTCCTCCGACAGTTCGATGTTGGCCCGCACCGTCAGTCGCTCGCCGTCCTCCGTCTCCGCCGGCAGGTCGCGCAGCTCCTTCAGCTCGTCGACCAACCGCCGATACTCACGCTGCTGCGAACGGTACTGAACGACCGTCTCGGGATCGGGGTCAGCGAAAACGATGCCGTGGGCCCCGTCGACAATCACCGTGTCGCCGCCGGATACGTCGCTCGTGAATGATTCGAGCGCCACCACCGCGGGAATCCCGAGCATGCGCGTGATGATCGCGGTATGCGAGGTTTGCCCCCCCACGTCGACCGCGAGCCCCAGAATGTGACGTCGATCGAGCGTGACCGCGTCGGACGGGCTGATGTCGTGGGCGACGATGATGACCGGCTCAGACAGCTTCCCGATGTCTTCACGCACCCGCCCGAGAATGTGCCGCAACACACGCTTTTGAATGTCGTACAGGTCGCGGGCCCGCTCTTTCAGGTACGGGTCGGCGACTTGCCGAAAGAGCTGCTGCTTTTGCCGAATCACCTGCTCAAACGCAAACGCCGCCGTGCAGTGACGATTCTCGATAAAGTCGATCACCGCCTGACGCAGCTTCGGGTCGGCGATGAATTCTTCATGAAAGGCGAAGATCGCCGACGTCTGCTCGCCTAACTTGCGCGCCGCACCGATCCGCAGATCACGCACTTCATGCCGCGACGCCTCGAGCGCCGCGTCGAGAATCTCGCGCTGCTGACCGATCGCCTCGGCGGAGACGGCGCGCCGCGGGACGCGATACTCTTCTGTATCGAGAACGAGCGCCGGGCCAATCGCCACCCCCGGTGCAGCGCCAATGCCAAGACGTTGAATCATTCGCTCGACTCGCCGCGGAAACTCGCCGCGGCGAAATCACTCCTTGTTTCGACCCCAAACCGGCGGTGGTCCCAAATCGGGCGGCTACTCTTCGCCAAAGCCTGACTCGATCAGCTGCGCCACGGCGTCCGCCGCCGCCTCTGCATCCCCGCCGTCGGCGACAATGCGCAGCGTCGCACCCTGCGTGGCGACCAGCATCAGCAATTCCATCGGACTTCGACCATCAGCCGCGCGGTCTCCGCAATATATCGTCACACTCGCCGTGAAAGGGGCGGCCGCGTCCACCAATTGCATGATCGGGCGAAAGTGCAATCCCTCACGATTGGGGACGACCACTTCACGCTGGACGGGCGCACCAGTTCCTCGCGGGTTCTCCGCCATGCTGCCTCGCAAGTCACGAGTCGCTGAAAAGCGCTTCATCCGCTTCCGCCAACAGATCCCGGATCTTCTCGCTTGAATCCGCTTGCCGCAAGAAACGTCGGAATCGCTCCTGCTGAACCAGGCGGTAAACCACATCCATCGCCGCCAGGTGACGCTCCGCTTCCCCCGTCGGACTCAAGATGAGGAAGATCGCATAGACCGGCTCACCGTCGAGCGCCGCGAAATCAACCCCGTCCGGGCTCCGCCCCAGGGCTCCGACCACCGTCGTCAGCTCGTCGACTTTGGCGTGCGGCAGCGCAATCCCTTTGCCGATCCCGGTTGTGCCGCCCGACCGCTCCCGAGCGAGGATGGAGCGGGCCACCGCCTCCGCTCCGCTTTCGCCAAGCTGACCCGCCCGCACCAAGGCGTAGACGAGCTCCCGAACCACACCCGCACGATCGTCCGCCTGCAGCAACGGCACGATCGCTTTCTCATCCACCAGTTCAAGCAGTTTGGTCGGCAAAGGTCGCTATCTCACGGCAATGCTTATGAATCCGCATGCTTCACATCGGGCAGGTGCTTGCGGTTTCGGACGCGCTCTTTGTAGCGGGTGAGTTGCCGTTCCATCTTGTCGATGAGCAAATCGACCGCGGCCATCGCGTCTGCATGCTCCTCCACGCCGACGAACGGGCCGGTCCCTTCGCTATGCACGATCATCTCGACGCGACGATGAGCGTCGTCCCCATCCAGAACGATTTCAATCCGTGAAACGCGGTCGAAGTAGCGCGGCAGTTTGGCCGCCTTTTCCTCGCAATAAGCGCGTACCGCATCGCTGACGTCCACGTGTCGACCTGTCACCGTGATCTGCATGTGATCCTCGCGTGCAAAACCGGACGCCGAGACGCCCGCCCGCCGCCACGACCTCAACCGCCGGCGATCGAAACCTGAAGACAATCGGCGGGATGACCCACATCGCGCTGTCCGGTCGCAGCCACGGCCAGACGAATCTATCCGGTCAATTGAGCCGTCGTCAAGGAACGAGCAGCTTACGCCGTCGTCAGCGACGCACCTCACGCCGGCATCGTCTGACGCTCCGACCCACGCCGAATCAGACGCGGGGCCACGAGCGTGGCGTCGGGTGCATCCAGCCGCGTTTTGGCGACCCGCTCTAGCAGTGCGCTCATCGCCCGCTGGCCGATTTCCTCACCCGAACACTCCACGGTCGTGATCGTCGACTGCAGCGACAGCAGGAGCGCTTGCCGCCCGAGCGCCACCAGCGGCAGCTCCGCCCCGATCGAGCGTTTCCGCCGCGCCATCGCGAGCACGACGCGCAGTGCCGCGACCTCGTCAGCCGCGACCACCCCACCCGCGGTCAGCAGTTGCTCATCCACCCATGTCGCGACGCGGGCGTCATCGGTCGGCCAGTGCTCGACCGCCGCGTTTTCACCCGCCGCCTCGCGAAACCCCTCTGCTTGTGAGGCGATGCCCGGCGCGTCCGCGGAAGCGACAAACAGCAGCCGTCCGCTACAGGTCTCACGTAAACAGCGCGCCGCGAGCCGGCCGCACTCCACGTCGTCCGGGGCGAAAATGTCGACTTCCTGACCCTCCAGCCGCGCCGTCGCCGCCACCGGTCGACCCACAAGCGCCTCGCTCACCAGCCGGGAGCGGGTGGCGTCGAGCGACGCTGCGACGCACGCGCCATCGACGCGTTGATTCGCCAAATGCGGTACCGCAGCTTCAAGTGCGGCGTCATCTTGCGGCAATTCAACGACATGCACGTTGTAGTTCGCGCGATCGGCGCGCGTCAGAACACCACGCAAGAACTGCGTCGCAAATGGATCGGAGAGGTCATTGACGTACACCGCCACGACGTAGGTGCGCCCGGTCGCCAATGACCGCGCCGCTTGGCTGGGCACGTAATTGAGCTTGCGACATGCTTCCAGCACGCGCTGTTTGGTTCGGTCACTGATGTCAGGTCTATCGTTCAGCGCACGCGATACGGTTCCCCGTGACAGACCGGTCTCGCGGCTGATGTCTTCGATCGTGATTTTCGCCATGAACGTTTCCGCCATTCCCTGCGTCGCGGCCCGCGACACGAGCAGATGTCCGGTGTGCAGCACCGGCGCTCCGGGTGCGGCTGCGAAGCCACGCCCTTCGCCAAGTTATCGGATGCGGACACGATACCACCGCCGCCGCGATTGTAACGAGCGAACCGTCCTGGAAGCACAGCTTTTTGTTTGACATGGTCCCCCCGCGCGCTCCCACCCCAACAACGGGGAAGGCGAACCCGCATGCACTCCATGAAACGCGCCTTCTTACGGCTGAGCCGGACCCACGACCGACAGCAGCAGCAAGTCAGCATCCTGAGTTCCAATCGCTTCGACGAACGGAACGCCCTCCGCCGGCCGCTCGCTGAACTGCTCGATGCCGCGCAGATCGCCGGTCGTGAAGATCGGCGTATTGGTCTCGATGATGTTGTCGGCGGCGAGCCACAGTCGCTCGATGTCCATGATGTCGTTGGTCGTGCCTTCGGTCCGCCGCAAGCCGAGCAACAGCCCGACCTGGTGCGCGGTGGCGTTCCCGAGCAGCAGCCCCATCGAGGTCGTATCCAACTGGCCGACCCGTTGCAGGATGCCGCCCACACCCACCGCCGCAGCTCCCGTCAGCGTGTCGTTGCGCGGATCGACGAAGTCAACCGCTCCGATGTCGATCGGCGGCGGACTCTCCGCTGAAAAGTTCACGGTGTATACACCGCCGAAGAAGACTTCCTGGAACGGCGGCGCCGGCGGCGCACCGGCATCCGGCGGGTCGTTGAGCGCACCGTTGCTGGTTTGGATCACGACGTCGTAGAGCGAGAACAGCGTCCGCACGCGACTCACCAGCGTCGGCAAGATTTCGTTCGCCACTTCGTCGGCGGTGTAACCGATCGCCTGCAACTGATCCGAGAGCGAGTCAAACGTCTGCGCCTGGTTGTCGCCGATGATGATCGCGTCGCCGGCGCCGAAGTTCAGGAACACCCGCTGCTGACGTTCGACCAGCCCGAAGTTGCGTTCGAGCCGCGCGGCAAAGGATGATCCAGTGTCGGTCGCGACGTACAGGTTCGACGTGCTGTCGCCAAAGACAATGCGCGTCGCCGGCGAGAACAAGACGTTGATGTCCTCGTCTTGCTGATACCACGCCAGCACACGTTCTTCAGCATCGAGCAGCATGATGCTGTAGAAGCCATCCGACTCCGAGGCGATATTCGCCTGACTCGTGAACGCCGCGCTCTCCGGAAATTGCGTCTCGCGGTAGAACGTGTCGAACCCCGGTTGCGACACCAGCGCCAGCTCGATGCGATCACCCGCGGCGACCGGTCCCAGATCGAAGATCTGTCGCACCGGCGTCGGCGCGGCGACCACCGTCGCCTGATCCCCCAACAGCGCAACCGGCGGAGGAGGCGGCGCGTCGGGATCCGTCGGATTTGTCACAAACGCCGGCGCGGGCGCCACCACCTGAACCACCGTGGGCGAATAGCGGCGCAGCGGCGCCGTGCGATCGGTGTTCACCTCCGAGTACAGAAAGTACTCACCAGGCTCAACATCCGGTCGATCAATGCGCAGCGGCTGCGGCGTCGTCAGATTCAGATCGTTCCCTTGCTCCTCCTCCGCATCAAGCTGCGTCGCATTCGCCGCCGCCACACCGGCCGCCAGTTGGAGGCCGTTCGGCGAAAAGGCGACCGACGCGATTGCGGAGTCGCACGGCTCAACCCGTCCCAGCACATCCGCCGTTGCGACGTCGAACACGCGCGCCGATGCGTCGCGGCTGCCGGAAGCAAGCCGAGCGCCGTCGGGCGCGAAGGCGACCGACACCACATCGTTCACATGCCCGCTGAACTGGCGAAGCTCCACCCCGTTCGTCGCACGCCACAGACGCACCAGGTCGTCAGCGCCTCCCGTGGCGACCAAGGCTCCATCCGGCGAAAAGGCGGCCGCAAAGACCGGCGCCGCATGCAGCGAAAATCGCAAGAGTTCACCGCCCGCCGTCGGGCTGGCGACGTCGGCGTCCCAGATCCGCGCGGTGCCGTCCTGGCTCGCCGTCAACACGCGATTGTTGACGAAATCGACCGACGTCACGTCGCCCGTGTGGCCATCCAACGTCAGGAGTTGGCCGCCGCTGAGGACATCCCAGATGATCGCGACGTCGTCATTGCCGCCCGCCACAACCTGCGCGCCATCCGACGAGAACGCGACGCTCCGCGCGGCCAGCGTCAGCCCGCTCAACGTGCGCAGCACTGCCCCCGTCACCGAGTTACGCAGCGTCACCGCGCCATCCGCCCGCGCGGCGGCGATGACCGAGCCGTCCGGCGACCAAGCGGCGCTATTGACCGCGCTGCCGGTGTCGACGAACCGCAGCGACAAATCGCCGGTCTCCGCATCAACGATCCGCAGCTCGCCGTCATCACCCGCGGTCAGCAGCAGCGTGCCGTCCGGCGAGTATTCGACATCCCGAACACGGTCGCGGTGGCCGAGGATCGCAGCCGTCTCGGCGAGCGTGCTGACGTCGTACACACGGGTCTGCGCATCGCAGATGTCAAAGTCGCGATCGAGGCCGGCGCTGAGAAAGCGCGGCACCCCGATCTCCACATCGAATTCGATCTGCACCCAGACGGGCGAATCCTTCGGAATCGCGACGTTGCGCGCGTCGCTGGGAGGCGTGCGGAAGACGAGGGTCGGCACCGCGATACCCACTTCGACCACGATGAGCGTGCTCGCCTCGACTCCGTCGTCATCGGTCACGCTTAGCTCGACCCGATACGAACCCGGACGCGCATAGGTGTGCTGCACGGTCGGTCCCAGCGCAGTTGACCCGTCGCCGAAGTCCCACTCGAACCGCACGATCTCGCCATCCGAATCAGACGATGTCGACCCGTCAAAGTTGAACGTGGCCGGCGCGGAGGGCGCTGTGGTGCGATCCGGCACGATCCGCGGAATCGGCGCTTCGGTCACGATAATCAGTTGCGTATCGGTGTCTTGCAGCCCCGCGTCGTCAGTCACGACCAATGAGACGAGAAACTCGCCCGTGGTCTGATAGATCTTGATCGGAGAAACTTCCTGGCTGGTCGTGCCGTCACCGAAACTCCATTCGCGCGAAACGATCAACCCATCGTCCCTGCTCTCCGCCGACGAGAAGTTGACCGTCAGCGGCGCGATCCCGCGATCGACGTCAACCGTGATCACGGCGTTCGGCGCCAGATTGAAGGTCGCCCCCCCGGCCGCGGGCGCATCCGCCTCGTTGTCCGGGGTTTCCGTCGGCGGACCGACGAACGAAAAACCACCGCCGTCATTCAGGAATTGCGTAAGATCGAGGCAGCCTGCCGAAAAAGTAAGCGCCGCGATTGTCAGAAACAGCGGCATGAACGCCAGGCGTCTTTGCATGAAACAGTCTCCCTGCCGGCGGCAGCGCGTCCCCCGGGTCATTCGTTGGGGAAGTATGGGCCGCAAAGAAGGTCCGTTCAAGTGGTTGGTTTGATGGAGTGCGCTTCAATGGGATCGTTCACACGCCGCCCGAACAATCGTCCCCTTTGGTCCGGCATGTTGATCAGCACTCTCGCGTGCCTGACAGTTGCTGGCTGTCCGCTGAGCGGAGCGAATGACTTTGGCGCCGGCGGCACGACACCCGCGCCCGCCGGCGGCTCGAACACGCCGCCGCCAGCCGCGACGCCGCCACCGACATCCACACCCGATGCGAATGACGCCCGCTGCGCAGGCGCGACCGAAGCGGCGGCGTGGCGGGCCGAGGTGCTCGATCGCGTCAACCAGGAGCGGCTGCGCGCCGGGCTCAACCCCGTCACGCGCAACGCAACGCTCGAAGCTCAGGCCGACGCCTACGCCTGCGAGCTCATCACCTACGACTACTTCGACCACGTCAATCCCGTTACGGGCAGCACACTCGGCCAACGCGCCGATCAATTCGGATACAGCTACGCGTTCATCGGAGAGAATCTCGCCGCCGGCCAGCGCACGCCGGAACAGGCGATGGACGACTGGATGAACAGTCCCGGCCACCGAGCCAACATCCTCGAGCCGCGCTTCACCGAACTCGGCGTCGGCATCCAACTCGGCGGCAGCTACGGCAGATACTGGGTGCAGGTGTTCGGCGAACCGCGCTGATCATCTACTGCGCGACTCCGGAGCGAACTCAAGACGAAGCTTCCCCAGCGTCGATAGCGGACTGTAGCGACCAGCGCGGCTCGCGACTTCGCTAGCTCGGGAGCAACACCCTGTGCGCGTGCTTGGCATGATCCCCGCCCGCGGCGGATCCACACGGTTCCCGCGGAAGAATCTCGCGCGCCTCGCCGGAAAACCGCTCGTCGCTCACGCCTGTGCGGCGGCACTCGACAGCGGCGTCATCGACGCGGTTCACATCAACACCGACGATCCTGAAATCGCCGAGACCGCCCAGCGGGCCGGCGCCGCCTGCATCGGCTTGCGCCCGAAGGAACTGGCCACGCCGACCGCCGCGATGCTGCCGGCCGCCGAGTGGCTGTTGCAGCGGCTCGAAGCGCGTGGCGAAGCGTTCGACGTGCTGGTGATCCTGCAGCCGACTTCACCGCTCCGCGTGAGTCAGGATGTACGTCAGGCCCTCGACATCTACTGGCGATTCGCGCCGTGCATCGTCAAATCGGTCGCGCCGCTCGGACCCGCGAATTGGGCGGCGCACCTCGGACGCGACGGCCGCATCGAACCCTTGCCCGGCGCCGAAACGCTCGTCAAACTCAACGGCGCGATTTACGTCTTCGGGCGCGACGACATCCCGACGCCGGCGAAGCATCGTCGCATCATGCCCTACGTGATGCCCCGCGAGTGCAGCGTCGACATCGACGAACCCGCCGATCTGCGTTTCGCCGCCGCCCTGCTCGCCACACAGCGTTCGCCGCGAGGAGTGTTGCATGCCGCCCACGAGCCGCGTTCCGTTCCCGCACCCCGGTGACGGATGTGTCCCCGTCATTGCCGAGATCGGCGTCAACCACAACGGCGACCTCGACACGGCGCTGCGCCTCGTAGACGCGGCCGCCAACGCCGGCGCCGACGCGGTCAAGCTGCAGATCTTCTCGCCCGAGACGCTGACCACGGCACTGGCCCCCACCGCGCGCTATCAGCGCGATGCGGCCACGCAACGCGAGCTTCTGACGAGCCTGACGCTATCGATCGACGCACTGCACACGATCCGTAAACACTGCGCCGCGCGCAACGTCGCGTTCCTGGCGACACCCTTCTCGCCCACCGACGTCGACACCCTCGCTGAGCTGGAACCCTCCGCCGTCAAGATCGCGTCAACCGACGTCGACAACACGCTGCTGATCGCGGCGGCCTGCGAACTCTACCGACCGCTGATCGTGTCGACCGGGGCGGCGTTGGAACGCGAAGTCGAAGTCGGCGTCGACACGTTGCAGTCGCGCGCCGCATTCGCACGCACCACGCTGCTGCATTGCGTGAGCGCCTATCCCACACCGACTGAACACCTCAACTTACGACGCATGGCCGCCCTCGCACAAAAGTTCGACGCCCCCGTCGGCTTCAGCGACCACAGCACGTCCGAAGCAGCCGGCGCCTGGGCCGTGCTCGCCGGCGCTGTGCTGCTCGAGAAACACATCACGCTCGACCGCACGGCGGCGGGACCCGACCACGCCGCCTCGCTCGATCCCGACGCCTTCGCACGCTACGTCGCAAACGTCCGGGCGGTCACACAAGCCCTCGGCGACGGGGCTATTCCGTTTCAGCCAATCGAAGCCGACGTCCGCTCAGTGAGTCGCAAGAGCCTGGTCTGCACCCGCGCGCTCGAGCCCGGCGAGGTGATCGCGCTCGCCGACCTCGCCGCCAAGCGCCCCCCCGGCGGTCTGCCGCCCAGCGCGTGTCATGCTGTCGCCGGACGCCGCGTGCGTCGCGCCGTCGAGCGCGACACGCCGCTCACTGCGGATCTGCTGGCATGACGCGACGGCGCGTCGCCGTGATCACGGGGACCCGCGCCGAATACGGTCTGCTCCGCAGCGTATGCGCAGCCATCCACGCCCACCCCAAGCTGCAACTGCAAGTCATTGCCACCGGAATGCACCTCCTTCCGCGATTCGGCCGCACCATCGATGAAATCCGTCGCGACGTGTGGCCCACCCTGGTCGCCGCGCGTATGCAAGCCGGCGACGACGCAGCGCTCGATCAGGCGCTCGGACTCAGCCGCGGCGTGGCGGCGCTCGCGAAGCACCTCGACGAATTGCGCCCGGAGGTCGTCCTCGTCCTCGGCGACCGGGTCGAAGCCCTCGCCGGTGCGCTCGCCGCAGTAACTACGGATCGCGTCTTGGGTCACATTCACGGCGGAGATGTCGCTGCCGGAGACTTCGACGACGCGTTTCGCCACGCGATCACCAAGCTCGCGCACGTCCACTTCGCCGCCTCGCGTCGCGCCGCGCGACGCATCGCGCGCCTCGGCGAGGAGCCGCACCGCATTCACCTCTGCGGCGCCCCCGGGCTCGACGATCTCGCCACGCTGTCTCACACGTTCGACGCCCCGCGCGGCGAACATGTGCTCGTCATTCAACACGCCTACGGTCGCCCTGCCGATCGCGAGGCCCGCGCCGCAAGCGCCGTGCTCAAAGCGGTCGCCGCCACCGGCCGACCGCACACGGTCGTCTATCCCAACAGCGACCGCGGCAACGCGGGTGTGCTACGCGCCATCGAGGCTCACGCAGAACGCGTCAAACACGCCAAGGTCGTGAAATCGCTGCCGCGGCCGGTCTTCCTCGAGGGCCTCCTGACCGCGAGGCTGCTCGTCGGCAACTCGTCGGCCGGGTTCATCGAGGCGCCATTCGCGGGCGTCCCGGTCGTCAACGTCGGGGAGCGCCAGCGCGGACGCGAGCCCGGCGGTCACGCGATCGTTCACTGCGATGAAACCCGACGCGGCGTCACGACTGCGATCGAGCGCGCGCTCCGTCTTCGGCCCCGACGCGGCGGCGCGAACGTCTATGGAGACGGGCGGGCCGGCCAGCAAATCGCCGACCAACTCGCCCGCATCAAGATCGAACGGCTTCGCAAGAAGCTGCTCGCTTACTGAGGCGTCTCCGCATCATTCGCGGCGACCGTGATCCTCACGCTATCGTCGACGCACACCCAACAGCACCAGGCTGAACAGCGCCAACGTGGACGGTTCCGGAATGCTCGGTGCAAAGGCGCCGGCGCCCGACGGGTTGATCTTGCCCAGCGGCGAGTCGGAGTAAGCCGGGAACGGGCTGGCGAGCGTGTCCAGTACGTTTCCGGTCGCGATATCGACGATGCGATGCTGACCGCCGTTACCCTCAACGCCGTCAGACAACAGGAACAGCTTGCCGTCTCCCGCCCCGACGCCGTCCACATCGGTCACGCCGGCCGGGTACGCGAACTCAAGGTTCAGGCCGAGGGCCGGGTTCGCCGCGTCAATGCTATAAATGTTCCGCCCGCCGGTGGCGTCATCATCCGCGAGGTAGATCCGGTCAGTCATGGCGTCGTAGTCAATGCCGCCGATCTGAAACGCACTGCTGCCGACCGGCTCGTACTCGAAAACGAGTTGCGTGGCGCCGGACGCGATATCGATGGTGTAGAGCCCTTCCGCGCCGGTGCTCCCCCCAAGCTGACGCGTGCCATACAACACGCCGCGCGCACTGTCATACGCCAAACCGTCCATCACCGGCCCGTTGCCGCCGTCGTCGCGCAGCGTGGTCGTCAGGAAGGTCGGCGTCAGCGTGGCGTAATCGATCGAGTAGATGCCGGTCGTCGTTCCGTTCGTCGTGCCGGCCAGAAGCCGCTGATTGGCTTCATCGGCCGCGAGCCCGCTGAACCCAGGCGCAGACGACATGACCTGCGGCGCATTCTCAGGATTGAGCAGGAATTGATCCGGCTGACCCGGCGTGAACAGAAAGACCTCGGGCGGGTTCGAGCCGAAGACCGGCTTCGTGATGCCGCCGACGAACTGCGCGTGGGCGGAAACGGCCAGCAGCACCGACAGCACGGCCGCCGGCGCAACATGGTTTCGGGTAAGCATCCTCTTTACTCCTGCAAAAATGTGAGCTTGCGACGCGGCGCCAAACCGGGCGCCGCGCGCATCAGTCCGTTCTCAAACGACCAAACGCCGCCACAACCGTGACGGCGTTTTCTCGGACGGAGATTGGCGTGTAACGGCGTACAGCGGCAACTCACCCCGAGGCTACGCTGGAACATCGATGTCGACTCCAGCCAAGCGCGGTCGAACTTATCAGGATCAAGCCCGACCCCCGCCCTCGCGGGGCGGAAGTCGAAAGGCTCGCAAATGCCGCCTTAGCGACGGCGACGCAGCATCAGCGCGCCCGCGATGAGCAGCGACAGCGACGTCGGCTCGGGAATCCACGCGGCGCCCGAGAAGATCTCGTTGGTCGGCGACGGATGGGTGAGCGAAGTCAGGTACATGCCTGTCGCGAGGTCGTACGGGTGAATGCTCTGGCCGCTCTCGTCTTCGGTCAGGTAAGCAACGCCGTCACCGATCGCGAGACCGTCGATGTCGGTCTCACCGGCCGGGTACGCGGTCACGAAGTCGATCACGCCTTTGTCGATGTCGATCGAGTAGAGGCCGGCGCCGCCAGGACCACTGGTGTCATCGCTGGTGCCGTAAAACAGACCGTCATCGGGGTTGTAGGCCA
The DNA here is from genome assembly GCA_964563855.1 of uncultured Planctomycetales bacterium. GTDB lineage: Bacteria > Planctomycetota > Phycisphaerae > UBA1845 > Fen-1342 > JAFGRR01. The sequence goes on along the minus strand of CAZLYU010000020.1, from coordinate 6,563 downwards.
AGCCGCCGAAGTCGTAGTCAGCCGACGGAACGGCGAACTGCAGCGTCACTTCGGCCGTCGCCGGGTCGACCAGGTAGATGCCTTCCGGCGCCGCGGTGCTGTTGCTGCTGCGGCTGCCCCAGACCTTGCCTTCGCCGAATGCGAGACCCACAAACGACAGGTTCGTCGTGTCGCCGGGCAAACGGAAGTTGCCGACCACCGTCGGCGGGGCGTTGCTGACCGTACCCGAGTAGAGTTCCGTGGCGTCCGCAACGTAGAGCGTTTCGGTCGCGGGATCCGCCGACATGCCCCATACCTCAGGCATGCCGCCGCCCCACAGCAGCGACGAGCTGCTGTCAGACACGTCAACTTCCCACGCGTTCAACGCGGTCGAACCGAAATCGTCGGTGCCGACAAACAAACGGGCGTCAGCCGACGCAACACAAAGCGCGCCCAGCGCGCACACACAGATCGAGAGCTTGTTCATGGTGCTCCTCCTCAGAAGTGATGGTTCACCACGTGCGGTACGGCCCTGTTACCTGCCCACGTGTGCCTGCAAGAGCACGCTCCTCAACGCACTCCGCCGGTCCTCTTTCCTGCAAACTTCCTTGTAACGGCCGTACACCCATGGATGCAAGCGAAAAACCGAACTTAGTTCGAATTGATCGTTCACGCGGCGCTGCCGGCGGAGCGTTGCGCCCGCCACAACCCGGTGCCAGCGTCCCGCGCCGACGGTTACACTGCTTCGCAGGCTCACCGCACGGAGGCCGAGACCGCCGATGATCAGCGCCGCTCAGCTCGCCCCCAACGAACCGCCGCGCCTCGCGCTCGCCGCGCTCCCAACACCGCTCGTCAAACTCGAACGCCTGAGCGCCGAGCTCGGCGACGCGCGGCTCTGGCTGAAGCGCGACGACTACACCGGCGTCGAAACGTCGGGCAACAAGATCCGCAAGCTCGAATACGTCTTCGCCGACATGCAGCTCGACGGCGCCGATGCGATCGTCACGGAAGGCACGGCGCAATCGAACCACTGCCGCGCCGCCGCCGCTGTCGCCGCCCGGCTCGGCCTGCACTGCACGCTGCTCTTCCGCCCCTTTCCGCCGACGGACATCAACGGCAACCATCTGCTCGACAGCCTGTTCGGCGCCGAAACGCGTTGCTATTCGCGCGAAGACTACACAAGGCGCAAGGCCGAGATCATCGCCGACGTGTGCGACGACCTGCGCGCCGCCGGCCGCAAGCCGCGCTACACACCGATGGGCGCTTCGGAGCCGCTCGGCTGCTGGGGCTACATGCGTGCATTCGCGGAACTCGCGCAGCAGCTCGACGCCGCCCAGATCGGCCCATGCGACGTCGTCGTCGCGATCTCGTCGGGCGCCACCTATGCGGGGCTGCTGCTGGGCAAATATCTGCACGCGCGCCATGACGTGCAGCTCACCGCCGTGCCCGTGAGCGACGACATCGCGCATCACACGGAGAACGTGCTGCAACTGTGCGTCACGACCGCCGGCGAGTGGTCGCTCGGCGTAGACATCGAACCCTCGCTGCTGAAGTTCATCGACGGTTATGTGGGCGACGGCTACGCGATCCCCTACGACGAAGACGTTCACGCAATCAAAATGCTCGCGCACCTCGAAGGCGTGATGCTCGACCCGGTCTACACCGGTAAAGCGTTCGCCGCCTTCCTCGACGCCGTGCGGGCCGGCAAGCTGGGCCGCGAGCGCCCGGCGATCTTCTGGCACACGGGCGGCGTGTTCTCCAACTTCGCCTGGCCGACGCTACTGCTGGAGGGCGTGAGCAGCAGCCAGCCGCGAACATAGGGCGGGCAATGTTCCGAGCTTCACGGTCCACAGTTCACGGTCCAGAGTTCAAACGCCTCGGGTCGTGGTCTGTCAGGGTCCGTGGTTCACGTACCCGGTCCACGGTCCAGGGTTCAAGGTCCATGGTTCCGGCTGCGGGTGCGAAACTTGCCCCATGGCGACTGGAGTGGCGTGGTGAACCGTCCCCTGGCTCACGCGCTGCAAGCGATGCCCGGGTCACGCTGCAACGCACGCCGGGACGTCGCTAGCCGCAAACCGCACGCCAAACCGTGAACCCTGAACCCTGAACCCTGGACCTTGAACCCTGGACCTTGAACCTTGAACCTTGAACCCCGAACCCCGGTAGGCCGACCACGCCCCACGTGATACCCTACCCACCAACGATCCCCGTACAGGAGCACAAACGATGGCGGAAGCGGAATCCCCTGCGGTCATTCAGTTCGACGACTTCGCCAAGCTCGACCTGCGCGTGGCGACGGTCAAGTCGGCCGAGGAGCACCCCAACGCCGACAAGCTGTTCGTGCTGCAGGTCGACGACGGACGCGGCGGGCGGCAGATCATCGCCGGCTTGCGCGGCTACTACGAAGCCAGCGACCTCGTGGGTCGACAGATCGTGATCGTGGCGAATCTGGCGCCGCGCAGCATGCGCGGCCTCGAGAGCCAGGGCATGCTGCTCGCTGCCAGCAACGACGCCCGCGACAAGGTCATCTTCGTCACGCCGGAGAAGGAGATCGAGCCCGGATCGGGGGTCTCCTGAGGTTCGCCTGCAGGCGCGGCGCGGCGAAACCGGCGTTGCCCAACAGAGCGCACCGTCAACACAAGAACGGCCGGACCCTCATCGAGTCCGGCCGTCTCACATATGGATCCGATGGTCGGGATCGGCTCAGCCGCTGCGCCGCTGTTTAGCGGAAGCGACGCGTGACGCCCGCGAGAGCGCCCAGGCCGACCATACCCAGCAGAACTGCGCTGGGGCTCGGGACGATCGCGATCTCGACCCAGAAGTCGTTGTAGTCGCGGTCGACGTTGGCCCCGTCGTCGTCAAACGCGACGAGGAAGCCCATCTGGTTCGTCAGCGTGTTGCGGAACGACCAGGTGATCATGTTGTCAGCCGGGCTGCCGGTGCCGGTGTTGTCGGCGGCGTACGAATTGTGCGGCCCTCTGGCGCCGCCCTCGCGAGCCCACGCCCAAACATCGCCGAGCGCGAAGTCATACGTACCAGTCGGGCCGGCGCCGCCAACCGGGAAGATCCCCGGATTCGTGTTGATACTCAGGATCGTACCCGGCGGATTGTCCAGCGTCGGCGACGTGCCGTCGGTGTCGGCGTTGAAGTCGATGCCGAAGTTCTGCGAGAAGCCGGCGATGCGAACCCGACCGGCGAAGTCGGTCGTCCCGTCGGTCCACAACTGATCGGTCACCGTGCCCGGGCTCGTCGGGTCATACGTGCCGTGACTAAACGTCGACATGTCGAGCAACGAGCCCGTGTCGAGCAAGTTGCCTCCGACGAAGTCCTGCACACGCTTGAACTCGTAATCGCCCGCCGTGAACGTCCCGTCCACGTCGAAACCCGACACGCTGCCGTAGACAGCGTTGAAGTTCGACTGGATGCCAGGCTCACCACTCCCGCCGATCGTCGTAAAACCGGCGTTCGCGGCGGTCGCCAGCACCAGACCGCTCATCATCAAAAGGCCCTTACGCATCATTCTCTCCCTCTACCAGGATCCTCTTACCCGAAGTCGTGCGGCTGACACGATCTGCGCCCGCCATACTCGGTATAGCACACTGAAGCGGCGGCGAGCAATACGAACTATACATTTAGAAGACAACTCACCCAGCCCCATAACTTATGACCCCATCCATACGCACGCTCATTCGGCTGCCATTCCGAAAATGTCTACATTACGGAGCGCTCTCCGCCATCGGCGGACAGTTATCACCTCCGCTCGCGAGTTCTTCACACGTGAGCGCGAGTGCGGGTTAGCGGACCAGAACATCCCGCAGGTCCAAAGCGCCTAAGGTTTGAGAAGCAAGTCGGCCTCGCGATGTTCGCGATTCGGGTCAATACGTAGATAGCGCGATAGGTAGTGGGAGCCCACGTAAAACGGAACCGTATCCACTAATCCGGCAATCAGCTTGAACACATAGCCCGACGCGATGAAGAGCCAGAGCTGCGGCCAGATATCGCGGCTGTCATCCACCGGCAACGCATGCGCATAAAAGTGTGTAATCAGGATCACCGCCGTCGTGTCGACAAACTGTGACACCAGCGTCGAACCGTTGTTCCGCAGCCATAGGTGCTTGCCCCGCGTCAACCGCTTCCAGAAGTGGAACATGTAGACGTCGACAAACTGCGCCGCCAGGTACGCGCACATTGAAGCAGTTACCGCGCCGAACGCCAGGTTGCGCACCTGGAAAAACGTCCAGCCCGTCTCCGGATAGACGCCCTTCTCCGCATCCCATTGCGGCGGCGCCGGCATCTGCGTCGCAGGGTCGATCACGTTGAACCCCGGCAGCACGCCGCCCAGCCACAAAATGAGCACCACCCAGATGTTCAGCAACAACCCAACAAACACGACGAAATTCGCTCGACGCCGGCCGTAGAGCTCAGAGATGAAATCCGTGCACAGAAATGTCAGTGGGTAAGGCAGCACCCCCACCGCGACCGCAAACGTCCAGTTCGAAATGAAGTTCGGAACCCCCCACCGCAGGAACCACTCCCCACCCTCAACGTCTGGTCCGTACGAAGCCAGGACGATGAACCGGCTGATGCCCAAGATATTGAGCATCGCCAAAGTTCCCAGGAATAACCCGGCCAGAATCAGGAACACGCGCTCACGGCGTTCGTGGAGCTTTGCGTCGACGTAGTCGTAGGGCAGCGTCATCTGGTGCGGTCCGGAGTCGCGAACAAACGCGTGACGGCTCGACATCCCAGCCGTCCCTCCAAAACCCTACCGCCTCGCCGAGCTGCGAGCGACAACCGCTTCCACGCCGCGATGATGAAACATCTGCGACCAGACCCTGGCTGCATCTGCAACCGAAGCCCGACCACAAAGAAAGAGCAGCCGAGCGGGGTTGCCGCTCGACTGCTTCGTCGAATTTGCTTCGCAGGCGGATCCGCGACAGCGATAAATCGTGTTAGCCGCGATTCGGCGCCGGCGGCTCGATCATCACACTCCAGTAAACCGTCTCACCGTCGCGCTGGTAAAGCGACGCAACCGCGTTCTTATCGAACTGCTCCCGCCAGTTATCCCACGACAACTTCGGGTAGCCCGCCATCTGCTGGGCCGACAAGTCGAGCGTCGTCTTGCCGTCACGGTGCGACTTCACCGCACTCCAAGGAATCACGATCAGTTCACCGCCCTTGGTCATCTTCTCCACCCGTTCCTCCAGACCGTCGGCCTCCGGCTCGATGACGGCGGCGACCAAACGGCCGCGATCGGGATCGAAAAGCAGGTCAGCGAATCGGCCGAGCTTCTTGCCCTGGCCGTCGTACGCGTCCTTATCGAGAATCTTGGTCATTCGCACAATGTCAGCAGCGCGTCGCGACTGCATCTTCTGTTGCTGATCGCCACGCGCATTCGCCTGATCGCTCGCCTGACGACGCGCGTCGTTACGCTCCGACTGATTCCGCGTCCGCGCATCCTTGTGTGCGTAGCGATGCTGACGATTCTCCTTCATCATGTCATGGCCATCCTGCGTCAGCAGCGAGACCTCCCCCGTCGTCGGCCACTCACCGCCGGGGTCAAACCCCTTCGCTGACTTCACCGTGTTCCGGTCGACCGGGACGACGACCTGATTGTGGTGCACGCCGATGATCTTCAGCGCGTCAAACGGCACCGCGACCCACTTATCCCCAATGTCCAACAACCCGCCCCCGAACGTGATGGCGACATACGGCAGCTCGCCATGGTTCGCCATGTCGATCGCGACGTCGTCAATCTCACCGATCCGGTTGGCTTGCTTGTTGGTCGTATCGGTTCCCCAGAACTGACTCATCCGCATCAGGCGGAGGTCCTTCGGCGCCTGATTGTCTTGCAGTGCGTTGCGATTGCTTTTGTACCCCGCCTGCTGGGCCCGATTGTTCGTCTGTGCGTATGTGAAGCTCGTCAAAAGCGCGAGACTGCACACAAGCACGCTGCTCGTCGAGATCGATGTCTTCATTGCATTTTCCTACATTCCAGTCACGGCCATCCCGCCAACGCTGCAATAGCGTCGCCCGACGGAACCGCCTAAACAAAGCATGCCGCTGTCGCCTGAAACGGAATTGAATTTCCGATAACAGCGACGAAAGTCTGCGATTACGCTTCCGGCGACGCCAGCACCAACACAACGTTGTAGGCAACATGTGTTCCAGCGACGATCCCCAGCCCGCGACCCAGAAAGATCAGCCCCAGGTACAGCCCCGCCAGACACAACCGCACCGCCGGCGCCATGCTCAACGGCAGCGCGCCAAACGGTGCGAAGTGCGACGCGCTGAACGCAATGCTCGAGATCACCAGCGCCGCCAGCAACCCGCGTTGCCGCCACGTCGGTCGCCACGCGCTCACCAACCACACCATCCCCCCCAGCAGCCCCGCCCGAAAAATCACTTCCTCATAGATGCCTGCGCCAACCGCCGACGCCATGCCCGCCAACCCGCCCACCGCCAACGGAACCCGCATCAGAACCAGTAGCGGCAGCGTCAGAAGCGCGCTTTCGAGCAGCAACAACGGCAAAAGCCCCGGGACCGGCCGCGGTCGCCCACGCGAACGCCCCGCCCCCACCAGC
>CAZLYU010000019.1:0-59140 GCA_964563855.1 uncultured Planctomycetales bacterium | reverse complement strand
CCTGTTGGGCTTGGAGGGGCGCGAATACAGTTGGATCACCGGGCTCTACTGGACCCTGACCGTCATGTCGACGCTCGGCTTCGGCGACATCACCTTCGAATCCGACATCGGGCGCTTCTTCTCATTGGTCGTATTGCTCTCCGGCATTGTGTTCCTGCTCGTGCTGCTGCCGTTCACGTTCATCCAGTTCTTCTACGCGCCGTGGATGGAGGCCCAGGCGGCGAGTCGCGCGCCGCGCAGCCTGCCCGAATCCACCCGCGACCACGTGATCCTGACGCACTACGACCCCGTCACCGCGGCCCTGATGACCCGGCTCAAGCAGCAAGACGTTCCGTATGTGCTCTTGATCGCCGACCTGCAGGAAGCTCTACGGCTCCACGATCTCGGCCTGAACGTCATGCACGGCGAACTTGATCGACCCGAAACCTACGCGCGAGCCCAGGCCGCGCAGGCGGCGCTGGTCGCGATCACCGCCAACGACGCAATCAACACCAACGTCGCCTTCACCGTGCGCGAGGCGGCGCCCAACGTGAGCATCGCCGCAACCGCCGACCGCACGGCCTCCATCGACATCCTCGAGCTGGCCGGCGCCACCCAGGTCTTCGAACTCTCAAAGATGCTGGGGCACGCCATGGGCCGCCGCGTCATTGGCGACGCCATGACCCACGTGATCGGTCAGTTTGAAGATCTCCTGGTTGCCGAAGCGAATGCCGTCCGCACACCGCTCGTCGGCAAGACGCTACGCGAAAATCGCATACGCGAGCTCGGCGTGAGCGTGGTCGGCGTGTGGGAGCGCGGTGCTTTCGCCGCGGCGACACCCGACACGCTCGTCACCGATCAGACCGCTCTGGTGATGGTCGGCTCCGAAGAGCAACTCTTGAGCTATGACGAACAGTTCGCGATCTACAACGTCTCGGGCGCCCCCGTCGTGATCCTGGGCGGCGGACGCGTCGGACGCGCCGCGGCCCAGACGCTGCGGCAACGAAACATGGCGTATCGCATCGTCGAAGAAAACCCGGCCCGCGTGCCCGGCAGCGACAACGCCGACTATGTCTCCGGCGACGCCGCCGAGCTGGACGTGTTGAAGCGGGCCGGCATCATGAAAGCGCCCGCGGTGGTCATCACCACGCACGACGACAACACCAACATCTATCTCACGATCTACTGTCGACGGCTGCGGCCGGACATTCAGATCATCGCTCGCGCCACGCTCGAGCGCAATCTGACGACGCTGCACCGCGCCGGCGCCGACATGGTGATGTCCGCCCCGTCGATGGGCGCCAGCATCATGGTGAACATGCTGCAGCGCGGAAAGACCATCATGCTCGCCGAGGGCCTCGACGTCTTCCGCGTGCCGGCGCCCAAGAGCCTCGTCGGCCGCTCGCTGCAGGAGTCGGGCATTCGCGCGGAGACCGGCTGCAGCGTGGTCGCGATCGCCCACAACGGCCACATGCAGGTCAACCCCCCGCCCGACGCCGTCGTGCCCGAAGACGCCGAGCTCGTGCTGATCGGCATGGTGACGGCGGAGACCGAGTTCTTTAAACGCTTTGGGGCGTAAGTGTGCAGCGGGCGATGGCCCGGCGCGTGAACGGTGCTCACACAAGCACAGGAGCCACGTCGCGGCGTGCCCCCGTTCCCAATCTAGAACGACGCGATGAGCGTCCGAAAGTACGCTAGACTCGCCGCCGCTAGCAGAGCGACCCACAGCGGCCGAACGCGGATCAACGCCGGCGCTGCGAGAAACAGAATCGCCGGCGTCGCATCGAGGGTGAAACGCGCAAACCCGGGCTGAAGACTGCCCGTGTTGTGATAGAAGAGTTGTGCCGCCAACACGCCCGCCGTCGCCAGCAAAACGCCAACCCCCACGCCGCTGCGAACCGTCGCACCAATCAGCCCCACGCACAAGATCAGCAACGGCGTGGTAAGCCACATGCTCGCCCCCATTGGGTTCGCCGCCAATCGCCACTGGCCGTCAACCCAGCGCACCGGCGGCTCGGCGTGCAGATACCGCAAGTTCTGCATCACAAAGTGCGGCGACCAAACGCCATGCTCACGCGCCGCCCGCGCCTGCACCGAGTCCACCCCCACGTAAATCGTTGCATACCCGAAGTCGATCGGCAACCCCGTACGCACGGTGTTGGCGGCCGCCAGCCCGCCGATTGCAATCGCCACCGCCGCCAGACCGATCCAGCGACTCCGCCCGCCTTTCGCGAAGCAGAGAACGAGCAATGGCGCCGCGTAGAAGAGCGTGAGTTGTCGCGTCCACACCGACAGCACGAACCCGACAGCGCCCATCCAACCAACCCGGCCGCGATGCACCGCCGCAAACAGCAGCGCCAGGCCGACCTGCGACCAAACGTGATTCAGCCAGTACACCCCGCCGCTTTCACGAGCGAAGTAGAGGGCCGGCGCCAGCGCCGTACCCGCCACCCAAAACACGGTGAGTCCGATCGCCCACGCGATGCGCTGCGTCCAAACGAGCGAAGCGAAGTAGATCACGCCGATGGGAAGCAACGCGAAGGCGACGTACACCATTTCGGCTGGCCACGCCGCGCCCGAGCGCATCAAAAACCGGTCAAGCGGCAACATTACCGTCGACGCTAGCGTGATCGCCGGGGGGAACACATTGATCACCCGCTCGCCGATCAGCCCCGTGTCGTGGAGCCGCGTCGGCAGCGACGTGCCGCCGCTGAGCCACGCATCCGCCTCGGCGACCGCCGGGTTGCGCGTATCCAAGTGCCAGCCGCTCGGCGTAAGCGTAGGGCCCAGCAGAGCCGCCAGCAGCAGATAGGTCGTCGCAAGCGCCGCGCAATGCGTCAGCCATCGCAGTGAACGCCCCTTGCGTGAGCCAGCGGCAGGCGGGGCGCGTTCATCGCGCGGGCCGCGAGATCGAGACGCGCCCTCGCGCGACGGAACGCTCACGCCCCGTGTCGCAGCCGCTCGAGCTGCTCATCAGGCGCCATGACCAGCACCACGTCCCCCGTTTGGAAGATGTAATCGGGCCGCGGACTCGAGTTGACCCCGCCGGGCGTCAAACCGGTGTGCTGCTTGATCAGCAGCACCGTCGCGGCATACCGCTGCCGCAGGTCGAGTTCCGCCAGACTGCGCCCCACAAAGCTCGCGGGAACCGGCGTTTCCACGAGGCTTACGTCATCGGTCAGTCGCGTCGGCCCGCTCCGCACGTCGCGCGCCGCCGACGCCATCCCCGATGCCATGTCGCGCTTGAACAGTTCGCCGTTGTACCGCGCGATCACGTCTTCGGGCCAGATCGCGCCGACCAGCCGCCCGTCTTCGACAACCGCCACCTCTCCGCGATAGTTCGCCAGTCTTCGCATCGCGTCGGCGAGATTGTCGGTCGGCGCGATCGTCGGAAATCCGCTTTCGAGCATGACGTCGCGCGCGGTGAGCAGATCTTCATACGCATTGGCGTTCGCCAGCAGCGAGCGACTGTTCTGGTGCGTAACAACGCCCAGCAAACGCTGCTTGTCTCCGACGACGAATAGCGAGTCTCCCGGGTGCTCGACAAACGCCGCCACCAACTCAACCGGCGACGCGTTCGCCGCCACGGTCGCGGGCTGCGTACGCATCTGCTCGCGCACCGACACGTGCTTCAACAGGCTGACGTCTTGCCCCGCGTGCAGGTCGACGCCCCGCCGCAGCAACTTCAGCGTGTAGATGCTGGCGGGCTCGACGAAGCGGCACACCGCCAGCCCCACCACGCTCGCGAGCATGATGGGCACAATCACTTCGTAGTCGCGCGTCAGTTCAAACAGCATCAACGTCGCGGTGAGCGGCGCGTGAATCGATGATGCGACCACCGCCGCCATCCCGATCAGCGCATAGGCCCCCGGGTTCGCGTCGGCGAACAGCGGCACATTGGTGATCGCCAGGCCGAAAGCGCCCCCCACGGCCGCCCCGAGAAACAGACTCGGCGCGAACACACCGCCGCTGCCGCCGCTGCCCAGCGTCAGACACGTTGCTGCCGCCTTCGCCGCGAGCAGCGCTAGCAGCGCCCACACGGTCCAACGGCCTGCGTCCGGTTCGACCGGACGATACGCCGTCGGCGTTAGCGCTTGCGTGATCACCGGATAGCCGTTGCCCATGATCGCGGGTTTCTCCGCCGCCTGCTTGCCGGTCGCCAGAACCCGTTCGGCGTCTGGCGCGCGCCCGTCAGCGAGATCGGGTCGGCCGCTGCTGGTCACCCATTCGCTCCCCAGCGCCACCAGGCCGAGCAGCGCCGCCCCCACCACTGGCCGCGCGACGCGGTGCACCGGCAATCTGCGGAACGCGTCTTCCGAGAAATACAGCACCTTGATGAACGTCAGCGCGACCAGTCCGCAGATCACGCCAATCAACAGGTAGTTCGGCAGCTCCCCCACCGTAAACGCATAGAGCGGCTCGCCGCCGATTAGCCCGACCGGCGCCGGAAAGATCGCCTGATTGTGGCCGCTGAGCGCCTGCGTGATCGTGCTGCTGCCGACCGCGGCGACGATGATCGGAACGAAGCTGCGCAGCGACACGTCGCGCAGCAGCACCTCGACCGCAAACAACACGCCCGCAATGGGCGCGTTGAAGATCGCCGCGATGCCCGCCGCCGCCCCACAGCCGATGAGCACGCGAATGTCAGCCAGCGTCACGCCCAGCCGCTGGCCCGCGCCGCTCCCGAGCGCGGCCCCGATTTGAATGATCGGCCCCTCGGTTCCCGCCGAACCGCCCGACCCGATCGTCAACGCCGACGCAACTGCTTTCGCCGCCGCGACACGCGGTCGAATCCGCCCACCCTTCCGCGCCATCGCGTCCATCACTTCCGGCACGCCGTGTCCTTCGGCTTCCGGCGCGAAGTACGCCGTGATCAGCCCGACCAGCAACGCCCCACTCATCGGCAGCAGCGGCAGGATCCAGATGTAGACGCCGGCGTCATTCGCGGCGCCGGCGAGCACCGCGAAGAACAGCCACTCCGCCGCCTCAATGAGTGCCGAAAACCCCCAGGCGCCCAGCGCCGTCACGACGCCCACAACGGCCCCCAGCGCGACCAGCCGACGCTCAGACGTCAGCCACCCGCTGGCCGTCCCCGCGCTCTGACCTTCTCCGCCGTGCGTCTGGCTCACACCGGGTTTATACCATTTCCGGCGCCGGGTCGCAGTTCAGCCCCCGGCCGTGATGCCAGCCAAGCCGTCCGACGCTACGATCGATTGCTGTCCCGAAAACGTCGCGCGAACTGAGAGAGCACTACCCCATGAGCAGCTTTAGTCGCGAAGCCATCACAGCCGCACTGCAACAGGTCATCGAGCCACAGTCGGGCAAAAGCGTGATCGAACTCGGACTGGTGCGCGCCGTCGCCACGGAGGATCGCACCGTACGGGTGACCTTCGAGATGCCCAAAGAATTGCTGGAAGATGGACCCCGCGAACACATCAGCACCCAAACCCGCGACGCCGTGCTGCCGCTCGAAGGCGTGACCGAGGTCGCGGTCGAGTTCGCCGTCAAGCCCCCCCCACGCGTCACCACCGGCCTGCCCGGCGTGCAACGCGTGCTCGCCGTTGGCGCGGGCAAGGGCGGCGTCGGCAAGAGCACCGTCTCGGCCCTGCTCGCCTTCGGACTCAAACGCCGCGGCTTGAACGTCGGACTGATGGATGCCGACGTCTACGGCCCTTCACTGCCCAAAATCACCGGCAGCGAACACGCGCAGCCCATGGCCGACCCCGACTCCGGACGCGTCTTCCCGCCGGAGATCTACGGCGTGAAAGTCATGAGCATGGGCTATCTCATGAAGCCCGATCAGGCCGTCGTGTGGCGCGGCCCGATGGCGCAAAAGTACGTCAAAGAATTTCTCGATCGCGGCGACTGGGGCGAACTCGACTATCTGATCGTCGATCTCCCGCCCGGCACCGGAGATATTCCCCTCACGCTGGCGCAGAGCATCCCGCTCACCGGCGCCGTCGTCGTCTGCACCCCGCAAGACGTGGCCCTGCTCGACGCGACCCGCGCGATTCGCATGTACGAAAAGCTCTCGGTCGAAACGCTCGGCATGGTCGAAAACATGAGCTTCTACCACTGCCCCAACTGCGGTCACCGCGACGAGATCTTCGGCCACGGCGGCGCCAAACAGACGGCCGAGGCGATGGGCGTACCATTCCTCGGCGAGATCCCGCTTAACCTCAGCATCCGCGTCAGCGGCGACGCGGGTCAGCCGATGGCGAACTGGGACGGCGCGCCCGAAGCCGTGTCGCAAGCGCTCGATGCATTCATTACGCGAACGGTCGAAGAAGTGGACCGCAAGGTGAAGAAGAGCACCCCGCTGCCGCAACTGCGGATCAGCTAAACGCTACTCGGTGCGCGTGCTCCATAGCTCCAGCGTCATGCTGTTCGTGTCGAACCGCACCCACGGGCCGTCTTCACCGCGCTCTGAGTAATACCACGTCGTTTGCAGGCGGCGCGTCTCCGACGCCGTCGGCTCGCCCAACTCGGTCAGGACTCGCGTGTGCGGCGTCCCCACCCGCAAATTCCGCCATCCGACCGAGTTCTCAGTAACTGGAGCCCGGCGACCGCTGCTCTCACACCCCACGCACAGCGACAAGCCGATCAGCACGACCCAGGCGGAACGAACCATCCTAGCATCTCCTCGTCAATTCCGGGACCGTCGACGTGCATCCACCGTCCAATCGCTGGACGCCGCGCCGCGACATTAGCACCGCCGCCGGTTGCCCGGCAAGCGCCCGCTGGGTAGGCTCCGCAGGTCGGTTTGCAACTCGTTGGAGAACGCTCCGGGAGCGACTCTCATGCGCATCGCTTACGGCGTCATGGGCTATGGCCGCGGCCACGCAACCCGCACCGCCACCGTACTGCCCGAGCTGATGAAACGACACGAAGTGCTGCTGCTCGCCGGGCGCGACGCCTACGCGGCGCTCTCGCCGGCGTATCCGGTCGTGCGCATTCCCACGCTCGGTTACGTCTACCGTCGCAAGACCGGCAAGCGTTCGCTGATTCAGACTGGTCTGCAAAACCTGCCGGCCGTGCTCGACCTGAAACTCCGCGGCCCGGCGCTCGGCATGGTGATCGACGTCATCCGCGAGTTTCACGCCGACGTCGTGATTTCCGACGCCGAGGCGTGGACCCATCGCGCCGCGGCGCGCCTCGGGCTGCCGCGCATCGCGTTCGATCACTTCGGTATTCTCACACACTGCGAACCGCCCATTCGTCGCGGCGATCGGCTCTATCTGCAGCGCGATCGCATGTTCTACAAGTCACTGATGGGTCACCCCGATCGCGTGATCGTCTCCAGCTTCTACGACGCCCCCGCGCGGCGCCCCGGCGTGCGCGTCGTGGGCCCCCTGCTGCGCGACGAAGTGCTGCGCATGAAGCCCCATCGCGGCGAGTATCTGCTCGCATATTTCAATAACGGCGCCTATCAGTTCACGCCGTGGGTCGAAGACGCGCTGCACAAGTGCGGCCGACCGGTCAAGGTCTACGGCACCCAGCGCATCGGCACGTCCAAAAACCTCGACTTCCGCCCGCCGAGCAATACGCCGTTTCTTGAAGATCTCGCCGGCTGTTTCGCCGTGGTCAGCACCGCGGGCAATCAGCTCGTCGGCGAAGCCCTGCACTTCGGCAAACCGATGCTCGTCATGCCCGAAGCGTGCGTCGAGCAGCGCTGCAACGCGATGGCGCTCGAGCAGCTCGGCATCGGCCGCCAAATCGAACATCGCGCGTTTTCCTCCGCAATCGTCAGCGACTTCATCGCGCATCAGGGCGCTTACGTCGCTAACATCGCATCCGCGGTGCGGGATGGCCGTGCCGAGGCGATGGACGCGCTCGAGACCTATCTCACCGAGTTGGGCGGCCAACGGCGTCAGCCCGAGTTAATCCGTAAGGTGTCATGAGGCCGCTCAATCTCGCCCTAAACGTCATTCAAAACCGCATCGGCGCCGTCCCCCGGCCGAGCTGGTGCACCTATCTCGTGTGCTATCGCTGCAACGCGCGTTGCAAAATGTGCGACTCGTGGCGCATGAAGCCCGGCGAAGAACTCACCCCCGCCGAAGTCGCCGCTGTATTCGGCAAAATCGGCCGGCTCGACGTGGTGCGCCTGTCCGGCGGCGAGCCGTTCTTGCGCGAAGACTTCGCCGAAGTCGCCGAAAGTGTGCTGAGCGCGTCGCGCCCCTTCGTGATTCACATCACGACCAACGGGTCGTTCCCCGAGCGAATCGAGCAGTTCGCCCGCAACTTCAGCAAACCCAAGATCCTGCGATTCATGGTCAGTTTCGACGGTTTGCCCGACGAGCACGATCGCAACCGCGGCAAGGCCGTCACCTTCGAAACCGCGGTCGAGAGCGTCCAACGACTCGCCAAACTCAAGCAGTCGCACGGCGTGCAGGTGAGCGCTAATCACACCGTGATCAGCAAGCAGTCGCTCGAAGATGCGCCCAAGCTGCGTCGTCTGCTGCAGAGCCAAGGCTGCGACGTGCACAGCGTGCTGGCCTACAGCGACTCGGCGATGTACGGCGCCAAACGCCGCGGCCAAAAGGCCGAAGACCTGATCAGCACCCGCTACCCGCTGCACCCGATGCTCGAGGGCGGCGACGTACTCGGCTTCGTCGACCGCGAGTTGTCCGACCTCCGCAACCTGCGGGCCGGCTGGCTGCGCTGGGGCAAGCGCTATTACCTCAAAGGACTCAAGGCGCGCCTCAACGGCCACGCCGACGACAACCCGCAGCCGAAGCCGAAGTGCGTCGCGCTGCGCAGCCACATCCGCCTGCTGCCCGACGGCCGCGTGCCCGTGTGTCAGTTCAACACCGAAACGGTCGGCAGCTTGCGCGACCAATCGTTCGAAGAAGTTTGGCACAACGCCCAGACGAAGAGCGCCCGCGCCTGGGTCGACGCCTGTGTCGGCTGCTGGGCGGAGTGCGAAGTGATGCCCAGCGCACTCTACTCCGGCGACATCTTCAAGCGCGTCTAGGCTGTCGCCGGCGCCAGCACGTGCTGCTGGTAGTACGTCGCCAGTTCATCCCACGCCGCCGCTTCGTCCCAGTCAAACGCCTCAGGCGAGACCAGGTCGGTGTTCAGTCGAATACGCGGCTCAGGAAACTCGGACTGCACCGCCAAATCAAGCTCGCAATCGAAGCCCAGCCGCGGCCGCATGGCGCGGGCGAAGCGCTCCGCAAAAGCGCCCTGCGATTCGACATACTGGCTCGGCCCGAGCTGCGTGAATCCCGGCGTCGAGGGCAGTTCGCTCACCAATCGCGCGTAAGCGCGCGACAGCAGCGAAACGTGCACGTTGTCGCGCACGTATGCCGGCGTCTTCACACCCGCGACCTCCCCTCTGGCCCACGTGCGCACCAAATACGACGTGAAACGCGGCTCTTCGTAGGGTCCGAATGGGTTCGCGATCACGAACTTGCCCAGACTCAGCCCCGCCGCGCGGCAAAAGTATTTGAACACGTCGGAGGTGAGGCCTTTCGACAGTCCATACGGCGAGAACGCTGGCAGCCCGTCTGAACCGGCGCCTTCGTTTTGCTCGAAGACGCTGCCGGTCAGCACGACGCGCGTGCCGTCGCCATCGCGAAACGCATCGAGCACCGACGCGACGGCTCGCGTGTTGTTGCCCAGCGCGCCGCAGAAGTCGAAGTCGGCGCTCTTGTAGTCGGTCACGTCGGCCGCGTGGTGACAAAGTACATCCCACTTCTCGCGGCGCAACAAATCGAGAAACGCCTCGTCTCCGAAGCGGCACACCTGCGTTTGGCAGCAATCGGCGACACGCGCGACCCGCAGCGCACGCACGCCCTCATAGCGCTCGACCGGCTGCGTCAACGTCGCCACGACGTCGACCCCCGCGTTCGCCAACTCGCGTGCGAACCAACTGCCGGTGAAAGAGCTGGCCCCGGTAAGTAAAACGCGCATAGGTCGCTATCCGCCCACCACGCACAGTTCTGGAATCGGAATGATGAACTTGCCGCCCCGCGCGGCGTACTGCGACTCCTGCTTGATGATTTCGTCAGCGATGTTCCACGGCAGGATGAGTATATAATCCGGTTGATCTTCAAGCAGCCGGGATGGCGCATGGACCGGCAGTCGAACGCCGGGCAGATACAGGCCCTGCTTGTGTACGTTCAGGTCGACGGCGTATTCAATGATCGACCGGTCAACACCGGCGT
Organism: uncultured Planctomycetales bacterium; assembly: GCA_964563855.1. Taxonomy (GTDB): domain Bacteria; phylum Planctomycetota; class Phycisphaerae; order UBA1845; family Fen-1342; genus JAFGRR01. The sequence continues at coordinate 48,992 of CAZLYU010000019.1, read as the reverse complement.
AATTCAGCAGAATAGCGCCCTTGGCCGCCGCACCATACGCCACGATGCGCTTGCCCTCGGCATGCAACCGACGCAGCAAGTCCGACAGCTCGCGTTGCAGGCTCTCAGCGTCGCGCCGCAGCCGATCGTAAAACTCGAGCGACCACATCCCGACCGCAGCTTCCTCCGCGAGCAGGGCCTCGACCTCCCCATCCGGGGCCGCCCGTTTGCCGGCGAAGACACGCAGCGAACCGCCATGCACGGGCTGTCGCTCGGCGCGATTGAGAAACAGCCCGTGTCGCTCGAGCACCTTGGCGACGGAAGTGGCCGAAAAGTAGCACAGGTGTTCGTGATAGACCGTGTCAAACTCGCTGCGTTCTACGAGATCACGTGCGTACGGAAACTCGAATACGGCCTCGCCATCGTCGGCGAGCAGGTAATGCACGCCATCCAGGAAGCTGTGCAGCGCCGCGACGTGCGCCAAGACGTTCATGCCGATCACGAAGTTCGCGGGCGCGTGCTCGGCGCGAATACGCCGGGCGACCTCGAGGTCAAAGAACTCGCAAATCGTGTTCACGCCCATGGTGCGCGCCACCGCGACCGGAGCCGCGGCCGGATCAACACCCAGGCACGGAATGCGGTTCTCGACAAAGTTGCGCAACAGGCAGCCGTCATTGCTCGCGAGCTCGACGACGAATGATTGCTCGCCGAGCGCCTGCATGCTCATCAGTTGTCGCGCCAGCCCCTTACAGTGAGCGAGCCAAGCCGTCGAGTAAGACGAAAAATATGGGTAATCGGCGCGAAACATCTGGGCCGGCGGCACCGTTTCCACAATCTGCAGCAGCGTGCAACTCTCGCAGAACGCGACCTCCAGCGGATAACGCGGTTCGGGGTCATCCAGTTGGGTCGCCGAAAGAAACGCCGACGTCAACGGCATGAGACCCAAATCGAGCACCGGCGTGAGCCCATGCCGATCACACCCACGACAGGTCGCCGCCGCGCAGCGAGCCTTTAGCGCTTCAGAATGTACGTCTGGCGCGGTGGCCATCGAATCGCTCCTCGCAATCGCCTCACGCTGAGCCGTTCGCCAGTGCATCGGCTCGCCTCATCAGCGTGTGCTCACGCTCTGCGTGGTGCGGCGACTTGTTGAGCCCGGCCGCCGCAAGAATCATCTCCCACGCGTAACACCAATCAAAACGCCGCAGCGCGTTCTCCATATTCGCTCGCCGCGCTCGTGCGACCCGCTCCGGCTGCCCGTCCAGATCATCAATTCTGTCGCCATACGCGGCGGAGTCGAAGTCGAGCGGCGTCACCGCGTCAGGCCAATCGAATAACGCCTTGAAATAATCAGTCCGCGGCGCGTGGCCCACCATCATCGTGCCGGCCGCCGCGCCCTCGAAGAACCGAATCCCCGGCTCTTCCTGCTTGCCGCTCAAGTGCGGCGAATCCGCCCGCGCTTTCCCGGCAATAAAGTACTTCGTACGCTTCAACATCTCAGCCAGCAGGCGTCGATGCGCGGCGGCGTTCAGTGTTCCAGAGACGCGCAACGTGTCGTACAGATAGAAGCGGCGCCGTCGTTCAGCCCACTCCAGCAGTGCGGCGTGAGCCGCCGGGCCCCGCCGTCCCATGTTGTAGACATCGATGGTCCGCTCCACACTGTCGGTCGGCTGCAACTTGAGCACATCGACCGCGCCGGGGTGGTGCGTCACGTCTCGCTGGATCAGCTCGCTCAGCATCTCCGTAGAGCCCGCCAGCCCACAAATGACCATATCGAACTGTCGCAGCAAGTTGCAAGCGCGATTTGAACGCAAACCCGCTAACCAGTCGCGCCACACCTCATGCACCCAGCAAACCGCAAAACGCGAACGCTTGCGCCAGTTCGACACTTGGTCCAGATATCCCAGCGTCCCCCCGCTCCAGTGCCCCAGCAAGACAAACAACAGGTCGTAGTCCTGCTCCAGCCGCAGCGGCGCCGGTCGCGATGACGGCTCCACGCGCCAGGAGCGCAATCCGGGCATCCGCGCGAGCACGGCGTTTGTCCGCTGTGCGAACGAATCGCCGCCCGGCTCCGGCGCGATCAGCTCCGCGTCGTCAATCGCGCAGAAGACGTCCTCAGCCTCAAAGAAACAGGCTCGGCCCACCGAGTGCGTCAGATGACGCTCCGACAAGATTACGGTTCGCGGCACGCGTCACTCACAGTCAGACCAGCGGCTTGAGGCACGGGCGTGAATTGACTCGGATCATCCAGGCCGACGAGCCCGCGACATCGTCGCAATCATACACAATCGCTGTAGACCGCGCCCCGACGACTTACGTGACGACCTGTGCGGTCGAGGATTTGTCGCGGTCCTCCTGCTCCGCGCGGACATCCAACGCCCGCAAGTCGCCGCTTGTCGACGGCATCCAATGATCGCGTAGCCGCAATACAGGCATCTCAACCAGCTTCGCCATGCCGACGCCCACGACGACACTGACCACCATGTAAGCCGGCGTCACCAGCAGCCACCACGCCGCGTCCAACTGGGCCAAGAGCGGCTTCGCACCCCAATTCAAGACCGGCATGTGCCACAGATAGATCGAGTAGGAGTGCGCCCCGACATACGCCGCCCAACGGGTCAATGGATGGTTCGGGAACGGACGCGTGAGGAGCAGCGCGAGCAAGACGCCCCCAGTCAGATAGACCAGCGTCAGGCCGATGGTGGGCGTCACGAAGCTGTCGCGCGGCAACAACAAGACTGGCCCGGTCATGAGCAGCCCACCGACCAGCAGGAGCCGCCCACGCTTCGCGAAGAAATCTCGAAACGCATCTGGTGAATAGTGAAAGTAGTACGACAAAAGCACGCCAAACAAGAGCCCGTCAGTGCGCAGGTGCGTCACCAGTAAGTGGCTGCCGTGCCGATAGGGCTCAACCAAATTCAGATAAATACGCGCGACCAGCGAGATTGCCGCGACCACCAGAAAGAACCGCGGCAGCAAGCCGAAGGGATTCGCGCTGCGTCGGAGTCGCCATAACACCAGCAAGACCACCGGGAGACCGAGATAGAAGTGTTCCTCCACCGCCAGGGACCACGTATGGCCCCATAACGCCCCATAGTAATTCTGCAGAAACAACAGTTCCCCGACGACTTGGTGTAGCTCGACCGCGTCACCTGACGCCAGCCGGACGACAATCGTCACCGCCACAAGAAAATAGAGCGCCGGGTAAATTTTGAGCCCGCGTCGAAAGAGAAACCGGCCGACGCCAAGCCGACCCCGCCGCTGCTGCTCGCGAAACAGCAGCCCCGACACCAAAAAACCGCTCAGCACAAAGAAGAGATCGACACCGATCCAACCCGCATGTTGCCACAGCCGCAACGGCTTGCGCACTATCTCGGCGAACTCCGGAACCGCGGGCATGTGGTTGCCCAAGACCAAGACGACCGCGACCGCCCGAAGGACATCCAGGGCCACCAGCCGTCCGCTCGAAGCAGCGGCGGGCGGCGTCACCCCCCGTTCGATCCGCCCGTCCATGACGCTTCCGCTCCCACTATGCACCACGCGTGCGGCGCGCGGCGCCAATTTAGCGTAGCCTAACGGCATCCTGTATGGGCACAATCGAAACGATCCCGGCGAACCGCCGTTACGCCTACGCGCCCGCTCCCTCCCAAATCGCCCAGGGCGCCCCGCCCGACTTCCACGCCGCGTTGAGCGCGTCAAAGTCGCGCTGCGTGTCCATGCACGCCCAATAGCCCCGATGCTTGTAAAGCGCCAAACGCCCATCCTCGGCGAGCTTCACCAGCGGCGTGCGCTCCAGCACACACGACTCCTCCTGACTCAGATAATCGAGAAATCCGCGGCGAAAGAAAAAGTACCCGCCGTTGATCCAGTCGTCTTCAAACTCCGGCTTCTCGGCGAACGCCTCGACGCGGTCGCCGTTGAGCTTGATCTGCCCAAAACGCGATGGTGGATTCACACCGAGCACCGTCCCGAGTCCGTCGTGCGACTGATGGAACGATAACTCGCCGCGGAGGTCGGCGTCGGTCACGCCGTCGCCGTACGTCACGGCAAAGTGCTCCGCGTCGCCGAGGTAGCGCTCGGCCGCACGCGCGACGCGCGCCCCGGTCATCGTCAGCTCGCCCGTGTACGCCAGCGTCACGGTCCAATCCTGCTCATGATCGACCGAATGTACGGTCATCTCGCCCGACTTGAGCTCCATCGTGAAGTCGGAGTTGAGCTGGCTGTAGTTCAGAAAGTACGACTTGATCACCTCTGACTTGTAGCCCAGGCACAGCACAAACTGCTTGAACCCATGGTGCGCGTAGATGTGCATGATGTGCCACAGAATCGGACGATTCCCAATCGGCGCCATGGGCTTGGGAATGAGGTCGGTCTGCTCTTTCAGCCGTGTCCCCAACCCGCCGCACAAAATGAATACGGGAATGTCCTTTGGCTCCGGCATCGTGCGCTCCCTTCTTCCTACGCTTCGCCCAAGGCCTCGCCGCGCCGCAGCGGCCGGCACACTGCAATTCGCTCAAACCCGATCTTCTCAATGCTGCGTATTGACGCATGGTTGTACACGCGACAGTCCACAAACGCGCGACCCGATTCGGCTTCGAGCTCCGTCGCGATGACGTGCTGCATCAACGTCGGACACACCCCACGCCCGCGAAACCGCTCCGCCGTCCGGTTACGGAAAATCACGATATCCGCGGGCTCGAGCGGCACAAACCACTTGCGAAAGAAGCGGCCGCGCCGACTCATGGTCGCCCCACAGATCTCAGCGCCAATCCAGCCGAGCCACAAAACCGCCCCGCGCCGCACCTCGCTTTCATCCACCGCCACGGCCCGCGCGCCGAACGTCGCGGCCAGTGCGTCGCGCTGCGCTTGCGGAAACGCCGACCAATCGTCCCAACGCTCGATCCGCATGTCTGCGGTCGGCGTCACGCGGCGCCCGTCGCGGCCGCGTGAGAACACAATATTGCGATACTGCGCGACCCGCCGCCACACACGCGTCGCAACATCGCGGGCTTTGCCAACCACCCGCCCTACGACGCCCCGTGGCCCTTCGACGCGCCAGATCCGCGTCAGCTTCGACGCCGCGCTCATTCGAACCGCCTCCGTCGCTCACGCGCGGTAAGCCAGCGACCCGGAATCCGCGCCAGCGGCAAGAGCGGACTCCGCCGCACCACCTGCTCCACCCCCTGTCGTACGCGTCGCAAGGCCGTCGCGACGCTCAAACGTTCCACGCGTCCGGCTGCGATCGGAATGCCGCCGGTGCGCAGTCGGGGTTTGTACGTGTTCTCATCGCCGGCCCCCAAATCCATGCGTGTCACGCCAAAGTCAGCCGCTGACTCCGCCGCATACATCCGCAACAGAATGCCCGGCGAGAGTTTGTGAAACTCGGGATCGTGTCGCGGAAACCACCAGTTCCACACGCGCCCGCTGCGCATGCCCATGTGCGCAGCGATCAATTGATCATTGAGATACAGCGCCGACAGCATGCCCGAGAACGTTGGCGTCTGAATGGAATGAATCTCCTCCAACAGCCGCTTCGTCCACGCAAAGCTGAACACATCGACGAGCCCGGACGTTTGATACTGACTCGACTTCCATGCTTGCAGCGTATGGAGCACGCTCACGTCATCGCAGTGCGGCACGAACCGCACCGCGCCCAGTTCCTCAATCTTGCGCCGCTTCTGACGTACTTCCTTCATCAGCTTCGAACGCTGGATGCGCAGCCGCTCCTGATACGCATCGAAACCGCCGGTGAGATCCATGTAGTGCGAGTCTTGCACTTCCGAGTGATGCGTTGCAAACACACGCTGCGCCGCCACCAGGTGCGAGAAGTCGAACGACGACAACCCGCACGCCCGCAGCAGCGCTGTCGCGTCGAGCGGTAAATCAACCGCTCCGATCACGCCCTGAAAGTCGCACAGCCGTCCCCCGACCGGCGTCCCCACGCCCATGCGGCCGCGCTGAAACGGGAAGAAACCGACCACCTGCCCCCCATCTTCGATGACCGCCACGAAGACGTCATCGCGCACGCGTCCGACAGCGTGCGTGAATTCCGGGCAGAAGTAAGGGCTCGCGAGCGCTTCGTGCGCTTCCTGCAGCTCGCGCCAGCGCGTGAGCAACGCGTCGGAGAGTTCGTCGCTTGCGATCACACCGATCCGCATCAGGTCGTCCCGCGGCGCAGCCGCGCACCGCTGATCACATACCGAAACGACGCCATGTCCGCCGGCGCCGCGACGCGGGTCAGATGCAGTGGATCGGCGTCGTGACCGATGAGGCCGCCCGCTCCGCTGGCCATCGCCGATCTCAGGCCCGCATCAACGAGCCACTGCCGCGTTTCGGCGCTCGCGCGGTTGTACGGATACGCAAAGTGTTCCGGCGCATAGCCCAACGCTGCCGCCGCATCTTCCACGCACCGCCGCACTTCCTCGGTCGCCGCGCTCGGCGGGGCGTGGGTCAGATCGAGATGCTCGCGCGTGTGAACGCCGAGCGTCAACAGCGGGTTTTGAGCCGCAGCTTCCCGCAATTCGTCCCAGCCAAGCGTCAGCGCCGGCGCTTCCGCCTGAGGTCGCAACGCCTCGCGCAGCTCAGCGAGGCGCCGTTCGCGATCATCGCGGCTGGTCTCCAACAAGACGCGCGTCACCGCGTGGTACGCCGCTCGACACGCGGCCGGCGACTGCAGCGAAATCGTCTCGCGATCAAGCACCAATGCATCCCGCGTGCGCGTGCGAAACACCGTGTAAACCTGGTCGATCCAAGGCGCCTCGCGGCGCTCGACAAATCCAGTCGGCAGATAGAGCGTCCACGGCAGCTTCAGCTCACGCAGCACGGGCGCCGCGATCGACGCGTTGTCGCGATAGCCATCGTCAAACGTCAACACCACCGCTCCTGGCGGCGGATCACGACGCTCGCAAAGACAGGCCGCCAGCTCGCCGACCGAGATCACGCGCCGCGTGCGCGCCAAGCGACGCATCTGCCGCTCGAAGACGGCTGGCGCCACATGATTCGCGGGATCAATCCACCGCGCGTCATCCGCGTCAGCAACGCTGTGATACATCAAAATCAGCACGTCGCGTCGCGCAGCGCGCCCCAGCGTCTCAGCCGCCCCGGTCGCCCCCAGAGCGCGCTCGATGAGGCCCCGCGCGCGTTGCTTGATGGAGCGCGTCGGGCGGGTGTCGAGCTCGCGCAGTGTTCGCGCGGCGCCGCCCACGTTTGACGGCCGCGCGCAGCGGTTCGCATAATCCGCTGGCGCCGATGCGCGGAGTGATTCGTTGAAGCTGCTGATCGTCATCGTCAACTACAAGGTTACCGATCTCACCATCGACTGCTTACGGTCGCTGGCGCCGGAAGTGCAGGATGCTTCCGACATTCACGTCGCGGTGTGTGAAAACGGCACCGGCCCGGAAGCCGTTACGGCGCTTCGCGACGCCATCAACCTACACGGTTGGGCGCCCTGGTGCACGCTGACGGCGATTTCCCCGAATCGCGGATTCACGGGCGGCAACAACGCAGTGATTGCGCCGGCACTCGAAGCGCCAAATCCGCCTGACTACGTGTTTCTTCTGAACGCCGACACCATTGTGCGCCCCGGCGCCATCCGCGCCCTGCTCGAGTTCATGGACGCACATCCCACGGTCGGCATCTGCGGGAGCCGCCTGGAGAACCTCGCGGGTGAGCCGCGCAGCACCGCGTTTCGCTTCTTCACGCCGATCAGCGAATTCGAACGCGCCGCCCGCTTGGGTCCGCTCTCGCGTCTGCTGCGCCGCTGGGGCACGACTGGCCCGCTGCCGACCAAGCCGACCCCAACTGATTGGACCTCGGGCGCCGCGCTCATGTTGCGCCGCGAGGTGCTCGAACAAGTCGGCCTGCTCGACGAGGCGCTGTACACCTACTTCGACGACATCGATATTTGCTGGCGCGCCCGCAACGCCGGCTGGAGCACCTGGCTCGTGCCCGACAGCCACATCGTCCACCTGATGGGGGCCAGCACGGGCGTCACCCAGCGGCAGACGCGGCCCAAACGCCGTCCGCTGTACTGGTTTCAGGCGCGGCGGCTATTCTGGCTGAAGCGTCGCGGCCCGCTGGTCGCCGCGCTCGCCGACGCCGCCTGGATCGCCGGCCTTGCTCTCCACCACCTGCGCCGGTGGGCGCAGCGCACACCCGACACCGATCCGCCGCACTTTTTCTGGGACGCCTGCCGCCAGAGCGTGTTCGTGCAGGGTTTCCGGAAACGTCCGGTCGTGAATCCGGCATTAGCGGAGGTTGAGCAGCAGCAGATGACCGAGAACGCTGCAGCCAGGTAGTCGCGGCGGGTCGCAATGGGAAGCGCTGTGCCGCCAAGAGCAGCAAACGACTGCTCGTCGACTCCGCAGTAAACTGCGAACCATGAACCCACAGCGCAGCTACGACTATCTCTCGCGGGCTCGGCAGCACGTACTCGAGCCCGTCCTGACGCTTACCCCCGACGAGTACACCCGCGAGTTCCCGATCTCGCTCGGCTCGGTCGCACGCGTGCTCACGCACATCGTTGCCAGCGAGTGGTACTACGTGCAGCGTTTGCAGGGGCTCGACACGCCGCCGGTTGAACAGTGGCCCTTGCGCGACGATCAACCGCCCGAGGCGCAGACGCTCGTCGACGCCTGGCGGCGCCAAGCGGACCAGACCCGTGCAGCGATCGACGCGGTGACGGATTGGAACGCCGTCATCAGTTACGAGCTCATTAACGACGACGGCGACCATTTGTCGGTCTCCGCGTCGGCCGGCGACATCTTCACGCAGCTCGCCTTTCACGAGGTCCATCACCGCGCCCAGGTGCTCAACATGCTGCGTCAACTGAACCGCACCGTCGCCGATATCGACTACAACTGGCTGATGTATTCGATTCAGAAGCGGTAAGCTGGTTTTTCCAGGTTTGCGGCCGGTGGCGGTCGAAGGAAAACTGGGGGGGGCGACGCTGCGGCGATCGACCCACCCCGTCGAACCGCCGGCAAATACCTCGCCGCGAACCACGAATGAGGATACGAGCGCCGCCGAACGTTACCGGTTGGTCCCGCAACGACGCCGTCGTCGAGAGGTAGCTGAGAAGATGCTGGCAACTGCTCCCTGGTCAATGCTGTTTGAAATGCCCCAGATTGCGATCGCTGTCGGAGGTATGATCAGCGTCGCGGCCATCCTCGGCGGCATCTGGTTCCAGATCGCACGCGTCAAGTCCAACAACGAACTGAAACGCTCGCTGGTCGAGCGCGGCATGTCGGTCGAGGAGATCGAGCGTGTGATGGCGGCTGGCGCCAGCGGCAAGTCGTGGTGAAGGTATGGCGGCTGAAGCGGGGTCCGAGCGCATTGGCGCCGCTGCTGGTCGTCGCGGCATAGGGCGGTTGTGACGCGCGGGTTACGCGTTGGCGGGTTGCGGTCGACCGGCCGAGCGAAGCAGCACGGCGCCCAGAACCATGCCGCCGCACAGCACTGCAAGCGCGAGCAACGTCGACCACACATATCCCCCAGAGGCGTCGCGCAGCCAACCGCCGAGCATCGGGCCGGTGATGCCCGCTACGCCATAAGCCAGGAAGACCAGCGGATAGACGTCGCCGACGCGATGGGCGCCGAATCGTTCGGCTGTGAGCGCGGCGTAGACGACGAAGTTGGCGCCGAACCCGAACCCCGTCACGCAGGCGATCAGCACGAAGACCCATGGGTTGATGGTTGCCGGAATCAGCACCGCGACCGCGACCGCCAGCGTCAGCAGCGATGGCACCACTGCCGCGTGACCGATCCGGTCGACAATCCGTCCCCAGATGATGCGCCCCACGCCGTTGCCCACGGCGAAGCTGCTGATCGACCACGCCGCCAGCGCGGACGCGACGCCATAGCGCTCTGCGAGCGGCTTGAGACTGCCGATGACCATCAGACCGGCGAACGTTCCGCAGAAAATTGCGGCGCATAGCGCCCAGAAGAAGACATCACGGAGCACGTCGCGCACGTCGGCGGCGTGGGCGGCGCGTGTCGCCGCGGGCGGCTGCGGGAAGCGCATCACCGCCGCGGCCATCAAAATCAGACCGCCGTAGACCGCGCCGATCCAGCCGAAGATAGTCAAGACCCCATGGCCAGCCGCGATCATCTCGTCGGCGACAAACGCGAGCACGATCGCCCCGGCGCCAAAGCCGGCCACGGCGACACCAGTCACCAAGCCCTTATGGTTCGGAAACCACTTGACGCAGGTGCTCAGCGGGCAGACATACCCGATTCCGGTGGCCACGCCCGCCAAGCCGCTGATGCCCAGAACCAGACCCGCAAACGCCACTCCTGACGCGGACGCCGTCAGGTATCCGCCAAAGAACAGCACGCCACAGGCTGCGACGAGCCAGCGCGGACCGTGCCGCTCGAGCAGCTTTCCGGCAAAGACCATGGCCCCGGTAAACGCGCCGAAGAAGAGTCCGAAGATCAACTGCGCCTGTGCGTTGGTCAGTCCGTGATCTTCGACGAGCTGCGGCGCGAACGTCGACCAGGCGTATATCCCACCGAGACAAAGCTGCACGACAAACGAAGCGAACAGAATCAGATACCGCATGACCTTCCGGCGCTGAGGCGCGTGAAGCGATCTCCACAGGCGTCGTTATCGCGGCGACAGCACGACGCGCGACGCGACGTTATTCGACCATCGCACGCACGTCGCGTCAGGCGATGAGGCCTGACGCAACGGCCATGAACGGGACCAACGCGTCGAACCCTAGCGCCGTCGGCGGCGGCCGCGGTCATCTTCGAGCAACTGATCCAGCTCTTTCAGATCCACGCGGCTCGTGATCACCAGTTGCTGCGGATTACGACCGGACTGCAACTCGTAAGAGATCATGCGCTGCGCCGCGGCGTCGATCACCACGATCAGTTCGCGCGTGTTGCTGATCGACTGCGTCGCCATCAGATAGTCCCCGGCCGACGCATTCATGCGCGCGGCTTCCGCCGGTCGCGGCGTGAGAACGAGCAGCAGAAAGCCGACAAAGAACACGCTGGCGGTGATGCTCAGTATGCCGATCGCGAATGACTGGCGGTCGAGCGGTCGCGGCGTGGCGCCGGAGTCCGCGGCATTCGTCGCGATGTCGGCAACGGGCGGTGTTGGCTGCTGATTGGGGTCATGATGCGCGTTCATCGACGGTCCTCCTCGGCGAAGCGGAAGTCCTGCTCCAGATCGCGAAAGCCGCTGTACACCAGCGTGCCGCGGCCGCGCTCGAGCGTAAACGTGTACATCCGCTTGGCGCGCACATCGATCAGATAGGTCGCATCAAAGTCACTCGAAATCTCACCGGTCACCAGCGCGTAGTTGTTGCTGATCGCCCCGGCTTGCGCGTACGCCGCCGGCGGTCCAGCCGTCACGAACAAAATGGAGGCCAGCAGCGCCAGGTTCATACACACCAGCACCGCGATCCACGAGCGCTTCGTCATCGCTTGTTCTCCGTGGGGAAAGGCGGTCACACGGCGCGGCCCTGCGCCGTGCGCAGCAGTCAGCCCGTCATGCGTCAGACCCTAGTCTATTCGATGGAACGCGGTCGAGACACGCGACCTTAGTCGAGATGGCCGCGGTGCGGGTTCTTGGCAGCCATCGCCAGAACTCCCCCTGCAAACAGCGCGGCGGCGAGCCACTGCTTCCACGGACTCGCTTCGTCGAGAAACCGTACGCCCGGCTCCTTCCAGTTTTCCGCCGGGTCCTGCGGCTGAGCGAACGAAGTTGGGGCGGCGTACAGTGCGATGCAGCAAACAACGCCGATCGACGCGCGCTTCAGAACAGAAAAATTCATCATGATGCTCGGCATCCTGTCGCGAACCGTCGATGCGTGCCGCTCACGCACGCCGCATTATAACGGCGAAGCACGGTCGGCATAGCGGCGACGCGCTCGCGATTCACCTAGCCGCCCGTCGCGCGTCCTACGGCCTGGGTCGATGTCTGCGAGAGCTGCTGCGCGAACCAGTTCTCCAAGGCGGCGTCGAGTCGGTCACGAAGCGGCGCCGGCAAGTCTTCCTCACGGACGATCACATCGACCGCTCCGCTCGGGTCGAGCGGCACCGTGACCCGGAACAACCGTCCCGGCGCGCCCGCACGCGTGGGCGATCCGTCCAGCGTCTCACTGAGGCGAAAATGCACCCCGGCGCCGTCGACGGCGTACTCGAGGCCCGTGCGTCCGCAGAGTAGTTCGAGCACCTGCCGCACGGTCTGGTCGCGCTGGATGAGGTCGACCGATCGCTCACGGGCGTCGATACGGCCGAGCGAACCCGGCTCAAAATGCATTGTGACGCCGATGCGCTTGCCGAGGTCGAGCAACAGGTCGTCGAGCGGGGCGCGTTGATAGGTCATCGACAATTGCCGGTTGAGTCGCGCCTGAACATCCTCGATGACGGTGCGGAACACAACGCGCTCCCCGTCGACCAGCCACAGCCAGCCGCTGTTCTCGGCCAAAGCGTCGAACTGCTGCACGGCGTTGTCCCCCGGCATCGTCTGCAGCACGTCGGTCAGCTCCAGCGCGTCGTTCGGCCGCCGGTAGCTTGGCTGCGGCTGGAGATCACTCCAGCGCGTCTGCGACAGCGCTGCGAGCGTGTTGACCTCTTCGAGCGTGAGCCGCCGCCCGAGGCGCTCGAGCATCGGGCCGCGTTCGATCATGACGTGATCGTCTGTGACGCGGCTTTGCAGACCGAGTCCGTTGAGCAACTGTCGCAGGGCGGGGCGCAGCGCCACGTCTTCAAGCACGAGCGACACCTTGGTGCGCTCGCCGTAGGGCATCGCCTGCAGGGCCCGCGCTTCGAGCTCAAACGGTACGCCGGTAGCGCCCTCCAGAGCGCGGAGGGCGTCGAGCAGGGGCTGGTCGATGATCTCGATGGCCTCGCTCACGCGCTGATCGAGGGCTTCTTCGAGCAGGTCTCGAAAGGCGCCCTGTGCCAATGCCGAACCACCGCTTGCCATAACGAGCAGGCAGACGATGCCGAAGCGGATGGGAATGCGAGTGCGCATTGCGGTCCTTTCAGTACAGCCCGCCAAACGACGGCGACTGCGGGCGAAGCGGTTCGACCATCACAAACAGGTTGCTGTCAACGGAACGGGTCACTTCGGAAGCATCCGGCGCGGTCTTCTCCGACACGGGATCCGCAACGACGCTGATCCGCACCACGGCGTTGCCGGCCGCGCGATCTCGCGCAGGGCTGCTGACGCGGGCCACCGCGACCCCGGCGAGCGACGCGTGCTGCGGCTCGGCCGTGGCGCCGCGGTCCGTGGCTTGCGACTGGTTCGCGACCGCGTCGCCGCCGATCGGACCGGATGTCGCGCTCCAGGGCTGCAACACCGCCAGCGTGAGCACCGCAGCGGCGGAGGTCACACTCGCGCCGACCGTCAGCCACCAGCGGCGACGCGCCAACGACGGACGCCGCTCCGCCGCGACACGCGTGCTGATGCGTTCCTGCAGCCGCGGCCAGAGCACGCGATCATCGATCCGGCGATATCGCGCGAGGGCGGCGTCGAGCGCATCGTCGTCGCTGGCGCCGTGCGATCTCGCGGCTTCCGCGGCAATCGCCGAACGAATCGCGGCGCGCAACGCGTCCCAATCGACCGGCAACTCCGGCGTCGCGAGGATGCTCATGATTGTCTGATGCTGATCGCTCAGGCTGCGGAGCCCGGGATCCGCAGCCAGCGCCGCGTCGAGGCGCTCGCACAAGTCGCGGTCGTGCGGGTTGTCGAGCCAGTCGCTCAACAGTTGCTCAAATTCGTCGCGCGTCAGCGCCATACGGGCTCACTCACTTGCGTCACTTCGCGGGCGTCTCGAAGTAGTCGCCCAATCTCTCGCGCAGTTTCTTGCGCGCCTGAAACACATGCCACTTCACCGCCTCAACGCTGCACCCCATGATTTCGGCAACCTCGCGCTGCGGCAATTGTTCGACGCTGAAAAGCACCAGCGCCGTGCGCTGCTGCTCGCTGAGGGCGGCGATCTCGGTCTCGAGCGCGGCGCCCAACTCGCGGGCCTGCGCCCGCCCCGTCGGATCGACGTCGCTGTGCGCCGGAGCCGGCGGATCGATGGCCGCGTCTGAATCGCGCTGCACACAGTCGTCGAGCGAGATGCGCACCGCGCGGTGGCTGCGGTTGCGGCGGTAGTTCAACGACAAATTCGTCACAATCCGCAGCAACCAGGGTCCGAAGCGGTCGGGGTCGGTCAGGGTATCGAGCCGGCGATAGGCCTTCAGGAATGCGTCCTGCGTGACCTCGAGCGCGTCGTGAACGCTCCCAACCAGCCGGTACGACACCGACGTCGCACGTTTCTGATAACGACCCACCAGCACGTCGAACGCCTCCTGCCGACCGGCCAGGACAGCCAGCACCAAGTCTGCATCGGGCGATTGGGGTCCGGTCGGCTTCACGGTTCACGTCTCTCAGCATGACACGTCAACGAGGCGCGCGTTAGTCACGCTTCGTGACGCGCTCGCCCTTGGCCGCAATGGACGCGGCGGCGAGCGCTTTTATTCGCCGCGAGGCCCGCAAATCCGCCGCACGTCGACGCCACTACCATACCCCAGAGCTTTCAGCCCAGTGAGCGAGGAACGGAGCGTGAGCCAGACGCAGAACCAGACTCAAACTGCAGCGCTGCAACCCGGGCAGCCGGAGCGGCCCGCCGCCAACCGCCTCGACCTGGACTATCGCACGCCGCCGCCGCGCAAAATTGGCGGTCCGCTGATCGACGTGCACTCGCACGTGAACGACGTGAAACACGCGGCGCCGTTTTTTGAAGCGGCGGAGCTCTACGGAGTGTCGCACGTCATCTCGATGACGCCGCTCGACAACATTCCGGCGCTGCGCGAGGCGTATCCCGACAAGCTTTCGTTCGTCGCGATTCCGCGCTGGAAAGACCAGCAGGCGACGGACGCATTTCAGACCGCGTATCGCGCTAGTCTGCGTACGTTTCGCGAGTATGGCGCGGTGCTGTGCAAGTTCTGGATGGCGCCGCCGATGCGTGAGCGACACGGCCTGACGCTCGAGCACCCGTTCATGCGGCCGATCATCGATGACGCACTCGACCTCGGCTTTTCCTTCCTCACGCACATCGCTGACCCGTCGAAGTGGTTCGAGCCGGGCGGAAAGTACGCTGACCACGCCAAGTTCGGCTCGAAGCGTGAGCAATATGACCAGCTCCAGTGGTTTCTCGACTTCGTCCATCCACGTCCGGTCATTGGGGCGCACATGGGCGGGACGATCGAAGACGTATCGTTCTTGCAGGGATTGCTCGACCAACACGACAACTACTTCCTCGACACCAGCGCAACGAAGTGGATCGTGCGTGAAGTCTCGGCCCAGCCCGACGTGGTGCGGCCGTTCATGATCCGGAACGCAGCCCGCATTCTGTTCGGCAGCGACCTCGTTACGGCGGATCGCTTCGACTTTGAGCATCACGCCAGCCGCTACTGGACCCATCAGACGCTGTGGGAGACCGACTACCGCGGCGAGAGCCCCATCGCCGACCCCGACAGCGATCCGCCGCTGCTCAACGGCGTCGATCTGCCCGCCGAAGTGCTCGAACAGATCTACCACCGCAACGCGGAGCGGCTCGGACTGGTCGGCGAATCGCGCCTGAGGCGGGTGATGTAGCGCGATCGCGGGTTACGATGACTGGCGGTGGGCTCGAGAGCCCGACCTCTCTCGAAGATGGAGCAGCACCATGACGTCGCTTTCACAGATGAACTGCGTGCCCTGTCAAGGCGGCGTCGCGCCGCTTGCGCCGAACGAGATCGCGCGGCTTGTGCGACAGCTCGACGGTTGGGGCCCCGTCGAAGATCACCACATTCGCAAAGACTACACGTTCCCCGACTTCGTGAGCGCGCTGGCGTTCGTCAACGCGATCGGTGGGCTCGCCGAGCGTGAGGGACACCATCCCGATGTTTATCTCTCTTGGGGACGGGTGTGCGTCGACATTTACACGCACAAGATCAACGGTCTTACCGAAAGCGACTTCGTGCTCGCCGCAAAGATTGATGAGCTGCCGCGCGCTGCGGAAGGCGGAGCGGTTTAGCCGCCGCGAGTCAATCGGTTTACGCCGTCAGGCAGGGACGCCCCACCCTCCATCTTTTGATCGCACCATGCACCGGTTCGCCTAGTGTGCTTCGCGTGCGAGGTTGCGATTCCACGTCGGCACGACGACGCGCACGTTTTCCTTACCGGTGGGCACGCATTGGCACGCGAGGCGCGAGGTCGCGGTCAGGCCGTAGGCGTCGTCGAGCTGGTCTTCCTCGTCGTCGCTTGCCTCCGGACATGAGTCGAAACCTTCTTTGACCACGACGTGGCACGTGCTGCACGCGCACACGCCGCCGCAGGCGTGGTCGATCTCGATGCCGTGCGCCATCGCGATGTCGAGGATGCTGCCGGGCAGGCCGTGATCTTCATACGGGACTTTGTCTGGATCCACCTCGACCGTGTGCTCGACGTTCTGCTCATCGATGATCGTGAGGGTGTATTTTTGCGTGGGTCCCTCGACGCCCGCGCCTTGGATATACGGATTCTGACCACCCATCGCCTACGCTCCTTTGTCGCCGCGCGGCTGCTGGCCCGCCTCGACCAACGCCTCGCGAATACCAAGCTCCGCCAAGTGCCGTGTGCCATGTCCAAATTCGGTGAGCGCGTGGTGCAACGCGTCGAGATCGTCGGTTTCTTTCGCCAGCGCACGCAGCCGCGCGATTTCCGCCTCGATACGGTGGCGTTCGTCGCTGGGGAGATGATCGCCGACGCGCTCGAGCATCTGCTGCGTCTTGTGCACGTCGAACTCGACCTGGTTGACCAGATCGATGCGGCGATGCGCGTCGACGTCTTCACGGGCGAACGCGATGCTCTCGCGCGTCATGCGTTCGACTTCGTCGGAAGTGAGTCCGTGGTTGGGCACGATCTGGATGCTCGCCTGCTGACCGCTGCGCAGCTCGCGGGCCGACACGTTGAGAATGCCGTTGGCGTCGATCAGGAACTCGACCTCGACCTTCGGCAGGCCGGCGGGCATCGGCGGGATGTCGCGCAACTCGAACTCGCCTAGCGAGCGGCAATCTTTGGCCAGCTCGCGCTCGCCTTGCAGCACGTTGAGCTTGATGTTCGCCTGCCCGTCGACAAACGTCGTGAACATTTCCGTCGCGCGGCAGGGAATGGTCGTGTTCTTCATGATCAGCTTGCCGACCGCACCGCCCATCGTCTCGATACCCAGCGACAAGGGGGTGACGTCGAGCAGCAGCAAATCCGTCTGCTTGCCCGCGAGCGCGGCGCCCTGAAGCGCGGCGCCGAGCGCGACGACCTCGTCGGGATTGAGCGCGGTGTATGGCGCCCGCGAGAAGTACTCGGTTACGCGTTGGCGTACGAGCGGAATGCGCGTCGAGCCGCCGACGAGCACGATGTTGTCAAGCTGATCGCGCGTCAGCTTCGCATCGCGGACGGCGCTCTCGATGAGCGTGATGGTGCGCGCCACCAGCGGTTCGATGAGCGACTCGAACTCGTCGCGCGTGATCTTGCGCCGATAGCGTCGCCCGGCGCCAAGGTCGAGCTCGAGCTCCGCCAACTGTTCTTCGCTAAGGCGAATCTTCACGGCCTCGGCGAAGCCGCGCAGGGCCTGCTTCACGGTGGGCGTGTCGATCGCGACGCCGAACTGCTCCTGCACCTCGCGCCCAACCAGCTGGATGATGACGCGGTCGAAGTCGTCGCCGCCGAGGTGCGTGTCGCCGGCGGTGCTGAGAACCTGAAACACCCCGCCTTCGAGTCGCATGACTGAGACGTCGAACGTACCGCCGCCGAGGTCGTACACGACGACGGTTTGGGTCGACATTTGGTCAGCGTCCGTCGACGCGGCGTCTGATTCGGTCGCGTCCTTGTCGCCGCAACCGGGCATGGGCAGCGGTGTGGGTGCGCCGGGGGCCTGCGACGCGTTGCGCGACGCCGGGCGATCCGTTCGCAAACCGATGCCGTAAGCGAGCGCCGCCGCCGTGGGCTCGTTGATGATGCGGACCACTTCCAGTCCGGCCGCCTCGCCCGCCGCCCGCGTCGCCTGGCGCTGGGCGTCGTCGAAATAGGCCGGAACGGTGACAACCGCGCGGTGCACGGGCCGGCCGAGCTGCGCTTCGGCGCGCTCGCGCAGCGATCGCAGAATGACCGACGAAATCTCTTCCGGGGAGAACTTGCGGCCGTCGATATCGACCACGACGGTCTCGCGCGGGCCGGGTTCGACCGCGTACGCGAGGAACGGCAGCTCACGCTCAATGTCGGCCGGGCCCTTGCCGATGAGCCGCTTTACGGAATAGACCGTGGTGCGTGGGTTCTCGACTGCGTGATTGCGCGCGTTCCATCCGATCGTGACGGTCGGCTTACCATCCGCATTGGGTGCGACGCCGATGACGGACGGCTGCCGCGAGTCGCCGTTCTCGTCGCGCAGCACGCGCGGACCGGCGTCGTCCACCACCGCCGCGAGCGAGAAGGTGGTTCCGAGGTCGATGCCGATGATGAGGTCGTCGTGCGCCATGCGTACCTGTGGGCCTAAAACTGATCGAGCATGCGTTGATAGTAGTTGACGCTGTTGAGCACCAGCCGTAAGTCGCGCTGCCGGTCGGCGTCGCCGGGCAACTGGCGGGCAAGGTCGCCGATACGGGCGACGGTGGCGTCGTACTCGCGCCGGGCCCGCGCCTGGCACTGTTCGAGCGTTTCCAGATCGCCTTCGGTTTTGGCGTCGTCGATCGCTTCGCGAATCTCCATGGTTTCCATGAGGACGTCTTGCGGAACGGTCTTTTCCTCTTGCGCCGACGGGCCGCCGGCCATGCCGAGCAGATACTCGGCGCGTAGCACCGGATCGAGCAGCACCGTGCGCGCGCGGTTCAATTGCGATGTGGTTCGCAAGCTGAGGGCGCTGACCTCCGGCGATTGTGCGAGCAACCGATCAGGATGCACCGCCTGCGCCAGGTTGAGGTAGTTGCGCTGCAGCTCGGCGGGATCGATGTCGAACGCGGCTGGTATCCCGAGCAATTGGAAGTAGTTGACGTTATCAACTGGAAAGACCTGATGACATGCCGAGCAAACGGCCGGATTGTCGAGCGCACGGCTGCATGCCCCGCAGCGGGCGGGCGCCGAAGGCATCTGTGTGAGTCGCGTATCGGACATTGCGGCTCCAAGTACGCAGCGACCCGCGTCAGTGGGCGCTCATCGGCGAACAAGCCACCACTGCAAGCGGGCCGCGTCGTTTGACCGTCGACCAGAGACGAGCGCGTCGGCGGGCTAGGCCGAGTAGCTGCTGCCGCAGCCGCACGAGTGCTTCGCGTTCGGATTGTTGAACGTGAAGCCGGCGCCCATCATCGTTTCCTGCCAGTCGATCGTGGTGCCGGACATGTTGCCGACGACATAGCTCTTGAGGTCGCAGACGACGTTGAGATCTTGGGAGCGGAAGACCTCGTCGGTGTCGGCGATGGGCGAATGCACTTCGTCGCGGAGGTCGAGCACGTACTGCAGACCGCTGCAACCGCCGCCCTTCACACCCACGTATAGGTACACCGACGCAGGCAACTCGGCCTTGTCGATGTGCTCGCGGACCTTCGCGGCCGCCTGCTCGGACAGCGCGATGCCGTCGGCTCCGGCCTCAACCTGGCGGGCGCGATCGCTGACGACCAACTTCTTCTCCTGCGTCTCGACGGCCGGAGTCTCGGGGGTGGTGCTCATGAGCGTCATTACCTCGCTGCGTGAAAGAAACTAGGCGACGGTCGAGGCGGCGGCGCCCGACTTCGTGTCCAGTTTTTGCTTGATGTCCGTAATCGCCGCCCGAATCGCGTCTTCGGCCAGCACGCTGCAGTGGATCTTCACCGGCGGCAGACTGAGCTCTTTGACGATCTCGGTGTTCTTGATCTCGAGCGCCTCGTCAAGCGTCTTGCCCTTGACCCACTCGGTCGCGAGCGAGCTCGATGCGATGGCCGAACCGCAACCGAACGTCTTGAACTTGGCGTCCACGATGCGCTGCTGATCGTCGATTTGGATCTGCAGCTTCATCACGTCGCCGCACTCTGGGGCGCCGACGACGCCGGTGCCGACCGCCTCTGAGTTGCGGTCGAGCGACCCGACGTTCCGCGGGTTCTCATAATGGTCGATGACCTTATCGCCGTATGCCATAACCTTCTCCGAAAAGCTGCCTTGCTGCTCTACTTTGATGCCGCGCGAAGCGGCTGTGTTTCAAATCCGTTCAGTTAGTGGGCGGCCCACTGCACCTGGCTAAGGTCGATGCCTTCCTGTGCCATCTCATACAGCGGGCTCATCTGCCGGAGCTTGCGCACCGTCGACACGACGCGCTCGACAACGTAGTCGATCTCTTCCTCGGTGTTAAACCGACCCAGCGAGAAGCGAATGCTGCTGTGGGCCAGATCGTCGCCGACGCCCAAGCTCTTGAGCACGTAACTCGGCTCGAGCGAAGCGCTGGTGCAAGCCGATCCGCTCGACACCGCCACATCCGCAAAGCCCATCATCAGGCTCTCGCCTTCGACGTACGCGAACGACAGGTTCGCGTTGGTCGGGATGCGCTCGGTCGCATGGCCGTTGAGGAACACCTCGTCGAGTTGGCCCTTGATGCCATCGATCAGGCGGTTTCGCAGGCCGGCGACGCGCTGCGACTCTTCCGCCATCTCTTCACGCGCGATTTCAGCCGCCTTGCCCATGCCGACGATGCCGGGCACGTTCAGCGTGCCGCTGCGCATGCCGCGCTCGTGGCCGCCGCCGTGAATGACCGCTTCGGCGCGAACGCGGGGCTTCTTGCGACGCACGTACATCGCGCCGACGCCCTTCGGACCGTAGATCTTGTGCCCGCTGCAGGTGAGCAGATCGATGCCCATTGCCTGCACATCGATCGGCACCTTGCCAAACGTCTGGCAGGCATCCGTGTGGAACAGCACGCCGCGCTCCTTGCACAGCTTGCCGATCTCGGTCACCGGCTGAATCGTGCCGATCTCGTTATTGCCGTGCATGATCGAGACGAGGATCGTCTCGTCGGTCATGGCTTCGGCGATCTGCTCGGCCGAGACCATGCCGTCTTTGTCGACCGGTAGAAACGTCACGCGGAATCCGTGCTGTTCGAGCCACTTGGCGGGATCGATGGTCGCCTTGTGCTCGGTCACCTGCGTGATGATGTGCTTGCCGCGGTCGCCGTACATGGCGGCGACGCCCTTGATGGCGATATTGTTGCCCTCAGTCGCGCCGCTGGTGAAGATGATTTCTTTCGAGTCAGCGCCAATGACGCTGGCAACGGCCGCTCTGGCCGCCTCGACCCCCTCTTCCGCCTCCCAGCCGAACTCGTGCGAGCGGGATGCGGCGTTGCCGAACTTCTCGGTGAAGTACGGCAGCATGGCCTCGACCACGCGCGGATCGACGGGAGTCGTCGCGTTGTAATCCAGATACACCCTTCGTTTCATAGCGTCGCCATCCTCGCCGTCCTCGGCTGAACAGTGAACGTGGTCGCGGCGGAGTCGTTCGCGATCTCCGCCACGCTAATGGTTCTCAAGAAATCGCAGAATGCTTCGTGCACTCGATGCAACGGGCGCTGAATCGCGCACTCGTCCGCCCGTTCGCAGACAGCGTTGAGGCCGGCATGGCCCTCATCGTCGGCACACGTGACGAAGCGAACCGGACCGTCGATCGCCTCGATGAGCGTGCTGAGCGAGATCTCGGCCGGGTCGCGTGCGAGACGATACCCACCCTTGGCACCGCGGACCGACTCAACCAGCCCCGCGCTGCCAAGCTGCTTGAGCACATTCATCAGCAGCGGCAGCGGCACGTGGTGCCGGGCCGCGATGTCGCGGGCGCTCCACAGTCGCTCAGGCCCCCATGCCATCTGGCACAGTGCGATGAGTCCGTATTCGCTTTTTTTCGAGATCGTGAGCATGCGACCGCACCCGCTTCACGCCGGTCTTATCGTTACGCTCATGAATATAGTATCGCACAGGTACTATTTCAACGTGGGTTGGGTGCGTTTGATAATTTCAGAATCGCGAAGCGGGGTCGACTTCGATCGGGCGGGCCCGCGTGGCGGGGCGTCCGGCCGGCGGGGCGGCGGCGATGAGCGCCACCGCGACGAGCATGGCCGCTAGCGCGACAACGACCGCAGCCGTCGGCCCGACGAGCGTTTCCGGACTCCAGCCGCGACCCACAAGCAAGTCGCGGAACGGCGCCCACACGCCCGATAGCACGCTGAGGCCGTTGTGCATCAGGTGTGCTAGCACGCACGGCCAGATCGAGCCGCCCCGCAAACTCAACAACGCGAAAACCACCCCGAGGCTGAACGTGACCGCCAGGCGGTGAACGCTGTGATGCAGCATCGCGAAGGCCAACGAGGTCACCACGACGGCGACAATCGGCCCCAGCCGGCGCACGCCCGAGAGCACGTAGCCGCGGAAGAAAATCTCTTCGACGAGCGCGGGAACAATCGCGGCGGCCAGCAGCAGCGTCACGAGCGGCGCTTGCATGAAGACGGACTCAAGCTGGGCGAAACCGGTTTCCACTTCCGGCGGGATTGGCAGCCAGGTCTGCTGAAATTGGAACCAGACCGGCGCGAGGATCCACGTGCTCGCTCCCAAGAGCAGCGCCGCCGGCCAGGCCCATGCACGCGGCGCCCCGAGCCGCAGGGCGGTATGCACATCGACGCGGGTGTAACGCAGCACGAGCACCGGCACGATCGCCAGCAGCGTGATCAGCAGCACCATAAGCGCCGACAAGAACCGCTGCGGCGACGCGAGCAGTTCGACGCGCAACAGGCTTTGGCTGATGAAAAAGTGCAGCAGGTATACCAGGGCCAACACCAGCAAGACCTGCGAGGCCGCGGGTGTGTTGCTGGGCTTGAAGAACTTGCGGACGAAGAGCGTCTTCACCGAACCGCTGTCGGCAAAGAGAACGGCTTCCTGCCCGAAGAGCTTCGCCGCCACGCCGACCGAAGCCGCGGCGTAGATCGAGGTCGACAGCGTGACCCAGAAGATCTTGAGCAGGTTGAGCTCGCCGAGGAACAGCTCGCGCGTCAGCAGCACGATGTTGGTGACGGGCAGAACCAGCATTGGCCCTTCGAGCCGCGTGCCCGGCAGCGAGCCGACCACCGCCGGAATGAGCGCGCAGATGACAACCGGCGCGACGTAGTTCTGAGCTTCTTTGAAGCTGCGGGCGAAGCTGCAAACCGCGAGCAGCAACGCGCTGAACATGACGGCCAGCGGAATCAGCACGACCAGCACCCAGGGCATCTTGTCGAGCGGAAAGACGACCTGCCCACCGCCGGTGATGAGGTTGCTAAACCCGCCAAGAAAGACCGTGCCGCCGACTGACGCGAGATTGAGCACCGCGCTGAGCATGCCGATCATCGTGACCACGATGAACTTGCCCGCGATCAGCTCGACCGTGGGCGTGGGGGCGGCCATCAGCGTTTCGAGCGTGCCGCGCTCGCGTTCGCCGGCGGTCAGGTCGATCGCCGGATACATCGCCCCGATGATCGTCATCACGATGAGGATCAGCGGCACAACCCGGCCCAACAGATCGCCGCCCACGCGTTCGGGCGTCGCGACGCTCACGCTGTGCAGTTCGAGCGGCCGCAGAATGGCCGGGCTGACCGCCGCGCGCTCCAGCCGGGCTTGCACCACTTCGGCCGCGTACGAGCGCAACAACGCCTCGAGGCCGGGCGCGGCGAACGTGGCGCTGCGAAAGTCGGTCTCGTCGAAGATGAGCACCAGCCGACTCGGCTCGTCAGCGGTGAGATCCAGCAACGGCCCGCCGTCGTGAAGCAAGCCGACCTGCGCATCGCCGCGCTTCACCGCCAGCACGGGATCGGCGACGACCTGAATGAGAAAGTCGTACTGCGGCAAAGCGGGCGCCGTCGCCAACGCTTCAGGCGACGAGGGCTTAAGTTGATCGCTGAGGCGCGGCAGCGCCCCTGGCGATGGCGCATCCCCCGCCGGGGCGGTCCGCTCGGCGTCGGATACCGGCTGCGCCTGCAGCGCGGCGGCTGCGATTCGCTCGCTGAGCCACTGGCCGACCCGCTCCGATGGGACCGCGATGACAAATTCGCTGCGCTCCAATCGCGAAGCCTGCAACTCAAACGCTTGCAGCGATCCGAGCATCAGCGCGGGGTAGAGCACCATCGGGACAAGCACCATCGCGATCACGGTGCGCCGATCGCGCAGCGTGTCGATGAGCTCCTTACGCCAGATGGTGTTAATGCGGGAGAAACGACTCATGCGCACCAATCAGTTGCAAAAAGACTTCACTAAGCCGCTCGCGGCCGGTCTGCCGCCGCAAGTGCGCCAAGTCGCTATCGGCCAAGAGTCGGCCATGATGAACCAAGCCGATCCGCCGACACATGCTCTCGATTTCATCGAGGGCGTGCGTTGAAAGCAGCACGGTCTTTCCGAGCTCGGCTTGCGAGCTGATGAACTCGAGAATCAGTCGGTTGCTGAGCACGTCCAAGCCCAGCGTGGGCTCGTCCATGATGAGCACTGGCGGATCGGCGATCAGCGCCCGTGCGATGCTGGTCCGCTGCTTCTGCCCGGTCGAGAGCGCGCCGCATCGCTGCCGCACGAAGGGCCCCATCTCGAGCCACTCGATCAACTCGGTAATGCGCCGCTCCGCCGCGTCACGCTCCAACTGATAGAGCACCGCAAAGTATCGCAGCGTCTCCAGCGGCGTGAGGCGCGCGTAGAGCCCGGTGTTGGCGGTGAGATAGCCGATGCGGCGTTTGACCTGATCCGGATGGTCGGTGACATCGAGATTGTCGATGTACACCCGCCCCGAACTCGGGCGCAACAAGCCGGCGATCATGCGCAGCGTGGTGGTCTTGCCCGCGCCGTTCGGACCCAGGAGCCCGTAAATCTCTCCCGGACGCGCTTCGAAGCTGACGTCGTCTACGGCGGCGCGCTCCGTCCCGTCCGGTTGCGGAAAGCGCTTCGTCAGGGCCTCGACCCGAATCATCAGCGCGGCCCTTTCACAATAGCACCGCCGTGCGTTGCGGCGGATCGAGCGGCGCTTGCCCGGGTGCGTGGATGCTGAACGTGGCGCCGGCGCCCGGCGGGCTGGTGACCCAGATGTCTCCGCCAAGCAGCGTCATGAGTTCCTTCGCGATCGCGAGTCCGAGACCAGCGCCGTGATGCTCGCGCGTGGCTGATTGATCGACTTGCCGGAACTTCTCGAAGATCGCCGTCTGGTTTTCCGGCGCCACCCCGGGCCCCGTGTCGACCACGTCGATCTGCACCCCATCGCCGCGGGGTTGCAAGCGCACCGTGACCGCACCGCCGACGGGTGTAAACTTGGTGGCGTTGGAGAGCAGGTTGAACAAGACCTGTCGCAGTCGGCCACGGTCGGTTTGCAATCTGGGGAGCTCGCCGGCCGTCTCAATCTGCATGGCGATATCCTTCGCCTGCGCCTGCGGTCGCATGAAGTCGAGCAGCGTGCGACAGAGCTCCAGGGGATCGGTCTCCTCGATCTTCAGTTCGATGCGCCCGGCTTCAATCTTCGCCAGGTCGAGCAGGTCGTTGATGATCTCCAGCAGAATGCGGCCGGAAATCAGGATGTTCTCGGCGTAGCGGGCCTCCTTCGAGTCTGCATCGCCGTGACCGTTTTCGCGGAGCAGCTCAGCAAAGCCGATGATGCTGGTCAGCGGCGTGCGCAATTCGTGCGACACATTCGCCAGGAACTCGCTCTTGAGCCGATTCGCCTCGTACAGCGCGACATTCGTCTCCGCAATCTCACCCAGCTTCTGATCGAGCAATCGATTGGCTTTCTTCAGATCTTCTTGCGAGAAGCGCAGGCGTTCGAGCATGACGTTGAGGCTGCCGGCAAGCTGCTCGAACTCGTCGCCGGTCTGCAGCGTCGACCGCACCGTGAGATCGCCGGCAGTGACCTTCTGCGACACGTGCTTGAGATCGTCGATCGGACCCAGGATGAAGCGGTGCGTAATGACGTAGAAGACGAGAATCGCGAGAATGCCCGCCAGCAAGCCCGCCGCAATGATAATGAGCCGGTTCCACGTCAGCTCGGCTCGGCGTGCTTCGACCGGGAGCGACACCGTGATCAACCCCGCGAGCTCATTGTCTCGATAGACCGTCCGCGCCGTACGGCCCGCATCGTGGCAGCGCAGGCAACTCTTGGTCACGCGGACGGCGAAGGCGTAGTTTTGCACCGCACCGCGCGGACCGCGCGTAAAACGCGTCAGCGCCGGACGGCGAATGAACTCGCGGAAGGCCTCGACCACGTCGGGCGCCAGCTCGTCGGTCGGCGGCTGGTCAGCATCGCCGAACACATCCGCCTCGGGCGGTCGAGGCACATAGCGCACCCGGCCGCGCGGCGCTTCCCCGGTTTGCGTCGCAGCGTCTCCGTGCACTTCCAGAACGCCTCCCGGTTCGATCGGCCGACCCAGCGCGAGAAAATGATCCGCGGCGATCTGCTCGGCAACGCGAAACGGCTGCTCCAGCACCAGACCCTCCATCCGCATCCACGGCGCCGCGAGCGCCGCACTGATGATCAACAAGACGGCGGCGCCGAACAACAGACGGTACTTCGCAGCCAGGGAAATCCGCGGCACCCGCACGGTGTCGACCTCGCGCTACGTCCCGCCGGCAGCAATCACCTTGCCGCTAGGTCGTGTTGGACGGATGGCTTTGCTCCACTCGATTGGAACGTGTGACATACGGACCGCTTTGCTTGCTCCACCGGGCCGCCCCGCTCGGGCGGAAGCACGCGGCGTTCTCGCCCGCCAGACACGCGACCTAGGGCTCAGCGATCCGCTCGATGCGTTCGTTGCGATCGAGCAAGGCCTGATATTGCTGTCGCAGTGAGCGGTTGAGCACCTCAATCTGCGCCTGCTCGAACAGTTCGTTGGCGACGGTCGCCATGCGCTCGGGCAAGATGCGCTCACGCAGCTTGTTCGCCACCTCATCGCGCACGTCGGCGAACTCGACCGACCGTGGCGCGATGCGCTCCTCGAGCCGGATGATGTGAAAGCGATTGCCGACCCGCAGCGGAGCGCTCACTTCGCCGCGCGCCATCGAGAACGCAGCCTCGCGGACGACGGGATCCACGCGCTCATCGTCAAATGAAAACGGAGTCAGCTCGCCCCCGCGCGGACCGGTCTCCACATTCTCGCTCAGACGCCGCGCGACGCTTTGAAAGTCCTCCCCGCGATCGAGCGCCGCCTGCACCTCGTGGATGCGGGCGTGGTTCTTGGCCATCACTTCAATGTGACGCACGCGAACCTGCTCGCCGTAGGTGCGGGCGAACTCCTCGCGAACGGTCGCGTCATCGAGCACGAGCCCGCGTTTGGCCGCGGCGCGGAGATGCGCGTTGCGCTCCATTCCAAGCATGAACTCGGCCAGCGTGACGCCGCGATCAGTCAGAACGTTTTCGAGCGCTCGCTGCCGACCGACTTCGCCGAGACCGCGATCCCCGAGGTCCATGTTCTCGGTAATGCGATCGAGCGTGCGGTCAAACTCCGCCTGCACATCCGCTGCGGTCACCTTCAAGCCCAGCCGGTGCGTATGCTGCTTCGCGAGTCGCAACATGATCAGTTGCTGCAGACCGGATAGTCCGTGTGCGTCCATCAACAAATCGACGAGTTCGACGCGCCCGATCGGAGCGCCGTTCACGTAGGCGATGGCGTCGGAATCGGCCGCCGCCGCCGGCTGCACCGCCACAACAGCGAGAATCCAACCGATGAACAATCGCCTGAATCGCCTGGTTGTGCAGATCGCCACGGGTGATTCACTCCTGATCGCTTAACGCTCGCATCGGCGCCGCGTCAGCCGCGGCGCGCCTGACCGACGCGTCGAGTTGTTCGTTCAGGCGGCTCACGAGGCGCGGCAGCACCGGTTGCTCGCTGGCCGCGTGGCCCAACGCGACGGCGCACACGCCGCGCCGCAGCATCGCCAACGCGTCATGATGACGGAATTCGCCGGTCAGCACGAGCGCATCGCGATCGTGAAAGTCATCGACGCCGAACGACCCCGCCGCGGCGACCACGCGCGTGAAGCTTCGTTCGAGATCGCCGACGACTGTTGCGCATGACAGGTCGACAGCGGAGGCCAGCGTGCTCAGCAATCGCGTCCCCGTCGTCGGCGCCGCCAGCGCTCCCACCCGACCCATGCCAACGTGTGGCGGCGGCGGCTCGACCAGCGGGTACAGATCGAAGGCCGGCTCCTCATATGAGTGCGTGGCGTAGAGCGCACTGAGGATCGCGCTCAGGCGAGCCCGTGGGGCGACCATTTCGAGCCGCACCTCGTCGACCGTCTCCAACCGGCCGCGCTGACCGATGGTCGGATTGGAGCTGTCGCCGCCGACGAACGTTCCGGCGCCGTGCAGCGTGTAGCTGCACTCAGTGTAGTCGCCAATCACGCCCGCCCCGGCGGCGGAGAGCGCGGCACGCAACCCGTCGATCTCGTTCGGCGGCGCGAAGGTCACGAGCTTCAGCGCGCGATTCTGCGGATGGACCGGCTTGAGCGGTCGACGTTCGGCGATGTCCAGCACGTCGAGCAACGCATCGTTGGTTCCGCCCGACGCGGCGTCGAGAGCGGTGTGCGTCGCGAGCAATGCGATGCGCGACGCCAGCAGTTCGGGCAGTAGCGCCGTCGGGCCCGGCGTTTGCGGCGTCACACGTTTGATAGCGCCGAAGATTGGCGGGTGATAGAGCACGACCGCGTTGCATGGCCCGGTCAGCGCTTCGCGCGCGACGGCGTCGGTGAGATCGAGCGCAACCAGCACATGCTCGACCGGCCAGTCGCCGCTACCGGCCAGAAGGCCGACGTTGTCCCACTCCGCAGCCAGTTGGAACGGAGCAATGCGATCCAAGGCGGCTTCGAGATCGGCAACGGTCACGCGATGACTCCGAGGGTTGAGATGGCGTGCTTCGCGAAGGTGACCCGGGCTCGCGCCAGGCGTAGTCCAGCGGGCTAGAGCAAGGGCTCATCCTCGTCTTCAAGTAAATCGTCTGGGGTGAGCGTGGTCTCCTCCTGCACGTAGGCCTGGTAAATCTCGTGCAGGTCATGGTAGACCGGGCCGGGCTTCTCGTCGGCCACCGGTTCACGCTCGATGCGCACCACGGGCAGCAGCTCCATCATGCTGTTGGTGAGAATGACCTCATCCGCCGAGAGCAGGTCATCAATCGTCAGCGATCGCTCCTGCGTTTTGAGGCCCAGCCGGCGCGCCAACTCGAGGACGTGGCGCCGCGTTACCCCGGGCAAGACGGGCGTCTCGAGCGGCGGCGTGTGCAGTTCTCCATCACGAACCAGCAGCACGTTGCTGATGGCCCCTTCCGCCAACGCATTCTCGGTGGTGAACCACAGCGCCTCAATCGCGCCCGCAGCATGCGCTTCGCGCAGCGACGCGAGACGCGCGAAGTAGCTCGTGGTCTTGTGACCCGTCGTCGGATCGGCCGGGTTCTGCCGAAACCGCGAGATCAGCACTGTCGCCCCCTTTTCGTACAGCGCTTGGTCGTACTCACCGCCGTGAGACGCCGTCACCACTTGCGTCAGTTGAGGCTCGTCGGCCGCGGCGGCGTGCAACGACCCCGTCGTCACCGTGATGCGCACGCGGGCGTCTTTCGCGCCCAGCGCGCCCATCACGGCATCCACGCCTTCCACCAGTTGGTCGGCGTCGGGCGCCGTCGTCCAGCCCAGCGCCGCGGCGGAGGCCCGCATCCGCGTTAAGTGCTCATCCAGCGCGTGAGTCCGCCCGTTGTAAGCCCGCAGCGTCTCGAAGAGCCCGATCCCCTGCATGAAGCCTGAGTCGAAGATACTGACCCGCGCTTCCCCGGCGCGCTGCAAGGCGCCGTTAATCCAAGCCCACTCGGTAGCGGGGGTGATCGCTTGCACCATAAACGTTAAGCCCTCGGCTGGATGTAGCTCGCATCCGCGGTCGACGTCGACGCCATCTTTGACGTCGCGGGGCCGGGATGCAACGCGTCCACGATGCCGCGGGCCTTCGTCAGCGTCTCTTCAAACTCCTCGGCCGGATCGGAGTCGGCAACGATCCCGCCGCCCACATGCATCACAGCCTGGTCGCCGCGGCACTGCGCGGTGCGAATCGCAACGTTGAGCGTGAGGTCGCCGTCGAGGCCGATGTGTCCGATCGCGCCGGTGTAGACGTTGCGCGGGGCCGTCTCCAGCTCGTCGATAATCTGCATCGCGCGAATCTTGGGGGCGCCGGTGATTGACCCCGCGGGGAAGAGCGCCGCTGCGGCGTCGAGCGCCGTGTACGTCCGGCGGAGTTTCGCTTCAATCTCGCCCACGGTGTGAAACAACGTCGGGTGGATTTCCAGCCGACGTGACTCGCGTACGGCCACGGAGCCGTACTCGCTCACGCGACCGAGGTCGTTGCGGTGGAGATCGATGATCATCGCGAGCTCCGCCTTATCTTTGGCGGAGTCGAGCAGCGCGCGGCGCAAGTCGGCATCAGTCGCCGGATCCGCGTGTCGCGCCCGCGTGCCTTTGATAGGACGGGTGGTCAGCCGTCCGGAACGCGACTTGAGGAACAGCTCTGGAGACGCCGAGAGCACGGCGCAGTCATCCCACCGCATCCAGGCGGCAAACGGCGGCTGCGTCCGCTCGACGAGTCGCGAGAAGGTGTCGTAGCCGACTTTCACGCCGTCGAGCTTGATGCGGTGCGCGAGATTGACTTGATAGACATCGCCGGCGCCGATGTATTCCAAGGCCCGCGCGACGATCCGCTCGTGCTGCTCGCGCTGCAGCGCCGAGACCAGCAGCGGCGCGGCGTGCGACTGCTCATCGATGGGAGCGGCGGCGGCTGACCGGATGCCCGCGGCCGTGTTCCAGCACTCTTCCATGCTATCCAGCGATGTCTCGGCGGCCCCGATGGCTTCGTCCAGCCCGCCGGCGCTCGTCAACCAGGCGCGTCGACAGGCGTGGTCAGCGATGACGACGTGCTGATAAAGCATTAGGCGGGCCAGCGGGAGACCGAAGTCGTCGCTCTGGCGTCCGGGGAGCCGCTCGAGCTGGCGTGCGGCCTCATAGCCGATGTAGCCGATCCAGCCCGGCCCATAGCCGTCCAAACACCGCGCCTGCGTCGAACGCTCGACCCTGAGCTGTTGGCTAACGCGCTTCAGCAGCACCCAGACGCTCGGGTCTTGGTCGGCAATGCGATCGCCGACCCGGAAGACGGCTGGCCCGTCCCAAGGCTGCTCGATCACCGCCGCTGGGTTCAGGCCGCAAATGCTGAACCGGGCGGCCGAGCCGGGCACAGGCGCATGACTATGCAGCCAGGCGGCGTCTGGTGCATTCTGCAGGAAACCGCACGGCTCACTGACGTAGGCGACTTCGGTGCACTGGATGGAGTGGCCCATCGGTGAATCTCCGACGCTGGCGGCCGATTGCGCCCATGCTCTTCCTATGAAACTTCGGCCCGCGCCGCTGATGGTAGCGCGAACGACGCTGGTTTCGCGGCCACGCGTTCAGCAACCGTGGAGCATTCCGCGCGTTCTCCGCAATATTGTCGCAGAAGAAACGTTCATTGCCGCTAACCTTTGGTGACCGGCGTGTGTCCGCCTCGATGCACACACGAGGTAAGCGTTTTCTTGGCACCTTGGAGATGTCATATGCGTCCGCTCATGTCGCTTAGCATCGGAGTCGTCGCGCTGCTGGCGCTGACTGCAACCGCTCCCGCCCACGCCGGTGGATTTCGCCTGAGCATCAGCGCCGGGGACAACTATCGCCGCAGCGCGTGCTACGACAATTACCGGCATCGTCGGGCCTACTACCCGCGCCATCGCGTGTATCACCGCGCCCCGGTCGTGGTGTACGACCGGAGTTATCGGGATTGCAGCCCGCGTTACTACCGCAGTCACCGCACGCATCGCTACAGCGGCTATAGCCGCGGCAGCGGTTACTACCACAAGCGTAGCTATGTTCGTCCGTACAGCCGCTACAACAGTTGCGACCGCACGGTCATCATTCGCCGCTAGCGCCTGCCGCTAACGCGTTGCGATTGTGTCTCCCGCGTACCGACGCCAAGATATGCATCTCGCGGGAGATGCGTGCCATGACGAGACTCGGCGCAGCGTTGGTGCTGCTGATCGTGGGCGGAACCGGCTGCTGGGTTCCGCTCTTTTTCTTCGAGTCCCCCGGATTCGGTGAAGGCGGCGTCGTCGCCCCACCGCCTGGTCCCCCGCCCGGCGGAGGCGGGCCGACAGACCCGGTCGATCCGAACGATCCGGACGCGCCTGATCCGGGCGATAACCGGCCCCCGACCGCGGTCATCACGACACGCGAGGTCGTCACGCCTGGCGAGACCGTGACGCTGGACGGCTCGGGATCAAGCGATCCAGACGGTGACGAGCTGACCTTTCTCTGGATTCAGACCCAGGGCGAGACCGCGCAAATCGCCAATCCCACGGCCGCAACCACGGGCTACCTCGCCCCCGGCGCCGTGAACGCGACGTCGATCGCGTTCCAATTGACCGTGCGCGATGGCGCACTCAGCGACACGGCCACCGTCACGGTCATCGTTCAGCCATAAATTCAAGGGAACTTTCCGGTCGCCGTCAGCGTCTGAGAGGCGTGGTGTCGCAGCAACCGAACAGCACTGGCGACGAAGACCTGGTCGACGCCGCACGAGCGGGTGATCGGGGGGCGTTCGATAAACTTGCGCTGCGTCATCAGGATCGGCTCTACAACGCCGTCAAACGCATGTCGGGGGACGCCGCCGACGCCGCCGACATCACCCAGGGCGCGCTGCTGCGTGCGTGGACCGGGCTGTCGACGTTTGATGGCCGCGCGCGATTTTCGACCTGGCTGTTTCGAATCGCCGTGAATCTGACGTTCGCCGAACGAAGGCGCGGCCGCGGGCGACGGATGTACTCATTGCACGACACGAACGGCCACGCGCCGGTCGCGCATGACGTTTCCGCCGATCCACGCGAGACCGCGGTCGACCGAACGCTGACGCAGCGTGAGTTGCAAGAGAGCATCGCTCGCGCGCTGGCGAGGGTGCCGGAAGAGTTCCGGGCGCCGCTCGTGCTGCGCGATCTCGAAGGGCTCGACTACGCCGCGATTAGCGAGGTGTTGGACGTGCCGATTGGAACCGTCAAAAGCCGCATCTTTCGCGGCCGCATGTTGCTCCGTGACCTCTTGGCTCCGCAGGTGATGCAAGATGACCGTCAAAGTGCCTGACGCACTGGCCGAGGACCTGTCGGCATTGCTCGACGGCGAGCTCTCTGACGAGCGACGCCGCGTCGTAGAGGCGGAACTGGCTGCTTCGCCCAATGCGCGGGCGCTGCTCGCCGAGATGACGCGCGTGCAGCAGCAGGTGCGCTCGCTGCAGCGCCTCTCCGCACCGCGCGGCGTGTATCCGGTACGCCGATCCATGCACCGCACGATTCGGCTCTGGTCCGGCGTTGCAGCGGCGGCGGCCGGCCTCATGCTGATGTTCAGTAGCTACGCACCGCACAGCATCGACCGACGGCCACCCGGCACGCCCGAGTCGCCCGCACCTGCGTTCGCCCAGTGGTCACCGCGCGGCGCGGGGATGGCGGTTCCTGACGCACATGCCGAGTTGGCTTCCGCGGACAACGAGCCGGTCTCTCCGGAGATGGGCGTGGTGATCGTGACCTGCACCGCGGATGACTTCGCGTCAACGCTCGCGCATTTGCATGCCGCACGCGTCGAGGCCGCGCAAAGCAGCGCGACCGAGGAGGCGGCATTCGCGTCCGGTGCTGACGCCGCTGATGAGGGATACATCGATTTGTGTTTGCCGTCGGGTGAGTTGGCCTGGTATCTCGATGATGTCGTACGCGACTGCGGCGAAGCGCGCGTCTACGCCAGTTGCACGCCCCAGCCTCAGAGACGCCTCATGGTGGTTTCACGCGACGCCGGAACGTTGCAGCGCCGCACTGCGAATTCGGTCGCTGGAGCACGCGGACAGGATCGGGCGCCCGCGCTGGCGACACTCGCGATGCAAGAGCCAGTGAGCGTTCGCGTCTGGGTCGAGCAGGCGGACGGCGAACGCTAGATCGGCTCTGGGAACGTTCGACCTCTTAGCGGGTACTTTCGACGTCAGCATCGCCAAGGGTCCGCTTGGGGTCGCACTTGGGGCAGGGGATGTCCGCCCCCCCTTGCGGAATTAGACATGCGCGCCGCTACAACGGTCGTGCGGCATCCGTTCATTGTTCGACGGAATCACCACCCCACACCCACAACCTGCCAGTCGGCGGCGTCGGTGACGTCGCTGTCGCCATCCTGATCACGGTCAGCATCCGCTGGACACGCGGCGCCGATCGTCACGTTCGGGCCCGTGAGACACGCGAAGCGGTCGGCCAGTTCGACCGCCGTGAAGCTCACGCGGCGCACCAAGGCGAGCGCGTCGTCGGCGAAGCCCGCGGGCGGCGTCCCGATCGAGGCCGCGCCCGGGCCCGCGATGGACGTGACTGATCCAAGTTCCAGGTTCAGATCTTCGCCGTCGCGCGGGTCGAACCACTCCACGCGATACGTCGCATTGAGCGTCAGATCGAGATTGGTTGACCCGCCGTTCGGAAGGTAGATCGCGTAGATGTCGCCGTCGCGCGCCAAGACGTAGTCGTTGCCAGCGCTGGTGAGCGAGTTGTCGTGCTCCATCGTCCAGAACGGCAGGTACGCGTGGAAGAACTCGAGGGCGTAGCGCGTCAGATTCCACATGTTGTCACGCGAGCGCCAGTCTTCGCAGTCGAGGTCGTCGTTGGGGAAGTCGTAGCCGAAGTAATACTCCACGCCCCCACCGCCAGCCATCAACGTTCCCCAAAGCACGTTCTTGCGAATGCTGTCGTGCCAAAAGTCATTCGCGTCGGGCACGACCCCCGCTCCCGCCGGACCCTGCTCGTCATAGCAGACCACCCAGGGACGGCCGGCATCGCGCGAGCGGTCGATCCATTCGCGCACGGTCGCGTTGTTGCCGCCTTGCAGTGATGGGCCGTCGAAGTCGGGATAGCCCAGCAACGGTGCGTAGACCTGCTCCTTCTGCCCCGGATAGGTGTGCACGACCACATAGTGCCCGTAATCGTCGTTGGTTTTGAAGAACGTGGCGAACTGCTCGCGCTGTTGCGGGGTGTTGGTGTTCTCTTCGCCGAGGTTCCACGTGATCGCCAGGTAGTGCCCGAAACGCGCAATCAGCTCGCGGTAGTAGAGCCGGCGCTGCGGGCCGAGCGCGCCGCCGTCGAGCAACTGATCGTTTTCGGTTTCTTGCGTGAGCACGTGCAGCATGACGCCCTGCTGCTCCATGTGACTGAAGACGATCGCCCACTGGTCGAGTTTGGAGCAGTCGTAGCGGAAGCGCTCGCTGTTGCTGGTCCACGGCCAGACATCTTTACCGTCGCCGTTGACGTTCATCGTGAGGAAGTAAACCGAGTTCATGCCCTCGCTGGCGAGGTAGTTGATGGCGCCGATGATGTTGCGCCCCAGCCCGCCGCGCCACGTCGGGTCGCCTTCCACAAAGTCGCCGGAGTGCGGCTGGTAGCGGTGTTTGTTAGTCGGGGTCTGGTCGAACTCGTAATAGGCCAAGAAGTTCTCGGGGCTGTCGGCGCCGCCTTTCAGGAAGTATTCCCCGGTCTCTGCGAATTGCAGATAGCGCTCGTTGACGTATTCGAGCAGCCCCTGGCCGCGGAAGTCGCGTCCGCTCTTATTGGTCGGCCCGACGACGAACGCACCGCTGGCGCCGTCGAACGCGGTCGGCGCGCCTTGCGAGGCGTCATCGTCCATGGCGACATCGGCGCCGGTCACGAAGCTGGCGTCATAGGTCCATTCGCCCTCCGCGTCGGGGCGGAAGTGCACCCGCCAGCGATCACCGCCGCTCGCGCCAGTCTCCGCGGAATCGCCATCGGCCGCGTAGTAACCGGGCCGAACGATCGTGCGGCCGGTCGGTACATGCGAGAAAGTGACATCGAGGCGGTAATCGGTGAACGGATTCGTCGACGCTTGTTCGTTCGTCCACGGCCCCGAGAAGGTGACCGTGACGTCGTGCCACTTCCGCAACTCGCCCGCGACCACGCCGTTCGGATCCACCGGTTCGAGACCGCTTAGCCAGATGACCAAGCGACGTAGATACTCGCGGTTGTCGGCCTCGTCGATGTTCGTTCCGGCGCCCGGCGGATTGAAGAAGGTGTTGCGATCAAAGGTCGCCGCGACGCGCCCGGCGCCGAATTCGGCGACGGCGAGCGCGGCGTCGTTCGGTTGAATCGGTCCGTCAACGCTGTTCAGCACGCAGTTGCCGCCTTGGCACGCGGCGAGCATCCGCGCCGGCGGCCCGAGCACGCGGACCAGGCTCACGCCTTCGCCTTTGAACGCGATGCCGTCGGTGAGGTAGTTGGATTCGAGGTAGGTGTCGATGGTGAACACACCGGCGAAGTTGTCGTGATGCACGAACATGTTGAACGGCAGCAGCAAGTCGTTATCGCTCAGGCGGCCCTCATCGAAACCGAACTGACTGTCGCTGTACGCAAGCATTCCCCCGCCGGCACTCACCCAATCAACCACCGCCTGCTGCTCCGTCGCATTGAAGCGGCGATTGTTGGAGCTGAGCACCAGAACGTCGTAGCTCGCAAGCGTTGCGTCGTCGAGCGTGACATCCGCGTCGAGCATCTCGGTGAGCCCGAAGCCGAGATTGGCGAGGGTGGCGGCGAACTCGCTAAAGCCCAGCGGGCCTGTGTCGCCGAGACGCAGTTGGTGGCCGTTGTTGGCCGGCGGCACGGCGCCGTAGAGGTAGAGCACGCTGCGCACGTCTCCCGGCGCATCCACCGGCCCCCCGCCGCCTCCGCTGTCGGACACGGTGAACGTAATCGTGAGCGCGGCGCCGGCCGTACCGCTCGCGTTCGCGCCGGTGTAGGGCGTCGCGGTCAGCGTGTGTTGGCCGACCGCTGGCGTCCAGACGTCGTAGTCACCGCTCGAATCACCCGCGAGGGCGTACGGAGCGACATTCTCCGTTTGAAAGTTCGGGTTGCCGTCGAGCGCGAAGCGTACACTGCCGACGGTTGCAGGCGTGGTGTTCGCGCGGATGTTCAGATTGCGGCTGGGCAGAGTGTTGAGATCGAGCACGGCGCCGTTGATCAACGGATCGAGATTCACGATTTCGAGATCTGTGTCGGCGTTAATCAGCGTGAAGCTGGTGACTTGCTGACCCTCCGCAGAGCAGACGGCGCTGAGCGCCAAAATGAGCGCGCAGCAGAACTCGGCTCGAGGCGTGCGGTGCATGACTTCGTTTCCCTGTGTGACTGGATTTCCACCCGCGATCGGTGGACGCGAACTTGCAATTTTACCCATACTAAAGCGCTCACGTCCTAAAAGTCAATCATCTTGGGGATTTGGGCTAATTGCAAAGCTTGGACTGTTGCGGCGGAAACGAGTAGCGGCGGCCGACTGTCTTGCAGTCAGCCGGCGCGACGTTGCTCAGCTCGTGTTGTCAGTCGCGCGTCGCCGGCTCTTTCTCCGCCCAACGCTCGACCGACGATGGTACGGAGTACAGCCTAGCGCACGTAGAGCATCTCGGCATAGGTCGGCAGGGGCCAGAGATCCTCAGGCGTGAGGTTCTCGATCTCGTCGGCGATGGCGCGGGCTTCCTCCATCGCGGGAACGAGATTCTCGGCGATGTGCGTCGCATGCTTCTCGGCGCTCTCGCTCTCATGATTGAGCCTCTTCTCGACATCGGCGACCGACTTCAGCAGCTTGCCGGCCAGCGAAGAGACGTCCTTCACGAGACTCTCGAGCGGCTTGCCGCCTGAAGACTCCGCCGCAGCAAGCTCTGACTGATAGCGCAACGCGGCCGGTACGACCTGGGTCTTCAGCATGCGGATGAGCGTGCGGGCCTCAATCTCGCGTTTATGGTTGTACTGCTCGATGAGCACGTCGTAGCGAGCCTGCAATTCGCGCTTGCTCAGGACGTTGTACTTCTCGAAGAGCTGCTGCGCCTTGTCGGACCCGAAGAGCGGCAGCGCCTGAGCGCTGTTGCGCAGATGCGGCAAACCCCGCTTCTCGGCTTCCTGGTGCCACGACTCGGCGTAGTTGTCGCCGTCGAAGACGACTCGGCGGTGCGCCTTGACCTCGTCTTTCAGCAAGTCGCGCACGACCTGCTCCATGTCTTCACCGCTCGCACCGGCGCCGACGCGCTGCTCGAGTTCGGTCGCCATGTGGTCGAGCGACTCGGCGATGATGGTGTTGAGCACGGTGTTGGGCCACGCAATCGACTGGTTGGCGCCGACGGCGCGAAACTCGAACTTGTTGCCCGTGAAGGCGAAGGGGCTGGTGCGATTGCGGTCGCCGGAGTGCCGCGGAATCTGCGGCAGCGTGTGCGCGCCGAGGTTGAGCGTGCCGCCCTGCCGCGTTCCGGTCGACGCGCCCGATTCGAGCTGATCGAGAATGTCGGTCAGCATGTCGCCGAGGAAGATCGAGATGATCGCCGGCGGCGCCTCGTTCGCGCCGAGGCGATGGTCGTTGCCGGCGCTGGCGATGGCGGCGCGAAGCAGATCCGCGTGGAGATCGACGCCGCGAATCACGGCGACGAGGAAAACGAGGAACTGCATATTGGTGTGCGTGTCGTCGCGCGGGTCGAGCAGGTTCGAGCCGGTGTCGGTCGCCATCGACCAGTTGTTATGCTTGCCCGAGCCGTTCACGCCGGCGAAGGGCTTCTCGTGCAGCAGACACACGAGGCCGTGCTTGCGGGCCGTCGAGCGCAGCACCTCCATCGTGAGCATCTGATGGTCGGTGCCGACATTGGCGTTCTCGAAGGTTGGCGCGATTTCGTACTGCCCAGGCGCCACCTCGTTATGCCGCGTCTTGACCGGCACGCCGAGTTCGTAGAGCCGGTGCTCGACCTCCGCCATGTACTCAATGACCCGGTCGGGAATACCGCCGAAGTAGTGATCGTCGAGCTGGTGCCCCTTGGGCGGCGCGGCGCCGATCAAGGTGCGTTCGCACATCTGCAGATCGAGGCGCTGTTCGACGAACGACTCATCGATCAGGAAGTACTCCTGTTCGCTGCCGAGCGTCGTGTTGACGCGCGACACGCCGTCGGCGGCGCCGAACACCTTCAAAATGCGCAGCGCCTGCTCGCTCACCGCCTGCATCGAACGCAGTAGCGGCGTCTTTTTGTCCAGGGCTTCGCCCGTCCAGCTTACGAACGCGGTGGGGATGCAAAGCGTGGCGACCGAGCCGGTCTTGCGAATGAAGGCCGGGCTGGTTGCATCCCACGCGGTGTAACCGCGCGCTTCGAACGTTTCGCGAATTCCGCCGGACGGAAACGAACTGGCGTCGGGCTCACCCTGGGTGAGTTCGTCGCCGCCGAACGCCTCCATCGGCCCGGTGCTCGAGAGCTTGAGAAACGCGTCGTGCTTCTCGGCGGTGCTGCCGGTCAGCGGCTGAAACCAGTGCGTGTAGTGCGTCACGCCGTGTTCGATCGCCCACTGCTTCATCGCGGCGGCGATCGGTTCGGCGATGGCGGGGTCGAGCGCGTCGCCGCGCTCCATCGTGCTTTGGAGCTTTTTGGCGACGTCGCTGGGTAGCCGCTGGCTCATGACCTGGCCGGAAAAGGTCAGCGTTCCAAAGAGGCTCGATCCAGTGATCGGCTTGGTGTCGCTCATCACAATGCTCCTCGCTGGCCGCCGTCGCGCAACACGACGCAAGGCTCGGTTTCGAAAATCGCCTCGACAACACGTTTAGGGGTAGTGCGGGCAAAGCGGGCTGGCGTGGGTGTACGCTGACCCGTTCCAGCACAGCAACATAGCCCATCGGGGCCGCGGTGCAAGCACATTTTGGCGACGACGCCAATCTGACCCCTTCACCGCGAGGATTGCGCGGCCTCCGCTTCAGGGCGACGGAGCACGCGTCGGCAGGCGGGCGGCGGCGTCGGAGAGTCGTTCCTGCGCCTCGGCAATGAAGATGTTGGGATCGCGCCGCACCGCCGCACGCGAGAGGGCGCCGCTCTCGAGATCGTCGTGCAGCGAGCGCAGGGCGGCGGTCAGGGCGCGAACGCCCTCGACGAAGAGCGGTGGCTGCGGATCGACCGGGTCGTAGCGCCACGCGCTGTCGAGCAGCGCAAATCGAGCGCGTTCGGCTGGCAGCCGATCACCCACGGTGAACGTCACGTCGACCGTGTCGGCGTCGATTGGCCGGGCCTCGAGTAACCGCACATCGCGACTGAAGATGCCCAGACGGGTGGCCAGATGCGACTGATCCACGACTTCGGCCAGGCCAGCGCGCACTTCACGGCGTAGGAAGCTGCAGAGCTGCTGGTTGGCGCGAATGAGATCGTCCATCGCGACCAGGGCCCGCGCCACCTCGGCCGCTCGCTCGGGAAGCACCAGTTTCTGGAGCGCGACCAAGTCGCCCGCCTGTCGCGCCGCCACCAGCCGATGCGCGACGGCGAGCGGCGATGCGACGGGGGTTCGTCGGTTCGCACTCGGCTCACACCCCAGCATGCCGATCGACAGCAGCGCGACCACGACGGACCGCGCGCGTCCGCCGAAGCTCACATCGACGTGCGACGCGCTAGTCATCTGGACTGCCGGCATAGACCAGGAAGTTGCAAAGCAGTTTGCGCGCCACCTCTCGCGCCCCGCCCGCCCCGCGCAGCTTCGATGTGAGATCAAGCGTCGACAACACGACGCGGCCGGCCCCGTGACGCGCGATCGCGACCGCGTCACCGACGGTTGGCTCGTGGCCGCTCAGCATACCGACGACCGTGTCGACGCCGTCGAGCAGCAATCCGTAGTGCGCCGTTTCCGGATCGACGAGTTCCTGGTATGGCCAGTTCATCGCCTGATTCACCGGCAAGTCGCGGAAGAGCGCGTGTTGACGGACGAAGAACGCCGCACTGCGCCGTCGTCCGCCGCCGTGCAGACGGCCGCGATAGCCGAGTACGCCGCGCTCAGCGAGATGTGAGGCCCAGCGATCGGCATGCTGGAGGACGAGCAGTGTGGCGCCGCGCTGCACGTGCTGGAGCGCCGCATCGAGGAGGGCTGCGGCCTTTGATCGCTGCTGCGGTGGAGACCAGAGCAATTGCATGCAGCCACGATGGTTTCGCTCGGAAAACTCGATCGCGATGTCGTAAGCGCGGCCCTCCTCGAGGTGCATCGCGCCCCCAGCGACACGCAAGGAGCGTTCGTTCAGACTCGGCGATCGATCCGTCCATTCGTCGAGCACCGCATGTTCGTCGATGAAGCAGCGCACGTTGGCGTCGACGTCGGCATGAAAGACGTACGTCCCGGTGCTCGGCGGACGCAGCACACCGGTCCAG
The DNA here is from genome assembly GCA_964563855.1 of uncultured Planctomycetales bacterium. Lineage (GTDB taxonomy): Bacteria > Planctomycetota > Phycisphaerae > UBA1845 > Fen-1342 > JAFGRR01. The sequence continues at coordinate 7,792 of CAZLYU010000019.1, read as the reverse complement.
CGAATCGACGTGCGCAGCGCTCCGCGCTGCATCGTTGCGCCGGCCGGCCGCGGCTGCACCGCTACTTCCGGATCGACCGCCGTGCGCAACAGGCGGTCGAAGTTGCCGCCGCGGAAATACTCTGCGGTGAGGCCGGTGTTACGGCCGTCAGCGGTAAGGAACACCTCCGGCGGAATCGGCTCGATCGGCTCGGGGCTCCAGTCTCCGAAGACGAGGTAGTCGACCGGCCGCGTTTCGGCGGTGAACTCCGGCAATTGCAAGCTGAGGGCGCCTTCCACGAATTCGCGTGTCTCCCCATCGGGGTCAAGGAGCGCGCCACGCACCGGCAGCGGCGTGTGACGCCATTGCAAGACGAAGAGTTCGTCATGACCGGTGGCGAATAGTCGACCGTCGCGGCCGCGCAACTCGGCGCGGACGATGTAGACGCCCGGCGCGAGGCCCTCGGGCAGCTCGACGTTGGCGACCAGCAACTCGCCATAACAGCCGGCGCCCGACAGCGTTACCGGGAAGTCCTGCAGCCAGTGCCGGACACCGTGCAGGTCGATCAACAGCGTCGTGAGTTGCTGCACGCCGTGCAGATGGGTCTCGTTCACGAGGTGGAAATCGGCGACCGCGCGCTGCTCGGCGCCGATCACCTTGTCGCGCAGCTTCACGGCGACATAGAGCGGCTGATTGACATGCACGAACAAACGGGGGTCGCCGCGAAAGCGCCCCGCGGCGTCGAGCAGCCCATCTTGCCGGGTGCGCGACGACTCGAGCCGATCGATCGCATAAGCATCGACTTGATTTCCGATACGCGCGTTCTCGAGCATGCGGGACAGGTAGTAGTAGGCCACATTGCCGATCGACTGAGACAATTCACCAACCGTCGGGAAGTAGCGTCGCAACCCGCGGGCTTCCAGAAACTGATCGACCGCATCAGACACCTCCGACGGCGCGCTCGCCCCGTCGCGCTCCGCCGCGGCGTGGTCAACGTCGGCGGGCGGGACGGTGAGATCACTGCGATCAACGAAGAAGAGCGTGTCGGTGGTCGGATCATGTCGCGCGTCGAAATCACCCGGACCGCGGTAGAACGCGTCGCGATAGACGCCCCGCGCGCGGGTGGGCCCGAGCTGCTGCACACCGGCGACGTGAATGCGCGCCTCGTACGGCGTGGCGCGGGCTTTGGCGCGCTCCGTATCGTCGTCGCCAAGGCTCCACAGCATGACCGCGCGCGTCACATCGCAGTTCTGAGCCGCCTGCAGCGCGGCGCGTTGCGCTGGTGTGATTTCGGGGTCGTCGTTTCCCGCGATCGTGTAGCCAATCAGCGATGGGTGCTGCCGAGCGCAGCGCACGCGTCGCCGGATCCGCTCGAGCGCGAGCGCTTGCAAGCGACGGTCGGCCCGCGCCGGCGCGGCGCCGACGTGCGCCTCGACCAGGACGCCGAAGCGATCCGCCGCGCTGAGCAGCGCTTCCGAAGGCGGATCGCAGCGGGCGATGAAGTTGAACCCCAACTGTTTGGCGGCTTGCACCAGACGCTCGCGGGACGTCGCTTCCGCTGCTGCGGCTTCCTGCCGACGTGTGTCGTAACTGAGGGCGCCGCGCAAGACGATGCGTCGACCGTTGAAATGCAGCCGGCCGGTATGCGCGTCGCGCTCGGTCGCGAACCACCGTAAGCCGAATTGCACGATTCGTTCGTCGCCGTTGTCGAGTGTGACGCGACACCGATAGAGCGCTGGATCATCGAGCGACCAGACGCGCGGCGCTTCGATCCTCAGGAGCGTCGTCGCGACGGCGCTCGCGCCCGCGGGGACGTGTAGATCGTCGATGGCGTGCGTGAGCCCGACGCGCTCGGGCGCGGAGACTTCTGTAATCTCGATGCGGGCCGCCGCGCGACGCGGCTCCCGATCCACGTTGCGTACGGTGAGCTCGACCTCGACATCACTGATGGACGGCAGATTCTTGACAAAGAGGTCGTCGATGTAGAGACAGTCGCTCACCACCAACCCGACCGGTCCGGTCAACCCGCCCAGGCCGGAATTGGGCGCCAACATGAACGCGCCCCACCGCGCGACCTCGCGCGCCCCTTCGCAGACGCGCTCCGGGCGGGTGACGCGCACGGCCAGGTGATGCTCGCGCCCCGGCGCCGTGCGCGAGGTGATGTCGATTTCAAATGGGGTGTCGCCGACGGCGTCGTATCCGACCAACTCGCCGTCCAGGAAGACTTCGGCGCGGTGATCGACACGCTCGAAGCGCAGCACGACGCGGCAGTCGCCGGCGTCGCCGGGCGTAAGAAAGCGGCGTTGCCACCAACTCACGCCGCTCCGGGGGGCGGCCGCGTTTGGCAAATCGTGATAGGCGTCGCTGGGAACCTGGACCTCGGTCCCGGCTTCGGCGAGCGCTCGCCAGCCGCCGGAGGGCGGACGCGTCGGAAGTGCGTCGAGCGCCACCCCCGGCGGATGCAGCTCGTCGTCGCGCCAGACTGCTTCGCGATCGAACCAGAGCCGCCACCCCGCTCCGGAAAGATCGATGACTGCACGACGACTCACGGTGTGGCTCCCAGCAGACCGTTACGACGATCGACTGGTACTGTAGCGCGCGGCCGCACGGCGCTCCATCGCGGCGGAATGGAAGCCGTGCTGCGGATCAAAAGAAGCCGGGGTAGATTCCGAACGCCACCGCTTGCACGAGCAGGTCGCGTCCGACGGCGAACGCGTTCGCGAGCGCTGCGTTCGCGTAGTCGCGGCCAAACGCCGTGAGCTGCGGGTCATCCAGACGCGTGGTGATGGTCACCGACTGGATCACGACGGGGTTGGTCGGCGCGTTGGGGAACCCGTCGCGCGGCGTGTTGTCGCCAACGGCGATCGCCTGCACCACAGGAAAGCCGCCGGTGACGCGCCCAAAAACCGTGAAGCCCGCCGAGCCCGCGATCGCGTCGAGCTCGAGATTGTCTGAGACGTTGATGAGAAAGCGTGATACGGCGTCGTCGGGCTGTTCGGTCCAGACGAGCGCCACGGCGCCCTGTTCGTTAAACAACCCGTTGAATGACTCATTGATCACCGGGGCGCCGGCGCCGGGCTTGGGGCTGAAGTCAGTCAGAAACGCGCCGCCCTCGATCAGTCGATTGTCGACCACGTTGTGGAAGATCGTGTCGCTATAGAAGCCGGATTGCGCCAAGCTGATGAACTGCGTGACGTTGGCGGGCGCCGCCTCGGGGAACAGTTCGAGCTCAAAGGCGCCGCCGGTCGTCTCGACGCGCGCCTCGACGACCGGCGGCAACGTCACCAACTCGGGGCAGCCCCCCATCGAAAGCGCCGTGACCACCGTCGCGGCAATGCACAACCCAACGCGCGACATGCTCGAGCTCCTCTCCATAAGCGAACGACGCGGCTCAACCGCCCTACGGCGTGATCACCGGCGGGGACACGTTCGGAACCAAAATGTTCGCTACGCCAGTGCTCAGATTCTGGAAGAACGACTGCCGGAACAGGTTTTGGTCGTCTTCATTGCTGTCAGCCAAGATTCGGGTGCGGTAGTCGGCCACCGGGTCATACACGGACGTGATGCCGAACGGCCCGATGACAATGTTGCGCGCCACCCAGTCGCGGAACCGCGTCTTCGGCGTGTGAGGCACATCGAGCACATCGCCGGGCCGCAATTCGATGTCCGACGCGTTGCCTTTCAGAATGTCCCCGAGCGCCAGCTTCACGCGCACCTGCTCGCCGTTTGGCAAGCGGCGCCACAGCGTCGCTTCTTCGGGCGCCAGAAAATCGACCAACCCGCCCGCGGCCGAAATGGCGCGGACCAGTGTCATGCGACCGCCGCGCGGCACGGGCACGGGCAGCGGGGCGTTGACCAGACCGGTGACATACACCGCGCTGGCCCCGGCCGGCTCGACGACGACCATGTCGCCGGATTCGAGCGGCGCGGCGAGCATCGCGAGCCGGAGTTCGTTCACGTCGTTCAAGTTGTACACCCGCGAGTCACGCGAGGCGCGCGCCGGATGAATGCGGACGACCCCGCTCGCCGCAGTCGAGAACCCACCGGCCTGATTGACCGCGTAGAGCACGTTTCGCTGATTGCGCGGCAGTTCGACCAATCCGCTCTGGCCGGTCGCACTGACCACCACCACCGTCGTGGTTTGCGGCTCCACGAGCTGCACAAACACGGACACATTGGTCAGCACGCGCGGCACCAGCGCGTTGAAGATTGCCGCTTCGACCCCCTTCAAATCCTGCCCCGCAACCTGGATCCGTCCGGCAAGCGGCAGGACGACCGTGCCATCATCCGCGATGCGCAGGCTGACTTGGTTCTGGGCGTATTGGTCGGCTTCTCCGATCGCGGTGGTGGTCACCAGCAGCACATCGCCGGGGCCCACCGTGAAGGGTTGGAGATCGGTGAGCGCTAACGATTCAGTTGGAGCGTCAACCGGCTCAACCTCGACGACCGCTTGCTCGAGCTGGCGGAACTCGTTGTAACTGAGCCGCGTGTCATTGTTGCAGCCCACTAGCGTCCAAACGCCGATCAGCGCGACACCCAGGCGACACGACGTTTCGCCGCGCGATTTTAAGCAGCCAGCCGTGGCGTCAGACACCGCGTTGTCTCCTCCAGAGAACCAACCGAGAGACGCTGGGAACTTCCTCAGCGACCGCCAGCCGAAGCTCTGTTCATGTCGGGCGCCGGGTTCAGCAAACTTGAGGCGTCGGCCCGCGCAAACACATCCTCCGGTCACCCGTGCAGTGGAATTGTGTCCGGAAATATCGGCCCGGGCAAGAATTGCGCCGCGAAACGGAGCCGGCCGACCCAGCTCGAGAGCCGGTCGGCCGATGAAAGGTCATCACGATTCGAAGCGGTCGCGACGCTAGCGGCGCAAGACCGCGAATCGCTTGGTGTTCCCGTCGAGCACATGCAGCCGAACGCCGCGATCCACGTCGTGTTCGCGTAGCAGCCGCATGAAACTGCTCACGCCGTCAACGTCGTCGCCATTGACCGACACGATCACATTGCCCTGTCGCAGGCCGGCATCGAAGGCCCGGGAGCCAACGTCGACCTTGGTGATGAGCACGCCGTTCTGCGTCGCCTCAAAGCCAAGTTGTTCGGAACGCTCCGGCGTCAGATTCTCAACCTCTAACCCCAATTCCTTGAGATCTGCGTCTGGCTGCGCGGGGCTGTTGGTGACGAGCGCGTCACGATCGAACACGCCTAACTTCACCTGCAGCGTACGGCGTTCTCCGTTGCGGAAGATCTCCACGGGGACCGTGGTGTCCGGCGGCGTTGCGGCGACGATGCTGCGCAGATGGTTGACATCGCGCACCCTTTTGTTGTTGAACGCGACGATGATGTCGCCGTCGCGCACGCCGGCCTCGCGCGCCGGACTCGGTTCGGGGAGACTGTTCACGGCGACGCCCCCGGCCTCCTCATAGCCGAACGTTTCCGCCAGCGCCGGCGTCAACGGCTGAATCTGCACGCCCAGCCAGCCGCGGACCACGCGGCCTTTGTTGATGATGCTGCGGACGACGAAGTCCGCCGTGTTCGACGGCACCGCGAAACCGAGGCCCTGGAATCCGCCGCTGCGGCTGAAGATCAGCGTATTGATGCCAATTACTTCGCCGTCGAGATTCACGAGCGGGCCGCCGCTGTTGCCCGGATTGATGGCGGCGTCGGTTTGGATCAGATCTTCATTGAAATCGCCGGACCCGAGACCGACCCGCCCCGTCGCGCTCACAATGCCGGAGGTGACGGTCTGATCAAATCCGAACGGATTGCCGAACGCCAGCACCCACTCGCCCTGCCGCACGCTGTCCGAGTCGGCGAAGCCCGCAGGGAGCAATCCCGATTCGTCGATCTTGAGCACCGCGAGATCTGAGCGGTCGTCGGTTCCGATCACCTCCGCGTCATAGCTGCGATCGTCGCTGAGCCGCACACGGACGCTCGTCGCCCCGCCGACCACGTGTTTGTTGGTCACGATGTAGCCGTCGGCGCTCACGATCACGCCGGTTCCCTGACCAAAGCCTGGGCTGGGCTGTTGCCGCTCGAGATCCGGCATGCGGTTGCCGAAGAAGCGTCGCAGCATCTCTTCGTCAAACGGCAGGTTCTGCGGACTCTCGGCCACGCGCATGGCGCGGACCGTGACAACCGACGGGCGGATCGCGTCGCTGATGTCCTGAAACGCGGATGAAAGGTCGCGGGCGTAGCGCAGGTTCTCGCGCGCCGCCGTCGCCTGCCCTGCTTCAACCGCGTATGCGGCACGGGCCACCAAGTCCGGCCATGCGATTCCCAGCGACAACACGACCGCGAAAACAGCGGAAGTCCACGTCAATGTGCGAACACGGTTCATGGGCAGTCTCCCATCGATAGCAAGATTGTCTGTCTGCGTGTGCGTCGTGCTGACGCGCCCAGCGGCAGGTCCGCTTCAGCCATCCCATCACTCCCGATGTGTTACGCACGCGCGGCGGGCGGGTTCACAGCGCCGGAGCGCGAGCGGCGGCGCCCCGACATGATTCGACACCGTCGCAGCGCCGCAACACCAAAACGCCGAACGCCGAGCGGCAAGCGCCCGGCGGTCGGATAGCCCATCGGAACGGCGGATTGCTCAGCCGGTCGTGACGTTGATGCGTCGCGGCTGCGCCTGCTGCGTCTTCGGCAGCGTCAAGCGCAAGACGCCGTGCTGCAGTTCCGCCGCGATGTTGTCGCGATCGATGTTCTCACCGAGGCGGAACGTGCGGCGATAGTCGCCGACCGCGTACTCGCGGACGATGAAGCGCCCGTCCGGAGCCGAATCATTCGCCGCGGCATGCACGGTGAGCACGTTGTCCTCGTAGGTCACATTGACGCCGTCGGCCGAAACGCCGGGCACGTCAATGATCAGTTCGAAGGCGGTTTCGGTCTCGACGATATCGGCGCGCGGCGCGAGGACCGGGTGGCGTCGCGGGGCGCATGACTGAAGCTGTGTGTTCTGCAGCGCATCGGTGTTGACATCATTCATCGGTGTATCTCCTCAAGATGGTCATGCAATTGACCAGTACGTCCTTGGCGAAACCCCAATCACTTACAGACCTTTGACCTCGATCCGGCGGGGCTGAACTGCGGCGGCCTTCGGCAGCGTGACGCGGAGCACGCCGTCCTTCAGGGTGGCCTCGACGCGCTCGCCGTCGACTTCGGTCGGCAGCGTCAGCGTGCGCTGGAAGTCGCCTTGCAGGCGCTCGCGTCGGAGCCAGCGACGGGAGTCGTCTGCGTCCGCCGAGCGCGACCCGTGGATGGTCAACTCCTGGCCGTGCACGAGGATTTCGAGATTGTCGAGGCTCCAACCCGGGGCCTCCGCCTCGACGATGAACGCGTCGCCGGCGTCCCAGCCGTTGAGCGGGAAGGCGACGTTCCGCCGGCGGTCGGGTCCGCGCCGCAGTTGGTTAAACAGGTGATCAAAGTCGGTTGCGAATTGCGAAGCGTTATGGAGCAGCATTGGGCTACACCTCCAGCAAAGAGTTTCTTCTGAGCGACCGACCTGGCCGACGGCTCACGCCGGTCGCCGGTCGGCTGACGCTCGGCACTTGAGCAGATGCGGCGCCAAATGCGGGATGGATCACAAGTGTATTTAAATAAATAACTTACGTCACGATCTCGCAAGCCGGATCACAGCGCGCGTCCGCCAGGCTGGCGCCAGCGGCAGGCAGTTGCAGGCCACGGCATTCGGAACGGATTTCAGTTGGCCATGGGAGGAGAGGGAACGCCTTGCGACCCACGCGAAGCACTGCGTTCCGCTCGACCTCGCGGCGCCCGGCGCACAGCGCGACCCGCGGGACTCCGGAAAGAGGTT
>CAZLYU010000018.1:0-62158 GCA_964563855.1 uncultured Planctomycetales bacterium | reverse complement strand
GCTATTACGCACTTTTTAAATGGTGGCTGCTTCTAAGCCAACATCCTGGCTGTCATTGAAAACGAACTTCCTTACGCACTTAGCTTGACTTTGGGGCCTTAGCTGGCGATCAGGGTTGTTTCCCTCTCGACCGCGGACGTTAGCGCCCGCGGACTCACTCCCGGGATAGTCGCAACGGTATTCGGAGTTTGATTGGAGGAGGTACCCGGGGAGGGCCCTCGATCCATTCAGTAGCTCTACCCCCGTTGCGTAGTGTCCCGAGGCTGTCCCAAAAGACATTTCGGGGAGAACCAGATATCTCCAGGTTTGATTAGACTTTTACTCCTCCCCACAGGTCATGCCAAAACTTTTCAACGTTTACGGCTTCGGTCCTCCAGGACGTTTTACCGTCCCTTCAACCTGCCCATGGGTAGATCACCTGGTTTCGGGTCCGCCGCATGCGACTCATTCGCCCTATTCAGACTCGCTTTCGCTACGGCTCCGCGCCGGAAGCGCTTAGCCTCGCCACATACGGAAACTCGCCGGTCCATTATGCAAAAGGTACGCCGTCACCCGATCAAATCGGGCTCCGACAGCTTGTAGGTGCATGGTTTCAGGTGCTTTTAACTCCCCTAGAAGGGGTGCTTTTCACCTTTCCATCGCTGTACTTGTTCTCTATCGGTCGTGCAGGAGTACTTAGCCTTCGAGGGTGGGCCCCCGTTCTTCAGTCAGAGTTCCACGACATCCGACCTACTTGATATCGATTGATTCACCGTCGTCTACAGGACTGTCACCCTCTGTGGTCGCCCTTTCCAGAGCGTTCGACTGGCTTCACAATCTAGGCTGGTCCGCTTTCGCTCGCCGCTACTCACGGAGTCTCGGTTGATTTCCTTTCCTCCAGGTACTTAGATGTTTCAGTTCCCTGGGTTCGCTTCCGCACCCTATACATTCAGGTGCGAATGACGCCGTCTGGTTGCCCAGCGACGTCGGGTTGCCCCATTCGGACATCCCCGGATCAAAGCCTGTTTGGCGGCTCCCCGGAGCTTATCGCAGCCTACAACGTCCTTCATCGCCTCTGCACGCCAAGGCATCCACCATACACCCTTCCGAGCTTGACCGTATTTATGAATAACTGCGGCCAGCACGGAATACTCGATCCGGTCCTTTCGACTCGATCTCGATTGCAAACCAAACGCTCAACACCCGCCGAAAACGACAGCCAACGGAAAAACCGCCAACCCACGCTCCCGACAGACCTCAAACGCCGGCCTGCGGTGAGACACCTAAACACGTGTATCCACACTGTTCACTTGTCAAAGATCAAACCCGACGAACATCACTGCCCGCCAGATCCCGCCAGCAGCGGGCTCGAACGCGCCGTTACACGCACTCGAGCGCGATGCCAAGCGAACTTCGCCGGCCCTCCGGCACAGGCTCAGTGGAGCCGACCGGGATCGAACCGGTAACCTCCGCCTTGCAAAGGCGGCGCTCTCCCGATTGAGCTACGGCCCCGTCCGCGACCGAGCGGCGACAAAAACAGGCCCGCGATTAAGAGACCAGGACACGCCTAGTCGCATCCACGCGGACCTCAGCCGCCGCCTCCACGCCACGCTGTCACCAGCACGGCGACCGCAAACAGGCCGATCAGCACATACGCCATCACGTCCGACACGTCACTACTCCGACGTCGCCTGACGCCAACGCATCCGTGCGACCGAATGGGCCCGCGAGGATTCGAACCTCGGACCTCGTCCTTATCAGGGACGCGCTCTAACCAACTGAGCTACGAGCCCGTCTTCGCGTCTTGTCGCCATACGCGACCAATCCAAGCTGCGAGAGACGGCGCTCGGCTCTATCGGACGCTCCGGCCGCCCCGCTCCCGTCTACAGCCGCAAACAGCGACCAGCAAACTCAAGCGGGCCGTGTAATGTACTCCTTCCCCTGCCGGTGTCAACTCACTCAGCTTCAAATTTCGGTGATCGGTGACCAATCCGCGGACCGCCACCCTCCGTCTTAGTCACCGCCGGGTCTCCAGCCACACCGCAACGCCCCGCAACGCCCGCCCGCGGTGGCTGATGGCATTCTTCTGATCCGCCGCTAGCTCGGCCGTGCGACGCCCCAACGCCGGAACGAAAAAATGCGGGTCATACCCGAAACCGTTTTCGCCCCGCGCCTCGTCGAGAATCAACCCGTGCAGCACCCCCGTCGCAACGTGCAGCACCTCGCCGCCACGCGCCAGCACCATGGCACAACAAAACCGCGCCGTGCGCTCCGCAATCCGCGTCCCAGCCAGAGCGCTGATCAGCTTGCGGTTGTTCGCGGCGTCATCCCGCGACGCCCCCGCAAATCGCGCCGAGTGCACCCCCGGCGCCCCGCCGAGCGCATCGACCTCTAAACCAGAGTCGTCCGCGAGCGCCGCGAGCCCGGTGGCCTCCGCGTAATGCAGCGCCTTGCGCGTCGCGTTCCCCACAAACGTTTCCGCATCTTCGACGGCTTCAGGAACGGCCGGAAAGTCGTCCAATCCCCGCCACACGAAAGGCAGACCAGCCGTTAACTGCCGCATCTCGCGCAACTTACCGTCGTTGCGGGTGGCCAGCACCAACTCGTCCAGCGCTGCGGCGCTCACCAGAGCAACTCGCGTTCAGCCGCCGTCCGCTCCCGAGCGACCTTGGGGAGCTCCACCAAAAGAGACGGGTTCTGCGCCGGCTCCGCCTCGACAACCACCTCTTGGCTGAACAAACCGCCCCGCCGCACCAGGCGCGGGTTTTCGAGCGACCACGGGAATTGTTCTCTCAGCCGACGCAATCGAGGATCCACCACCTGCATCTCCGACGTCTTCACCGCAGCCGACAGCGGCCCCGCACGCGTCATCTTCTGAACGGCAACGACGGCGGATTGCGGAAACGCCCCAATCACCACGCTGCTCAGCGACGCCGCATGATGGAAATAGGCCTCAAAACCCTGATCGCGCAGATACTTGGCGTAATCGACGGCGGCCTGCTTCGGATTCCGAAAGTCCGCCGTCTTCAAGAACACCGCGACCTGCAGCGACCAGTACGCGTCCACATTCTCAGCATTCAGCGTCGGATCGCCGAGTTCTCCCGCCGGCAGCGGCTCGACCGTCGCGCGGGCGAACGGACGGCTCTGGCCATCCGGCGACAAGATGCGGATTAGCTCGAGATCGTCGCGCGGATCGGGCCGTAGCTGTTCTTCGTTCGTCAGCGGATCGATGCGATGCACGTAACTGCCGTAATAGACGTGCGTGTACTCCTCATCCACGATCACCGTCACGAGCTCCGCATCGAGCTGCTCAACGCGGCGCAACGAGTCGGCGTAAAAGTTCGATAAGCGATACTGATCGGGACCGGCAGTGCTAATCACGCGCACCGCCCACACATCGCGTCGCCCGCCCGCGATGCCGCTTTCGCAGCCAACCAGCGGCCCGAGCAGCAGGAGTCCGCCAACCAACAACAAAACGCGACGTATCGTCAACGGTGACGTGCGGATGAGCTGTTGTCGTGCGTCATGCATCGTCGGGTGGAGTGTACCCGCCGTTTGTCGGCTCGACACGCTCGACCTTCGAAGGCGGCGCCATCCCCGCCGCCGTGATCATCGGCCACGCGACGTTGATCAATTCCGGCGGCTTCATGCCGGCTTCGCGCTCGATCCACTGCACGTCGTCCAGGCGACGCATCCAGGTGCGTTGATGCTTGGCCAGTCGGCGCGAGTGAATCTTGATCTGCTCGATGGCGTAGTCGAGCGGGCACGCGCCGGCGAAGTGTTCGAACAGTTCGCGATAGCCGACCGCCTGCGACGCCTGGTCGCCGACGCCGCGCGGGTCGTCATAGAGGCGTCGCGCTTCGTCGACCAGCCCCGCCGCGATCATCCGCCGCACGCGCTCATTGATTCGCCGGCTGTTAACGTGTCGCGGCGCACTCACGCCGAGCAGCAGCCAGCGCCACGTCGGTTGTCGCGGCTCGGTGCGGGCCCATTCCTGCTGCAGTTCGCTGATGGGCCGCCCGGTCTGGTGATGCACCTCGAGCGCCCGCTCGATGCGTTTGAGATCGTTGGGATGGATGCGTTGCGCCGACACGGGATCAACCGCCGCCAGTTCGCGATGCAAAACCGCCACGCCCTCCGACGACGCCCGCGCCCGCAGCGTCGCGCGGTAGTCGGGATCCGACGCGGGACCGTCGAACAGCCCCATGCGAAACGCCTTGAAGTAGAGCATCGTGCCCCCCACCGCAATCGCCGGCTTCCCGCGTGCGTGGATGTCGTCCACCGCCGCATCCGCGAGATCGAGAAAGCGCTTCACGCTGAACGGCTCCCAAGGATCGGCGACGTCGATCAGGTGATGGGGCACGGCTTCGCGCTCGGCGATGGATGGCTTCGCGGTGCCGATGTCCATGCCGCGGTACACGGTCATGGAATCGATCGACACGATCTCACCTTGCAAGCGCCGCGCGACGTCGAGCGCGAGTCGGCTCTTGCCGCTCGCCGTTGCGCCGATGATGACGATGACCGTTCGCTGCATCACCTCGCGAGTCTGCCGTGTTGCGCGACGGTTCGCAAGCAGGTTGCCCGTCTCGCCACGGCGCGTCGTTTGCGTTGTGATACGTCCATGGCCGTGACCTTCATAATGGGCCGCGCCGGTGCGGGGAAGACGCACGCGTGCCTGACTGCGATCCGCGATCGCCTCGCGGAGCGCGCGAGCGGGCCGCCGCTGATGCTCATCACTCCCGAGCAAGCCAGCCTGCAAACCGAGCGGGCGCTGGCCCTCATCAGCCCGGGCGGCGGCTATCTGCGCGCGGAAGTGCTCAGCTTCTCCCGCCTGATTCGGCGGGTCTGGAGCGAGGTCGGCCGCGAACCGCCGGTGATTTCCGCCGAAGCCCGCGTACTGGCGCTGCGTCTGCTGCTCAGACGTAAGCCGCAGTTAGCCGCTCACTTCGGCCGCGCGGCTCACACGCCGTCTTTCTACCAAGCCGTGGAAGCCACGCTCAACGAACTGCTCAGCGAAGGCGTCACGCCGGCTGAACTATTGCGAGCGGCGACCAACTGTCGCGTCGGCGCCGCCGATCGGCTGCGGGCGCTCGGACAACTATTGGACGCGTACCTCTCCTGGCTCGGCGAGCACCGGCTCGACCCGGCCCTGAGGCTCAAAAAGCTGCGCCAGCAGGTCATGCAAACACCGTGGCTGCACGAAGCCGAAGTGTGGGTCGACGGATTCGCGGGCTTCACGCAAGAGGAAGCGGCGACGCTCGTCGCGCTCGCGCAACGCGCCCGCGCGATGTGGATCACCAGCCTGTGCGACCCAAACCCGCCGCCTGCGCCGCACATCGATCTGTTTAGCCGCGCACGCGACACCCAGGCGGAGTTGCGCGCCCAATTCGAAGCCGCAGGCGTCGCCGTTGGGTTCGACGCCAGCTTGATCGGAACGAATCATCGCGTCACGGCGACGTCGCCGTTGGCGCAACTTGAAGCGCGGCTCGGCGGACCATCCCGAACGCGGCGCTCCGCGACGACTGCTGACCTCGGCGACACAGATCGCGGAGCCGTGCGTGTGCTCGCTTGCGGCCTGCCGCGCGATGAGGTGATGGCTGTCGCCCGCTTCATCCGCGAGCGCGTTGCACGGGGGGCCGCGCGCTTCAGCGACTTCGCGGTGATCGCCCGCGATCTCGCACCCTGGGCCGAGACCATCGACGCCGTCTTCGCCGACTTCGACATTCCCAGATTCATCGACCGCCGACGTCCATTGCCGGGGCATCCGGTCGTGCGGCTCGTACACGGCGTCTTCGAAGCGCTGCGCTCGGACTTCGCACCACAATGCATGCGCAGCCTGCTGCAAACCGAACTCATTCCCATTCGCCGACGTCACCGCGAGCGCCTCGACCTGGCGCTGCAGGAGTCGCACGCCCGCGGGCCCGACGCATGGCGCGCCGCACAGTGGCCGCTCTCGAACATGACTCCTCGGGCGCAAGCAGGACTCGAGAACGCGCGCCGACGCATCGTCGACGGCCTCGAGCCACTCCTGCTCGAATCGACGCGCGGCCCCTGCGTCGCCAGCGCCTGGCTGCAACTGCTCTACGAACTCCTTCAGACGTGGGACACTCCCCGGCGGCTCGGCGACTGGTCGCGGCAAGCACACCGGCACGGCGACTACGAAGCGGCCGAGGTGCACCGCCTTGCGTGGGACCAACTATGCGACGTGTTGAGCGATATTCACGAGGTGTTCGGCACGGAGTCGCTCACCGCTGACGAGTTCGCCGCGCTCTTGGCTGACGCGCTGCGCGACATCACGCTCGGCGTCGCGCCGCCCGAACTCGACCAGGTGCTGGTCACGGCGATCGACCGCAGCCGACACCCCGAGGTCAAGCACGCATGGCTGCTAGGCTTCAACGAAGGCGTGTTCCCAAAGCCGGCCGAACCTGATCCGGTGCTTTCCGACGAGGATCGCGCCGCCGCCGCAGCCGCCGGCCTCGCCGCGCTGCGTCCGCGAGGCAACGACGTCAGCGCCGAACGCCTTTTCGCCTACATCGCCTGCACACGACCGTCTGACTCGCTGACGATTAGCCACGCGACCCGCACCGGCGACGGACAGCCGCTGGCCCCGTCGCCCCTGCTCGCCGACGTCTTCGCCGTTCACCCGATCTGCGACGTCGAAGACGAAAGCAGCGCCGCGGTCCCCGTGTCGTTGCGCGATTTTGTGCGGACAACGCACGCGCATCGCGAGCACGAACGCCAAACCCTGACCGCGAACGATCGCCCGCAAACCCGTCGCTACGCGGCGTTGCGGCGCGCGCTCGAGACCGACCCGACCACCCGCACCACGCTCGCACGCCTGACCCGTGGCGAGCGATACACCAACAACGTCACGCCCGTCGCGCCCTATCGCGGCGCTCGCGGCGTGTGGACCGCATCGCACAGCGAGCTCAATCGGTATCTGCGTTGCCCCTTCAAACACTTCGCCCGCCACGGGCTCGATCTCGACGAGCAGCAACTCGCGCCGTCACCAGCGCGATCCAACGGACTGCTCATGCACGCGCTGCTCGCTGCGACCGTACAACGCGCCATCGACAGCGGCTCCCCCGTGCAAGACATCCCTCCAGACGCATGGCGAAACTGGCGCGACGAAGCCACGCAGCGCCACTTCAACGACTTCGGTCCATGGCGCGCCGACGCCCGCTTCTGGCTCGGCGCGATCGGCCAACAGGTCGATCGAGTCCTTGACGTTCACGTCGAGCGCTGGCGCCGCGGCGTGATGCAACCGCTCGCGTGTGAACTTCCCCTCAGCGACGCCGACAATCAAACCACAACTTCCGCCATAGCCCCACTGCGCGTCGCGTTGCGCGGCTCGATCGACCGCATCGATGCTGCCGATCTGAACGGTCAACGGTTCCTGGTGGTCTACGACTACAAGCGCCGGAGCCAGTCATTGCGCACGGCGCCTTATCTCGTCGAGCAGAGTCTGCAACTCGCGCTCTACGGACTCGCCGCGCAGCAGCGCTTCCCAACGAGCGACGTCGTCGGCCTGCTGATCGCCCCGTTGCAGGCCAAAGAAACGACGGGTTCCGCCAAGTTCCCCAATGCCGCACCGCTCGAACAACACCTCGAGCTGTTCAAGCCGCGCGGCGTGCTCACCCCGCGCGCCGTTGAAGTGCTCGATCCCAACAACCACGGCGGCGTTGTGCACGTCAAGCGAACGAAAATGGGACAGCTCGCAGGCGACGTAGGCGACGACGCCAGGATCGACCACTGGCTCGCAACCGCCGCCGAAACCATCGCGGTCGCGGCGCGGGGCGTGGCGGCGGGCGACATCGCCGTGCGTCCGGTGGTTCACGCCGACACACTCCCATGCCGCACATGCGGCTACCAGGCCCTGTGCCGCTTCGATCGCCGCCATAACCGCCCGGTCGCCGCCGAGTCGGTCTTGCCTCTGCTCGCTTCACACGCAACCAGCAACGTCTCATGAAGCCCACCCCGACCATCCATCAGACGCGAGCCATCGCGCAGCGCGGCGGCGATCTGATCGTCGCCGCCTCGGCCGGTTCGGGAAAAACCGAGACACTCGCGCGACGCTGTGCGGCGTTGGTCGCCGATGGAGTCTGCGACATCGACGAACTGCTCGTCGTCACGTTCACGCGCGCCGCGGCGGCTGAGCTGCGTCTTCGCGTGGGCCGCATGCTGCAGACACAGGCCGAACAGACGACGGATCCGCAGCTCGCCGCGCGACTCACACAGCAAACGCTGCTGCTCGACAATGCGGAGATCGGCACGATCGACGCCTGGGCCGCCCGCCTGGTGCGCGAACACTTCCGCAACAGCGGCGTCGATCCAAACTTCACGACGCTGAGTGAGCAACAAGCTGTCTTGCTCGACGAAGCGTGCCTGGACCAACTCCTCGCCTGGGTCTACGCCGATCAAGACCCGCTCGCCGAGCGCATTCGCGGCTGGCTGGCGCGCAGCGTGAGTCTGACCGACGCGTTTCTGCGAAACTGGCTGCACACCCTCAGTCACGCCCGCGCACAAATGCTCGATCCCGACGGCTGGATTTCGGCGCAGCGCGCCAGCCTCGCAAGCCGCGACCCCACATCCCACGTGCGCCGCACGCTGAAGGAGTCGCTCGTCGAAGTCTGCACACTGCAACACGAACAACTCAAAGCGATCGACCATTTCCCCGACCGCGACGCTTACCGCAATGCACTGCAAACATGGAGCAACCTGGCGCGCAACGGCGATTTCGAGCAGGCGGTGGCGGCGATCGACGCCTACCAGTGGCCCCGCGCGCCAAACAAGCTCTCAAAAGACGTGAAGGCGCTGCGCGACGACTTTCGAAAGCGGCGTTTCCAAGGCGAGATTCGTGACACATTCGGCGCCGCCGCGAGCGACAGGCTGCTACAGTCGGCGCCCGACGCACACCGACTGCTCGTCGACATGCTCGATCTCGACACGCGCCGCCAAGAAATCGAACGACGCGAAAAACGCGCACGCGGCGTCCTGAGTTTCGATGACGTCTTGCGGGCGGCGTTGCGATTGATCGCCGACATTCGAACCGATCCGCAGCAACCCGATCAGCCGCACGTCAGCCCGACGCCGCTCGCTCAACGATTGCGCGGTCGCTACGCGCACGTGCTGATCGATGAAGCGCAAGACACCAGCCCCGTGCAGATGACGCTGCTCGAAATGGTGAGCCAGCCCGCCCCCGGCAATCGCACCCTGGTCGGCGACGTGAAACAGAGTATCTACGGCTTCCGCCAAGCCGAGCCGCGTCTGCTCGGCGCCGCCATCGAGCGGCTGCGGAAGGCGTCGCCGATCGGCGAAGTCGTGACGCTCGCAGACAACTTCCGCACCCACGCGGCGCTGCTCGCCCCGCTCAACCATCTCTTCGCCGCGCTGTTCGAACCCGACTTCGGCGGCGCCGCCTTCGGCCCCGACGAACGGCTGGTCGCGCAGCGCGCCGAACTGAGCAACACGACGCTGGACGATGAGCCACGCTTGCACGTGCATGTGATCAGCCAGCCCCCGCGCGGCGCCCGGCTTGAGCTCGAGCTGATCGAACGCGAAGCCGTGCTCGCCGCGCGAGACATGCGCGCCTTGGTCGAGCGCGGCGCCATGACGCCCACGGCCACCCCCGATGGACCGCAACTGCGACCAACCCACTGGGGCGACATGGTGGTGCTGCTGCGCGCGGCGCACGGCAACGCCGGACGCGTCGCCGGAATGCTGCGCACCTGCGGCGTCCCGGCCGCCGCGCTCGGTCGTGAAGCGCTGCTCGACACGCCGGAAGTGCGCGACGTGCTCGCGCCGCTCGAGTTGATCGTCAATGAGCAACAGAGCCTCTCGCTCGCCGCCTACCTGCGCGGCCCGCTCGTGGAGCTGACGCCGGACGATCTCCTCACGATTCGCCGGATCACCAAGCGCGGCGTCCCGTTCCACGTCGCTGTACGGCGCTACGCCCGCGACGGCAGCGACCGAGCATTACGTGAACGTGTGTCGGCGGCCCTTGGGCGGCTTGCCCGGTGGCGCAAGCTGGCGCGGACCGTCGGTCCGGAAGTTGTGCTGCGACGCATCGTGCAAGACGGTGAACTCGAACTGTTCGCCAGCGGACAGCGGTTTGGCGCACCGCGCGTCGGCTTGCTGCACACCCTCGAACGCCTGGCGAGCGAGCTCACCGAACGCACCGGCTCCGGCGTGGCCGGATTGGTCGATGAGTTGCACAAGATGGCCCACTATCCCAACGCACAGCCCTACGTCTCCCTCGCCGTCGGCGATCAAGTCGTGCGCGTCATGACCATTCACGCCGCCAAAGGACTCGAGTTCCCCTTCGTCTACTTGCTCGGCGCGGGCGCCGCACTCGAGCGCGGCGGCCGAAACGCGTCGCTCGTGGTCGACCCGACGCACGGCGTGGGTGTGCGCTTCTTCGACGCGCAGGCCGAACGCCGGATCGAGAGCGCAGCCTACCACCCGGCCCGTCGCGCCCGACGTCAGCGCGAACGCGAGGAGGAATTGCGACTACTCTATGTCGCCGCCACCCGCGCTCGCGAACGGCTGGTCATCATCGGCCATCAGGACAGCAAAGCCGCTGGTCGCCAGCAACAGTCAATTGCGTTGCGCCGCTCGCTGCAGGGCAAGCACTCCGCGCGAAGCATGTTGTGCTGGGCGCTCGACGGTCTCTCCGGGGTCGACCCGCGCCAGGTGCGCTGCCAGACGCACGACGCCGACAGCATCGCCGTCGCCGAACAACACACGCCCGCGCCAGCGCCCCAGACGGACGTGGAGCCACTGAACCAAGACGAGGAGCGGTGGGTGCGCGACACGACGCAGTTGCTGCGCGCGGCGATCCCGCGCCGCGCCAAGCCGGTCGCGATTTCTGTGAGTCGGCTGAAGCAACTCATGCTTGATGACGACGACGAAGCCGCGCCGCTGCCCATCGAACAACACTTCGAGCCCGCCGGGCGCAGCGTCCCGCGATTCGCGCAACCAACGGACACGACCGACGGCCGCGCGCGCGGCTCCGCAATGCACGCCTTCATGCAACATGCGGAGCGCCGCGCGTGGTCGACCCCGATGTATCTGCCGCGCGAGGCGGATCGGCTGGTGGCGCAGGGACGTCTGTCGCATGACGAGGCGCAATTGCTCGACTTCAACGCGTTGCAATGGCTGGCGAGCAGCGACGTCGGGCAGTGGCTGGCGAACGAGCGTGTGCCGCTGCTCCGCGAGTCGCCGCTGGTCTACGCCCCGCCGGCCGACGACGACGCGGAGCGCACGATCATTCGCGGCGTCATCGACGCGCTGTTCGAACTCCCGGACGGCCTGGCGTTGGTGGATTACAAGACCGACCGCGTCGCCGACAACGTCATGTTGCAACGCAGAATCGCGGCGTATGGCGTTCAACTGCAGGCTTACGCAGCCGCGGCGGCGTCGATTCTGAATCAACCAGTCAAGCGCGCGATCCTGGCGCTCTTTGACGCCCGCATGCTCATCGAAGTCGAGGTGCGTGCTGATTTTGCCGACTTGGCGTCTCGATTGCAGGCCCGAACGACCCGCGAGACGGCGGTCGAGGAGGGATGAAACGCGCCGCCCAGGACTCGAACCTGGAACCTTTGGTTCCGTAGACCAACGCTCTATCCATTGAGCTAGCGGCGCTGATTGCCCGAGACTGGATTCGAACCAGCACGAGGTATAACCCTCACCAGGCCCTCAACCTGGCGCGTCTGCCAATTCCGCCACTCGGGCGCTGCGGGCCCCAGGCCCGGCGCGAGCCCCTGAAAGTACGCCGACGCCGGCGAAGCGTCAAGATTCCACGCGCTTCCGGCGATTTCGCGAGCCGCCGCCTCGTCCCACGCCGTCCCACGCGGATTCAAGCACGACTTAACGCCGCAGCGCATCCACGCCCGGCATCCGCGAAAGCATCTACGCCGGCGGGTCGTTCTCCGGCTCGGGCTCGATCACCTCAAACACCGTCGCGATCAACCCGCTCGCAATCGAGTTCAACCCGGCCTCAATCTGCGACGCCCCAGCCCCACGGATCAGTTTTCCAAGATCACTCTGCGGATCAACACATCCGCACAGCCCCAGCGCCAGAGCAGCAGTAAGAACCGCGCGGCACGCGCGAGAATTGCAAGTCGTCATAAGCTCCTCCACAAGCAGCGTGATGCGAATCAACGGCCAAACGCGCGAGCAACCCACGCGCTGCACACATCACCAAACGGAAGAAGCAACCCCCGTGCCAAGAAACGTGGACGCCCCGACCACCTGCCACGTGCCATTTGACACCTGACACCTGACACGTGACACCGGACTGATGTCCCCGGACCACGCACCGTAGCCCCTGAACCCTGTACCCTGAACCCTGAACCCTGAACCCTGAACCCTGAACCGACGGGTATCCACCCTCACCCCGTACTCTGCATCGCCGCCGCAATACCGTTAATGCTGAGGAAAATCGCCGGCTGCAGTGCGGCGCGGTCATGATCATCCTCCGCCTGTCGATGACGCTCGAGCAGTTCGCGCTGTACAAGATTGAGCACGTCGGTGTAGGGGTTACGGGCGTCAATGCCGCGCTGGATCACCGGGTTGTTGTCGAGCAGCCGCTCCTGACCGGTGATCGCGAGAATCGCCCGCTCCGTGCGGTCAAACTCCGCCGCTAACCGCGCGTGGAGGGCAGGGTCGCCGGCGGCGGCATACAGTGCGGCGATCGCCAGCCGCGCCCGCCCCATCTCCTGTTGCGCGTTGTCGATGAGCGTGTGAAAGAACGCCCAGTCGCGATAAAGCGATTGCATCATGCCGATTGAGTTGGGGTCGCGCTCCTGCTCCGCCTCGAGCGCACTGCCAAGACCATACCAGCCGGGCGCGGTATAGCGCATTTGCGTCCAGGCGAAGACCCACGGAATGGCCCGCACATTCGCGAACGCGACTTCGCCGGACGTGCGGGCGACCGGCCGCGATGCGATCGGCAAGTCGCTGATGTGCCGAATCGGCGAGACATGCGCATACCACGGCCAAAACGCCTCATCGAGCACCAGTTCGCGATACGCGGCCATCGATGTCCGCGCGAGCCGATCCATGAGCGCCGCGCGCTCGGCCCGCTGCTCGGGCGCGGCCTGCTCATCTGACGCCGTCGCGAGGATCATCGCGTTCACGATCTGCTCGAGATGTCGACGCGCGATTGCAGGCAGCGCGTAGCGGAAGGTGATGACCTCGCCTTGTTCGGTAAAGCGGATGCGTCCGTTGCGTGCGGCCCGCGGGGTCGAAAGGATGGCGCGGTTGGCCCGGCCGCCGCCGCGACCCACCGTCCCGCCGCGGCCGTGAAACAAACGCAATTGAACACCGTGTTGCTCGCAGGCGTCGGCGAGTCTGGCCTGCGCCTGCTGCAGACCCCAGTTGCTCATCCAGTAGCCGCCGTCCTTGTTGCTGTCGGAATAGCCCAGCATCACTTCCTGTAACTGCTCGCGGGCGGCGAGTTGCAAGCGATAGACATCATCCTGAAACAAGGCGGTCATGAGGTCGCCGCAGCGGTCGAGGTCGTCGACGGTTTCGAACAATGGAGCGACGTCGAGCGCGCAGCCGACCACGCCGTCGGTTCGCCGCCAGAGCCCGGCTTCCTTGAACAGCACCAACAAGCCGAGCACGTCGCTGACCGCGTGCGTCATGCTGATGACGTAGCTGCCAATCGCATTCGGATCGCTCATCAGCGTCTCGCGCACCGCCGCGAGCACATCGAGCAGCTCCTGGGTGCGCTCCGAGACGATGGCGCCATGAGCCAGCAGCGGACGCGGATTACGCAGCTCCGCTCGCAAAACGTCGAGCTTCGCTGCTTCGTCAAGGCCGGCGTAGTCGTCGTGGGCGTTCGCCTGACGCAGCAACTCGTCGAGCGCGTGCGTGTGCACCTGACTGTGCTGGCGGATGTCGAGGGCTGCGAGGTGAAATCCGAAAGTGCGGGCCTGCACGAGCAGATCCGCCAAACGCCCGGTCTCCGCCAGCGAAGCCAACCCCGCACTCTGCAGCGCACTCTCGACCGCTTCGAGATCGGCGACGTAGTCGCTGCAGCGATACGCGAGCGGCTCCTGCTGCGCCCGACTGAGCTTCTGCTGGATCTGAGCCACGCGAATGCGGAACGGCTCGACCCGCATCGCGCGGGCGTCCGCCGACGGCAGCGGATGCGCCGCGCGATCAGCTTCGATCGCGGCCAGCAGCGACGGCGGCGCGACGATTCGCCGCGACGAAAGCGTCAGCTCACCGCGCAGCGCGTCCAACTGTTCATGGTGCAGTTCAAGCGCGGCCTCTCGCAGCATCCGCAACGTACTGCGCGTCACCTGCGCCGTGACACGCGGGTTGCCGTCGCGATCGCCGCCAATCCAAGTGCGGTAACGCAGAAAAGTCGGCAGCGGCGGGGTCGCGTCGTAGCAACGCCGGATCGCGCTGCGCACGTCCTGATAAAGCTGTGGGACCGCCGCGCATACCGTCTCGCGCAAGAAGTAGATGCCTTGCCGCACCTCTTCGCTGACGGCCGGCCGATCAACACGGATCTCGTCCGTCCCATACATCAGCAGAATCTGCTGGCGAATGACGGCGGCGTTGTGCTCACCTTCGACCGGCGTGAGCGCTCGATCGTGCCGGTCGGTCAGCGCCGCGGCGATGGCGCGCTGCTGACGCAGAATGCTGCGACGACGCGCCTCGGTCGGGTGGGCGGTGAACGTCGGCTGAATGTCGAGCTGCCCGAGCACGCCCAAGACCCGCGCCAGCGGCACGCCGCGCTGCTGCAAAGCGGCGATCGCTTCGGCGATCGATTCCGGACGCGGTTTATCAGTCGTCGCGCTGCGTTCGCGCTCGCGATTGATGCGGGCGATTTCGACCTGCTCGGCCTTGTTCGTCAGGTGAAACCGAATCGTCAGGATCTTCAGCAGCTCGTCGAGCATCGCGAGCGGCAAGCCCGCGACGCGCTCCGCCGCCGCCCGCAATCCGACCGTTTCCGGGTCAGTTTGACGTTTGCAGTGTTCGACCAGCTCATGAAGTGTGTCGACGGCCTCCCGCCCGCCGTGCTGCTGCACGACCGCGGCGAGGCTCTCATCGAGCAGACGAATGTCGTCGGCGAGTGATGCGGACATGCGAGCCAGTGTAGCCCGCCGCCGCCGGGTGTGGGCAGTGGCGGCGCCGGGCCGCGTTTGCACGAGCGGGGCGCACCGCTATCTTTTGAAACTTCTGTACCTGATCGCTCCGCCTGCACCTGGTTAGCATCCGTTGGCGGCGAGGAGCGGACTACCGCGAGACCTGCACCGGGAGTGCGTCGATGGCCTGGCAGACAATTGATCGCAAAACCCTTCCCGAAAACGAGCTCGGCCCCGGCGTAAGCGACGCGGTCAAACAGAAGATTCGCGACGTCTTCCTGCCGCGCTACCCAAGTAAGCAGGCGGCCATGCTGCCCGCGCTGCATATGGTGCAGGATGAAATCGGCTACGTCTCGCTGCGGGCAATGCGCGACATCGCCGAACTGCTCGAAGTGCCGCCGTCAGCGGTCATGGACGTCGTGACGTTCTACACGCACTTCTGGACGCATCCGCGTGGCGAGAAGACGCTGGTGGTGTGCCGCTCGCTCACGTGCGAATTGTTGGGCGCCAACGCCGTGCTCGAAGCCCTGCAGCAAAAGCTCGGAATCGGCGAGCACGAGACCACCCCCGACGGCAAGTTCTCGCTGATGACCGAAGAGTGCCTGGCGGCGTGCGACCACGCCCCATGCCTGATGGTCAACGAACGGATGCATAAGTGTGTGAAGGTGGAAGACCTGGACCGGCTGCTGGCGGACGAACAGAGCGACAAGCTCACGATCCCCCGCAGCGATCTGTACGACCCGCCCGGCCACGCGTGACTGGTTTGACCACGCAATGACGCGTTTGTGGAGTGTTCCCGATGCCGTTTGAGAAGATCCTGATGCGCAACGTCGACACGCCCAACAGCGTGTCGCTCGAGGTCTACAAGCAGTCCGGCGGCTACGAGGGTGCCGCTAAGGCGCTCCAAATGCAGCCGCAAGAGGTGGTCGACTTCGTCAAACAGGCGAATCTGCGCGGACGCGGCGGCGCGGGCTTCCCCGCAGGCGTCAAGTGGGGCTTTCTGCCGGCGGATCGCGAAGTCACCTATCTGTGCGTCAATGCGGACGAGTCGGAACCGCCGACGTTCTGCAATCGCGTGACGATGGAAACCGACCCGCACATGCTGCTCGAAGGCATCCTCATCGCCGGATTCGCCACCCGCACCACCGTCGCATACATCTACATGCGCGGCGAGTTCACCGAGCAGTACCACATTCTGCAGAAAGCGGTCGACGAGGCGTATGCCGCCGGCTACTTCGGCAAGAACATTCTCGACAGCGGCTACGACCTCGAGTGCTACATTCACCGCGGCGCGGGCGCTTACGTCTGCGGCGAAGAGACCGGCCTGATCGAGAGCCTCGAAGGCAAGCGCGGCTGGCCACGCATTAAGCCCCCGTTCCCCGCCGTCGAAGGGGCCTTCCGCAAGCCGACGGTGGTGAATAACGTCGAGACGCTGGCGTGCCTGCCGCACCTCTTCACCCGCGGCCTCGACTGGTGGAACGGGCTCGGCACGGAGAACAGCAAGGGGCCGAAGATGTACTGCATCAGCGGCCCGGTGAACCGCCCCGGCGTCTACGAGGCGCCCCTCGGATTGCCGCTCCGCGAACTGATCTACGGCGAGGAATTCGGCGGCGGCATGCGCGACGGCAAGAAGGTCAAGGCCGTGTTCCCCGGCGGACTGTCAATGGGCGTCGTCCGCGGCGACATGTTCCCGAAACGCCCCGACGGCGAACCGATCGACCACAAGCAGGACTACGACGAACTCGATTGTGTGCTCGATTTTGACGACGTCAAAAATTACGACCTGCTGGGTCTGGGTACGGCGGCCGCGGTTGTCGTCGGGGAAGACACCGACATCCGCGACGTACTGGTCAACGTGGCCCGCTTCTACGCGCATGAATCGTGCGGTCAATGCACGCAATGTCGCGAGGGCACGTCATGGATGTACAAGGTCGCGAAGCGCCTCAAGTCGGGGGCTGGACGCGTCTACGACCTCGACATGCTGGTTGAGATGACACGGAACATGGGCATGATGCCGGGGCTCAGCATCTGCGGACTGCCCGACGGCGCCGCGTGGCCAATTCGCACGCTCGTGCAGAAGTTTCGGGCCGAGCTCCTGCAGCATATCGAGCAGCAGACGCCGGGCGCGGTCGAGGAGTACGTGAAGCAGATCAATCCTGCAGCCTACGAGCTGCCGATCATGAACCAGGCGCGGTCGTGGTCGCGTGGAACCTTCCCGGTTCGCGACAACACAGCTCCGCAACTGACCCGCGTCTGAACGACGTCAGAACGGACGCCTCGGCTTCGCCGCCTCGGAGGTCTTCTGCTACCATGCGGCCCGCTGCGATGGGCTATTTGATCGCTAACGCTGAGTGAGTCGATGCCGAAATTGATCATTGACGGGCAGGAAGTCGAAGCGCGCGAAGACGTGCCGGTATTGCAGGCGGCGCTCGAGGCCGGCATGGCCGTGCCGCACTACTGCTATCACCCCGGTCTGAGTGTGGTCGCGAGTTGCCGGCTGTGCCTCATGGAGATGAAGCTGCCGCACCCGAAAACCAAGGAGCTCGGGTGGGCGCCCAAACTGTTTCCATCGTGCCAGACGCCCGTCCGCGAGGGCATGGAGGTGCGCTTCCAGTCGCCGTCGGTCGAGTCCAACCAGGCGCGGACGATGGAGTATTACCTGCTGAATCACCCGCTCGACTGCCCGGTGTGCGATAAGGCCGGCGAATGCTACCTCCAGGACTACTCCGAGGAGTACGGCAGCTCGACCAGCCGCATGGTCGAAGAGAAGTATAAAAACCCGAAGAAAGACATCGGTTCGCAGACGCTGCTCTATCAGGACCGCTGCGTGCTGTGCACGCGTTGCGTCCGCTTTTGCGACGAGATCGCCGGCGCAGGGGAACTCCGCGTCGTCAATCGCGGCAGCCGCGGCGAGATCGACGTATTTCCGGGTGAGCCGCTCGAGAACCCGCTGCAGGGCAACGTGGTCGACCTGTGCCCCGTCGGGGCCCTGCTCGGCAAAGACTTTCTCTTTCAGCAGCGCGTCTGGCTGCTCAAGAGCACCAAGAGCATCAGCCCCGCCGACAGCAGCGGCGCCGCGATCTGGATCGATCACAACGAGGGCCGCATCTATCGCATTCGTCCGCGCTTCAACGAGAAGGTCAACGAGTGGTGGATCAGCGACGAGCAGCGCTTCGGCTGGAAGCATATGTATCGCGAAGATCGCCTGACGCAGCCCGTCCGGCGCAGCGCCGCTGATGCGCTCGAGCCCATTCGCTGGGAGACGCTGCCCAGCGTGCTGCGGCGCGAGTTCGAACAGGCCGCGGCGGGTGACGACGGGGCCGCCGTGGCATGCGTGCTGAGCCCAATGATGAGCTGCGAAGAGGCGTATCTGCTGGCCAAGTTCATCCGCAGCGTCGCGCCGCAGGCGATGCTCGCGCTCGGTCACACCCCGACCGAGGGCGAAGACCAGACGTTTGCAAAGGGCTTCACCATCCCCGCCGAGAAGGCGCCCAATCGCCGCGGCGTCGAGGCGATCATCGAGCACTTCGGCGGCGCGACGGGCGGAATCGGCGATGTTCTCGCCGCAGCCCAGAACGGCAAGCTGAAGGCGGCCTACGTCGTCGGCGGCTATGACGACGAGACCTGGGTCACGCAGGACATGGTCGCGGCGCTCGGGGGCGTCGAGTTTCTGGTAGTCCATGATCTGTTTCCGTCGCCGCTGGCGGAGAAGGCCGCGGTCGTCGTTCCGGGTTCGGTGTGGGCCGAGCGGGAGGGCGCGTTTATGAATCGCGACGGACTGCTGCAGGCGTTCGAGCGGGCGGTCGCGCCGCCCGAGGGCGTCAAGTTCGACGGGCAGTTCT
Organism: uncultured Planctomycetales bacterium; assembly: GCA_964563855.1. Taxonomy (GTDB): domain Bacteria; phylum Planctomycetota; class Phycisphaerae; order UBA1845; family Fen-1342; genus JAFGRR01. Next base: position 43,233 of record CAZLYU010000018.1, on the reverse strand, counting down.
TCGCCGAACTCGCGGGCGTGAGCGGTCTCTATCGCGGCAAGAAGATCCGCGAGCAGATGGCCGCCGACCTGCCGCTGATGGCCGAGGTGTTTGAGCCGCGGCCCGAGCCGGAGCACGCGCACTAGCCGCTTGGCTCCACCAAGCTGACATGCCCGGCAACGGGTGCTATGTTCATGGGCCGACCTGCCCGCCAGCGACGTGACCTGGCGGTCTGGGTGACGTTCGAGGGATCGCATGGCTGCTGGACCGATCAATCAGCGACAGGGTGAAGCCGTACCAGGCACGATTGACGCGTTCCTGCGCACGCCGAAGTGGACCGCGCTGATCGTGGGCGCCATCCTCGTCGGGCTGGGGCTCTTCACCGGCGTTGTGGTGCTGCTGTTTCGCGAGCAGTTGCAGTCATTCCTCTCGCAGCCGTTCTATTGGTCGCTCTTCCTGCTGTTCAATCTGTTTGGTCTGATTCAGGTCGCGTGCGGCCTCTGCATTCTCGCCGAGCGAAAGATCTCGGCGTACATCCAGGACCGACACGGGCCGAACCGCGTCGGCTGGCTGGGCCTGTTCCAGCCGCTGGCCGATGGCGTGAAGTTCATTCTCAAAGAAGACATCACGCCCAACCACGTCGACAAACCGCTGTTTCTGCTCGCGCCGGTGATGGCGATGGGCGTCGCGTTTCTCGGTTTCCTGATCATTCCCTGGACCGGCCCGTTCTATTGGCCGTGGATGGCCGAAGGCGCCGCCCCGCTCATCGGTCAGATCGTCAGCATCGACATCGGCTTCCTCTATCTGCTCGCGGTGGGTTCGCTCAGCGTGTACGGCGTCGTGCTCGCCGGCTATGCGAGCAACAACAAATACGCGTTCTACGGCGGCATGCGGGCGACGGCGCAGATGCTCAGCTACGAGATTCCGATTGGTCTCGGCCTGCTCGTGCTGCTGATGATGCACGGCTCGCTGCGCCTGGAAGACATCGTCGCCGACCAGACCCGCATGGGCGACACGTGGACCGTGCTGCTGCAGCCGCTCGTGTTTCTCATGCTGCTGATCGCTTCGTTCGCGGAAGCCAATCGCCTGCCGTTCGACCTCGCCGAGTGCGAGCAGGAATTGGTCGGCGGGTTCCATACCGAATACAGCGCCATGAAGTTCTCAATGTTCTTCCTCGGCGAGTACGCACACATGATCACCAGCAGTGCACTGCTGGTGGCGCTCTTCTTCGGCGGCGGGAGCTTGTTCCCGTTCGTGGCCTGGCCGCTGGGCGGCGTCGCGGACGATGGCACGCAGATCGCCGTGCCGTGGTGGATGATGCTGGCGCAGTTCGGCATTTTCTGGGCGAAGGTGGCGGCGTTCATCGTGCTCTTTATGGTGGTTCGCTGGACGATTCCACGCTTCCGCTACGATCAGCTCATGCGGCTCGCGTGGAAAGGACTGATTCCGCTCGGCGTCGCGCTCGTCGTGGGCATGGGAATCCTCATGATTTTCGGACTGGAGCGCAACCTCATCGCGAGCCTGGTCGTCAACGGCGTGATCCTGGCCGCGATGCTGATCATGATGGCCCGCAGCCACATGCCGATCAGCGGTCGACAGGAAAGCCTGCCGCCAGCCGTAACTGCGGACTAGCCGCAACGTGCTGTGCGCGGCTGCTGCTAGAGATAGTGGGCGGCATGGACCGTGCATTGATTTGGATTCGCCATTGGCCTGTCCGCACGTACAATTTAGTAGAACCGCGTCGGAGCGCTCGAAATCATGATCAAAGACGAAGACATCTTGCTGATCGAAGAGCCGCAGTTGCGGCCCCACGAGCGGCTCTATCTGCCGCAGATCGTTGCGGGCATGAAGACCACGTTGCGGCACATGTTCAACGTCAAGAAGCGTGACGATTTCGTCGTGCGCTACCCCGAAAAACAGCGCGAGCTGCGCGTCGAGAATTATCGCGGCGTGCACCGGCTCAACAAAGATCCGGATGGCCGCGTCGCCTGCGTCGCGTGCTTCATGTGTTCGACCGCGTGCCCGGCGCACTGCATTCACATCGTCGCGGGCGAGTCGCCTTGGCCCGATCGTGAAAAGTACCCGGTCAAGTTCGACATCGACGAACTGCGCTGCATCTACTGCGGCATGTGCGAAGAGGCGTGCCCGGTCGACGCCATCGAGTTGACCCCCTTCTACGACCTTGTCGGCCAGACGCGCGAAGAGATGATCTACGACAAGAGCAAACTCTTGCAGGTCTTCGAAGAAACCAAGGAACTCAAGCCCCGCAAGAACCCCGCCGTCACCGACTATGGCCTGACCGGCGGTCAGTCGAAGGACATCGCGCAGCCGAACGCGGAACGCAAGCTGTAGCGCGTTCTCAGCGTCGTTTGCAGCCTGGCGGGCCGCGTTCGATGACCGCGGGACACGGTCAGATGTTGTCCACCGCATCACGCGACAGGCCGCGCTCAGCACATTCCGTATCGAGACATGCCAGCACGCGTTCACCAAAGTCGCGAATCTTCTTCGCACCCAGCCCCTTCACGCCGCGCAGTGCTTCGAGTGTCGACGGCCGCACACTGGCCAACTCGCGCAGCGTCGCGTCGTGCATCACCGTAAACGGCGGCACACCGCGCTCGGCGGCGATCTCCTTCCGCAACGCACGCAGCATATCGAACAACTCGCGATCTACGCCGCGCCAAGCATCGCCTTCAACCCTCGCTTTCTTCACCGGCTGGTCGTCGATGCGCAGCGTCACGCGTCGTTGGCCGCGCATCACGCGCCAACTCTCGTCATTCAGCACCAGCACCGGATAGTCGCCGGTGCTGCGTGTCAGCAGTCCCTGGTCGAGCAACTGATGCACAAAGCTGCGCAGGAGTGTCTTGTCGACGTCTTTGAGCAGACCATAGGTGCTCAGGTGCTGGTGGCCGCACATGCGGATGCGCTCGGTATCGGCGCCTTGCAACACGTCCACCACGTGCTGCACGCCGAAGCGCTGCTCAACGCGGGCGACGCACGAGAGGATCTTCTGCGCGGTGATGGTTTCATCTTGCGCACCCTGCACCTCACCGAGACAGACGTCGCAGGCGTCGCAACGCTCCGCGTCGAGCGTTTGCCCGAAGTACGCGACGAGCTGCCGTCGCCGGCACGTCAACGAACTCGCATACCGCTGCATCTGCTCCAGCATGGCGCGACCCGCCGCGACCAGTTCCGCCGACCCGTCACTCTCCGCGGCGGAGCGCTCCAGCAGATTCTCCCACCGCGCGATGTCCGCATACGAGTAGAGCAGCACGCACTCGGCTTCGAGGCCGTCGCGCCCCGCCCGGCCCGCTTCCTGCTGATAGTGCTCAATCGACTTCGGCAGCGTGGTGTGTATCACACAGCGCACATTGCTGCGATCGATGCCCATGCCGAACGCGACGGTCGCAATCACTACGTTGATCGTCTCGTTCGCGAACGCCTCCTGCGTTTGCCGGCGATCATCGGCATCCATGCCGGCGTGATAGAACGCGCAGCGCACGCCCTTCTGCTGCAGCCGCGCGGCGAGGCGCTCGGTGTCGTTGCGACTCAGGCAGTAGACGATCGCGGCTTCGTTTCGATGGCGCATGAGCACGTCGAGCGTCTGCTGTGCGGCTTGTCGTTTGGGAAGCACGCGATAGACGAGGTTGGGCCGATCGAATCCGCCGACGAGGACGGCTGGGTCGCGCAAGGCCAGTTGCGCGACAATGTCGTCGCGCACCCGTTGCGTCGCGGTGGCGGTGTAGGCGTGCAGGCTCGCGTCAGGGAAGCGATCGCGCAGCCTCGCGAGCGTGCGATAGTCGACGCGAAAGTCGTGCCCCCAGTGGCTGATGCAATGCGCCTCGTCGATCGCGAACGCCCGCACGTCGATGCGGCGCAGCACGTCGAGCAGACGCGGGTTTTGCAAACTCTCGGGCGCGAGAAACAACAAACGCAGCTCACCCGCGAGCGACCGGTTCGCAATGTCGCGACGCTCGTCCGGCGACAGATGACTGTGCACCGCCGCCGCCGGATAGCCGCACGCCCGCAGCCCGTCGACCTGATCTTTCATGAGCGCGATCAGCGGTGAGATGACGACGTCGGTGCGGTTCGCGACCGCCGGCGGGATCTGATAACAAAGCGACTTCCCCCCGCCAGTCGGCAACACCACGAGCGAGTCGCGCCCTTGCAACGCGGCGTCAATCGCTTCGGCCTGCAGCGGGCGCAGCGCGTCGTAACCCCAGTAACGCCGCAACACGTCTCCGACAGCGGGAGGCGGCGCGATGGAGGACAACGACGACATGCAACCCTACCCGCCCGTCGGTTCGCGCCGCGCCGCGGCGACAAACGCCTGCACTTTCGCGTGATCCTTCTGACGCGGGCTCAGCTCCACCCCGCTCGCGACGTCCACACCGTCAAATGCGCCAAGCCGCGTGGCTTCCGTCACATTCTCCGGCGTGAGTCCGCCAGCCAGCCACACACGTCGACCGGGCTCGGCCAGTGCGTTGGCGGTTTTGCCGAGCACCTCGAACGTGGGGTGGGCGCCTTTCTTCGGAGCGTCAAGCAGGATGTCGGTCACGGCGCCGCCGTTGGCGCGCGTGACCATCAGGTAGTTTTTGAGGTGCGTGGCGTCATCTTCCGACACCACCTCCCAGGCGCGAAACACGCGCAGCTCGAGCCGTTTCGCCTGCAGCTTGCCGATGATGGTCGGCGACTCGCGGCCATGCAGTTGAACCGCGTTGAGCCGCAGCGCGGTGATGATCTGCTCCATCTCTTCGAAGGTCTGATCGCGAAACACGCCGACGCACCGACCCGCGACCTGCGGCAACGCGTCGAGGATGGCCTGCGCGTCGCTGATCGACGCGCGCCGCTCGGACTCGGCGAAAATCAGCCCGAGCAGGTCAGCGCCGGCGTCAGCAGCCGCTTGTGCGTCGTCCTGATTCGTGATGCCGCAGATTTTGACCAGCACGATGTCTCAACTCCCAGCGAGCCGCAGGCCGCCCGATGCCTGCGGCGAGTATACGCCAGCAGCGTGCCGCGGGGCCCCGCATTCATTACCATCCGCCGCCATGTTCATGGTCGTTTTGGCGGTGCTGTCGATCGTGCTCGCGTTTCCAGCGCCGCTGTTCCAGCCGTTTGAGAGCGAGATCGCTGCGCGGTGGGTTTCGTGGTTTGCGGCATTGGCGGCAACCGTCGCCCCGGCCGCCACCGCCGCATGGGTGCGCGCCGACGTGCTTCGGCAGCTCGAGCGGCGGCCGACCGACCCCGCCAGCGCGCAGTTCGCTCTGCAGCGCGGCTCGTCGCTGGTGTTTTGGTTGATCGGAGCGACGCAGGGCGCGTTGCTACTCGCCACGATCTGGCAGCCGCTCTGTCGCGCTGCGCCGTTGATTGGCGACTGGTACGTCGTGCCGAGCTTGTTGGCGCTCACGCCGTTCTTCGTCGCGTTGCTGAGCACCTGGACCACGCTTTACCCCGCCGACCATGCGCTGCGGGCGGCGGCGATCGAAGTGCACCTGTTGCATGGCCGCCCGGTGCGGCCGGCGTGGACCCTCGCGACCTACCTGAGCCAGCAGTTGCGGCATCAACTGCTGTTCATTCTCGTGCCGATGCTGTTGATCGTGCTCGCGCGCGACGTCATCGACGAACACAGCGCCTACCTACGCTCAACGACTGACTACGCCCACACCCCCGACTTGCTGCTGGGCGTGTCCGCCATCGTCGTCGCGCTGCTGACGCCTGAGATTTTGCGACACGTCTGGCGCACACAGCGGCTCGCGGCTGGCCCGCTTCGCGACCGGCTGGTTTCCTTGGGGCGCCGCATCGGGCTGCGCTATCGCGAGTTGCTGGTGTGGCGCGCCGGGGGAACCCTCGTCAACGCGGCGGTCATGGGCGTCGTCCCGCCGCTGCGCTACGTGTTGGTCACGGAAGCCATGCTCGAGCGGATGGACGACTTGAAAGTGGAGGCCGTGTTCGGCCACGAAGCGGGTCACGTCAAGCGTCGGCATATCTGGCATCTGTTGTTCTTCGCCGCGATCAGCGGTTGTCTGGTGACGATCTTCTCGGTCCGCAGCGATCAGTTCCGCGCCGTCGACGAGACCAGCAGCCAACTGTGGGCGGCCATTCTGGCGGCGGTGCTGCTCTTCAAATGGGGCGTGGTGTTCGGCTGGTTATCACGCGGCTTTGAGCGCCAGGCCGACCTTTACGGGGCGCGCGTTCTCGCAGCGGGCGGACTGCCGTGCCACGAAGACTGCGCCCTGCACGGATCACAGCGCGACGACACGGCGCTCGACGTGCGCGACTCCACCGAAGCCAAGCCGCGGACGCCCGCCGCACCAGGTCTCGCCGCGTTGCGGCCGTCGGCGCCGCTGTGTCGCACCGCGGCGCACGTGTACGCTGCGACGCTGACCGACGTCGCGCTGCTCAACGCGATCCCGCCGGAAGCCCCAAGTTGGCGGCACGGCTCGATCGCGGGCCGGGCCCGCACCGTCCAGGCGTGCGCAGCGAATCCGTCGGCGGGCCCTCGTTTCGAGCGCCGCATGGCTGTGGTCACCTTCGTCGTCTTCATCGTCGCCGTCTCGGCTGGCGTGTGGACTGCATGGGAGCTGCGACTGCTTGAAGTCGCGAGTCGCATTTGGCAGTCGGTCGCTGCCGGCCCCTGATCAATGCGTGGGGCGCCGCTCGCCGGCAGCCCGGCCTTTGCTCCGCGCCGCGCTGCGCCTTACGCTGCCCACTCGGCGGCCTTGCCGCCCTTGTCGGCCGCGGTCGGCGTCACGCACGGCGTGGCCGGCGACTGACTCTCGCTTTCATCATGAGGTCGCGCGACGATGGGGTTGCCGTTCTTCGAGATTCGCGGGGGAAATCGGCTCAAGGGAACGACGCGCATCGGCGGTGCGAAGAACGCGGCGCTGCCGATCATGGCCGCGTGCATCTTGTGCGACGGCGAGATCGTGCTGCACGACGTCCCGAACGTCAGCGATGTGCGCTTCTTGTGCGAGTTGCTGCAGAAACTCGGACTCGACGTGTCGCGTAGCAGCGACGGCGCCCTGCACCTCGTCGTCCGCGACGAAATGAACTGCAAGGCCGAGTACGACATCGTGCGTAAGATGCGAGCCAGCATCTGCATCCTCGGGCCACTGCTCGCGAAGCGCGGCCACGCGCAGGTCTCCATGCCCGGCGGATGCGCCATTGGCGATCGTCCCATCAATCTGCATCTGCAGGCCATGCAACGCCTTGGGGCGGATGTCGAGATGCTCGGCGGCGACATCATCGCCAAGACCCGCAAACTGCGCGGCACGGAAATGTTCCTCGGCGGACCGTTCGGCTCGACGGTCTTGGGAACCGCGAACGCCATGATGGCCGCCGTGCTCGCAGAGGGACGCACCGTTATCGAGATGGCGGCGTGTGAACCCGAGGTCGTGGATTTGGCGGATTTCCTGAACAAGTGCGGCGCCCAGATCACCGGCCAGGGAACCCCGCGCGTGATCGTGGAAGGCGTCAAGGCGCTGCACGGCTGCGAGCACCGCATCATTCCCGACCGCATCGAAGCGGGCACGGTGATGGTCGCGTCCGCGATCACCAACGGCGACGTGAAACTGCAAAACTGCCGACTCGATCATCTGATGGCGTTTGTCGATCGGTTGAGTGCGATCGGGGTGACCGTCGCGCGGAATGATGACGTCGTGGAAGTTTCGTCGGCGCGGCGGCTCGAACCAGTCGACGTGACCACGCAGCCCTTCCCCGGTTTACCGACCGACTTACAGGCCCAGCTCATGTCGCTGCTGTGCCTCGCAGACGGCAACAGCGTGATCACCGAGAAGATCTTTCCCGACCGCTTCCTGCATGTGCCCGAGCTGAACCGCATGGGCGCGCGGTTGCGGCGTGAGGGGCCGACCGTCATCGTGCAGGGCGTACGCCGGCTGAGCGGAGCGCCGGTGATGGCGTCTGATCTGCGTGCTTCTGCGGCCCTCGTGCTGGCCGGGCTTTGCGCCCGCGGCGTAACGCAGGTTAACCGCATCTATCACCTCGAACGCGGCTACGCGAATCTGGAAGCGAAACTGCAGGCGCTCGGCGCGGACATCGAAAAGAAGGACGGCGGAGAAGAGTGAGCTCGGAAGTGCAGTCACCACCACCCGCGAGCCGCCGCGCACGTCAGATGCAAGCCCCGCAGTCGCGCGGTCGGCGAAGTGCGCGAAGCGGCGTCAAACCGTCGCAAGACGCGGATCCGGACCACACGCCGCAAGACCTGCCAGCAACGGAGCGACCCGCGCTCGCTCCCTGGTTTTTCCGCTGGCTGATGGCGGTGGGCGGCGTGCTCTGTGTCGGACTCGCGGCGCTCGGTGCGGTGGTTCCTGGACTGCCGACGACCGTCTTCCTGATCGCTGCGTCGTATCTGTTTGTGCGCAGTTGCCCGGCTTTCGAGCGCGTGCTCATCCGTAACCGCTTCTTCGCGCCCTTTGTCGTCTACCTCGATAATCCGACCGCGATGCCCTGGCGAGCGAAGGTGATCGCAGCGACGCTGATGTGGATCAGCGTGACCGTGAGCGTGGTGTTCCTGTTGATGTCGGAGCGCACGGCGGCCTGGATCGCGACGCTGCCCGTTGCGGCGGCCGGCGTGGGGACGTACTTCATCTTCCGCACGCGCGGGGACCAGCGGCGTCCCGCTGACAACTAGCTTCGACGCGATTCGTCGCGCACGCGTGGCGTCAGTGATGATGTGTAACCGCACCGCGCGTCTGCGAATCACAATGACGGCGAGATAGCACCCACTCTACATCCACCCATTGCCGGGAGCAGGACCACCATGGGAGTCGTCAGTTCCACGATCAAGCCGGGGGCGGCGCTCGCGCGCGGCTATGCTGAGGCGGCGCTGAAAGACGTCACGCCGGAGATGTTCGCCCGCGCCCCGACCATCGAAGGTAAGCCGGTGAATGCCAGCCATGCCGCGTTCAACTACGGGCACCTGGCGCTGTACCCCTCGCGGGTGTTGCAGGTGCTCGGCAAAGACGCGGCGGCGGCGGGCGTGCCCGACGCGTGGCCGGCATTGTTCGAGCCCAGCGCACAGTGCAAGGACGACGCGAACGGCGATATCTACCCGTCGATGAGCGACATCACCACGACCTACTTCCGCAACTACGACGCGGCGATCGCGGCCGTGGACGAGGCGGATGACGCCGTGTTCGCCGCGGAGAACCCCGTCGAGCGGATGCGCGAGCGTTTCCCGACAGTGGGCGCGATGACAAACTTCCTGCTCTCCGGCCACGTGATGATGCACATGGGGCAGGTGAGCTTCTGGCGCCGGACTTTTGGGCTCAGCTCCGTGTTTTAGAGTCGCGGTCGAGCGCCAGACAGGTCAGCAACGCCGCGCAGCTCAGCAAGTCGAGCGCGTTGTGCAAACAGACGCCGCGAATGAGGTTGGCGCGGCGCGTCTTCACGAAATGATGAAACAGGTCGGGCGCGTCGGCCCCGGGGATGTCCTGGGTGCGCTGCTGACGCAGCACGGCGGTCTCGAGCGTCTGTAGCCGACAATCCGCCAACTCACGTCGCCAGCGCCGACGGGCGGCGTGCAACAAGTCGACATGTCGTTGCGGTCTCGGGATCTCGACGCCCCAGCGCTGCGCCCGGTCGCGCAGCATGGGCTCGTCGAAGCTGCGACCGTTGAACGACAGCCAGACCGCGCGATCGCGGAAGCGGTCGGCGAAAGCCGCCAATACCGCCGGCTCTTCCGGATAGTCGCGCACCAGCCACTGTTCTACGCGCAGCGGGCGCAGGTCGAGCGCGAGGGCGCCGGCAAGGAAGATCGGCGACCCGGCGAGACCGCCGGTTTCGAGATCGATGATGACGCCGTCTGCAAGACCATCGAGGCGCTCAGCCTGCATCGATGTAGCGTGAACAGCAGTGCTGTGGCTGACGGTCGGCAACGCATCGAGGGCGCGTTCAATGTCATCCGCCCTGCGAAGTTCGCACCGTGCGATGGTCGCGACGCGTTCGGGTTGCGCGTGTGCGTCGAAGAGCAGCGCCTCGTCAGGGCGCGGTTGGCGATTGGCGACGGGAGCCCGGGGTGTAGGCGTCTGTGTGAGCGGCTGAAAGTGCGGCCAGAGGTCGCCGGCCGCGTAGGTCCTGCTCCAACATGGCCCGAACGGCGTCGACGCCTCACACCCGGGGAGAACTTCGGCGGTGGCGCTGTCTGAGATCTCGGTGTTCGGCGCGATCGGTCGGCGTTCGCTCGCGCGGTGCGCGGCGATGCGCCGCCGGCGCGCGTTGAGTGCATCAAGTTTGTCGCGCAGCGAGTCCATGAGCTACGCAGCTTAACGCCGCTTATCGCGGATCACGCGTCGCTTAACCCGCGGGCAGCGTCGCCGCCGCGGAAGGTGACTTGGCCGTTGCGACGCGTCGCGTACTGGTTGCGTCGAGCGGCGTGAGCAAACGTCGCGTCCAGGCGGCGGCGAGCACGGCGCCGGCCAGCAGCAATGCACCGACCGTCTGGTGGGCGGTGGTGATCAGGACGTCGAATCCGGTGGCGGTGTGCGGCGCGGCGCTGCCGCCGTAAACGACGATGTATGCGAGCACGCCGAGCAGGAACTGCGTGGCGACGGCGATCAGCAGGAAGCGTCCGACGCCGCTCAAAACGGGCAGCGAGCGGTGCAACGCCAGGGATCGCGTTCCGACGCCGATGGTGGCCGCGAGCACGACAATCGCGAGGACGATGTGCAACATCAGAAGTCCCGAGACGCGGGCGTGCGCGGTTGGGTCGCTCATCAAGTGCCGCACCAGCGCGCCGAGGATCAGTTGCAGCACGAGCGTGACGAGCAGCAGCGCGGTCACGAAGTAATCGGCTTGTGCTAGCGGGGTACGCAATGCCGGGCGCGGACTGCGCCAGGTTCGCGTCGTGGCGGCGGCGAGGAAGATGGTGATGCCGAAGAAGAGCTGGCCTAAGACGCCGTGCACGATGGCGAGCGTGAGATTCGGGGCGGTTTCGGTGGGGTCGGTGCTGAGCGTTAGGCGCCCGGTGACGCGAAGGCCACCGAGTACCCCTTGCACACAGACCAACACGAGCGCGGCCCAGCCGAGTCGTTTGATCCATCGTCGCGGATCGGCGGCCTGCAGATAGAAGGCGAGCGTGAGTGTGCAGAGGCCGACGAGGGTTCCAAACAGGCGATGGGCGTGTTCGAGATAGATCCCGCCGGTCATGCGCGACAGCGGGAAGAGCCACATCAAGTAGCCTTCCGTGTTGGGCCAGTCGACGACGGCGAGTCCCGCATCGGCCCCGGTGACGGCTCCGCCGACCATGAGCAGCACGAGCGTGGCGCACGCGGTGGTCGCGGCGAAGCGACCGAGCCAGACGGCTGGCGACCCGGGGGTCGCGTACTCGGGATACAGATAGCGGGCCGCAAGCGCCCCCACGGTGGCAATTCCGACGCAAGCGCCCAGCGTGCCGCCGACCAGCGCGATCGCGCGGATGGCGGAGGCGCCGCCGCCGTCGGTGATGAGTCCGCCGATCACGAGCAGGTTGATCGCTCCGCAGATCAGGCCGGTGATGAAGCCGCCGAACAGGCCGCGTTGGGTGAATCGTTGGGCTGCGAAGCCGCCGGCAAACAGCACCACCACGAGGAGTGCGTACAGCACGGCGCTGGGTACGATGACCTGGGCGTCGCCGCCGCCGCCGCCAACCGGCAGCCGCGCGAAGAAGCCGACCGCCCACATCGTGACCGCGGTGGCGAAGCCGAGTGTGAGGACGTCGCCGAAGGTCTGGCGCGGCTGTGTTGGCAGGGATGACACGGACGTTGATTCCTCGGAGCACGAACGACGAAACCGAAGGCGTTCCGGTGTGATTCTACCGACTTCACGCGGTTCGCAAATGCCGCGATCAAGCCGCCGCGAGGCTCGCTTCACTCGTTTTGCACTGGCTGAACCGTGATCGAACGCCGCGGCGATGGCGGTCGCCTGTAATAGGACCCTCTGCTCGCGACACGCGGTCTCGACAGCAGTACCATCTGAACGATGCAACGCTCAATCCCTGCTTCTCCGACCGAGCCTCACGACGCGCCGCCGTCATTGGAAGGCGCTTCACGCGCAACGGAGCCGCTGTCGCTGCGTCTCATCAGCGAATTGGCCAAAGCCCGGCTTTGCGCGCTGGTGCTGATCACGACGTTTGTCGGATTTCTGCTCGCGGCGGAGCAGATCGCTTTGACGCCGCTCTTGTTGACATTGGTCGGCGTCGGTCTCGCGGCGTTCGGCGCGAACGCGCTCAACCAGTGCTGGGAGGCGGATCGCGACGCCCGCATGCGGCGGACGGAGAATCGACCGCTGCCGTCGGGCCGCATGTCGACGCGGCAGGCGTGGACGGTCGCGTTGGTGATGGCGCTGGTGGGCCCGATCATCGTGGCGATGGTGAGTGAGTACGCTGCACTGCTGACCGTTCTCACGCAGGCGCTCTACGTTTTGGCGTACACGCCGCTCAAGACCATCACGCCGCACAACACGCTGCTTGGCGCGGTGGTCGGGGCGTTGCCTCCGATGATTGGCTGGGCGGCGGCGTCAAACGAGTTGGGATTCGGCGCCTGGTTATTGGGCGCGATCCTGTTTTTCTGGCAGATCCCGCACTTTCTCGCGCTGGCGTGGCTCTATCGGGACGATTACGCCCGCGGCGGCTTTCGCATGCTGCCGCTCGTGGATCCCGACGGGTGGCTGACGGTGCGCATTGTTCTCGTCTATACGCTGGCGCTCATTCCGCTGACTTTGAGCATGACGCTGGCCGGACTTACTGGCGTGTTCTTCGCGGTGAGCGCGGTGCTGCTCGGGCTGGGTTTCGCGTGGACGGCGGTAACGCTCGCGCGGCAACGTCGCCGAGAGCAGGCGCGACGCCTGTTCCTCGCTAGCGTTATCTACCTCCCCCTATTGCTGATGGCGATGGTTGCCGATCGCCGCATCGCCGCGGCACTGCACGACCAGCGTGTTGAAGCAGTGTTGACCGCAAGCACCATGCAAGCAGCGCCGAGCCGTGACTGAGGCGCGGGCCGCAGACGCGAAGCTGCTGACGTTTTGGAGCGGCGGCTGGGTATTGGCGCTGGCCGGGGTGGTCGCGCTGATCATCATCGCGTGGCGCGGGTATGCGATTTACACCATCGAGCGAGCGACGAGCCCCGGCGCGCCGGCGCTCGAGTCATTCGACTTATCAAACCTTGCGGTGTCACGCGACCTGTTGGTGGAGACGGGTTTTGGCGTTGACGGGCTACCGGCACTCGACGCCCAACTGGTACGGCTCGCGGATCTGCCCGCGCTCGTCGAGGCGCTGCGCGAGCAGCACATGGGGAAGCCAATCGCCGACACGGAAGACGTGATCGGCGTGGAAGTGGACGGCGAGACGCGTGCGTATCCGCTGCGGATCTTGACGGCCCACGAGGTGGTGAATGATGCAGTCAACGGCCGGCCGATCGTCGTCACGTATAGCCCGCTGTGCGACAGTGCGGTGATCTTTGATCGCACCATCGACGGCGAGGTGGTGTGGTTTGGCGTCAGCGGGCTGCTCTACAACAACAACCTGGTGATGTACGACCGCACGCAGCGCTTGCCCGACGACCGCGTTGACGGCTCGCGCGCCGGCGCGAGCCTATGGAGCCAGCTCGCGTTTCGCGCGATCAGCGGGCCACGCGTCGGCCAGTCGCTGGAGATCGTGCCGGCGCAGGTGACGTCGTGGCGCGCCTGGCGCACCGCGCATCCAGACACGACCGTACTGCTGCCGACGGCGTTCAAACGCTACAAACGGGTGTCTTACAGCGTGTATGAGAGCACCGGCGTGGTGCAGTATCCGATCGCCCCCGAGCCGCCTGCCGACGGACCGCATCCGTTCGCGCGGGTGATGGCGCTGCACACGGGTGACGCGTGGCGTGCGTGGCTGATCACCGACGGTCCGGCTGCCGGGCAGGAGCTGCGACCGACGCCCCCCGGCGTCCGCGCGGTGCGGGCCTACTGGTTCGCGTGGCACGCGATGCATCCCGACACGCCGCTCGCGACTGAAAACTAGCGCTATGAGCGGCGAGGCGTCGATTATTCGTATTGAGCGCCCGATCCGATATGCTTCTCAGGTATGCCCACTTCGCTCGCGCAAACGTTGACGCTGCTCGCACTGCTGCTCCCGGCCTGCGCCGCCGGACGGCCGCAAACGCCGATATTCACCGAAACGTTTGACGAAGCCAGCTCGTCCGGCGATTGGACCGTGCGTGGATTTCGCGGCGATCACGTGGTTGAGTTCGCCTTCGACTATTCCACGCTCAATGTTCCGCCCGCGCCGCGCTCGAATGGAACGACCCAGGGGCTGCGATTGCTTGTTAACGCCACCGACGCCGTGGCGCAAACCGATGCGGTTTCGCTGTATCGCCCTGTGGGGACGGCGGGAGACGACTTCGCGCTGAGCTTCGACTTGTGGCTCAACTACAACGGCGGCCCGGGCGGCGGTTCGGGGTCGACGCAATTCGCGACGTTCGGACTTGGGCACAGCGGCGCGAACGCATGCACCCCCGAGAACCCGGCGAGCGATGGCTTGTGGTTCGCGGTGAGCGGCGAAGGCGGCGCGTCGGAAGACTACCGCGCGTATCGCGGCCCCCAGGCCTTGAGTGCTGTCGCGGGCGGGTTTGCCGCAGGCGGACAGAACCACACAGCGCCGTTCTATCAGGACTTGTTTTCGAGCCCGGCGTTCGAAACCGCCGGCGCGCCCGGCAAGCAGTGGGTGCGCGTCGACGTCACGCAGCACGACGGCGTGCTCCAGTGGCGGCTCAATGGTCGGCTGGTCGCGATCCGATTGGCGGAAGCGGTCGACGGCGACCAGATCATGCTGGGAATGATGGACACGTTCAGCTCGATCGCGAACCCACCCGGTGATGTGTTCGCGCTGTTCGACAACGTGTCGGTGTTACAGCGCGACTGCGATGAGGACGGCGTGGCGGACGCGGCTCACATCGCATCCTTCGCAGACGCAGACTGCAACGCGGACGGTCGGCTGGACGCGTGCGAGACAAGCGAAGCTAGCGACTTTGATGCTGACGGCGACGTCGACGCTGACGATCAGGCGGCGCTCTCGGCGGCCTGGCTGGGTCCCGACGCGCCGCTGACCGGCGACTGCGCTGCTCTCACGCTGGCGGCGTTCGATGCAAACGACGACGGCGCACTCGATCTCGTCGACTTCGCATCGCTCCAAACGCGGGCGAAGCTTGCCAACGGGATTTTCGCCACACGAGCGTCGGACGCGCCGACCGGCAGCCAATTCATTGCGGAAGCGGCGCCGCTGTCGCGTGCGGCGCGCGAGGCGCGGATTCAGCAAGAGGTTCTCGGCGGCAACACGCCGGGCTTTCTGCGTCAGTTTGCGCCGGTCAGCGTGAGCGCGAACATCGGCGGCGTGTGGGTGCATGCGACCTACCTTGTCGCGCGCGACTACGTCAGCGTGGGCCGTGATGATGACTTCGTGCGAGTTCCGCTGACGCCGCAGGCTGCACAGTCGATCGCCGACGCAGTGGGGTGTCTGCTGCCGACCCGCAAGATGGTGGATGACATCTGGGCGGCGGCGGCGCTGCAACTGTCTCCGGCGCCGATCAGTCCTGCGACGGTCGACATCACACGGGTCACGACGCACTTTCGGCACCACGAAATGATCGAGTCGCAACGCGGCGATGGTCCGCTCGACGTGCTGATCGCGGGGATCAAGAAAGATGTCGTGATCACGCCGCGGCTGGCCGCGAACCCGGGGCGGGTGGCGATTTATGGATGGCACTACCCGTCGGGCGCGCCGATTCAGCCGCTGTATCTGGGACACGTTGACGCTTACGTTGATTACAGTCACGGGATTCGCCTGGTTCACGAGCGGATGACGATCGACGGGGCGACGTGGCTGGTGGCGGAGGTGCTCGCGCACCCGACGCTGCATGTGTTGCTCAGCGACGAGGGGCCAATCAGCGACCCGCGCTACTGACGCGCGTCTTGACGCTCGCTCGACGTGTGCCTACCGTACGAGGTTCGATGGACTTCGCCCCCATCGTCTAGTGGCCTAGGATATCAGGTTCTCATCCTGGAGACCGGGGTTCGAATCCCCGTGGGGGCGTTGCCTGATTTGCTCGCCCTCGCACCGCCACTGCGAGGGCGTTTTCTTTGGTCGAGGCGCGTTGACGCCGTTGATTGAGGAATTGCTGATGGCTTCCGCCAAGCCGTTCGTCACAGTGGTCTCGGGTCTGCCGCGTTCTGGGACGTCGATGATGATGCGGATGATCGAGGCGGGCGGGATTCCCGCGCTGACCGATCACGTTCGCACGGCAGACGATGACAATCCGCGTGGCTATTACGAGTTTGAGCCAGTCAAACAGACGAAGAAGGACCCGTCGTGGGTGGCGGATGCGGTGGGCAAGTGCGTGAAAATGGTGCACTTGCTGCTGATGGATCTGCCCGCGGGGTATGAGTATCGCGTCGTTTTCATGCGGCGGCGTCTGGACGAAGTGCTGGCATCGCAAGACGTCATGCTGCAACGCAAGGGGAAGGGCGGGGCTGAGTTGCCGGCGGATCGCATGAAGATGATTTTCGAGAAGCAGATCAAAGACGTGGATGCATGGGTTCGCGCGCGGTCGCACTTTCAGATGATTGAGGTGAGCTACAACGATTGCATGCATGACCCCGGCTCGCAGATCGACCGCATTCACGAGCTGCTGGGTGGGGATCTGGACGTGGCGGCGATGCGCGCGGTGGTCGAGCCGGGTCTGTATCGACAGCGGAAGTAGGGTCGGCGGCGCAGCCCGCAGGAACCTCTCAGCGGTGCAGCCCGCAGGAACTTCCGATGAGATGCGTCGACGATTGACGGCGTGAAATTCGGCGTTGGCGGTTGAAGTGCAATTGTCGGCTGCTTATACTGTCGAGTGTTGACAGATCGCTCAGGGCCTGTCATCTAAAACGAGCTTCCACTCGCTGCGGCACCCTCAGACCGCGCCAATACCCACAGGGTGCCGCACGCCTTTGCGCCGTTTTCGGCATGTTTTGTCCGCTTTTCACACTTGCGAATGTGCAGTCGGCACGCGAGCTTCGTAGGCGGGCTGCAGAAATCCCGCAACGGAGTGGTCCGACAGCGTGCCGCGAACTGCGCCGACGATCTTCGCCATCAACGCGTTCACCCCGACCAGGCTCTGTTGTGCTTCAACGTTGGCGTCGAGCCCGGGGTCGGCTGATAGCGGCCCGTCGACCGCTTCGACGATTTCCAGGACGGAGATCGTGTTTGCCGGACGGGCGAGTCGAAAGCCGCCGCGCGGACCGCGATCGGACTGCAGCACACCGGCGCGAACCAGTTGCGTCATGACTTTCGCGGCGTATGCGGCGGGTAGCTTGAAGTGACTGGCGATGCTCGACGCGCGCATGCAGCCGTGGCCGTTGCCCTCCGCAGCCTGCTCGTGCCGAGCGATTTCGATGACGGCGAGGATTGCATAAGTCGAAGCTTTGCTACCAATCATCACCGCTGTACCTCCGCTGGTTTGGTGACGCGACGCCGCGGACGTCGAACCCAAACGATGCGACCGAGCCGACGCTGACGTAGAAAGGCGTGCGTGACGGCGCGGCGCGCAATGCCAGAGTAATTATTCTAGGTAGGGTCGTGGGTCGCGTAAACCGCAAGTCGCCACAAATTCGTTATAATTTTTCTCAATGAGTTCCTCGCGAAACGCCCCTATGCCCCGTGGACGTCAATGGCGTTTTGCGCTCCCCGGCGCCCAACTGCCCGCGCGGGTGGAGCACGGCGGCGTCGTTTACCTGCTGCAGCACACCTATAAGCACGACTTCTTCGCCGGCACAGGCCGCTATCGCGGGGGCGACCGCGACGTCGTGATCAAGTTCAACCGCGTCAACGACGCGTGCGGGCTGCCGCTGGACTGGATCGGACGCTTCCTCGCGCGGCGCGAGGCTGAGCTTTACCAGCTCACGTCGGATCTGCCCGGCGTGCCGGAGTGGCTTGGAAGGGTCGGCGCCACGGGCGTGATGCACGCCTACGTACCCGGTCGGCCGCTGGGGCGCGACGACGCGGTAGCGGATGCGTTCTTTCCGCAGCTCGACGCGCTGCTCGACGCCATGCACGCCCGATCGATCGCGTACGTGGATCTCAACAAGCGGCAGAATGTGCTGCTCGGCGATGACGGCCGCCCATATCTGATCGACTTTCAGATTTCGCTGCATCTGCCGCGGAGGGGATGGCGCCGGCTCGCACCGGTCCAATGGATGTTGCGGCGATTCCAGTTAGCCGACCGCTATCATCTGCTCAAGCACAAACGCCGCCTGCGGCCGGATCAGCTTGCGGAAGGCGAGCGGGTCGTCGTCGAGCGGCTCAGCATCTGGATTCGTCTGCACCGGTTGATTGCGCGGCCGATTACCCAGTTGCGTCGTCGGATACTGCGTCGCGTTGATCGCGGCGAACATAAGAATGTGCCGGGGTTCGGCGCGAAATAGCCGCCGGGTCGTGACTTCCAACGCGTGAGGAGAGCAACGAGGATGCCCGTGGATGCCACCGCTCGTGATCAGGTCGAATCATTTCGCAGTGCGCTGGAGGCGACGCTGAGCGCTGATGAACGCTTTGAAGGGCCGGCGCGCGTCGATCGCGAGGATGGCTCGACGCTGGCGACGCGTTTTGGGCTCGCGCCGCAGCTGTGGCTCGAAGTGGCTGTGCGTCCGTTGATTCCGCAGGTTCGCATCGGCGTGTTGACCGACGACCGCTGGTGTAGCGAGGATCTCGAGCAAGCCATCGAAGACAGCGGTGACACGATGTCGGAGTTTGTGGAGGCTGGGTTCGACGAGGTCGATCTCGATTGGCCGGAGCCCCCTGTCGAGCATTATCGCGACCAGGGCAAGTACTTTTACTTCGCGACGCCGCTCGAGTTGAGCCAGATGGATGAGCTGTCGCAACCCGAGTTTCGCGCGCGAATCGAGCGTGCTTGCCTGGGCTACTACACCGCCTTCGAGACCGTCATCGCGAAGCTGAATGCGGATGACGAGTAATCAACGGCGTGGGTGACGTTGGTTCGCCGAGCCGCGGACGCTGGCGTGCGACGCAGCGCGGAGGGGGCAGCGATGAACAGCGCCGGATTTAGCCTGTTTGAGCACACGGCCGATCTCGGCGTGGCGGCTTCTGCGCCCGACGCGGCGGGGTTGATTCGTGCGTCTGTCGCGGGCCTGCACGCGTGCATCGGCTCACTCCCGCCGAGCGAGGGCGGCGCGGGGCATACGCGTCGCTGGACGCACGCGGATGCGGCGCTGTTGTTGCACGACGTGCTCTCGGAAGCGCTGATGCTGTTCGAGCGCGACCGCGCGGTGATGTTTATCGACACGTGCGAAGCGGAGTTCGCAGGGACGAGCACGGTGCAGATCACGTATCGCGCCGCCCCACTCGACGAAGGCGCCGCGGAGCTGCACCGCGAGGTGAAGGCCGTCACCTATCACGAACTCGCCGTTTGCCGCGAAGCCGACGGCTGGCGAGCACGCTTCATCGTTGACATCTAAGAGAGCCGAATGCGGCGCCCGGCGCGTCAGGCAAACACCCGACTCGCGGCGTCGTGACGCAGCGGCGACACGGCTATGTCTTACGCTTGGACCGCTCGCGGCCGGCAGACGTCATGCGTCGCCAGCGGGCGACCTCGGCCTTGCGCGCGACAGGATCCTCCTTGAGCGCGGCGTGGTGGAGTTCGCGGCGCAGCTTGTGGTAGCTGCGGAGTCGATCGGCGGGCAGCGCCCCATTCGCGACGGCGGCGCGAACGGCGCAGCCTGGCTCGCGTTCGTGCCGGCAATCGCGAAAGCGACACTCCCTGGAAAGCGCGGCGACATCGCTGAACGTCGCGTCGAGACCGCCGCCGTCCGCGTCGAACAGTTGCAGCTCGCGCATGCCGGGGGTGTCGATGATGAGGCCGCCGCCGGGCAACTGCATGAGTGACTTGTAGGTGGTGGTGTGCTTGCCGCGGCCGTCGCCTTCACGAATCTCCCCGGTCGCCTGACGGGCATCGCTGGCGAGCGCGTTGATGAGCGAAGACTTCCCGACGCCGGATGAACCGACCAGGCACAAGGTCTTGCCGGGCTGCACTCGGTCTCGCAGCCCGTCGAGACCGAGACCGGTGGCGGCGCTGACCACGAGAATCGACACGCCGACCGCGACGGCTTCCACCGCCGAGACACGTGCATCGAGATCTAAGCAGACGTCGGCCTTGTTGAGCACGATGACGGGAACGGCGCCGCTGTCCCAAGTCACGGTGAGATAGCGTTCGATGCGGCGGACGTTGAAATCGAGGTCGAGCCCGACGACGAGCAGCGCGACATCTATGTTTGCGGCGACGACCTGCGCCGTGTGCTGCGCTCCCGCGCTGCGTCGGACGAAGGCGCTGCGGCGCGGCAAGACGGCCGTGAGCTCGGTCGGCGCGGATGCCGCGCGCTGTTCGAGCACGACCCAGTCGCCGACGGTCGGCAGGTCGCGGCGGGTTAGTGCGTCGCGTCGTAAGCGTGGGGAGAGTGCGGCACGAACGGGCCCGCCCGCGGTCATCACGTCGTAAGCGTCTTTGTGCTCGCTGAGCACGCGACCGGGAGCGACACAGTCGTCACTCGCAGTCGAGAGAAACGCCGAGCGCCAGTTGGCGTCCCAGCCGAAGGTTTCCAAGTGCATGGTGGAACCGGTCTCCACGGGGCGCCGCCGGCCGCTTAGGGGCGTTCGGCGAGCGCAGAATTTGAGCGATGCCTGTTAGACGGGCGTCGCTGGCGGAGCCGGATTCGCAAGTGATGAGGCCAGACCCGTCGACCACGGGTTCGGCCGAAGCGAGGAACAGCTAGCGGCGCGCGTTCCAAACCGAGTTGTTGATGGAGATCACACGCATTGCCGCCCTCCTCAGTTCCGTGAGTCGTCGAGCACGAGTGCGCGTCTCGCTGACACGCCATTCCTACGTCACATTGCCAACTGCGCGTCGCGGCGTCAAGCATGACGTGCGGCGCGCGGCTCGATTGACGCAAAATTCACGCGCCTGGCGCCGCGATTCAGGACGAGCGGAGAAGTCGCCGATAACCGCTGTGTGCGGTCGCCGCCTGGCGATCCGGTCCTTCGTTTGGAGTTGGCGCGATGTCGTCGTCTGCAAGCCATTCTTCCGCCGGTCCGAGGGTGCAGGCCGCCCGGCCGGCCGGCGCCGGCTCGCACACCGCGGCGAGCGTGCCGACGCACATGCACACGCCGCGGGCGCCGCGCATGCCGCATCGCCTGCCGTGTCGCGTGCGGCTGTTTGATCCCATCAGCAACGCGTGGATCGCCCGCCCTGCGCAGACGGTGAACGTCTCTCAGTATGGATTGGGACTGCAGATCGGTGTGCCGTTGCCGGTGGGATCGCGGATCGAAGTGGTCACGCCGCGGTTTGACGCTGATCCGCTGACGATCTCCGGGACCGTCGTGCAATCGCGTCGGCTGTTGACCGGCGGGTTCGAGGTCGGCGTGCGTTCAACGACGCCGCTGCCGATGGCCTGAGCGAACGACGCCGCACCGCTGCGTGATCATGGCGGGCCTTGGCGAGATCCGTACGACCCAACTCGCTTCATCCTGAGCATTCGCATCTTCAGACCGGTCGCGCGTGACTCGCGTGGCACCAGAGACGCTTTGGCGCCAGGCGCACAACGGACGGGGCCGCCGGTCTCGTAAGACCGACGACCCCGTCTCGCAATTCAGAACGACGAACCAGCGACTACTGGCAGCTACCGCTCACGACCGCGTCGACGAACGAGTCGATGTCGCCCGCGTTCACGACCATGTCGCCATTGGTGTCCGCCGCGATCAGCGAGCAGTCCGCGTCGCACGGCGTGCCCGAGACCACCGCCTGCACGAAGCAGTCGATGTCGCCGGCGTTCACCGCACCGTCGTTGTTCACGTCACCGCAGAGGCACGGCGGCGCGAGGTCGCAGTTTTCGACCACGGTGATGTTGTCGAACAGACCGAACTGGAACTGCGGCTGCGACGCGACCGAAGCGAAGACCTCGACGTACATCATGCGGACGAGACCGTCGATGGAGCAGGTATTGCCCAGCTCACCGCCGCACGTGATCGTGCCCAGCTCGACGCCGTCGATCGTGACCGTGACGGTTTCGAGCGAGCGATCGACGCGCATCTCCATGAGACGCCACTTGAACGCCAGACCACCGTCGAAGCCGCTACCAGCCTGACCCTGACCGGCCGGAACCGGCTCGGCCGGGAAGGCGGCCGCCAGCGACGGATCGTCAGCGTTATCGTAGTTGGTGAAGTCGGTGATGATGTTGCCGTCCTGAGCGGTCAGCGTCACACCGTCGGCGAAGCCGCGGAAGTCGGCAAAGCCCGAGCCGCCTTCGCCCGCACCGATGAACGTCGCGCCGTTCTGGTCGGCCGTCAGGCCGTCAAAACCAACACCCGCACCGATGAACTCGGTGGTGCCCGAGCCGGCGATCGCGAAGTTGATCCAGATCTCGGCCGTCAGGGTGTAGTCGCCGGCCGGGGTGATGCCGGTCGGAGCGACCGAAACCACATCGGCAGCGCCATCCGTCAGGTTGGCCTCCATCTTCAGACCGATGGTCGAACCGCTGCCGCCCGGCGAGGCCGGGACGCCGTCGGCCGAGTAGTCGTAGGCGAAGGTGACCGCCGTGTCGGCGCTGCCGACGACGACCGTGTAGTTCGCCGAGGTGTCGGTGTCGAGGTCATCCATGAACAGCATGTCGCACGCGAAGCTGCAGTCTTCGACCATGACCGCCGCCGACTGAACGCTTTCCGCGCTGCCGACCGACTGGGTCGCCGAGATGTCGGCGCCCGGCGTCAGATCAGAGGTGAGCACCACGCGCACGGTCGACGCACCACCCGGAACGGCCGAGCCGATCGGGTTCACGCCGTTCTCGAACACGGTGACTTCCGAAGCCGTCGCAACGACGCCGGTGACTTCGACGAGCTTGTCGATCGAGCAGATCGGACCGGCGACCATTGGCGCCGGGGCCGAGAGGGCTTCGCACGCATCCGCCTGACCGCTGATATCGCCGTCTGAGCAATCGGTGTTGTCGCCGCCGTAGCTGCCGCCGAAGGCGATGCACGCGGCCTCGGTCAGGATCGAGCAACCGCCGCCATCGGTGCAGCAGGCGCCGGTGGTCGGAGCGGCCGGAACGGTGACGACGAGGTTGTCGATGGTCGGCGGGCGCAGGTTGGCCAGCGGACCGGCGGTGAACTCGCGATAGCCGAACATCAGCGTGCTCGGGCCGTTGCCGGTCACCGTCGTCGCGACATTGAGGCCATTAAACGAAGCCGTCACGGTCTCGAAGTTGCGTTCGAGGCTGATGGTGTGCCAGCCGGTCGTCAGGTCGACGGCCGGGACATCGAACAGCACCTCGAAGTCAACGCCGTCGACACCCGCATCATTGCCGCCGGAACCGCGGTTCACGAGCTGCAGCGAGACTGAGCCGACCGTGCCGTCGTTGTTGGGGTCTTCGACCTTCTCGAACTGCCACATCAGGCCGGTGTTGCCATTGAACACGGTGCCGAGGTTGTTATGGAACGGGCCGATGCTGCCGAGACCGATCGACCAGTTCTCCGTTTCCACCGCGTCGGCGGGGACGAACGGGGACATGTCGACATCGATGTAGATCTCCGCCGTAAAGCCGAGGCTGAACGTCGCCAGATCGAGCAGCTGGGCCTGGTTGCCGCCGCCCGACGGATCCCACATCACCGCGGCGTTGCCGCCCTGCGGCGAAGCCGGAATAACGTTGGGGTTCAGCGCGTCGGCGACGGTCGGATCGATCGCGGCCAGGTTCACGAACGAGCCGAGGAAGTTCGGCACGCCGTCACCCACCGTCACCGCGTCGAAGTTTTCGCTGAGCGGCGTGATGACCGGACCTTCGTTGGTGGCGCCCGGCGTCAGGGGCAGCAGACCGAAGTCGCGACCGTTGTCGTCGGTGTCAAAGCCGTCGAACCAGCGGGCCCACGACTGGAACGTGCCGTCGATCGAGGTGAAGTTGCCCCAGATGCCGCCCTCGCCAGGCGAAGCCGCCACCGGGCCCTTGTTGAGCTCGTAGATCACGACATCAACGAGCACGCTGTTCTGGTCGAGCAGCTCGATGGAGTCGACGCCGTTGCCCAACGCATCCGTGCCCCACGTCTGATCGACGTTAGCGACCGATGCATTACCGACGACGTAGAAGTCACCTGGGGCCAGCGTGGTGGCGGCCGGGATGACGACGTCCGGCGTGCTCGACAGACGCAGCGTCCACCCGGAGATGTTCTCCGAGCTGGAGCCGGCGTTATAGAGTTCGATGAACTCGCGGTCGTCGCCGCCCAAGTCGTCGTACACGAACTCGTTGATGACGACGTTGCGGACGACGCCGGTGCCGACGCCGACGGCCGACGACTGATCGCTTTCGACGCCGTTGACCACCTGCGAAGCGGTGACCTGCTCGCCTTCGGCAAGCGCGGGGTTCACGTTGAACACGACCGACGCTGCGCCGGCGGGATCGACGCTCGCGACCTCGACGCCGTCGATGAAGAGCTTGACCTCGTTGGCGGTCGCGTTGGCGGCATTGAGGATGCCGCTCACGGTAACCGAAGTCTGGTTGACGACCAGCGGACCTGCGACGGTCGGCGCGTTCGGAGCGGTAACGCCGCGGGCCAGCGCGAGATTACTGGTCTCACCGCCGACGTCGTAGGTGGCCGAAACCGAGTCGAAGACCAGCAGCGGAATGTTCGGAACGATGTCAACCGAGGTCGCACCGGCCGGGTTGACCGTGCCCTGCACGAAGCCGTTGACCAGCAGGTCGACGCTCGTCGCGGCCGGATCGATGCCGGTCACCGTGACGGCGGGCGCCGAACCGACGATCTGCAGCGGCATCGACGGCGCCGCCGGCGCGTTCGGGTCTGCTTCGACGACGAGCAGGTACATGCCGACAGCGGTCGAGGCGTCGGAAAACGCCACGGCGGGACGGAACGGCGCGTAGGTGTTCGAGCCGGCGGTATCCGGGAACTCCCAGGTGTGCAGGTTCGACGAGACGCCGTCGAAGCTGGCCGCCGTCGAGAGCGTGCTACTGGTGTTGATCGCCGTGCTCTGACCGCGAACGAATGGGAACGGGTTGCCGAGCTCGGCGCTCGAGATGATCTGCTCATCGCCGTTCGGATCGATGTAGTAGACACGGTCGATGTAAAGCGTGTAGGGACCGGCGCTCGGTTCGGTCTGGTCGATGGTGAAGAACATCGAGTCGATGTTGTACAGACCACCATCCGGATCAAGGGTCGTGCCGCCGCCGGCAAAGTCCTGCAGCGGTTCGACGCCCGGAATCAGCGAGTATTCGAGCTTCTGCCAGACACCCTGAATCGGCAGGACGGGCTTGCCAACCGGCGTCGTGGACAGGGCGCCGACGAAGATGAAGTCGGCCGGCGCGGCGCCGAAGTTGCCGTCTTCGTCCAACGCGAGCGTGGCGCTGAACGCGGCCGGCGGGTTGACCGGCACGACGCTCGAGAACGGGCCGACATCACCGCCCACCGTCTGGAACGCCCGCACGCGGTCACCGACCGCGAGGGCCGGCGTGACGCCGACGACGGCGAAGCGTGCTTCACCGGTGGTGCTCAGGCCGGGGCTGGCCGAAAAGGTCTCGTCAGCGACGAACGGATCATCGTTGTCGCCGTCGGCACGGTCGACTTCGACCGTCACATTGGTCGCCCGCGGGGTCAGGTCATTGACCTGCACGTCGACGTCGTTCGCGACGACCGGCGAAGCGATGGACGGCGCGACGGCCGGTTCGGTGACCGGGGCTTCAAACGTGATCTGGTCGACGAGGAACTCGAGATACTCGCTGGTGGTGTCGCCGCCCTGCACGGTCAGAACCAGACCGGCCAGCACGCCGCGATTCACGCCGTCGCCGACGCCGGTGGCGTCGAGCACACCGTCGCCGCCTTCGGCGGTCCAGCCGACGACGCTGGCGGTGTCGAGGTCGAACGTGACGAGGCGCCAATCACCGGCCGGGCCGGTGCTGCTGCCCGAGCAATCGTTGTCCGTGATCGAAAGCACGGTCGTGGGCACGGGGCGGGGGGTGGCGGAGTTGGGGTCGGTGACGGAAGACACACCGACGAACTCCAGGTCGCCGTTGAGAATGTCGAAGTCCTGGAAACCCTGCGGCAGGTCGTTGCCGGTCTCGGCGATCAGCAGCGCGACGCCGATCTGCGGCGTGCGCGTCAGGTCGGTGAACTCGAACGCCGAGCAGTCCGGGATGTTGACGTAGAAGCTGATGGTGCCGTCGAGATGGACCGACGGGTCGCCGAGGGTCGGCGACTGGAGCGTCTCGATCAGCGCCCAGCGGGTGTCATCGTTTGGATCCGCCCACTGGAAGCGGATGTCGAGGAACTGGTTGCTGTTGTTCGCGCCGAAGAACGAGTCACCCGTGAAGTCGGCGACAAACGACTCTTCGGTGCTCGGCAGCGGCGTGACGTTTGGATCGACGGGGATGTCGCCGACGATGTTCGCCGTGGTGACGTCCGCTTCCGCGGGATCCTGGAAGATCACCACCTCGAGATCGCCCAGCGATGCAGGCTGGGTGAGATACGCGCCGCCATCGGGCGCTGTCTCGAAGTCTGTAATCAACTGTGGGAACTGCGCGTGGGCGGCGGTGACGCCGACCAGGCAGCCAAGGAGTGCACAACTTACGCGTGACATTCTCATGAGAATCTTTCCCTCACGTTTGGAAGACTTCCTCTTGCCTCTTTTTGCCTCTACAGATTGGCTTTACACCACAATCAGCCGGGGACCTGCACCAGGCCGCCCTCACCTTCAGTTGCGAGTCCGTAATACCAGAGCAGCCCGTTCGCGGACTCCGGAATGATTTCACTGTACTGACCGGTCGCATCCGCCTGACCCAATCCCATGTTCACGGGCACGGCCTCAACATGGCCGTCGGCGAACCCGATGTGGGTTGAGGGCTGCTTGAAGGTCGTAATGTTCGTGTCCCACTGCCCGTTACTGATATACGCTCGACCGGGGCGGACGCTGTCCGGCGGATGGCGCCACGTTACTTTGTCCAGGCTGAAGTTGAAGTTCGCCTCAATGTTCTCGCTGTTGACGTTGTCGCCGGGGCTTTCTTCGACAAACATCGGCACCTCGGACAGCGCCGGACGGCTGAGCTTGCGGCGCGGGCCACTCCCGCCGCGCGTTCCGCCGCCGCTCTGCTGGTCTTCGAGACGAGGTTCGATGTTGTTGGGGTTCCGCAAACTGATGACCGTGAACATCGAGAAGCTGAACTTGCCGTTCCCGTCGTCAAATGGGCCGATGGCCTGACCAATTTCGGACAGCGGGGCGGGCCTGTCATCCGGGCAGAGATAGATGCCCTCAGACTTGATCAACGGCCACAGCAGCCCGAGTTTGGGCGCTTCGGTAAAGCCGGCCGGGTTGTCGTTGTCTTCGTCATCGTCCTGTAGATTGGCAACCGGACCGAATTGATTGGCGATACCCAGCCAGTCGACGCCCTTCTGGTTGCCCAGCGGGTTCGTTGGAACGGCGTTGCTGTAGTTGGAGATACTGGGCGGGTAGACGCCGTACTCGGTCTGATACGTAAACGCCGCCTGGCTCAGCGAGCGTAGGTTCGTTTTGCAGACCACCGCGCGGGCCTGACGGCGGGCCTGATTGAGCGAGGGTAGCAAGATCGAGATGAGTAGCGCGATGATCGCCACGACAACCAGCAGCTCGATCAATGTAAAGGCGCGCGACGGCGCTCGACCTCTGCTCATTCTCATCAAACTCACTCCATCACTTTGTAACACGTGCGACGGGCGGCCTGCGCCGCCGTGGCTCACGATTTGACCTGCTGAGCGCCCTGCCGAAGCGTTCGGAACTCGACTTGCCGAAGGTGCATATGACGCAATCTGAAGCGTAGCCAAACGGTCACATCGCGTCAACGCTAAACTCGGCGTTCGGACTCAGCTTACTGCCGGCGGGCGGCGGAGTTATCGCGCGTATTCGGATCGATGACGTCCACATCGACGCACGGCGTGATCATGTCGCGCCCTGCAGCGCGAGCTCGTAGCCGCGCAACGTCGCCACCGCTGCGGCCGACCAGGTGTAACGCTTCCGGACGCAGTCTGATAAATATGCCATCCCGCTGTCGTCGATGCCAGCGGCAAGCGCCTGCGCGATCGCTGCGCGGATCGACTCGACGTCGTTCGGCTGGCACCAAAACGCAGCGTCACCGAGATACTCGCGCGTCGCTCCGCCGGGCGTCGCCACGATGCGACAGCCAGACGCCGCTGCTTCCAGGCTGGCGAGCCCCGGCGTCTCATACCAGCTCACGTTCACATGCACCGCCGCGCGGTGATAAAGATCACGCAGCGCCGCTCCGGTGCTGTGTTCGACGAATCGCACCCGCGGTCCGGCCGCGGCGCGGCAGGCGCGCCAGTAGTCGCCGCTGAACCGCCCGGCGCCGCCAACCAGCGTGAGCGCCGGCTCGACGTCGCTCAACTCCGGCGTATCGAACGCGTCAAACGCCCGGAGCAGCGTGAGTTGGTTCTTGCGCGGCTCGATCCGCCCCACGCAGAGCACGCCGGCACGCTGCGACGGCTCGCTGGGCGGTGCGAAGGCGTCGACGTCGACCGCGTTGGGGACGATCTGGACCGGTGGCAGCGATCCGAATGCGCTGCGCAAGACGTCAACCTCGGCAGCGCTGTTGGGGAGGATGACGCGGAAAGAGGCGAGCAGTTCGCGCGCCGCCGCGCGGAAGCCGCGCAGTAACCCGCGATTGGCGAGGAGGCTGGCCGGGCTCGCGTGATCGACCGCGGCCAACACCGCGCGCTGCATCACGCGCAACGAACGATACGCATCGCTGCCCAACGCCCGCGCCAGGCGCCCCTGCAACCCGCGTCGCGCCGCGTGATCGAACTCGTCGGCCGGCCAGTAGATCGTGCTCAGCACGGCCGGCGTGCGATGGCGACGGATGACTCGACAAACCGGTAAGTGCTCCCATAAGCGATCGAGGTGCCACAGATGCAGCACATCGAACCCATCCGCGCCGCGCGGCGGACGTTCGGCCAGCGTGACCTCCACCCCCTGCTGACGCAGAGCGGCGGCGGTGCTGAGGATCTGTGTGGTGTCGCCGCCGGGGTGCTGTTCGAGATTTCGGCGGACGAGCCAGAGGGCGCGCATGGCGATAAGCGTCGGCTCCGTGCGAGCGGCCGTCAATCGCCGCTAAGGGCATGGCTTCTCCTGTTCAGCGGATCGACTTAAACTGCCGGGATGCAGGCGACCCCCGAACCATCGCGCGCGACGTTCCCCGTTGCCGACCTGGATGAGAGCGAACTGGTGTCGCGCTTGCAAAGCGGCGATGACGCGGCCTTTGAGGAGATGGTGCGTCGCTACGGCGGCGCGATGCTCGCGGTGACGCGACGCTTTCTACCCGACGAGCACGAAGCGCGGGACGCGTTGCAAGACGCATTCATCTCCGTCTTTCGCTCGATCGACAAGTTTCACGGCGAGGCGAAGTTGCGTACGTGGCTGCACCGCATCGCGGTCAACGCCGCCCTGATGCGGCTGCGGAAGCGTAAGCGTCGCGGCGAGGTGTCGATCGAGGCCTTGCTGCCGCAGTTCAAAGACGACGGACACGCGCTTGAACCTGCGGCGGCCTGGGACGCAAGCCCGGACGAGGTTGCCGAGACGTCCGAGAAGCGCGAGCGGGTTCTCTCGGCAATTCAGCGTTTACCCGACAACTATCGAAACGTGTTGCTGTTGCGTGACATCGAAGAACTCGACACGCGCGAAGCGGCTGAGACGCTCGGTATCGAGCCGGGCGCGGTCAAGGTGAGACTGCACCGCGCGCGGCAGGCTTTACGGACCATGCTTGACGAGGAGATTCGGTCGGGGCGGCTCTAGCTGACCGGGTGAACCATGAAGTGTAAGGAATGCTTCGATTTCCTGGATAGCTACATCGCGGGCGAATTGCCGGTCGACGAGAAGATGGCGTTCGACCGCCATCTCGACAAGTGCCCGCCTTGCGTGGTGTATGTTCAGACCTATAAACAAACCATCGCACTCAGCCAGTGCGCCTGTCGCGACAAGGCGGCGCCTGACCTCCCCGAGGCGATGGTCAAGGCGATTCTGGGCGCGCGGCGTACCGCGAATGTCAGCACCGGCGGCGAAGGCGAAGGCCACCAGCACTAGCGCGGCGCCGTCGATTTCGCCAGCACGCACAGCCTATCGCCCGCATTTCAGGCCAGACCTCGCTCGCGACTGACGCCGCTTGCCTACAGATTTCGCGGCGTCCAGGCATCGCGGATGTGTTGGACAACGCGCGGTTGCTCGGTTCCGCTCACCCCGACAAGATCGAAGCGGCAGGGTCGGTCGAGCCATTGCTTGCGATGCAGAAAGAGGCGGGCTGCGGCGGCGGCGCGACGCTGCTGCGCCGGGGAGTGATGCTCGTGCGGTTCGATCCGCGCCTGGTCGCCGAGCGTCTTCACCTCGACGAAGACGACGGTGTCGCGCTCACGCATGACCAGGTCGAGCTCGCCGACTGGGGTTCGATAGCGACGGGCGAGTACGCGCCAGCCCAAGCCGCGCAGATGGCGCTCCGCGGCGCGTTCGCCGCTAACGCCGAGTGCCTGGCGCGGATCGGACGACGCGCTCATGATTC
Source organism: uncultured Planctomycetales bacterium (assembly GCA_964563855.1). Taxonomy (GTDB): domain Bacteria; phylum Planctomycetota; class Phycisphaerae; order UBA1845; family Fen-1342; genus JAFGRR01. The sequence continues at coordinate 12,651 of CAZLYU010000018.1, read as the reverse complement.
GGTGGAAGCGCTAGGCGCCGACTTCAGCGGGCTCTTGCTTCGCGGTCTCGCGGGCCTGCTGGATCTTTTCCTGGGCTTCGGCGATCGCGCGATCCTTGGCGGCCCGCGCCTCGGCTGCGGCGCGGCGCGCCTCGGCGGAGATGCGACGCTCTTTGAGCTTGCGGGCCTTGCCGACGCGGTCGCGCAGGAAGTAGAGCTTGCAGCGCCGCACCTTGCCGCTGCGGGTGGTCTTGATCGAGGCGATCTTCGGCGAATGCGTCGGGAAGGTGCGCTCCACCCCTTCGTCGCCGACCAGACGTCGCACGGTGAAGGTTTCGCTGAGTCCCGCACCACGCCGAGCGATCACGGTTCCGGTGAAGTCCTGCAGGCGCTCCTTGCCGCCTTCGGCAATGCGGATGGTGACGACGACGGTGTCGCCGATCTCGAATTCGAGCGGACTCGGGCGGTAATACTTCTGTTCGACGACTTCGAGTAGTGCGTTCCGCATCGACGACCTTCCTTTCTGTTAGCTGCGCACGCCGGCGAGCCCCGCGCCCCGCGGCAACGCCGGGTCGGCGGCCGCATCGAGTAGATCTGGGCGGCGCTGGGCGGTGCGCCTCTCAGCTTGCCGTTCGCGCCATGCTTGAATCTCGGCATGATTGCCGGACAACAAGACGTCTGGCGCTGAATGCCCGCGGAAGTCGCGCGGGCGGGTGTACTGGGGATACTCGAGGAGACCATTCTGAAACGATTCGTCGACCGCTCCATCGGGCGCGCCGAGCACGCCGGGCAGCAGCCGCACCACCGCATCGATGACCGCGAGCGCGGGCAACTCCCCGCCGGTCAATACAAAGTCCCCTAAGCTGACCTCTTCGGGCTGGAGCAGGTCGACAATGCGTTCGTCGTACCCCTCATAGTGGCCGCAGATCAGCAACAAACGTTCGGCGGTGGCGAACCGCGCCGCCTGCGTTTGGTTAAAAACGCGGCCCTGCGGGGTCAGCATGACACGCAGGGCCGTTCGGTCATCTTGGGCTTCGATCGCCGCGACCGCGTCGCAGACGGGTTGGGCCATCAGCACCATCCCGGCGCCGCCGCCGAACGGGCGATCATCGACCGTAAAGTGCTTTTTATCGGCGGAATAGTCGCGAAGTTGGTGGCAGACGAACTCAACGATCCCCGCGGTGTGCGCACGACCAAGGATGCTGGCGTGTAGATACGGCAGCAGCGCCTCGGGAAACAGTGTCAGCACGTCGATCCGCATGGGTCGCTTCACTCAGCATGCAATACGGTGGCTCACTCGGCAGTTCGAACACCGGCGATCAGCTGCCGGCGGGTTCCGGCTGCTTTGCGGTCGCGGGGATGCCGCTACGCTTCAGCAGGCTCCGAACGGTGTCCGACGGCTGAGCGCCCACGCTCAGCCAGTAACGGATCCGCTCTTCATTCAGACGCACCTGCTGGTTCACATCTTTATTGGCCGGGTCATACTGCCCGAGCTCTTCCAACACGCGACCATCCCGCGGGCTCCGCGAATCAATCGCGTTCACGCGGAAAATCGAACGATGCGCGCGTCCAAACCGCTTCAATCGAAGACGTACGGCCATTCCGAGACCTCGCGAACTCTGTTCCGCTCACGCCCCGCCGTGTGGCGCGAGCTACGCAATGTAGCGTGGCGCCGGAATTGCCGCAAGGGAGTTTACGTTTCCCCGGCCGGGTCGGCGTCGCTCACACGCAAGATTGCTGAGGTGGTTCTCTGCGTCGCCCCCTGCGCGGCGCTGATCGCGCTGATCGCGGCAACGCGCATTCGGTCGCGTCGCCGCGGATCCGCCAGAAGCTGCGCCACGTGCTCGTAGAGTTCGTCGGCATTGGCTGCGCTCTCGAGTCCGCTACCTTTTAGTCGCGCCACCGGCTCGGCGAAGTTCTCGGTATGCGGACCCACGACGCAGGGTTTGCCGAGCGCCAAGGCCTCGATCATGTCAGACCCGCCCATCGGCACGAGCGAACGCCCGACGAACGCGACGGTCGCAAGCGCGTAGAACTTCCGCAGCTCGCCGAGCGTGTCGCCGAGGAAGACAGCGTGAGGGGTTTCGGTCGTGAGCGGGGCCTCGGGTCGGCCGGTGCTGCGTCTGAGGCAAGCGAAGCCGCGTGCGACAACGAGCTGTGCAACTTCGTCGAAGCGCTCCGGCCGTCGGGGCGCAAGGACGAGTTGCAGTGTCGGAAACTTTGCCAGCAAGCGCTCGTAGACGTCCAGCAGCATCGCTTCCTCACCCGGACCTGTGCTGCCGCACACCCACAGCGGGTCTTGCCCACGGATGCCCATCTCGGTTGCGAGTGCGTGCTGTCCCGGGATCTCGTCCGCGATCTCCGCCGTGTCATATTTCAGCAGGCCGACGACATCGATCCGATTGCGCGGAACGCCGACGAGCGCGAACCGCTCGGCGTAGGACGCGTCCTGCGCGCCGACCCACGCGAGGCGCGCGAACATGCGTCGCGCGACCGAGCGAATCACGGGTTGTTGGAACCGTTTCAGACTGCGTCCTTCCGTCATGCGGCCGTTTGCGATGACGACGGGCACGCTGCGCGACGTCGCGACCTCCATCAGATTGGGCCACAGCTCCAATTCCATAAGCACCACGACCGAGGGGCGGACGCGATCAAACACGTGATTCAGCGACCAGGAGAAATCCAGCGGAAAGCGGAAGACGGGCAGGTCGGCATACACCTCGCGGGCGCGTCGCAGACCGGTCGCGGTGGTGCTGCTGATTACGACGGCGGCGTCCGGCGCCGCGCGTCGCAGCGCGGCGACCAGCGTGCGAGCCGCGTTCACCTCGCCGAGCGAGACCGCGTGGATCCAGAAGCAGCGCCCCGCGACGGGTCGCGAGATGTTGGGGCGCAGTCGCTCGCGCAGCGCCAGGCTACCCGCGCCGCGCTTCCATCGGCGGTAAACCAGCAGCGGCCAGCCAACCGCCAACGCAAACAGGTAGAGCGTGTCGTAGAGAAGTGTCACTGCTGGTCGATCCTGGACCGACCGCACCGCGCGACGGTTACTATCGCGTATTCCAACGACGCAGCGTCACGCGTGCGGTAAGGTTCTGGTTTGCAAGGAAGCTCATCGAAGCGAGGTCAAGTGAATGCCACGTCGTCGCAATCGCCTGCTATTGATCAGCGGCATCTTAGCCGCTTGCGCGTCGAGCGTCGCGATTGCGGCCTCGAACGATGCGTCCCTGTCGCCCGAGGCCGAAGCCGTGCTCGAACGCATGAATGCGGCCCGCGTCGAAGACGTCGTCGCGGCGGTGGTCTGGAGGCAGCGCTACGCGGTCGATCGGGAGGAAGACGCAGACACGAAGCACGGAACACTGTGGTTCTCAAAGCGCGCGCCGACGCCGAAGTTCAAGGTCGCGTTTGACAAAAAGATCGTCCGCGGCCGCCGGTACGACATGGACGAGCAGCATCTGTTCGACGGCCGCTGGTACGTCGAGCTCGACAATCGTGTGAAGACGATCACGCGGCGCGAGGTGCGACGCGAAGCGGGCAGCGGAGATCCGTACAAGCTAGGCGAGGGTCCATTTCCCCTGCCGTTCGGTCAGCAGCGGGAGGACATCGTCGCGGAGTTCGTCGTCGAATTCATCGAGCCCGACGCGTCGAAGGATCCCGATAACACGGATCACCTGAAGCTTACGCCGCGCGAAGGCTCGAAAACCGGCGAGCGGTATGGCGTGGTTCACTTCTGGGTGCTGCGCAACGGGCCGTCGGCCGGACTGCCGATTCAGGTGCGGGCGGCGAAGCTGCAGGCGACGGGGGCCGTCGATCATTATCTGACGATCCGCTTCGAAAAGCCGCGGCTGAACCAGGGTATCGACGATGACGTCTTCGTGATCGCTTCGCGCGACGGCTTTAACGAGCAGATTGAGCCAATGCCCGAACGCCCCGCAGCGCGACCTTGAACACCGTCGCGCAACCGCACGCGCCGCAGCCCGAGCCGCCGCGACTCACCCGACGGGCGTTCCCGGCGTATCGGTTTCTGAACATGAATCAGCCCCACCCAACCCGCGACGCGGCGGGGCACTCCTACGGGGTTCCCGAACCGGATGCGGGCCCCGAGGTCGAACGGCTCATGCAGGGAGATTGGCGGGCTTGCCCGTGTTTCTGCTACGGCGTCGATCTGTACAACGCCGCCTACTGGTGGGAGGCTCACGAGACGTGGGAGGGAGTGTGGCGCGACTGTCCGGTAACCGGCCAGTTGCGACAAGTGATTCAAGCGTTCATTCAGGTTTCCGCCGCACATCTGCAGCAGCATGTCGGCAAGCGCGGCGGCGCCCGTCGACTGCTGCGTCGTGCGCGGGCCCGGCTTGATCGGGCGGCGCTGCGCGACGCCGACCGGGTGGCCGGGGTGCTGGTTGAGCGATGGTGGCGAGCAGCGGTCGAGCCCTACTTTGCGGAGCAGCGTGCGCCGTACCCGTTTCTGGTTCCGGGTGGGTCGCGTGCGTAAGCCGTTATGCGTCGGCGTCTGGGGGGCAGGAAGGTCGGGCGGGATCCTGATGGGCGTTCGTTGAGTCGGACCCAGCGGGCGATGGCCCGAAAGATTATGAAATCTTGTCGAAGATGCTTCGCGGAGCGAATGTTCCGCTTGATACGCGGCTGGGGCGGGTGTACGGTGTTTGGTGGAGCGAGGATGGCGTCGCGGCGGGTCTCGCTGCCGGTTCATGGCCGCGAGATGGTTTCATATCCATTCAGCGTCCTGTGGATGGCCCCGATCGCCTGACGCGTTGCCGCCTCGGTGTTGCGGTGGCGGTGGATCACACGAAACCTCTCCCAGACGAGGATGAGATGAGCTTTTATCGAGCGGGTCGATCACGGGCTTTTACACTGATCGAGTTGTTGGTGGTGGTGGCGATTATCGCGCTCTTGATCTCGATTCTGTTGCCCTCGCTGAGCCGAGCGCGGGAGCAGGCGAAGCAGGTGGTGTGCCTTTCCAATCTGCGCAGCCTCGGAACAGGCGTCATGACCTACGCCACGGGCAGCCCGACGCTTCCGGGACCTCTGCACCCGGCGCTCTACAAGAACCAGGGCGTTGACTATCTCATGGACAACCCGATCAACGGCGGTTGGTCGAGAGGGAAGGCGGAGGCGGAGCAGCGTCGCTACCTGACATTCCTGCTGCGTGACATCTTCAACGACTCGAGCAGCCGCGAAGATTCGCTGACCGACCGGGTTTCGACATGTCCGACCATGGACCGCATTGTTCCCGACGCGCACTTCGAATCGTTCTCGAACGACAACTACCCGGTTTTTCCCTTCCACTACGCAATCAATAATGTCGGCGTCGAGCAGTTCGACGACACGACGCTTAGCTTCAACCCGCGCTACACCGATCCGGTGTACTACTTCGGCATCGCCCCCTTCACGGGCGCCGACGGGTCGAAGTCCGCAGAGTCGTTGGCCAAGGAAGCACGCAATCCGCCGCGTCCGGTCGAACGCGTCCGCAAGGCGGCTGATGAGTGGATGATCGCCGACGCGTGGTATCGCCCCGTGCCGGGCGGTGGGTTCGGCGCCTTGCCGCAGTTTCAGATGGAGTCGCCTTACCAGTTCGAGTACAGCGGGCGCCCCCTGCCGAACTTCGCACCGCACGGCGCTTCGCGCTCGTCGTACTCGTACAAGAACGATGCGACGCGGAACGCGGAGAGCACCGAGATACGAAATGGCGGCGATGGCACGACGGTCACGCTGTTCTTCGATGGTCACGCCGAGCCCGTGAAGTCGCAGACCATGTTCCTCTCGCAGGGGTCGGGTTCACGGGAGCTGCTCAAAGGCTTTCGGGGTACGGTGAACCCATTCCTCGAGGATGGCTCCGCCGCGAAGCGCGCGTGGGAGGAGGGGTTGCTCTACTGGGAGTAGCCGGCTCGCTCGTCGACGTCTAACAATTCATCGATGCATGTTCCAGCCCGTTCGCAACCGCGAACGGGCTTTTCGTTGCCGCTCGTCGCACCAACGCGGCGGCGCCCGCGTTACACTGCTCCTGGGTTCGAAGCTCGGGAGCGACGCATGACCAGTGACAAATCGTTCTGGAAGCGCCTCGGCGGCGCGTTCAAGCGGGGCAATGGCGCCTACCGTGTGCAGACCGACGCAGCGCCCGACCACGTCAACGCCGACGACAGGGGTGAGAAGCCGACGCTGACCGTTCGCGCGCCGACCAAGCGCGAGTTGGCCTCGCGCTACGTCGAAGTCGCACGGCTCATGGAAGCCATGCACGACCACTTTCGCCGACAGGACGAGCGGGCGGCGGCGTTGGTCGACTCGGTGCAGCAGGTGACGGGCACAATCAGCGGTTTGGCCGACGTGCAGCGGCATCAATCCGAGTCGATCAAGACGATCGCCGAGCGCGTCGTCGCCGTCACTCAGCAGTCGGGCAAGCTCTCGGAAACGCTCAGCATGATTCCCGGCTCGCTCGACGCGCAGGCCTCGGCGATGCAATCGCTCGCGCGACAGCTCGAGATCGCGCAAGAGGCCGACCAGCGCGTGGCGACCATGCTCGGCGATCTCAGCCAGACCGTCGAAAGCCTTCGCAGCGGGGCGGCGAGCCAGCTCGATACGCTCCGCAAGCTGCAGGAGAAGGAGAGCGATCAGCGCGATACGCTCTCGCAACTGGTGCGCGAACAGAACCGCCGCTTCATCGTGGTGGTGATCGTGGCGGCCGTGCTCGGACTGGCGGCGCTGGCGGCATTGGTGACCGCGCTGGTGTTGATCATGAACCGCGTGGGGTGATCGGCACATCCCGTCGATGAGGCGGGGTTCACGTCCGACCGATCACGGCGACGCCGAGCCGCGCCGCGAGTTCGAGTGTCTTCTCGCGTTCGAGGATCAGCGTTGCGCCCGCCTCGACCACGAGGCCGCTCGCGCGGGCGGCGTGTAGATTTTCGATCGTTTGCGGCCCGATGGTGGGCACGTCGAACCGCATGTCGTGCCCGGCCTTCCCCGCTTTCAGCAGCGTCCAGCCGCCGGATCGACACAGCGCGCCCGCCCGTTCGATGAGCGCGTCGGTCCCTTCGATCGCCTCGACCGCGATCACCTCGTGCTCTCTCACCGCGATCGACTGACCGATGTCCAGCCCGGCGATCTGCTTCAGAATCGGCCAGCCAAACGCGGCCGCCTCGAGCACGCTGCGCGGCGGCTTGCCCGGGGTGAGGACGCCCTCGGCGGCGAGCGCCTGGGGACAATAGGTGGTTGAGTCGATCAGCGGCACGCCGCGGCGCTCCATCTCGTTTGCGACCGCTTGCAAGAGGGCCTCGTTGCGTCGATCGCGGAGGGCATAGTACACGCGGATCGTCGTGAGATCGGGCAGGTAGAGCAGCCACTGCCGCCAGCGCGGCATCGCGAAGAGATCCGCCTTGCGCACACGGCCGACCATGACGGCTTCGCGACACCCGTGGGCGCGCAGCGCGCTGATCCAGCCGCCGACCCGCACGACGCCGCGGTAGACCATCGCCTCGGCGTGTTGCGCGAGTTTGGGATCCGCCCAGCCGCGCAGCCCGACGACGACCAGTCGCCGCCCGGCCGCCCGCGCGCCCTGCGCGACGAGCAGCGGCAAGCCGCCGGCGCCGGCGATGATGCCGAGCGGGGCGTTCAGATGGCCGGGGTCACGCGTCACTGGAGCCCTTCCACACGCTGAATCTCGCACGCGTTGCTGATGACCAGGATGGCGCCGAGTGCGACGACGCCGCGATCAGCGTAGCGAGCGGACGAATCGGCGTGCCAGCCGATTCGCGTTGGCGGCGATCGTGACCGTCGCCGTGACAGCCGGGGCTGGCGGCTACGCCGATGCCTGCGTTTGGTCAGCCTGCTGCTTGAGCGCGGCCAACTCCGCCTGCGTCGCCTCCAGCTCGCGCCGCAGCCGCTTCACCGTCTTCATCATCTCCGGCAGCTTTTGCACAGCCGCGACCTGGCGGCGCATCTCGCCGATCGGAATGGCTGGCTGCCCGAGCACGGTGACGCCGTCGGGCACGTCGTTGGTGACGCCGGCCTTGGCCGCGATTGTGGCGTGATCGCCGATGCGAATATGCCCGACCACTCCGGCCTGCCCGGCCATCGTCACGTGATCGCCGACCGTGACCGAACCAGCCAGCCCGGTTTGCGCGACGATCATGCAGTGGGCGCCGATCTGGGTGCCGTGTCCGACGGCGATGAGATTGCTCATCTTCGTGCCGCGGCCAATTTTCGTGCGGCCCAGCGTCGCGCGGTCAATCGAGCAGTTCGACCCGATCTCGACGTCGTCGCCGATTTCGGCGATGCCGATCTGCGGGATTTTCACCCACTGGCCGTTTACGGGTGCGTAGCCGAGGCCGTCGTTCCCGATCACCGTGCCCGCGTGGATCGTGACGCGATCGCCGAGGATGCAATCGTCATAGATCACGACGTTCGGGTAGAGCAGCACGTCGTCGCCGATGCGGCACCGCGGCCCGATGTAGCAGCCCGCGTAGATCACCGCGTTCGCGCCGATCCGCGCGTCGGCGTCGATCGTCGCGCCGGCGTGAATCGTCGCGTGCTCGCCGATCTGCGCCGTCGGATGGACGTAGGCCGCTTCCGACCGCGGCGGGGCGGCGTGCTTGCGGTAGCCGTGAATCGCGACGATCAGCGCGGTGATCGCGGCGTAGGGATCGGCGACGCGGATGGCTTCGAGATGGTCGGGTTTTTGCACATCCGGCCGCATGACCACCGCTGAGGCGCCCGTGGTCGCCAACTGCCGCTCATACTTCTGGTTTGAGAGAAACGAGACCTGCCCCTCGGTCGCGTCGTCAAGCGTGGCGACCGCGTGGATCTCGCATTCTGCGTCGCCATCCAACGCCGGCGCCATGCCATAGCGATCGAGCAGGGCGCAAGCGTCTTTGAGCGTCATGGACATGCAGACAAAGCTCCGACAGCGGCGCCTGAGGCGCGGTGGCGGAGTGTAAGCGCCGCGCGCCGCGCGGGTCAAAAGCGGACGCAGGCGCTCGTTTGCATGGGACTTTGCGTTACCGTTTGCGCGGACGATCGGCGTCGACCGCCGTGGCCGACCACCATCGACCGGTGCGGCGACGGCTTGGCCGGTCGACCAGAGACAGTGGAGACGCAGTGCGATGAAGCGTGTGGTGATCTTGCCGGACGGGGCTGCCGACGAGCCGCTCGCCGCGCTTGGCGGCCGCAGCCCGCTGACCGCCGCCGAGACGCCGAACGCCGACTGGATCGCTCGTCAGGGTGTAACCGGACGCGTGGTCACGACATCCGGCGGCTTCGCGCCGGGCACTGATGTCGCCACGATGACGCTGCTTGGCTACGAGCCGTCCCGCTACTACACGGGCCGCGCGCCGATCGAGGCCGCCGCCCGACAGATTCCCGTAGGCGACGGCGAGGTGGTCTTTCGGTGCAACTTCGTCACCGTAGCCGACGACCGTCTGCAAGACTTCACCGCCGACCACATCGACCAGCCCGAGGCCGACGCGCTGATCGAGTTGCTGAACGCAAATCTCGCCGCCGAACACCGCTGCCGGTTCTACACCGGCGTGAGTTATCGCAACCTCATGGTGTTGCACGACGCGGCGGGGGCGACCTTCGAGACCACGCCGCCACACAACATCCCCGGCGAGCCGCTCGTCGATCACGCCCCGCGCGGCTCCGGGGCCGACCGCGTCGCGGCTGTGCAGCGCGCCGCGGCGGCGTTGATCGCCGAACACGTGATCAACGTCGAGCGTGGCGCAGCGGGCCGGCCCCCGGTCACCGACATCTGGCTGTGGGGCGAGGGCCGCCCGTCGGCGTTCCCCTCGTTTGCGGAGCGCTTCGGCTGTCGCGGCCCGGTCATCACCGCGGTCGACATCATTCGCGGGCTCGCCACGCTGGTTGATCTGCCGCTGCTGAACGTGCCCACCGCGACTGGCTATCTCGACACCGACTACGCCGCGAAGGGCGCCGCCGCCGTCAAAGCCTTGCGCGATCATGACCTGGTGGTCGTGCACATCGAGGCTCCGGACGAGGCTGGACATCTCGGCGACGGCGTCGCGAAGGCCGAGAGCCTGGCGCGCATCGACGCCGATATCACCGGGCCGATTCTCGACTATCTGCGCGGCGGCAGCGCTGACTGGCGCATTCTCATCGCGCCCGACCACTACACCCCATGCACCACGCGGGTCCACAACGACGCGCCGCCGCCGTTCTGCTACGCCGGCGCGGGCGTGAAACCGAACGGCGCCGGCGCCTTCGACGAGGCGGCGGCGGCCGGTACGGGTTTAATGGTTGACCCCGGCTGGGAGTTGATGGAGCGTTTCATCACGCGTTAAGACGGGGTTTGTCGGCGTCTTGCCGGATGGTCGCCTTGCGACGCCTCATCGGCGCGTGCCGCGCGCCGGAGCCAAGCCATACCCCTTGAGGATCCGTGCCATGAGCAGCGGCTTCGAGACACAATGCCAGCACTTCGGCGAAGACCCCTTCGCCCACGCCCACGGCGCCGCCCCACCGCTCTACCAAAACTCGACCTTCCTTTACCCCGACGCCGCGACGTTTGAGCAGCGCAAGCAGCCGCACGTCACGCAGGCGGAGTACACACGGGTCGGCAATCCGACGACCGACATGCTGCAGGCCAAGCTCGCGAAGCTCGAACGCGGCGCGTGGTGCCGGATGTTCGCTTCGGGCATGGGCGCCATCTCCGCCGCGGTGCAGGCGTGCGTCTGCAGCGGCGATCATGTGGTGTGCGTCGACCGCTGCTATTGGCCGACGCGCCAGTATCTGAAGCACATGCGTCGCTACGGCGTCGAAACCACCTTCGTGAAAGGCATCGACCCCGCGAACTTCGCCGCTGCGTTTCGCGCCGAGACGAAGCTGCTGTACGTCGAATCGCCGACCTCGGGCTTCGGCGACTGTCCGCCCGTCGCGCCGCTCGTGGCCGCGGCGCACGAGCGCGGCGCCAAGGTGATCTTCGATAACTCGTGGGCGTCGCCCTATTTTTGCAATCCGCTCGAGCACGGGTGCGACCTGGTCGTGCACAGTGCGACCAAGTTCATCGGCGGACACAGTGATCTGGTCGCCGGCGCCGTGATCGGGCGCGACGAGTCGCTCGAGCGCCGCGTCGCATTGGAGCTCGAACTCGTGGGCGCTTGCTGCGATCCCTTTGCGGCGTGGCTCATGCTGCGCGGGCTGCGCACCCTCCCGCTGCGCATGGAGCGGCATCACGCTTCAGCGCTGGCCGTTGCACAGATGCTGGTCGAACACCCCGCCGTCGACCGCGTGTATCACCCCGGCGTGTCGCAGCACCCCCACCACGACATCGCCCGTCAGCACTTGCGCGGCTACGGCAGCTTGTTCGGCTTTACGCCCAAGGCGCAATCGCGCGAGGCATGTCATCGCATCATCGACCGCCTGCAACTCTTTGGCATCGGCGTGAGCTGGGGCGGCCACGAAAGTCTGGTCGTCGGCGGCAACTTTTTCTCGGAGAATCCCGACGTGTGGTTCGTGCGGCTGCACGTAGGGCTGGAGTCGCTGGACGACTTGCTCGCGGATGTGCGGCAGGCGCTGGCGGACTGACCGCGCGATCGCCGCGGCCGCTCGTCCGATTCAATGCAGCCGGTCGCGACGCGACAGCGCGGTTCGTCTAGGCGTCGCTCGCGAAGTCGAACTCGAGCCCGACGAGATAGCCGACCGCCGCAGGCGTGCAGTGCCGCACGTATCCAGCGCCATAGCACGAGATCGCCGGCTGATGGAGGGCGAGCGAGATCTTCACCCCGACATCGATCGGCCGTCGTGAACGCAGCGCGAGTCCTTCGCGGCTCAGGTTGTGCAGCGTCGCCAACATGTGACGGTCGCCGTAGCACTGCTCGGGCAGCCAGACTTCCACGGTTCCTGGAAATGGCCACCGCTCGGCGCGGCGTTCGTTCCCTTCGAACTCTTTTGGGATCGTTTCAACGCCGTTGGCGGCCAGCAATTCCTCGACCACGGTCGGCGTCATTTTGACGATGTTTTCGGCGTCCATGATTGAACAGCTCCGGCAAGACTCAAGGACCCGCTCGGCGTCGCGCTCTACGGCTCAGGGTGAATCGGTCCGACGCGACCGCCGCATGAGTACGCGCAAGGTCGGCGGCCCGGCTTCACTGCGGAGTGGGCGCATTTCGCTGCAGCTACCGCGGACGCGCGACATGCAGAACCCGCGCTCGAAAGCCGATGCGCCAGCGTATCGCCGCCGAAGAGCTGTTCGACTATGTCTCGACGCCCACTCATCGCGCTGGTCGCATTGGTGACCGGCGGATGCATCACGGATTTTGACGCCGCGATGTTTGGCGACACCGAAACACTGCTGCCCGTCGAGGAAATATCGGGCGACGCGATTCCGAACACGCCGCACCCCTCGAACATGCTGACGTTTGTGGATGACGACCTCGCGACGCCCGCTGCGCCCCCCACGACCGAGCCCGCTACGCCGCACAGTGAACCCAGTTCCGACGCGCACCGACCGGAGACCGCGCGACTCGCCGGCGTGGTCACGGGGGAAGGCGAGTACGTCGTGTTTGATATCGGGAGCGCGGCGCGCGGCGAACTGTTGCGCTTTTCACGGCCGGCTTCGGAGCGTGGCCATTTCACGCTCGCGATCTTCGACGGCAACTGGGACCTGCTCACGCGCTCATCGGTGTTAGCGGGCGGTTCAATCGGGGACATTCTCCG
>CAZLYU010000017.1:54218-62807 GCA_964563855.1 uncultured Planctomycetales bacterium | reverse complement strand
CTTTTCGCTCACATACCACAATCCCCTGATGCGAACGTAGCACGAGGTGGTCATGGCCGTTGACCTCAAGCACCAAGGCGTCATCAAATACGACCGCAGAACGGATTGCTTTATGCACGGGGAGCTCGTGTGCGACATGCTCTTTAGCGGCCGCAACTGCCTCTTGGGCCAATGGACATGCCTGCATCGGAGCCGCAAACTCAACATGCATGTTCAACACTGTTACACCTGAAGCACTGACCAGATGGCGAATCCGACTACCCGTTACGCAGTGTCAGTTCGATGAAGATAAGTGCGCGCCGGCCCACTTGTTTTGCGAAGGGTTAATGAAGACTGTCCACTGGTCTCCAACGTCGTCAAGAACATAGACTGTTTCAGTCCACCCACTAGCGTAGAGGTACTCGTCTTTTGTCTTGCCTCCACCCACACTCTTTACACCGTTGACCGCTGCATCCCCAATGGCAGCGTCAGCAGTTGGACGGTCGATCGAGATCGGCTAGGCCACATCCGCCAGCCCCCGCTTGACTCGTAGCAGCGCTGCAGGCGCGTCCGTTGGGCTCTCCACGACAACCACTTTGCGTCCACGAACGGCCTCCGCCGCTCTGTTTCCTCCAAATCCTTGATTCAGCAACATGAAGCCGCGCCAAGCGCAGCAAGACGGCTCGGGCCGATTCGCCCAGCCGAGGTCGGTGCTGATGAACACGGTGGTCAGTTCGCTTTCTGGAGGGCTGGCCGACGCGTCAGCACCACGGCGCTGGGCATGGGCCAGTGCATCAAGCACTCGCCCCTGGTGACGACGACCACCAGCCGCGGGCAGCTGTACTTCCCCCGCCACGAGCTCGACCTCGGCGCCCTGCTCCAGCCAGCCGACCGCCACACTGGCGGCGATCCGGACGGCCCACTCGAACGAGCTATCCGAGCCGCGTCCGACGTGAGCGATTTCGTCGCAGTCGAGAACGATACGGATTCGCGGCGCGCCGCTGGCTTGAAACTCGCGCACCATGAAGCGATCGTGCCGCGCCGTCTGCGGCCAGTGAATCCAGCGCATCGGGTCGCCGTGCCGATACTCGCGCACTCCGAGGGTGTCGCCGGTAGCGCCGGCCCGGCGCGTTTCGACGTGACCGACCGCGTTGTCGGCGGACGCCCAGTCGGGCGGAGCCGCAACCGGGAACACCCGCGGCCATACCACCAGGGGTTGATCGAGGGTCGTACGACGCGAAGCCGTCACCAAACCAAAGGGGAAGCCGGTTTGCAATCGCGGGGTGCGGCGCGGGAAGACGCCGCGGTGCTGCGGCTGCAGCATGAACGTTCGGTCCAGCAAAACAAAAGGTCTCGCGGGCTCTAACACGATCTGGTTCACAGCGTCAGCCTCGAGCACCAATCCCCACGCGGGCCACGGCGCCCCCTGACGCAGCGTTAGCGCGACCGTGACCTCATCGTTCTCATGAATGCGGTCTTTCGCGAAACGGAGATGGCCGCGCACGAACAGCAGACTCAGCCCTGGCAACAAGACCCCGGCGAGAAGCACGACGAGCAGCGCCGGCAACAGCAGCAGCAGCCGCGGATGCAGCGTGAGGCCGATGACGCCAACGAACGCTGCGCACGCGAGCAGTGTGATGAGTCCGGCGCTGGCGACTTTCAGCGGATGCGTGGGCGGTGACGGCGAATCGTGGGCGCGGCTCGACGGCGGTGCGTCACGCGACAACCCGAGGGCGGAATCGGGCGCAACTCCCTGCGTTGTAGGATGTTGCATTCTAGCGCTCCACCGCGGCCGGCGGGTGATCTGCGGCACTCGTTGCCCCCTATCCTAAGCGGCGACAGGTGCAGTTGCAATTGCATTCTCATCGAGGTGGCGGGGGTCAACCGACCGCTCGGCTCCAGACCGGCGCGGATTGCCCACGGCGCCTACCAGCCCACGAATCGCGGCGATCCGCCGGCGCGTTCCGCCACGCGTGCAAGCGTAATGAAACGCGAATGCATGTGCAACTGCGTTTGCGATCTGCTTAACTGTCGAGGGGATGTCGGCAGGCGTCGGACGGGTGAGCTCGCGGTTGATGCGCTCGCCGTCAACCTGGAATCGGCGCAGGAGAACCACTATGCTCGCGTGCCGGCATCCGAATGTGTCCGCCGTGCGTATCTGAACCAGCCGCGTTGGCGCGGGGAAACCATAACCACGAAGTGGTCCCGTATGGCTTGAAAAGACAGTTGTCGTGCGCATGCATACCGGCAGGAAGGTCGCGACGAAATCGAGGTAAGGAGCAGTTCAGATGCTTGAGATCCGATGGAACCATGCCCGCGTGCTTTTGGTGATCGTTGCCGGCTTGAGCGCCGCGCCGGCTTATTCGGTGGACTGGGGGAGCCTGCCTTATATGCGTTTCAGCGACTTTCAGGCGGTGACCCCGGACGGCAGTCCGGCCTATACGGGCGGGTTTCCGTTGCGCGTGCGGGGTGTGCTGCTGAGTGATCCGGGCAGCATCTTCGATAACAGTCCGGACTTCGTCCCGGTGAACTGGCCGATGACGGCGTTTCAGTTTGGCGGCAGGCAGCAGCCGTACGTGCAGTCGGTTGATCCCAACGACGTCGGCGGTGCAGCGATGTTTCTGGCGCAGTCGCTGGGCAATCATCCGGCGAACCAAGACGACTTTTTCAGCTACTCGGACCAGGAGTGGCTGACGGAGTTGGCGCGCGTCAACTTTGATCCCAACTCGGGCCACGCGTTTCAGGCGGGCGACCTGGTTGAGGTTCGCGCGCGCATCGGGCTGCACTTTTCGGGCAAGTTCAACATCAACGAGGCGCACGACAACGCACTGACCAATGACTTCGACGTGATCTTGCTGCAGGCCGGCTTTGGACTTCCCACGGCGCAGACGATCCTGCTGTCCGACGTGAAAGACGCTGACGACCTCGACATCTTCGACCCCACGCGGACAACGGGTGGCGAGCGCTACCAATCGCAGCGTGTGCTGCTTCGCGCGGTAAGCATCGTCGACCCTCAGAACTGGGGGCGCGAACAGATCGTCCTGGTGACTGATGGGGTGAGAACCCTGCCGGTGGTTCTGGGTACGGATCCAGACTTCGACTTGCTGCCGGCGCCGGTCGGCGATCTGGACATTATCGGTATCTTCGATCAGGAAGCGTCCCCGTCGCCGTTCGGCGGCCTGAACGGCTACCGGCTCATCGCCACATCTCCTGCCGACATCACACCAGCCGACATCTGCTTGACTGATATCAATGCAGACCTTCGGACCGACCTCGTCGACGCGGAGCAACTGTTCAGTGACCTGGGCGCCAGCGGTGGTCCGGCGGATCTTGACGGGAGCGGCGTCGTGGATCTCGCCGATGTCGCGATTCTGCAGGTCGACTACGGGTGTGGATTGGAATGATTGGGCGTACTCGGTCACTGCCCCGTCGGGCGCCGGGCTTCGCGTTTCGGCGGCGAATGGGCTTCACGCTGATCGAAGTGCTGGTGGTCGTCGCGATCATCGCGTTGCTGGTCACCATTTTGCTGCCCTCGCTGCGCGGCGCTCGGATGCAGGCGCGGATGGTGGTGGCGCATTCCGACTTGCAGCAGATCCGCCTCGCGACCGACCTGTACCTGGCGGACAACACCGACCACCTTCCGCCGATTCGCTGTGGTTGCTCGCTGCGCGCGGCCTACGAGCTGCCGCCCGAACTCGCCACCGAGGGCTATCTGCCGAGCGCGGTGGAGCGTACTGAAGGCGGCGACCTGACGCATGTGGCGATGCAGGATCCGTTCACGCGCACGCACTATCGCTTCCGGGCGGTGGGCGTGATGATGATGAACGACGTGACGCTGCTGGCGCCGCCGAGTGGATCGAAGTTGTACGTGCCGGACGGGTATCCGTATCACCTGGAAGAGCCGGGGCGCTACATTCGTGATCCGGATGAGTCGCCGATCCGCTACGCGATCTGGTCGCTGGGGCCGGATCCGGAAGCCGAGAAGTTGAGCCGGAACTTCGGCCGCGCCCCCACCTTGAAGCGGTTCTGGATGACCGGCAGCAGCGACGTTGGAATCATCACACACATCATCAATCGTGATTCTCCGGAGGTGCGCAGCCCGTGAGTGCGTCACATGTTTGCTGCTCTATGGCTTCGGCGCGCGGAAGGTTTTTCCCACACATTGGACTCGCCCTGATCTTTTGCGCGTTGGCGTGGTTCGGGCCGCGCAACGCTGAGGCGCACGACGTATTTCAACCCGGCGCGGTGGTCATCGACACCGACATGGGCCTCGATGACACCGTAGCGCTCGCCTTGGCCCTGCAACATCCGCAGTTGGACTTACGCGGGTTGGTCGTCACGCCGGGCGCCATGGGGAGTGAACAAGCGGCGACCTATGCCGAACGGCTGCTCAATGCGTTCAATCGCAGCGATGTAGACGTGTTCGTGTCGCCAGCGAAGGCGACCGCGGCACGCACGCAGGCCGCCGACTATGTCGGCCCGGCTTTGCCTGACGCGGCTCCTGAGCGTCGCGCGCCGGCTACGCCGGCCGCCTACGTCGGCGATCGCAGCCAGACGACCGTTGTCGCCCTCGGTCCGCTGACCACGCTGGCGGCGGCATTGCGCGCCGATCCGAGCGTCGCCGACCGCATCCGCCGGATCGTCATCGCCGGTTTGCCGGAGCCGCGCCAGAACTGGAACCTGCAGCTTGATCCCGATGCTTACGACATCGTCCGCGCGTCGGGAATCGACCTGCGCTTTGTGGCGCCCGGAAATGGCGCCAGCAAGCCGAGTGATTGGGATCTTGGCCGCGAGAACTATGGTCCGGGCACGTCGGTCGGCGAACGGTTTCTGCGGGTGCTGCTTGCTCGGGATACGACCCGTGAGCACTACCTGGACATGCTGGACCGCTTTACCGACGAGCTGCCCATTCTGTATCTGGCGCGTCCGCAGTTGTTCAGCCACACGCACGACACGACCGACGTCTTGACTCCATCGGATGACGCGAAACTGTTGGCGGAATTCCGGCGTGCGCTGGTGAGCGGGCGTCAGGCGCGAATGCGTACGATGTTTAGAGATGGGCCGTTGCCGGACGCGGCGCTGCGTCCTGAGATCGCGGCGGTGCAGCAGCGCATCATTGCGAAACACGGCGAGACGGAGTGGTTCGCGCAACTGCTGCTGCACGAAACCCATCAGCATGTCGGCGCGTACTCGATCATTGGCGCGAAGATGGGGCTGTATGCGGCGGAGCTGCTGAACGCGCCGCAGCACGGGATGCAGGTCGTAGCGCGTACCGCGTCGCAGCCGCCGGTCTGCTGCCTGAACGACGGCGTGATCGTGGCGACGGGATCGACGCCGGGGCGGGCGCTGTTTCGACTGGACCCGTCTTCGGAGCCCGGCGCCACGCACGTGACGTTTCGCTATAACGGACGGGAAGTGACCCTGCGGCTCAAGCCCGCCTATCAGCAGCAGATTCGCGGCGCGATTCGATCATTGCTCGACCGATACCGTCTGGAAGATGACGCCTATTGGGCGGGGGTCGAGCGATTCGCGATGAAGGTCTGGGAAGACTGGCGCCGGAGCGAGATCTTCGACGTGATCGCGGATCGGTGAACGCGCTGTCCGCGCTGATGGGGTTATTCGCCCGCTGGCGTCCGTAGCGCGTCCGCTAGATGTTCTATCACATGCTTGGCGTGCACGCCGGTGTGGTGTTCGATCTGGTGTCGGCAACTGAAGCCGCTGATGACAATCTCGGCGCCATTGCGGTTGCGGATCGCGGGGAAGAGGCGCTGTTCGCCGCAGGCCTGCGCCACGTCATAATGCTCGTGTTCGTGACCGAATGACCCGGCCATCCCGCAGCAGCCGCTGTTGATTTCGCTGACCGAGGCGCTGCTCGCGTCGAGTGCGGTCAGCGCGTCGCGCGTGCCGAACATCGCTTTCTGGTGACAGTGGCCGTGATAGCGCACGTTGCGGGTCGCGTCGAACACGCGCTCGGCGAGGCCGGGCTGCTCGCTCAGGCGGCTGGCGATGAACTGTTCGACGGTCTGTGCGAGGCTCGCGAGTCGGCGGGCTTCGTCGGTGCGCACGAACTGCGGCAATTCGTCGACCAGCGCCGAGACGCAGCTGGGCTCCGCGCCGACGATCGGCAGCCCCTGCTCGACGTAGGGTCGCAGCAAGGCCACGTTGCGCTCCGCGAGTTTCTTGGCGTGCCCCAGCAGCCCCTTGCTGATGTGCGGCCGGCCGCAGCATACGGTGCGTGGGATGAGCACGTCGCAGCCGAGCGCGTTCAACACGCGCACCGTCGCGACGCCGACTCGCGGAATATAGTAATTCGTCCATGTATCGCAGAAGAAGACGACGCGCGGCGCATCCGCCGGGAGCGACGCCGATCGCCGCACGCGTCGCGCTCGGAACGGGGGGAATGCGAACTTGGGCGGCGGGACGCGGCGGTCGAGTCCGAAACGCCGCTCCATGAGGGCTCGCGTCCAGCCGCTCTGCATCACGGCGTTGGCGAGCGGGGCGAGCCACGACCCGAGCGGCGCGAGGCGGACACTGTCGGCGATGAGCTTGGTGCGGGCGTCGACGCCTTCGCGTTCGTGCCGGTGATGGAGCCATTCGGCCTTCAGCTTGGCGATGTCGGTTCCGGTAGGGCACTCGGTTTTGCAGGCCTTGCAGCTGAGGCACAGATCCATCACGTCGGCGAGTTGTGGATCGCTGAGGCCGGTGAGCAGGTCTTTGTTGGATAGTGCGAGGCGTAGTGCGTTGGCCCGGGCGCGGGTGGTGTCTTTCTCGTCGCCGGTCGCCATGTATGAGGGGCACATGGTTCCGACGAGCGTTTTGCGGCACTCGCCGATGCCGCTGCACATGTGTGCGAGTCCGGCCATTCCGCCGTGTCGCGAGAAGTCGAGCATGGTTGGTTCGTTAGCGCTGGTGAAGCCGGCGCCGTAGCGGAGGTTGGCGTCCATGGGCAGCGGGTCGACGATCTTGCCGGGGTTGAAGACGCCGCGCGGGTCGAACGCCGTTTTGATTTTGCGAAACGCTTCGACGAGCTTGGGGCCGAAGAGACGCTCGATCCACTCGGAGCGCACGAGCCCTTCGCCGTGTTCGCCGGTCATTGCGCCGCCCATTTCGTGGACGAGCGAGGCGGTGCGGTCGGCGATGCGGCGCAACTGTTCGACGCCGTGCTGCTGCTTGAGATTCAGCGCCGGGCGCACGTGCAGCAATCCGACGCTGGCGTGGGCGTAGTAGCCGACCTTGTCGACGCCCTCGTCGCGCAGAATGGCCTGTAAGCGGTGGATGTAGTCGTGCAGCTTTTCCGGGGCGACCGCGCAGTCGTCGACAAAGTCGTAGGGCTGCGCATCGCCGGGGCGCGACATGAGCAAACCGGTGCCCGCTTTCCGCACGTCCCAGACATCCGACTGTTTCGCAGGCGCGATGATCACGGGCCACGCGTAGCCGATTTTTTGATCGCGACACGTTGCCGCGAGGTGCTTGAGGCGGCGCTCGAGACTGTCGTCGTCGTCGTCGTAGAGTTCGACGATCAAAATCGCGGCGGGGTCGCCGTTGAGGAACCAGCGTTTGGGCAGCATGGCGGGGTTGTCGAGCGTGCCGTCGAGGATGTACTTGTCTAGCAACTCGATGGCGGCGGGCTGATGCCTGAGCAGCGCGGGCACACTCGCGAGGCTTTCGAGCAAGTCGCGGTAGTGCACCACGAGCATGCCCTTGCATTTTGGCAGCGGCGTGAGATCGAGCGTGGCGCCGGCAATCACGCATAGCGTGCCCTCGCTGCCGACGATGAGTTGCTCGACATTGGTGCGCTCGGGCGTGGTGACGATGCGATCGAGGGCGTAGCCGCCGTTGCGGCGAAAGACGTCTGGATAGCGGGTCTTGATCTCGTCGGCGTAGTCGCGCACGACGGCGGCGACGGCTTGCTCGCAGGCGTGTGCCGCGCCATTGCCGTTCGTTGCGGCGCCCAAACCCCACGTGTGGGTGGAACCGTCGGCGAGCACGGCGTCGATCGCGAGCGTGTGGTCGTTGGTGCGGCCGTTGATGACTGAGTGCGCTCCGGCCGAGTTGTTCGCCAGCATGCCGCCCAAGGTTGCGCGGCTGGCGGTGGCGACGTCGACCGCGAAGTGCAGACCGTGCGGCTTGAGCTGTGCATTGAGCACATCGAGCACCACGCCGGGCTCGACATGGCAGCGTCGCGCGCCGGCGTCGATGCGATGCACGCGATTGAGGTAACGGGAGCAGTCGAGCTGAACGCCGCGATTGACGCAGCCGCCGGCGAGCCCGGTGCCCGCGCCGCGCGCGGTGAGCGGCACGCCGCGTTCGCTGCAGATGCGCACCGTGGCGGAGATGTCAGCGATGGTGCGTGGGAAGACGACGACGTCGGGCCACATTTCGTAGATGCTGGCGTCGGTCGCGTAGAGGGCGCGATGCAGCCGATCGTCGCGCACGTCGCCGGAGATGGCGTCTTGCAATGCGGCGGCGAGGTCGTGGGCGTCGGTGAGCGTCATCTTCGCGTTTTTGTCGACCATTGCAGCAGTAGCCTACCGCGCCGCGCCTGACGCTCACGCGCCCCGCCGCGAAAAACAGATAAATAACAGCAGTTTTGAATGTATGTGACACGGC
>CAZLYU010000017.1:0-54118 GCA_964563855.1 uncultured Planctomycetales bacterium | reverse complement strand
GCCCAGTGTCCGAGTTCGCCGCCAATAGCTACGATCTTGCGCAGTCACGACCGCGACCGGACGCGCGGCGTTTGGATGGCATGGCGAGTGGAGACACGATCATGAAGCGAAGTGGGTTGGTGTGCAGCGCGGCGGTGGTCACGATGTTGGCGACGGTTGCGGGCTGCAACAACGACAAAGACGGCGTGAGCGCCCGACGGCAACAGGGGTCTGAGAAACCTGCCGGACGGGTGCTGCTCGTGCTCACCAATCATGCCGAGCTTGGCAACACCGGCGATAAGACGGGCTTCTACCTGTCGGAAGCGGCGCATCCGTATCACGTTTTCAAGAAAGCGAATCTGGAAGTGACGCTGGCCAGCCCGCGCGGCGGCTCGGCGCCGGTCGACCCGCGCAGCATGGAGACCGAAGCTATGTCGGACGTGACCTGCGCCTCGTTTGCACAGCAGTACGTCCAAGACGGAGCCGTGCGCGAGACGATCGCGCTCGCCAACGTCGACCCACGCCGCTACGACGCGATCTTCTTCGCCGGCGGCCACGGAACCATGTGGGACTTTCCGACGCATCCCGGCGTGAAAAAGGTCGGCGAGGCGATTTACAGCAACGGCGGCGCGGTGGGCGCGGTCTGTCACGGTCCGGCGGCGCTGATCCAATTGCGCGGCACGGACGGCGCACCGATCGTGCGTGGGAAGCGCGTCACCGCGTTCACGAATAGCGAAGAAGACGCCGTCGACCTGGTCGACGCGATGCCGTTCCTGCTGGAGACGCGGCTGCGCGAGCAGGGCGCGCGCTTCTCTGGGGCTGGCGACTTTGAGGCCCATGTTGTGGCCGACGGGCGCTTGGTGACCGGGCAGAATCCCGCCTCGGCGGAGGGCGCTGCACAGCGCGTGGTCGAACTGGTGCTGCGGAAGAAAATCGCGGATCGCGTCGGCGGTTAATCGCCCGATCTCTCGCGTTGATCAGATGGAGCGGCGTCGTGCCGATCGCGTTGCGGCGCGGCGCCGGCGACGGAAGAGTGCGGCTGAGAGGATTCGAACCTCCACCCGGTTGCCCGGACTAGGACCTGAACCTAGCGCGTCTGCCAATTCCGCCACAGCCGCAGGCATTGGCTGACCGAGCGGGTGTGATTGCACGCTCGACCGGAACCCGGCACTATACGAATGCGGCGCGCCGAGCGTCAAGCGGGCCACTCCTGGTCGGAGCCACCATGGCGAAACAGTCTGGCGATCTCTTCAAGCCGCCGCGGCGGCACAAAGGGATGCGCGTCGTGATCACCGGTCAGGTTGGCGTCGACAAAAAGCCGTACCTCGAAAAGGTTGCGGCGCTGGCTGAGCAATCGGGTCGCCGCGTGAAGCTCTATCACGTCGGCGACATGATGTACGCTGAGGCTCCGGATGTGCGTCCGGGTCGGATTCTGGACCTGCCGCTGGCGCGGCTGGACTCGCTGCGTCGGGCGGCGTTCAAGGAAGTGCTGGCGGATGTCGATCGGCACGAGAACATCATCGTTAACACGCATGCGGCGTTTCGCTGGAAGCACGGGCTGTTTCCGGCGTTTGATCACGACCACATGGCGACGCTCGACGCGGATGTGTACATCACGCTGGTCGACAATGTGGACGCGGTGCATGAGCGACTGACGCGCGACCACGATGTGCCGCATACGTTGAAGGACATTCTGGTCTGGCGTGAGGAAGAGATCCTTGCGACGGAGATTCTGGCGCGTGCGACGCGCGGCCACGGCTGCTTCTACGTGTTTGCGCGGGGCATCGATGCGAGCACGACCGTGTCGCTGGAGCGGTTGCTGTTCAAGCCGCAAACGAAGCGCGTGTATCCGTCGTTCCCGATGACGCACGTGATGGACATGCCCGACACGCTCGCGGAGATCGACGCGTTCCGGGACGCGCTGAACGAGCACTTCATCACCTTCGACCCCGGCGACATGGACGAGAAGCGGCTGTTGTTCGAGGCAGGATCGGCCGTGCAGCGCGGCGACAAGGGGTTTGTGGTAAACGTGCATGGTCGCGACGTGACGTTTGACGCGCGCGAGGTGTCGAGCATCGCGCGCGACATCGACGCCCAGATTTATGCGCGCGACTTCAAGCTGATTGATCAATCCGACATGATCGTGAGTTACGTGCCGGAGCTTCCTGGCGGGAAGCCGGGTCTGAGCAGCGGGGTGGAGCGTGAGCTTCAGCACGCGTATGAGGCGACGAAAGAGGTGTACATCGTTTGGCGCCCGGACACTGTGCCCTCGCCGTTTATAACGGAAACCGCGACCGCAGTTTTTCGGAGCGTTCCGGAGGCGCTGGCCGCGTTTCAGGAGCGTGGGTATATTAGCGAGTATCAGAGTCGGCTATTTGAGACGCGCCCTCACCGGGAGCGTGGACGATACGGGTAAACCGTGATCCAACAGCGATCTCGGCAGAAAACTTCACTCATTTCTAACCAAATCTGTGTTAATAATTCTCTCGCACCACGTTTCGCCCTAACGCGCGATCTGTACTGTTTGTAATTGAGATGCAGCCGTGGGATGCGGTCTCCGACGGCAGCGAGCATCGTGATGGCATGAGCGCTCGACTGCACGGTCGCGGGGCCGAGATCAACGCACCACTTTTGAGAGGCAAAGAATGAATCGAAGAGGCTTTACCCTCATCGAACTGCTCGTCGTCGTCGCCATTATCGCCCTCCTCATTTCGATCCTGCTGCCCAGCCTGCAGCGCGCCCGCGATGGCGCGAAGGCGGTGGTCTGCGCGTCGAACATGCGGCAGATCGCGACGGCGGTCGGCCTTTACCTCAACGAGAATCGCGACATTCTTCCCCCGTCGTACGTTTATCCGCGTGAAGACGGCTCGTGGGGCGTGTTCGACAATGAGCAGTCACCGGACGGTTCGACCTACGGCTATCTGCACTGGTCGCATTTCCTGTAC
Source organism: uncultured Planctomycetales bacterium (assembly GCA_964563855.1). GTDB lineage: Bacteria > Planctomycetota > Phycisphaerae > UBA1845 > Fen-1342 > JAFGRR01. The sequence continues at coordinate 51,194 of CAZLYU010000017.1, read as the reverse complement.
AGCGGCGGCGAGGTCAAGGAAGACGCCTTCCAGTGCCCGAGCATGCGCAACGGCGGCCATCCCCGCACCAATCCCGGTGAGTTCGGCGAGGATTGGGAAGAGGATCAGGTGGATGACAACAATCAACGGACGGGGCAGGAAGGCAACGTGACGGATCGACAGGCGCCGCGCATGGCGTTCGGCGCGAACGCCGCGCTCATGCCGCGCAACAAGTTCTCGCGTGATCAGGCGCCGAGTTCGCAGCGGTTGAACGTTCTGGTGAATGTGTCGAAAGTCAAAGAGATCGGCATCATTTTGGCTACCGAGTTTAATCAGGACTGGAAAAACATCGCGGAAATCAGCGGCAACGCATGGCTCAGCAAGAGCCACCGGCCCATTCTTCCGTTCTGGCACACCAACTTCGGCTCAGGCGGAACACCGGAGCTGCAGCCCCCGCTGCGCAACCCGTTCTGGTTCTATGGTGATAACACGATCACGCGCGAGCAGGGCTATGGCCTGAAGCCGACAGCGGTGCTCGAAGCTGAGTTTCCGCAGGGCGGCCTGATCAAAGGTACGGACACTGCGTCGGGCGGCACCGGCCTCAACGCCGTCGGTCGGCACCACCCGGGGGAAGACCAGTTCGGCGGCACTGCGAACTTCCTGTACCTCGACGGCAGTGTGAGCCGCAAGTTTGTCTTCGAGACCATGGACCGCCGCGAGTGGGGTGAGAAGTTTTACAGCGTGACCGGGACGAATGACATCCTCTATCGCCCCGAGAACGCTCCGCAATAGAAGCGTTGAAGATCGTGCGGCGCAAGGGCGTTGCACATGCACTTTTTCCCTTGGAGGGACAAGAATGTCGAAGCTTTTGAGCCTGAGCACGGGCCTACTAGCGGTCATCGCCGTTAGCTCGCCCGCCCTCGCAGTCGACGGCGACTGCGACGCCGGTTGCGCCACGCCGAACAACGTCAGCGGCGCAATCGAGCTGACCGGTGCGACCCTGTTTTTTGACTTTTACGGCACCCCGGCATCGACGACCGACTTCATCGACGCCAACCAGGACGGCATCTGCGGTCGTCCCGGCCCGCTCGTTCCGCCGCAGCAGCTCGCCGCGACCGGCAGCTGCTCGACCGACCCGAACTTCGGCAACCCGAGCGTTCCGGGCCAGTGGTGGTATGTCAACGCCCGCGGCGTGGGCTCGGGCAACGGCATTGACGAGCTGCTCGACTTTGCGTGCACCGGCGTCATCCCGACCGACTTCCCGTCGGAAGGCGGCCGCCTGAACCGCTTTGACTGGTACACCCCGGTTCAGGATGCGCCGCCGCTCATCCCGTGCGGCACGGGCACCTGGCCGACCGGTTCGCCGATCGTTCCGCTCGGCGTGGATGCGGCGCTGTCGGACGTTCCGTTCCAGTGGTTCACGCAGGGCGTGGCCGCGACTCCGGCTTGGTTCCGTCAGCCGGGTCAGGCTGGCTACGGTGCGTCGGGCATTACCGCCTGCCCGCCGGCCCCGGTCGTTGATCCGAACGACGCGGGTCTGTACTCGAACGACCTGATCGACACGCCGTGCACGATCGCCCTCGGTCTTCCGGTGGTCGACACGGAAATCGCGTGGGTTCCGATCGCTTACATCGCCAACCGCGGCACGGGCCTCGAGAACATCGCCCTCACGGAGGTGCAGCACCTGTTCGTGACCGGTCGTCTTCCGAACGGTGAGGACCTCGCCGCGATCACCCGCGACGTCGGTTCGGGCACGCGTAACGGCGCCATGAACTCGGCCTGCATCGACCCGAGCTGGGGCGTCGGCGACAACTGTGGTCCGGACAACGAGAGCAGTTCGCTGGACGCTCGCGGCCCGCGCTTCCACACGAACAACAAGGGTGGCTCGAGCCGCATGGAAGGCACCGTGCAGAACAACGGCCTGGGCGTCGGCTACACCGGTCTGGTCGGCGGCAGCCGTGCCGCGGCCGACACCGCCGCTGGTCGTTACGAAGTGCTGAACGTGATCAACGATCTGGAAGGCGGCACCGAGCCGGTGCGTCCGACCCTGTCGGCGATCCTGCAGAACACCGATCCGAACACCGGCTGGGTGATCGGCGGTCCCGAGAGCTTCATCACCGTCGGCGATCCGAACCTGCCGGCCGACCCGAACAACCCGGCTGCGATGGCCAACGGCGCCGCGGCTGACTACATCAACAACATCAAGTGCAGCATCGCTTCGACCGTCGCGGGCGACACCGACCCCAACGGTCTGCCGGGCGAGGTGCTCAGCACGCAGTTCTTCCTGCTCGCCGCGATCGACCGCGTGCACAACAAGGCGCTCTCGCCTTGCGGTCTGGTTGCGAACACCAACTTCAACGCCGCGCTGCAGGCTGACACGCTGATCAACAGCACGTACAGCATCGGCGCGTTCGGCGATCCGGATGGCCCGAAGGTTCCCTCGCGTAACAACGCCGACGCCCGCGGCGGCTGGACCGATGGCAACGACGGTACGGTCGGCGGCTACATCAGCCCGCGCGACGGCACGGTGTTCAGCTACGGCGCCGACAACTCGGCCAACACGCGTAACCACCTGACCGGCGACTTCAACAACGACGGCATGCGCAACGTCAACGACATCCCGGCGCTGATGGCCGCGCTCGTTGACCCTGCCAACATCCCGGGCTCGACCGACGCCAACCCGGCCATCCCCGAGATCATGGGTGACTACAACGCCGACGGCAACTTCGACGCCGGCGACGTGTGCTATCACGCCAACGGTCTCTCGCTCGACCCGAACACCGGCGCGCTGAACCGTAAGCTCGGTTACACGCTGGTCGACCAGAACAGCGGCAGCGGCAACTACTTCAACGTCACGCTCGCCACCGGCAAGACTTACGTCGCTGGTGACGCCCGCGGCGACGTCGCTGGTGCGGTCCTCACGTATGACCCGAACGACCCGAACGACACGCTCCGCTGCTGCGGTCCGTGCAACGAAGGCGACGGTGTGGTCGACGCGGCTGACATCGACTACGTCTACGCCAACTTCGGCGACTTCACGAACCTCGACGAGGCGGCCCTCATGGACCTCGGCGCCGATCAGACCGGCGACCTCGTCGTCGACATGATGGACATCACCGAGCTCGTCGAGGTTATCCTCGGCACCCAGCTCGGCGACGTTGACCTCGACGGCGACGTCGACGCTGACGACGAGTCGATCGTCCAGGCCAACCAGGGCCAGAGCGGCCTCGGCTACGCCGGCGGCGACATCAACGGCGACGGCATCGTTGACGGCCTCGACCTGGCCTTCTTCGGCCCGGCCTGCCTCTGCGGCGACGTCAACAACGATGGCTCGGTCAACGCCGGCGACATCGACTGCTTCGTGATGGCGGTTGTCAGCGGCATGGCGTGCGACGCCGACTGCTCGCTCATCGCTGCCGACACCAACGACGATGGCAGCGTCAACGCCGGCGACATCGACACCTTCGTCGAAGCCGTCGTCAACGGCGCCTGCCAGTAAGTTTCGCTCCATCGGCTGAGCGATCGCTGATCGCTCGCTGAGACGAACATCGCGGCCGGTCGGTGGATACGCTCCATCGGCCGGCTGTCTTTCGTTTGACCCCACCGCGCCGCGAACGCTACCGTTCTCAACGATGCATAGGCCCGCTAAGCCGCCCGCCGCGGAGAAACGCTGATGTCGGTTGAAGCTCCTGTTGCTGTCCGCCTCGCGCTGCCCAAAGGGCGCATGGAGGACGGCGTGCTCAAGCTGCTGCGTGAAGCCGGCGTGGATGTACACAGCGGCGCCCGCGGCTATCGCCCGACGGTCTCGCTTCCGGGCTTCGAAGCCAAGGTGCTCAAGCCACAAAACATCATTGAAATGCTGCACTTCGCCAGTCGCGACGTTGGGTTTGCCGGCGCCGATTGGGTTAGCGAGCTGAACGCCAACCTCGTTGAGCTGCTTGATACGCGGCTCGACCCGGTCCGCATTGTCGCGGCGGCGCCGAAGTCTTTGCTGCAGGCGGATGGCACGCTCCCCGCGCGGCCGCTGCTGGTCGCTTCCGAGTACGAGCAGCTCACGCAGCGCTGGATCGCGGAGCGCGAGCTCGACGCCACCTGTGTTCGCTCGTTCGGCGCCACGGAAGTATTCCCGCCGGAAGACGCGGACTGCATCGTCGACAACACCGCGACCGGCTCGACATTGGCTGCGAACGACCTCGCCATTGTTGATGAGCTGATGCGTTCTTCAACGCGGTTTTACGCCAGCCCGGCCGCGATGGAGGATGCGGGCAAGCGTTCGGCGATTGAAGATCTGGTTCTGGTGCTGCGCGCCGTGCTGGAAGCCCGGAAGCGCGTCATGCTGGAGCTCAACGCGCCGAAAGAGCATCTCGAGGCGATCGTCACGCTGCTGCCTTGCATGCGACAACCCACGATCGCCCCGCTGCACCACGACGCGGGCTACTCCATTCGCGCCGCCGTGCCGCGCGACGTGCTCGCGCAGCTCATTCCGCAGATCAAGGCCGCGGGCGGGTCAGACCTGGTCGTCACGGGTCTTGCTCAGATCGTGCCGTAGAATCTCTGGGTATGTTGGAAGAGCCGCCCACCGCCGCGCCCCAACCATCGCGTCCGCGTCCGACCGACGCTGTCGCCGCGCTGCGCCCGTATCACGCGACGAGACCGCTGACTCCGGTCGACCTGATCCTCGACAGCAACGAAGGCGCCCCCCCGCCGCCGGAATTGCTGGCGCAGCTTGCGAAAATTGACGCCGATCTCTTGCGGCGCTATCCACGCGGCAAGGGTGACCTCGAGTCGCTGCTAGCCGAGCGGTTCAAGCTCGAACCGACGCAAGTGTTGGTTACGGCGGGCGGCGATGAAGCGATCGACCGTGTGTGCCGCGCGATGCTCGGGCCGGGGCGCGAGATCATCATCCCCGCGCCGTCGTTCGAGATGATTCCCCACTATGCGTCGCTCAGCGGCGGTCGGGTCGTGCACGTCAACTGGCGCACGCCGGACTTCCCGCTGAACGCGATCCGCGACGTGATCAGCGAAGACACTGCGGTGATCAGCTTCGTCACGCCGAACAATCCGACGGGCTTTATCGCGAGCGGCGCGGCGTTGCGCGAGCTATCGCAGATGGCGCCGCATGCGGTGATTTTGGCGGATTTGGCCTACGCCGAGTTTGCGGATGAAGACCTGACGGACGCCGCGCTTGGATTGCCGAACGTGGTGGTGACACGCACGTTCTCGAAAGCGTGGGGACTTGCGGGGCTGCGGGTCGGCTATGCGATGGGACCCGACCACGTGATCGGTTGGCTGCGGGCTGCGGGCGGGCCGTACAACGTTTCGGCGGTATCGCTCATGCTTGCTGAGCAGCAGTTGCGGCACGGCGCGAAGGCCATGCAGCGCTACGTCGACAGCGTACGCGAAGAGCGGCGGGCCCTCGGCGAACAGCTCACCGCGCTGGGGGCGACCGTCGGCCCGTCGGAAGGCAACTTTCTGTTTCCCAAGTTCGGCAACGCGTCGCTCGTGCGCGATCTGCTCGCGTCGCAGGGCGTTGCTGTGCGTCACTTCGGCAATCGCCTGGAACTCACCGACGGGTTGCGGATCACGTTGCCCGGCGACGCCGATGACTTCGCTCGGCTCGTCAACGCGCTGCAGGTTGCGCTCGCCCCGGAAGCGATTCTCTTCGACCTGGAAGGCGTTCTCATCACGACGGGCAGCCCGGAAGCGACGCCGGACGAGTTGCTAGTCGACCCGCGGGTGCTCGCGTCGGTGCGAAAGCGCTGCAAGACGGGGCTGGTCACGAACCGCGTTCGTCGCGAGACGGCGCCGTGTCTGTCTGAAACCGGCTTGGAGGCGCACTTCGACGTGGTGATCTGTGCTGAGGACGGACCGCTGAAGCCGGATCCGGGGAAGGTGCGTCTGGCGCTCCATAAACTGGGCGTCTCGCGTGCCTGGATGCTCGGCGATTCGACCACCGACATCGCCGCGGCGCGGGGAGCGGGTGTGGCGGCGTTGGGCGTGATGCGTCCGGATGACCAACCGCAACGGTGCGAAGCACTGCTGCAGGCCGGGGCCGGCCGCGTGCTCAAGAGCGCCGCCGAGATTGGGGAGCTGCTGCCATGACACCGCGCAGTGCCGAGGTTCAACGCGAGACGCGCGAAACGAAAATTCGCTGCCGGCTCAGTCTCGATGGCTCGGGCGGCTCAGAGATTCAAACGGGCGTAGGGTTCTTCGACCACCTGCTCACCGCGCTTGCCCGTCATGCGCGCTTCGATCTCACGCTGCGCTGCGACGGCGACACCCACATCGATGATCATCACACAGTCGAAGACTGTGCGCTGGTGCTCGGCGCTGCGTTCGACGAGGCTCTCGGCGACCGAGCCGGCATCCGCCGCTTTGGACATGCGTACGCCCCGCTCGACGAGGCCCTGGCTCGCGCTGTGGTCGATCTTTCCGGACGCCCCTACGCCAGCATTGGGCTGGGGCTGCAGCGGCCTACGCTCGGCGAACTGGCCTGCGAGAACATCCCGCATGTGCTGCGTTCGCTCGCCGTCGGCGCGCGGGCTGCGATTCATGTCGACGTGCTGAAAGGCGAAAACGATCACCATCGTGCGGAAGCGGCGTTCAAAGCGCTTGCATTGGCCCTGCGCACCGCGGTGAGCCACGATGGCGGCGACGACATCCCCAGCACCAAGGGCGTGCTCTGATGGCGCCGGCGGATGTCGTGGTCATCAGCACCGGAGCCGCCAACCTCGCGTCGGTCTTCGCCGGACTGCGCCGGGCCGGCGCCGCGCCGCGCTTGTGTGAGTCGCCCGCCGACATTGAGACTTCATCGTTCGCGGTGCTGCCGGGCGTGGGCGCTTTTGGCGCCGCGATGCAGCAGCTCAACGCGGCCGGCTACACGTCCACCTTGCGGGCGCGGCTCGCAGATCCGTCACGCGCCACGCTCTGCGTTTGCCTCGGTCTGCAACTGCTCAGCGAATCCAGTGACGAAACGCCTGGCGTCCGCGGTCTTGGCGTGCTGCCCGTACACGTGCGGCGCTTTCCGGCTGAAGTGCGCGCCCCGCAGTTTGGATGGAATCGCGTGCACGGCGCGGCGAGGGGCGCCATTCCGACCGGTTTCGCCTACTTCGCCAACTCCTTCTACGTCGCGCCGCCGCTCACGGAATGGGACATCGCCACTGCCGAGCACGGCGTGACGTTTGTCGCCGCCGCATCGCGGGGTCGTCAGCTTGCGTGTCAGTTTCATCCGGAGCTGTCGGGCGCGTGGGGCGCTGCGTTGCTGCGGCAATGGCTGAGCGGGGAGCCGACGACATGCTGACGGTCCGCATCATTCCGTGTCTCGACGTGCGCGACGGCCGGGTCGTAAAGGGTGTGCGCTTTCAGCACCTGCGCGACGCCGGCGATCCCGTCGAGCGCGCCCTTAGCTACGAACAACAGGGGGCGGACGAGCTCGTTATGCTCGACGTTTCGGCTACGCCCGAGGGTCGCGGCAACGCGGTCGAAACCGTTCGCGCTGTTCGTGAGCAACTCTCGATTCCGCTGTCGGTGGGCGGCGGGGTGCGTACGGTCGGAGACGCGGGCGCGCTGCTCGACGCCGGGGCCGACAAGGTCGGCGTCAACACCGCCGCCGTCGCGGAACCCGACATCCTGGCGCAGCTCGCCGCGCGGTTCGGGCGACAATGCGTCGTCATCGCGCTCGACGCCGCGCAGCGTGAGGACGGCGATGGTTGGGAGGTTGTGACGCATTCGGGCTCGCGGCGGACCGGTCGAGACGCGGTGCAATGGGCGCAGCAGGCAACGGAGCTGGGCGCCGGGGAAGTCTTGCTGACCAGTTGGGATCGCGATGGCACGCGCAGCGGCTACGATTGTCCGCTGCTGACTGCGATCAGCACGGCGGTGCAGACGCCGGTGATCGCTTCCGGCGGGGCGGCGTCGGTGGCTCATCTGGCGGAAGCGTTGCAAGCCGGGGCCGACGCGGTCTTGGCGGCGTCAATCTTCCACGACGGCGATACCACCGTGGCGAATGTGAAGCGCGAGCTGGCCGCGATGGGTGTGGAGGTGCGTCAATGATCATCCCATCGATCGATCTCATGAACGGCTCGACCGTGCAACTTGTCGGCGGCCGCGAGCCGGCGCTCGACGCCGGCGATCCGCGTCCGTTGCTCGCGCAGTTCAGGCTCGCGGGTGAGGTGGCGGTCATCGATCTCGACGCCGCGCTGGGCCAGGGCTCGAATGCGGAGCTAATCACGGAGCTGGTCGGTCTGGCGCCGTGCCGCGTGGGCGGGGGCATCCGCGACGTTGACACAGCGATTCGATGGCTCGACCGCGGCGCGGCGCGCATCATTCTGGGCACCGCCGCCAAACCCGAAATCCTGCGCGAACTGCCGCGTGAGCGGGTTATCGCCGCGCTCGACGCGGAGCACGACGAAGTGGTCGTTGAAGGCTGGCGCACCAAGACGGGCCAGCGGATCGAAGACCGCATGGCCGAGCTGCGTGAACACGTTGGTGGATTTCTCGTCACCTTCGTCGAGCGCGAAGGCCGCATGGGCGGCATCGATCTTGACCGTGCCGGATCCATCGCGGCGGCGGCGGGCGACGCGCGCGTCACCATCGCCGGTGGGGTGACCACTGCCGACGACATCGCGGCGCTCGATCGACTCGGTATGGACGCACAAGTCGGCATGGCGATCTACACCGGCCGCCTCGCCCTCGCCGACGCTATCGCTGCACCGCTCACGTCCGACCGCGCGGACGGGCTCTGGCCGACCGTGGTGGTTGATGAACACGGCGTTGCGCTCGGCCTCGCCTACTCGAGCGCTGACAGCGTGCGTCAAGCGGTCGAAACGCAGCGCGGCGTGTATCACTCGCGGTCGCGCGGGGCGTGGATCAAGGGCGAAACGTCAGGGGCCGTTCAAGACCTGCTGCGCATCGATCTCGACTGCGATCGCGACGCGCTGCGCTTCACGGTGCGGCAGCACGGGGTGGGCTTTTGCCACCACGATACGTGGACGTGCTGGGGATCGCGCAGCGGGCTTCCAGCCCTGGCGCGGACCATCGCCGACCGCATCGCTGACGCCCCGGCCGGTTCGTACACGCGTCGTTTGCTCGACGATCCGCAGTTGCTGCAGGCGAAGCTGATTGAAGAAGCTCAGGAGCTCGCCGAAGCGGTCACGCCGGAGCACGCTTCCGCCGAGGCGGCCGACGTCATCTACTTCGCGCTCGTCGCCGCCTCGCGCCGCGGCGGTACGCTCATCGATGTCGAGCGCGAACTCGACCGCCGCGCGCTCAAGGTCACGCGTCGGCGCGGCGACGCGAAGCCCCACGCGACGCGGGGCCAGCCATGAGCGCGACCCCGCAGTTACGGCTGGTTCGCGCGGTCGACGTTGAAGCCGCCCGGTTCGATCCACTCGACGCCGAAACGCTCAGCGGCGCTCGCTCGATCGTCGAAGACGTGCGGCAGCGCGGGGAAGACGCCCTTCGTGAACACGCGACCCGCTTGGGCGATCTCGACACCAACGCTCGGCTCATGCTCGATCACGGTGCGCTTCGACAAGCGCTGGGAGCGTTGGACGCCGACACTCGGGCGTTACTCGAACGCACGGCGGATCGCATTCGCAACTTCGCCGCCGCGCAACGCGCCGCGCTGCGCGACATGGAGACGCGGGTTCCTGGCGGCCGCGCCGGACACCGCGTGCATCCGCACAGCGTTGCGGGCTGCTATGCGCCCGGCGGACGCTTCGCACTGCCGTCGTCGATGCTGATGACGGTGGTTACCGCGCGGGTGGCGGGCGTTGCTACGGTTTGGGCCGCGTCGCCGCGCCCGAGCGCGGTCGTGCAGGCGGCCGCCGCTATCGCCGGGGCTGATGCTTTGCTCTGTGTCGGCGGCGCGCAGGCGATCGGCGCGTTCGCATTTGGCGCTGGTCCGGTTCCCCGCTGCGACGTGATCGTCGGTCCCGGCAATCGTTGGGTGACGGCGGCGAAACAATGCGTCTCGGGCCGCGTGGCGATCGACATGCTCGCTGGCCCGTCCGAACTCGTCGTGCTTGCAGATGACACGGCCGACGCGCAGATGATCGCGGCCGACTTGCTTGCACAGGCGGAGCATGACGCCGACGCGGCGCCGATCCTGGTCACGACGCACGCCCCGCTGGTGGAGGCCGTCAACGCGGCGCTAGGCGAGCAGCTTGCAAAGCTTCCGACCCGCGCGACCGCGGCCGCAGCCGTCGCGAACGGATTCGCGGTTGTCGCGGCGTCGCTCAGTGAAGCCATCGCCGTCTGCGACCGCATCGCGCCCGAGCACTTGCAAGTGCTGACGCACGATGCGCCGAGCATTGCCGAGCGACTGAGCTGCTACGGCGGCGTGTTCGTCGGTGCGGCCAGCGCGGAGGTGCTTGGCGACTACGGCGTGGGGCCCAACCATACGCTGCCGACCGGGGGCAGCGCCCGCTTCGTCGGCGGTCTGAGCGTGCTGACGTTTTTGCGGGTGAACACGTGGCTGGAGATGAGTCCTGCGGACGGCGACTACGCCAATGTCTGCCGCGACGCCGCGCGGCTGGCGCGTCTGGAGGGCCTGGAGGCGCACGCCCGCACCGCCGAGCGTCGGGCGCGGTAGCGTTTGCAGTCATACCGCCCGTCGCTGGTGCTTACAAAAAAGTGCACATCGCGTGGCGCGTCTCGCCGTTTCCTAACACACCGGCGCCTACAGTACGGGGGACGAATTCAGACTACGCCCCAGCGAATGGAGCCGATCGCCATGCCAGAGTCGTCATCGATCAACCGCCGTGAAGTCTTGGGAATCGGGGCCGCCGCTGGGGTTGCTGCATTCCTGCCGCATGCAGCGACAGCTCAGGAAAGGGCCGGCGCTCGTCGCTGTAAGAACATCATCTTCATGGTGTCGGATGGCATGAGCCTCGGGGCGCTCTCGATGGCGGAGCCGTTCTCGCACCGCGTGCGCGGGCGCGGCACGCACTGGTATCGGATGATGCAGGATTCGGCCCACGCGCACGGCTTCTTCGAGACCCACTCGCTGAACTCGCTCGTCACCGATTCGGCCGCCGCCGCGAGCGCGTGGGGCAGTGGCTCGCGGGTGTTCAATGGGTCTTTGAATGTGCTGCCGGATGGAACCCCGCTCGAACCCATCGCCGTGATTCTGAAGCAGAGTGGCCGGCGCGTGGGGTTGGTGACGACAACGCAGTTGACGCACGCGACGCCGGCGGGATTCGCCGTGCAGCAGGCCAGCCGCAACGACCACGCCGACATCGCCCCGCAATATCTCGATCGGGTGGATGTGCTGATGGGCGGCGGGGTGGAGTACTTCGACCCGGCGCTGCGTGAAGACGGGCGCGATCTGTTCGCCGCGTATCGCGACGCTGGGTACGCCGTGTGGAATTCGCGTGAGCAGCTATCGGGTGCGGCGCCGGACAAGGTGTTGGGGCTGTTTTGGGAAGGCCACGTGCCATACACGGTCGATTGGCGTCAGAGCGAGGCAATGCAAGCGAAGGTTCCGACACTGGCGGAGATGACCCGCGTCGCGCTGCAGTCGCTCAGCCGCGGCGACCAGGGCTTTCTGCTGCAGGCCGAAGGCGGTCGCGTTGATCACGCCGCCCACGCAAACGATGCGGCCGGTCTGCTGTGGGATCAGCTCGCGTTCGACGACGCGATTGAGGTCGCGCTGGAGTATGTGAGCAAGGATCCCGACACGTTGCTGGTGATCACGACCGACCACGGCAATTCGAACCCGGGTCTCAACGGCCAGGGGTCGGCGTATCGCGACACCGATGATGCGTTCGAGCTGCTGACGCACGCAAAGGCGAGCTACGAGGTGCTGGGCGGTGAATTCAAGAAACTCGCGGCGGAAGACAAGCTTTCGTCCGACGTCGTGCGCGACCGCATCAAAGACGCGTTGCAGATCACGCTGACCGAACGTGAGGCGAACGCGATTTTCGGCGTGCTCAGCGGCGACCCGCCTTACGAACTCTACCGCGCGCACGCCAACGCCGCGGGCATCATGGGTCAGGCGATCGGCAATCACACCGGCGTCGGCTGGACCAGCGTGTCGCACACGCAGGACCTCGCGCCGATCACGGCGATCGGCCCGGGGCGTGAGCGTTTTTCGGGATTGCTGAAGAACACGGATGCGTTCGGGCGCATGCTGGAACTGTTTGGGCTGAGACACCAAAACCCGAGCATGACCGCCGAGCAAGCCCGCCAATACCGCAGCGCCTGGGCGCCCGCGTCGCCGCTGCATTGGGTCTAGGCTGGCGGCAGCGACCGCCCCCCCCTGTTATCGGAAAGCCGTTGCGAGCGTGCGGCGAACCGCTGCGCGAAGCACTGACGTACAAGCCCGTCGCGACTAACCTTGTGGCTCTCGCGCAAGGAGCCGATAGCGAATGAGCATTGCCGATTCACGATTGGCGACCGAGTTGACCCCGTTGCTCGACGCATTGCGGCACGGTAAACGCGTCGCGATCGCCGGCCATGTCACACCCGACGCGGATTGCATCGGATCGATTGGTGCGTTGTGGGCCGCGCTGCCCGAGCTGGGCGCCGCTCCGTTGGCGTCGCTGCCGCCTGAGTCGGTGTCGCGCAAGCTTCAGTTTTTGGTCGATGCGTGCGGGCTGACGTCGGCGTCGGCGCCGCAGTTGCGCGACGCGGATCTGTTGGTCGCGGTCGACACCGCCAAGCAGCCGCGTCTCAACATCGTCGGCGGTGTCGAATCGATTGACGGCGTGCCGATCATCAACATCGATCATCACGCGACGAACACGCGTTTTGGCGGCCACAACTGGATCGATGCGCAGCGCAGCAGCACGTGCGAGATGATCTTCGAACTGCTGACGCTCTTGCGGTGCCAGATCACGCCGACCATCGCGACGCTGCTCTTCGCCGGCATGCATAGCGACACGCAGGGCTTCTCGCTGAGCAACACCGGTGTGCGCAGCCTGCATATCGCGCACGAGCTCGCCGCGGCGGGCGCCGCTGTTCATGAGTTGGGCGAGCGACTGGGACGCAGTATCGATCGTTCGGCGTTTGAACTGCTTAAGGTGATTTACGCGAACACGCGCGTGAGCGACGACGGCGGGGTCGCGTGGAGCACGGCGTCTTACGACGAGATTCATGACGCCGGCTGCCGGGCGAGCGATATCGACGATCAGGTGGAGATTCCGCGGAGCATTGAAGGCGTGCACCTCGCGGTCTTGCTCACCGAGGGGGAGCGCGGCAAGGTGCGGATCAACTTTCGTGGAGACCGCGGACTGAGCGTCTTGCCGCTCGCCAAGCAGTTCGGCGGCGGGGGTCACCACGCGGCGGCAGGGGCGATCGTCGATGGTGAGCTTTCCGCCGCGGTGGAGCGCGTCGTCGCGGCGGCGCGGGCTTATCTGGCCGAACAAGCGTCGCGGATTCGCGATTGACCGCGGCGGTGCGTCACGATGCGTCGGGCAGGTCGAGCAGTTTGCGCAGAATCTCGAGCAGCGCCGCTTTGTTCACCGGCTTGGTTACATAGTCGTCTGCGCCGGCTTCGCGGGCGCGTTCGACATCGCCTTCTTCGTTGAGCGCGGTCACCATCACCACCGGGATGTGCTTGTATCGCTCGTCACGTTTGAGCTGCTGACAAACCTCATAGCCGCTCCGCCGCGGCATCATGATGTCGAGCAAGACAAGGTCTGGCGGACTCGCTGCGATCGCATCCATCGCCTCCTCGCCGTTCACCGCCGAGGTTACCTCGACCGGCAGCGGCTCGAGGTAGGCCTCGATCAACTCGAGAATCTGAGCATTGTCGTCGGCAATCAGAACGCGTTTCGACATGGCACGGCTCCGCAGCTCGTGGCGATCACACACCCGGCGCGGCGCTGAGGTCGTCGCCGCGCGTCGCGGCAGTGTGACGTTGATGCGCCGGGGCTGCAATGTGCTCGGTGGCGGCGTTAGGCTCAGCCGCCGGAGCGAATGATCTGAGGAGCGCGTGAGATGACGCTGCCAGCGGGCGCTGCGTCCGCCGCCGCCTGCAACGTTTGCATGCCGCGTTCGGGACGGCCGCCGCGCAGCTCGAGATATCCGAGCAAGAAGCGCACGCGGGCGTCATCGCGCGTGCGTAAGCGATCTTGCAGGTCGGCGCGGCGAATGTCGACAATTTCTCCGCCGCCCAGCAGACGCTCGAGATTGACCGGCATCCGCAGCACTTCGGGAAACAGCTCGACGGCTTCGAGGAGCGCCGACGCCGCGGAGTTGTACTCACCCGCCGCCAACAGGGCGTGCGCCCGCCCCAGTCGCGGCAACGGGTTCGCCGGATCGAGCCGGGTGGCTATGTTGTAGCGATCAGCGGCGGCGTAGAAGTCGCCGACCTCCATCAGCCCTTCGGCCTTGAGCAACTCGTCATTGAGTTGTGAGCGCCCCTTGCCGACGAAGCTGCCGACCGGCTCGGCGAGGAGTCGCTGCTTGAACGCATCGACATCGAGATCATCGCCTGCGAACGACTGGTCAGCCGCGTCGGGGCGCCCCTGGGCGGCGCGCCGCATTTCGCCGAACCATTCGGCCTGTGGATCGCGCTCCAACTCAAGCGCGAGCTGCAGATCGCCGAACGTGTCATAGCCGGGGAGCGCACTGACGTTGACGCGCTGCAACGCCACATTGATCGTGGGGTCTTCGTCGATCCGTGTTGGCGACGGCATGGTGACGCCGAGGGAGGGACGCGCGATGTCCGCCGCGTCGCCATCACCGAGTCGCGCGAGGCCCCGATCGAGCAAAGCGGCGTCGGTCACCGACGGCGTGAATTCCGGCTCGACACGCGGCGTTGCGCGCTGCGGGTCGGCGGACTCGAAGCGATTCCCGACCCGCAAATCGAGCGGGTCGCGGCGAGCAAGTGGTGACTGTTCACTCGAGCGGTCCGGAGACGTCGACTCACGAAACCCCGGCCGCGCAGCGTCGCGTTGCGGTGATCCCGGAATGCGGAAGAACGCCTCGGCGGCGTCTTGCTGCTGATTGAATGCTGGACGAATAGGGCCGTCGATCGTGAACGGACGCACGCCCAACTCGGTCGGCGCGAAGTTTGGCTGGCCGCTGCGGAGCACGTTGCGCGGATCGATCCGCAGATCGAGGCTTCCGCCTGCGGTGAACGGCGTGACGCGCGACGGCTGGGGACCGGTCACGCCCAATTGGCTGAGTCCGCCGCCGTCGAAGTAGCCGCGCAAGAAGCCGGCGGTGGGGGCGACGTGGCTGGGCTCGACCGCGGCGGCGCCAATGCCACCGGTCACGCCAAACCCCAGGCGCGAGAGGTTGCGGTCCGCCACGCTCAGGGAGTCGCGTCGAAAGTCGGAGAGCGACGCGCTACCAAGCGGCGCGCGGAAGGAGAGCGAGTCGGGAATGGTGCGGGTTCCCTGAAAGCTCAATCCCCGGCGCACGTTGCCGCTCAGGAACTGGTTGCCGCCAAGAAACCGGATGTTTGGGCGCACATAGTTCACACCCCCGGAGTTCAACTCCGGATTGGCGTCGAACAGCCGCCCGTCCTGTTGGATCTGATATTGCCCCATCACTGGGGCCACACACAAGACGATGAAACTCACGGCTGCGGTGATGGGTCGCATCTGCATGCCGCACCTCCTGAATTGGCGCTACCAAGCCGACGGTCGCACGCCAGCCGTCTGCACCCTCCGCTTCGCCCTGATTCTAATCGTCTCAGGCGTCTCGCGTTCTCCACCCGCAGAGATCGCGCCGGACCGCCGCCTTACACGACGTGACGGCCGCCATCCACCGGCAAAATCGTGCCGGTCACGTAGTCGGCGTCGCGCAAGAGATACGCGATTGCGGCGGCGATATCGTTCGGCTCGCCCGCCCGCCGCAGGGGAATGCGGGCCGTCAGTCGGGCGCGGGTCTCGGCGTCGTAATCGTCGGGCCAGGCGGCGACGCCCGGCGCGACGCCGACCACGTTCACCTCGGGGGCGAACGCGCGGGCGAGGGCTTTGGTGAGCGTCTCGAGCCCGCCCTTCGCCGCCATGTACGCGAGGTGATTGGGCCAGGGCCGGCTGAGACTGGCGTCGAGCAGATTCACGACACGGCCGCAATTCGCGCGGAGCTGATCGCGGCAGGCGTGGGTAAGCGCCATTGGCGCGGTCAGATTCACGCGCAAGGCGGCGTCCCAAGCTTCAATGTTGAAGTCGTCGAGCCGCATGGTCGGAAACGTTGACGCGTTGTTGATGAGCACATCGATGCGACCAAACGCGTCAAGCACGTCCGAGGTCAAGCGCTCGACCTGGGGGATGTCGGCCAGGTCTGCGGTGAACACTGCGGCGGCGGCGCCGAGCGACCGGCACGCTTCAGCGGTGTCTTCCGCGGCGTCCTTTGATTGGTGAAAGTGCAGCGCGAGGTGCGCCCCCTCGCTCGCGAGGCGCAGTGCGGTTGCGCGGCCGACCCGTTTCGCAGCGCCGGTGATTAGAACGACACGTCCGCTGAGGTCCATGACGTTGAGTTTAGTGTGGGATACCGAATCCAGCGCAGACACAACCCCGCGGCCGGTGCGACCCGTCCGGCCTGGGCGCGATCACGCGAATCGCGAATCGCGGCGACGCGCTCGGGCGGCCAGAATCCTCGGCCGACTTCCATCAGCGTGCCGACGACGATGCGCACCTGGTTGTACAGGAACCCGTCGCCGCGTACGTCGATGTGCACTTCCCGGCCGACGCGGTGCACGTTGATCGCGAAAATGGTTCTGACGGTTGTCTCGCGCGCGTCGTTGCGGGTTGCGAAGGCGGCGAAGTCGTACCTGCCAACCAGATGGGCCGCGCCAGCACGCAGCGCGTCGACGTCGAGCGGATGGTGCAGCACCCAGGTGTAGCGTTCGAGCGCCGGCTCCGGGGCGCGATCCGCGCCGTCGAGAATTCGGTAGCGATAGAGCTTTTCGAGCGCCTGTCGCGACGGATCGAAGTCGTCAGTGGTCGGGGTCGCATCCAGCACGACCACGTCGCGCGGCAAGCGATGGTTGATTGCCCGGCCGAAGCGTTCGGCGGGAAAGTGGTCTGGCAATCGCACGACGGCGACCTGTCCCTGCGCGTGAACGCCGGCGTCGGTGCGGCTGGCGCCCTGAAATAGCGCTGGATGCGCGAGGAGGCGAAACGACGCAGCTTGCAACTCGCCCTGCACGGTGCGCAGCTCCGGCTGCTGCTGCCAGCCGTGAAAGTCGGTTCCGTCGTATGCGATCACACACCGCACAGGTTGCATCACCAGAAGCTACCCGGCTCGGCATTGGCATGCGAACCCGTTGAGCAGCGGGTTTGTGTACACTGCCGCAAGACGCCAGTGAGGTGATCGCCATGCTGCAGCCGCTGAGTGAGTATCAGATTCGGGTGTTGGGGGTGCTGCTCGAGAAGGCCCTCGCGCAGGCGCAGTATTACCCACTCACGGTCAACGCGGTGGTTACCGGTTGCAACCAAAAGAGCAATCGCGACCCCGTGATGGATCTCGACGAACCGACAGTCTGGGACGTGCTTGAGCAGCTCCGCGACCGTCAGCTTGTCACGCGGATCGCGCCCGGCGCCTCGTCGCGCGTCGACCGCTTCAAACACGAGGCGAAAGCCGTCTTCGGTTGGGAGCGACCGCAGCAGGCGGTGATGGCTGAGTTGTTCTTGCGTGGACCGCAGACCGTCGGCGAACTTCGCGGCCGCTGCGCTCGCATGGTTGCATTCGAGAACACCGACGCCATCGCGGCTGTCCTCGACACGCTCGCTGCGGGCGATGACCCGCATGTCGAGCAATTGCCGCGCGAGGCGGGTCGATCGGCCCCCCGCTGGCGACATCGACACGATGGGGCCGCCGCGCTCACCCCCAAACCCGCTCCCCCACCGCCTGCGAGCGTTGGAGCGCCGCCGCCGGCCGAATCACAACCCCAGTCGCCGCCCGTCGCCGCTGCGGATGACTCCGGCCAGTGGCGTGAAGAACTGGCGAGCCTGCAGAGCGAAATCGGCGACCTGCACGAGGAACTGGCCGACGTGCGGCGCCGGCTCTCACGACTCGAAGACCACTTGCAGTAGCGACCCGTTGCCTGCGGCGGCGCTGTGCGGGTAAAACGCTGCGGCCGCGCCTACGATCGAATTGTTCACTCAGCGGAGAAACGCCCGCATGGAGTTGGAAATTTTACAGCACGCAAGCGTGCCGATCATCCGCATTCGTGGTGAGATCGGGGGCGCCGGCGACCCTGAGCTGATCGAAGCCGCCGCCGAGCAGCTTGCGGCAAAGGGCGTGTTGGTGATTGATCTGTCCGGGGTGAGCTATCTGAACTCGACCGGCATCAATACGCTGGTGCGGATCAATGCGCAGGCGAATGTTCAGGAGCAGCGCGTGATGTTCGCAGCGCCGACCCACATGGTCAGCGGCGTGTTTCGAACGACGCGGCTGGACAAGTTCTTCGAGGTGCGCGGGGCCGTGGACGACGCGGTCGCACAGCTTCAATTGTAAGTCGAACGCACGGGCTTCGTGTTTGGGAGTATTGGGATGCGTGGATGTCTGGTGGCCATGGCGCTCTTGCTGATCATCGCCGGCTGTGAACGGGCGCCGCAGGTGCGTCAGGGCGAAGCCGATGCGAACGACGCCGACGGGAGCGACGTTGCGGCCATGAAACAAATGCTGGAGGCGGAGCGGAGCGGCGAGTTGCCGCCTGGCCATCCGCCGGTGGAGGACGGCGAGCGCGACCCGAACGAAGTGGCCGCGGTGCTGCCCTCCGGACACCCGCCCGTTCCGGGCGTCACGGCGCCACGAACGCCGCCGCAGGACGAGCCGCCAGCCGAGCGTGATCCGGACGCGGTGACGTGGGATGTTCCCGCAGCGTGGACCGAAGTCGAGCCGCAGTCGGCGATGCGGGCCGCCGAGTTTCGACTGCCGGCAGACAGCGCGGATGGCGAAGCGGGTGAGATGACCGTTTTCATCTTCCCGCCCGGCGTTGGCGGAGATATCGACTCCAATATTCAGCGTTGGGTCGGCCAATTCGCGGGCGCGGAAGGGGCCCCGTTGGATGACGACGCGGCCGAGGTTGCGAAGCGCACCGTGAATGGCCTGACGGCGACGGTCGTGGACGTCAGTGGAACGTATCAACCGAGCGCGATGACGTTTCGCGGTTCGGCCCCTGAGCCGCGCCCCGGCTTCCGTCTGCTCGGCGCGATCGTCGAAACCCCAAAGGGTAATTGGTTCTTCAAGGCGACCGGACCGCAAGCCGTCATGGACGCTCAGCAAGAAGCGTTTAACATCTTTGTCGAATCGGTTCGCATGGCGGACGCGAACGGCTAGCTCTGGGAGCAACTTCTGATGACCATCTCACGCCGCTGGTTTTTGCAGCTCTCCGGCGCTGCGGCGCTCGGCATGCTCGGGCTGCGTGCGGTGGCCGCGCTCGACGACCGGCGCGTCTTGCGCAAGCACCCCGGCATCGGTCCGATCGTGGAGGATCCGGAGGGCGTCTGCGACCTTCCAGCAGGCTTCCAATATCAGATCATCGCGCGGCGCGGCGACAAGATGGCGGACGGGTTGATCACTCCCGCGATGGCCGATGGGATGGCCGCGTTTCCGCTGGCCAGCGGTTTGACGGCGCTTGTCTGCAACCACGAGAACCGGACCGAACAGGGTCACGTCGGGCCGTGGGGCGATAAGTACGAATTGTTCACCGACAAGCATCGCTCGCTGATCTACGACGCCGGCTTCGGCAAAACCCCGGCGCACGGCGGAACCACCACGATCGTCTACGACACGCGTTCGCACCAGAAGGTGCGGCAGTTTCTGAGCCTCGGCGGCACGGTGCGCAATTGTGCCGGCGGCGCGACTCCGTGGGGATCGTGGCTCACGTGTGAAGAAACGGAAGCGCCCGCTGGTGATCCGTACGAGAAAGACCACGGCTGGGTGTTTGAAGTGCCTGCGACCGAGCAGCCGGTGCTGCACGCCGCCCGGCCGATCAAGGCCATGGGGCGTTTCTACCACGAAGCGGTCTGCATCGATCCGCGCAGCGGCATCGTGTATCTCACCGAAGACAAAGGCGACGGCCTGCTTTATCGATTCATCCCTGACAAGCCGGGGGAGCTGGTCGCCGGCGGACGACTTCAGGCGCTGGTCATCGCCAATCAGCCGTCGCTCGATCTGAGCAATCACAAGTCGCAGGTCGTCAGCGTCGGGCAGCGACTGCCCATCCGTTGGATCGACGTGGAAGACGTCGAAGCGCCGAAGGCCGATCTGCGTCGCCGCGGATTCAAGGCGGGCGCCGCGCGCTTCTCACGCGGAGAAGGCTGCGTTTGGGCTGAAGACGCCGCGTTTATCGTGTGCACCGATGGCGGCGCCGCCGAGCGTGGGCAGATCTGGCGGCTCACGCCCGATCCGGAGCGCGAGCTGCAGGTGGGGGAAGCGCCCGCCGGCATGCTCGAGCTCTTCGCCGAACCCGAAGACGGCGCGATTGTCGACATGCCCGACAACTGCTGCGCCGCGCCGTGGGGCGACCTCATCCTCGCTGAGGACAACGGTCGCAGCGAGAAGTTCCTCGTCGGCGTCACGCCCAAGGGCGATATGTATCACCTGTTGCGCAACGCCATCAGCCGTTCTGAGCTCGCGGGTTGCACGTTCAGCCCCGACGGTTCGACGCTCTTCGTCAACATTCAAGGCGACGGTCTGACGCTCGCGGTATGGGGGCCGTGGCCGCACCTAAGCGCGTAGCGCCGCTCCATTCTTGACGCGGTGAACTGAAGCCTATGCCCATCGACAGCCCGTTCGGGTTTCTAGCGCTCTCTGCGCCGGCGTATTTGGCGCTGCTGCTGACGCTGCCGCTCGTCGTGCTAATGAGCCGCCGGTCGCTCGCGAGCCTTGGCGTCACGCGGCGCTGGGTCGCGGTCGTGGCGCGGGCGCTGGTGATCATTGCGGTGGCGTTCGCGCTGGCAGACCCAGAGTGGGTGAAACAAACTGATGATCAGACGGTCGCGTTCGCGATCGACCAATCGGATAGCGTGCCCCGCGAGCAGCGACAGGCGGCGTTTGAGTTCGTCGAGCGCGCGACTGATCGCATGCGACCGGGTCAAGATCGCGTCGCCGTGCTGAGCTTCGCCGACCGCCCCGTCGTCGATCAGTTGCCGCGGCCCAGCCTTTCGCCGACCGCGGCCGACGCCGACGTCCAGCGCTATCAAACGGATTTGGCCAGCGCGTTGCAGATGGGCCTGGCCGTCTTTCAAGGCGACACCGCCCGCCGGTTGGTGGTGTTGTCAGATGGCAACGAAACCCGCGGTTCGGCCGCCGACCAGGCGAACCAGTATGCAGCGTTGGGCATCCCCATCGATGTCGCCCCGCTGCAATTCGCACACGATGCGGAGGTGTTGGTCGAACAACTTGTGGCGCCCGCGGCCGCCGAACGCGACGACGTCGCGGAGCTGCAGCTTGTGGTGCGGTCGCAGCGTGCGACGACGGCGCGTCTGACGCTCTATCGGAACGATCGCTTTGTGGATCTCGATCCGCGCACCGCGTCTGAGAGCATCCCGATCACGCTCTCCGCCGGTCCCAATCGCTTTGCGATTCCCGTCGAGTTGAATGAGCCTGGCGTTCACCGCTTCCGCGCCGTTGTCGAGCCAGATAACCCGGCTGACGACGCGATTGTCGTTAACAACGAAGCCCAGGCATTTACCGTCGTCGGCGCTCCGACCCGCGTCCTCATTGTCTCACAGCAAGCAAGCGACGGTGAGCCAGACCGCTCCGCGGCGCAGCTTGGTGCGGCGCTGGATCGCAGCGGCATCGAACACGAACTCGTTCCGCTGAGCAACTTGCCCAACGACGCCGCCGCACTTGCCGACACGTCGGCGATGATCCTGTCGAATTTGTCGGCGCTGGCCATTGGTCGGCAGCGGCTGGACATGCTCGCCTCGTATGTGCGTGATCAGGGCGGTGGACTGATCGTGATCGGCGGGGATGACGCGTACAGCGTCGGCGGCTACGCCCACACGCCGCTCGAAGAGATCCTCCCTGTCGAAACCGCTCGTGACAAGCTAAAGCTGCTCAGCCTCAGCATGGTGATCGTGATCGACCGTTCGGGATCCATGTCTGGTGAGAAACTCGCGATGGCTCGACAAGCCGCGATCGGCTCCACGCAGTTGCTCAGTCGGCTCGATCGGCTCGGCGTGGTGGCGTTCGACACGATGTCGCAATGGGTCGCGCCACTGCAATCCGCCCAGAACAAATCGAGCCTGATTCGCGCGATTTCGAGCATCGGCGAAGGCGGCGGCACCGACATGTACCCAGCGCTCGAAATGGCTGAGCGGGCGCTGCTGAACACGGAAGCCAACCTGCGCCACATGATCGTGCTAACCGACGGGCAGTCGGCGCCGGGTCCGTTCGAAGAACTCGCCGAACGCTGCCGCGACGCACGCATCACCATCTCGACCATTGCTGTTGGCGACGGCGCCGACCAGCAACTGCTCGAACGCATCGCGCGCCTCAGCGGCGGACGCATGTACGTCGCGCACAGCGCGCAGCCGCTGCCGCAAATCTTCGCGCGTGAGACGATTCTCGCCAGTCGCTCCGGCATCTATGAAGAACCCTTCGCCCCCGTGATGCGCCCGACGATTGATGAGCGCATTCTGGTGGGATTCGGAGGCGGCGTGCCCCCGCTGCGCGGCCACGTGATCACCGCCGCCAAGCCGCTAGCGCAGGCGCCGCTGATCCGCCCGACGGAGGAAGGCGCCGACCCGATTCTGGCCTATTGGCAGGTCGGTCTTGGCCGCACCGTCGCGTTCACCAGCGGATTGTGGGACCAGTGGGGGCCCGAGTGGGTTGCGTGGCCGGGCTTCCCGAAGCTCTGGTCGCAGGCGGTGCGTTACGCCGCCAGACCCGGAAACCCCGGTGATCTCGAAGTGGAAACGGTTGTGCGCGGCGGCGAGGCGCGGCTGGTGATTTCCGCTGATCATCTGCCGACGGACGTGCAGACATCGCTGGCGGTCGCCGGCCGCGTGATCGCGCCAAACTTCGGCAGCGAACCGCTCGCCTTGCGGCGCACCGCAGTCGATCGCTACGAAGCCAGCTTCCCGCTCGACGCCCCCGGCGCGTATCTCATCAATCTGCCCTACACCTACGAAGACAACGGCGAGACACGCAGCGGCGTGATACGCACCGGCGTTGTGCAAAGCTACTCGCCGGAGTACCGCGTGTTGCAGCACAACCAAGCGACGCTGGTGGAGCTCGCCGAGCGGACCGGCGGTCGCGTGCTCAGCCTCGAAGACACGGCCGCGATCTTCGACCCATCCCGCATTACACCGGTCAGTGTGCGCCGCCCGGTGTGGGAGGATCTGCTGCGAATCACGTTGTTGCTGTTCTTGCTCGACGTCGCGGTGCGCCGCATCGCGGTTTCGCCGGCCGGCGCGTTGGCGAAAGTTCGCCAAGCGCTGCGCGGGGCTGGCGCGCAGCGCGCTGACGCAGACAGCGCCGGCACGCTCGGCGCCCTGCGCGGCGCGAAGGCGCGCACGCAGGCCGACGTCGCTCCTCAACCTGCAAACGCGGCGGTCGCCAGCCGGCCACCCGCCACGCGCGACGGGGCGCGCGAAGCATCCACCGCGGCGCTGCGCAAGGCGCTTGAAGCCACCGGCGCCGATCGGCCGGTCGCCGCGCAGCCCACCGCTCGTCCGCGTCCCGAAGACAAGGGCTCAGCCGACTATGCCTCGCGGCTGCTGCGCGCGAAACGCCGAGCGCGCGGCGAAGATCAGGAATCGTCTGACGAAGGTTAGCTCGGCGGTCGAAGTCGATCGAGCACATCAGGTCGCGCTGCGAGCAGTGGCAACTCGCTGCGGTCGTATTCGCCAACACCTAGCGGAAACAACGCCTCTCCAGCTGGCGTCGTCAACCCCATACCCGACGCCGACAGCAGCGCGGCCCCTGCGGCGACGTCCCACAGCTTCGGATTGTCGCTGACGGCGGCATCGAGCAGGCCGGCGGCGACCAGCGCCAGGTGCATCGCCGTCGCACCGTAGTTCCGCACCACGTGATGGCTCATCCAGTGATGGACGATGTGGCGAACGCTCGGCGGCGCGCTGCTGGGAATGGCGACGATCAGGCTCGCGTTCGGGTTTTGCTCCGGCGGCGGCCCCGCGAACGGATCGCCGTCGCAAAGCAGCGGCCCATCCGCGCGGGCGGCGAAGAGCCGATCGCGAATGGGGTCATAAATGGCCCCGACCACTGGGAAGCCGTCGAGCATGACGCCAACGCTGCTGCAGTAGTCGCCCATCAGCCGCAGGTAGTTGCGTGTGCCGTCGATCGGATCGATTAGCCAGCAGGGACGATCGTCGGAGGGGGGCGCGGGAGCGGGATCGAGCAACAGCGTCTCTTCGGTGATGAAGCCGTCGGTCGGTCGCGCGGCGTGGATGATCGCGACGGCGGCGTGCTGGGCGGCGTCGTCGGCGGCACTCACTTCACTGCGGTCCGCCTTCAATCGCACCTGCAGTTGCTGCGATTGCATCTCGCGAGCCACACGGCCCGCGGCCCGCGCCGCCTGTTGCGCCACGGCGAGAAGCTCATCCAGCAACGCGTGTCGCGCCGGGTCGCCGGCGGCGCTCACTTGCGCTCCTTCGTCTTGCGCGGGTTGTAGGGTCGCGGCTCGTCTTTCTTACCCGACTTCGTCGTTCGGCGGTGCTTCTCGAGCTCGGCCATGTCGTCCGCCTTGCGCTGCAACTCTTCGGCCTGTTCGGCGATGTGCGCGAAGAACCGCGCGACCGGGCCCTTTTTCTTGGGCTTCTCGGGCTGTGGCCCTTCTTTCTCGCGGCGCTCCTTCTCACGCTGCATCTGCTTGCGGATGAGGAGCGTCTCGCCGATGCCGAACACCGTGGTCGACAGCCAGTAGAGGTTGAGGCCGGCCGGCATGTAATAGAAGAAGATCGGCATGATGAAGGCCATCATGGTCATCATGACCTGCTGCTGCTTCATCTGCGTCTCGAAGGTCGACTCTTTACCGGTGTCGCTCGCGGCCTGCTGTCGCGCCTCGCGCTGCGCCTGTTGCGCCGGCTTGGGCATGTACTTCTGCTGCAGATACATGCCGACGCCCATGAGAATCGGCAGCAGGTTGAATGACGGAATGTTCGCAAACATCGACGGGATCAAGAACCCGAGGATCGGGATCGTGAGCCCGTTTCCGGGGAACTCGATCAGCGCGTCGGGCTTCGACAGATCGTTCATCCAGCCGAAGAACGGCGCGTGCCGCAGCTCGATGTCGCCGTTGAGCGACACCCACAGCGCTACGAGGATCGGCATCTGGAAGAGCATGGGAATCATGGCCAGGAAGTTCTGCGCCGGATTCACGCCCTCTTCCGCGAAGAGCCGCATCATCTCCTGGTTCTGCTTGACCTTGTCGTCGGGATACTTGTCTTTGATGGCCTGCATCTTCGGCTGCACGCGAGCCATGCCTTCCGACGTGCGAATCATCGACCGCTGCTGCAGCACGGTCAGCGGGTGCAGCGCCGTGCGTACGATCACGACCAGAATCATGATCGCGACGCCGTAGTTGGGCAGCCCGTAGTAGATCGTGTGCAGCAGCCACGCCATGACGCGCGGCAACGGCTGAAACGTGCACATGCACCAGCGGTCGGCGAACTGCGCTTGCGAATAACCGACCTGCGTCGCGTCGACGAACGCCGGATTCGTGAGTGCGAGCCGGTCTTCATCTTTCGGGCCGGCATACACCTCGAAGCGCCGCATGGCTGCCGCGCCCGGCGCCAACTCGATGGGGCGCAGCGCGAGCACGGGCTGCGCGTCGGTTACGCCGAGCGGGTTGTCGCGTTGCGGGTTGGCGACGACGGCAAGGATGCGCTGAATCGCATTTTCGTTGTCGCCCGACGCATCTGCGACTGGTCGCACAAACACGCCGAAGAAGCGGTTGGTGAGCGCGGTCCACGCCGCGGGGCCCTCCCCTCGAAACACGAGCCGCTCGCCGGAGCGCTGTTCCGCGGCGATGCCGTCGCGCATGCTGCTATCCAGCACGATCGCACCTTCACTGCGGAAGGCGGCGAAGACGTAACGTTCTTCATACTGGTCCTGCTCACGCGGGATACCCGTCGCTCCGTCCTGCTCCAACGTGATGGTCAGCGGCGTCTCGCTGAGGTTTTCCACGCCGAGATCGATGAACAGCAGCGGTTGTTGCGGCGCCAGCTGGTACGACTTGGTCAGGCGCAACAGCGGTTGGTCCGGCTCGTTCGCCCGGGCCAACTCGGTTTGAAACACGACGACGTTCGGATCGTCCTGGGGCGCGGTGCGCCAGATGACGTTGTCCAAGCGCCAGGATCCATACCCGCTAATCAGGATGCGGCGGGTTCCCAGCGACGCCGCCGGGAGCCCATCGGTCTCGACCGTGCTGAGCAGCCGGTACGGTTCATCGCCCTCCGGGGTTGCGGCGTATACGTAGCGGCGCTCTTCGTCGTCGGTGATCCGGCTCGTGAGCTCGAGCACACCCACGGCGGCGCCGCGAGGGAGCAGTTGCACACGCAAGCGATCTTCGGTGTTGCCGCCGAGCGTGATCGGCGTGTTGTCGGCCGCTTGCGTGAAGGCGGGTTGCGGGGCGAACGCCGGGGCCGTTGATGGTCGCGTTTCGGTTTCCTGACGAGCGACGCCGGGAGCCGGGGCCGCTGGAGCGGATTCGTCAACCACCGCGGGCTGCGCCGGCGCGGGTGGTGGGGCGAAGAAGCGCTGATACACGAAGATGTACAGGTAGAAAACCGCCATCGACACGGCGAAAGCGACGATTAAGCGGCGCGTCTGCGGGTTCACGCGACGCCCTCGAGCACGGCCGGCGCGTAGACGTCGTCGATCGCGACCACGCGCCCGGAGCCTGCGCTTTTGCGGGCGGCGTCCATGACGCGCAGCAGGCGCAACGTTTCGTGCGGCTTGATCATCGGCTCGGCTTTTCCGGCGACGGCGTCCCGGAAGTTGCGATAGACCTTTAACCAGTCACCTTTGACGCGTTTCATCGGCTTGGTGCGCAATTCGCCGCTACGGCTGCGTTTGAACACCGTTCCCGACTCGTTCTCATAGCGAAAGCCGCCCTTCTCGGCGTTGATCAGCCAGCGCACCTCGTGCGGCGGCGTCGCGGCCTGCATCATTTCGACCACCGCGGTCAGGCCGCCGGCGAAGCGCAAGATCACCAAAAACTGGTCGTCGCAGTCCACCGCCCAACGTCGACCCTCGAGCACCGCATAGGCGCTCTCGACTGGTCGCGGGACGAGCAGCAACAGTTGATCGATGAAGTGCGGGCCGAAATCAAACAGCGCCCCACCGCCGTACGCCGCCTCAGAACGCCACGCGGGGCGATATCCCTTGACGCCGAAGGTGCGCATCACGTCGCTGTACGACCAGACCACGTGACGAATGTCGAACAGTTCGCCGAGCGCGTTCTTTCGCAGGGCCTGCTCGGTGGTGAGGAAGTCTTCGTCTTCGCGGCGATTTTGGAAGGTCATTAGCAGGCGAGCGGCGCGCTCGGCGGCGTCGAACAATCGCTTGGCTTGGCGCTCTGTCTGCACGAGCGGCTTTTCGCACAGCACGTGCTTTCCGGCCCGCAGAGCCGCCAGCGTCGGCTCGACATGCGCGTGCGAGGGCGTCGCCACCACGACCGCGTCGAGCGCCGCGTCGTCCACGAATTCGTTCAGATCTGCGTAAGTCGGGCAGGAATACGCCTCGGCGGCGGCTTCGCGCGACGCGGCGGTCACGTCGAACACGCTGTGCAGCGTCATGCCAGGCGTCTTCCGCACCGCTTCCGCGTGCCAGCAACCCATTCTTCCGCATCCGGCGATGCCGATGCGTAACGCCATATCGCACTTGCTCCCATGGGCGGGAATGACCGCATCCGGCGTTCCGTGCGAAACGCGAGCAGGCCTGCGGGCCCCGTAGTGTAGTGCGATCCGGAATCATCGCAATCGCCAGCCGGGCGCCGGGTTGCGTTCCGGTCGCGGCCGCGTAAGCTGTTGAACTCGAATGCTTCAAGGAGACCGCGGCATGGGCTTGATGGACGGCAAGACCGGCCTAATCACAGGCGTGGCGAATGATCGCTCTCTCGCCTGGCATATCGCCGAGCGACTGCATCAGGAAGGGGCGCAACTCGCGTTCACCTACCTGCCACCCCCCAAGATGGAGCGCCGCGTGCGGTTGTTGGCCGAGCCGATCGGCTCGAAGTGCATCGTCCCCTGCGACGTCACCAGCGACGAACAGATTGAGCAAGCGTTTAATGTTGCGGCGGAAACGCTCGGGGGGCTCGACTTCTTTCTGCATGCAACCGTGTTCGCGAGCCGCGACGCGTTATCCAACGAGTATTACAAGACCACGCGCGCCGACTTCGCCCAAGCCATGGACATCAGCGTCTATTCGCTGGTCGGGATGTGTCGGGCGGCGGCGCCGGTGCTGAAGCCGAACGGCGCGTGCCTCACGCTCTCGTACTTCGGCGCCGAGAAGGTCATCCCCGGCTACAACGTCATGGGCGTGTGCAAGGCGGCCCTCGAGGCTTCCGTGCGTTATCTCGCGGCGGAACTCGGCCGTGAGAAAGGCGTGCGCGTCAACGCGGTTTCGGCCGGTCCGGTGCAGACGCTCTCGGCCGCGGGCGTCAGCGGTTTCTCGAAGATGCTCGAGCACTATCCGACCAAGGCGCCGCTGCAGCGCAACATCAAGGGTGGAGAAGTCGGCGGGGCCGGGCTCTACCTCTTGAGCGATCTCGCGTCGGGCGTGACGGGCGAGGTGCATTACGTCGACGCCGGCTACAACGTCGTCGGCTGGTAACCGCAACGCGAATCAGCCGCCGCGTCCGGGCCATCCATCCGGGCGCGGCCCGGTGCGTGTGGGCGGGGCCAGCGTGCCCTCCAGCGTGACGCTCGGTTCACTGATTTCGGCGGGGGTCGCCGCTCCGCCTGCATGGAGCGCGGGCTGTTGGCGCACTGCGTCTGAAATCGTGGCGACGGCTTCCTCGACATCGTCGGTCAGCAGGAAGAGATCGAGATCTTCAGGCGAGATGGTGCGCTCGCGCTCGAGCAGCGTGATGCGCAGCCAGTCGACCAGCGGGGCCCAAAACGCCGACCCCATTAACACGACCTGCATGGCCGGCGCCTTCTTGGTCTGGAGGAGCGTCAGGGTTTCGAACAGCTCATCGAGCGTGCCGAAGCCGCCCGGGAAGCAGACCATCGCCCGCGCATACTTCAAGAACATGACTTTGCGAACAAAGAAGTAATGAAATTCGAGCTCGACGTTCTGATAGGGGTTGGGGGCCTGTTCATGGGGCAACCAGATATTGAGGCCGACGCTCGTCCCGCCCGCCTCCGCCGCCCCACGATTGGCGGCCTCCATCACGCCCGGCCCCCCGCCGGTGATCACCGCGAGCTGTTCGCGCACGAGCGCGGCGGCGAGGGCGCGGGCCTGCTGGTAGATCGGCGTGTCTTTAGGGGTGCGGGCCGAACCGAAGACGGAGACGGCCGGGCCGACACGCGACATCACGTCGATTCCGTCTACAAATTCGGCCATGATGCGGAAGATCCGCCACGTTTCCTGGGCGGAGGGCTCGAAGACGTCGCCGCGATTCATTGGGGCTCCTTGCTCGACGCTGCGGGGACGGGGGGATGAACGCACGTACGCCCTAAGATATCAGGACGCAGGGCCTCGCACCGGAGTCATCATGATCGTCGCGCTCGTCACGGACCTGTTCTTTGCGACCAAGATCGAAGGCGCCGCCAAGCCCGCCGAGGTGCGCGTCAACGTCGTGCGAACCATCACCGACTTGTTGGCCGACATCCAGGACGCACGAGCGGCGATCATTGACCTCACACTCGACGACCCCGATCCCGTCGAAGCCATCCGCGCACTGCGGGCCGCACGAACCGACCTGACGATTGTCGGCTTCTACCCGCACGTGCAAACCGCGCTGGCGCAGGCGGCGACCGAGGCCGGGGCCAACGAGGTCACGCCGCGCTCGCGATTCAGCAGCCAAATGCCGCGTTTGCTGCGACAGTGGGCCGGGGCGCCGTCGAACGAATAGGAACTCGTTTGCTCGCCGCGACGAGGGGGAGGTGGCCCGCGCGACGTTCGTTACAATCAGGAATTGCTCGCAGGGCGCGGGCCAAGACGAACGCCGTGCAGGAGCATGATGGCGGCGACCGGTTTCATTCTGCTGATTTCCGCGGACATTGAGCGCGGCGAGCGCTTGCGCGATGTGCTGCGCGATCGGACGTCGCACTCCTGTCGTCTGGTGACCAGTATCGACGAAGCGCTCGAATCCATTCGCCAGCGGGCGCCGGATCTGGTGGTGGCCGATGTGGGACTGAATGGTCAAGCGACGCCGCGCGTGGCGCAACTGCTCGACAGCACGGCCCGCGACGCCACGTTGCTCTCGGTCGGCGAGGCGCCCTCTAGCCTACGCACCAAGCACGTTTCACTCTCGCTGTTGCCCGACAAAGCGGATGTCGCGGAGTTGGCGCCAGCGATCGACCGGCTCGCAGCCGAGGCGGCCAGTCGCCGGGCTGACCGGCTCATGCAGCAGTCGCTTTCCGAACATCAAAGCGAGGTGTTCGAGGGCATAGTCGGCGCGTCCAAGCCGATGCAGCACATCATCGCACGCATCCAAAAGGCCGCGAAGAACAAGCTGACCGTGCTCATTCTGGGTGAGACCGGCGTCGGCAAAGAGTTGATCGCCCGCGCGGTGCATAACCGCTCGAATCGCTCCAACAAGCCGTTTCTGGCGCTCAACTGCGCGGGTCTGACCGAGAGTCTGCTCGAGAGCCACCTGTTCGGCCATGTGCGCGGCGCGTTCACCGGCGCCGATCGCGATCGCAAGGGATTCTTCGAAGCCGCGGACGGCGGCACGCTGTTTCTCGACGAGATCGGCGACATGCCGTACACGATGCAGGCCAAGCTGCTGCGCACCCTTCAGACCCGCGAGATAACGCCGGTCGGCTCGACCGAAATCCGCCGCGTCGACGTCCGCTTCATCGCAGCGACCAACGTCGATTTGCAGGAGAAGGTGCGCGAGAACGGGTTTCGCGAGGATCTCTTCTATCGGCTGAATGACTACCAGATTCGCGTCCCGCCGTTGCGCGAGCGCCGCGAAGACATTCCGCTGCTCGCAGTGCACCTGCTGCGTGAGGCCAATCGCGAACACGGGCAAGATGTTCCCGGTTTCACCAGCGAGGCCTTGGAACGCCTGACGCGCTACCACTGGCCCGGCAACGTGCGACAACTGGAGAGCGCCGTGAACGTCGCCGTAAACGAGGCCGAGGATCGCCTCATCGAAGTCGACGACTTGCCCGAAGACGTGCGCGGACGCAACGAACTCGCGCCGATCTCCCCCAGCATGGTGGGGCTCACGATGGCGCAGGTCGAGCGGCTGATGATCGAGCGAACGCTTCGCTCGACCGATGGCAACCGCGAACAAGCCGCGAAATTGCTCGGGATCGGCGAGCGAACGCTCTACCGCAAATTGAAGGAGTACAGCATCAACTAACCGGCAGCCCGTCGCGCACGCCACGCTTCGTCGAGCGCGACTAGTGTGTCGCGGCTAGACGATGGAAACCGCGCGTCCGCCAGAGGTGAGTGCTCCGTCTCGTTGGGGTTGATTTCGATGATCTTCGCCCCGCGAGCCCGCGCGTGCTCAACCAGCGCGGCGGCTGGATACACGACGCCGCTCGTCCCGATCACCAGCAGCACGTCGCAGCGGTCCGCCGCCGCCATCGCGGTCTCGAGGGCTTCGGCCGGCAGCATCTCGCCAAACCATACGACGCCCGGTCGCCGCCGCGCGCCGCACGCGTCGCAGTGGGGATCGGGCCCGAGATCGGCGAGCGTGACCTCTTCGTGCCTGCAACCGGCGCAGCGGACCAGGTCGAGTCGGCCATGCAACTCGCAGACCTGTCGCGCCCCGGCGCGTTCGTGCAGACCGTCGACGTTTTGGGTGACCAGCGTGTAGTCGATGAGCATTTCCGCCCAGCGCGCCAGCACACGATGGCCCGCGTGCGGCTTGACCGTGGTCAACTGCTGGCGCCGGGCTCGATACCACGCCCAAACCTTGCGCGGATCGCGCTCGAACGCTTCGACCGTGGCGAGTTCTGACGGGTCGAATTTCGACCACAGCCCATCTCGGTCGCGGAAGGTTTCGACCCCCGATTCCGCCGACATTCCCGCGCCGGTCGACACGACCACTGACTGCGCGTCGACCAGCCAGCCAGCGACGCGTTGCACCAGAGCGTCGGTCATGCCGCCCACCTCCGCCGCCTAATCAGGCGCCTTTGACGGCGTTGCTCGCGGGTGTGTAGAAATTGGCCCGATCAGAGTCGGAATCGCTTCGCTCGCTCTCCCGAGAGCGTCCGAAAACACCATCTCGCATTTGGCGTCGCAGAAACGCGACGAGATACGCGACGTGCTCGTCACTGGCCAGACCGGCGGACTCAATCGCCGCGAGCGCTTGCTGCGTCTGGCCAACACCCCGTTCTTCGCGACGCGCGTAGAGCAGACGAAACGCCTCCTTGAGCGCGGTCTGCGACTCCGCCGACGCCTTCCAGCGGCGCAGGCCTTCGATGTTCACCGCACGGACCGCCCCGTCGTAACCCGACACTTTCATGTAAGGCGGGCTATCGGCGGTAATGCGCGTCATGCCGCCGACAAAGCTGTAGCGGCCGACCGTCACGAAGTGATGCATGGCGCTGAGGCCGCCGACATTGACGCACCGTTCGAGCCGAACGTGGCCGGCGACCTGCACGTAGTTGGCGAGAATGACGTGGTCTTCGATTTCGGCGTCGTGGGCGATGTGCACGCCGACCATGAAGAGATTGTCGCTGCCGATGCGTGTAACGCCGGCGCTGCGTTCATCGACCTCGGTGCCACGGTGGACGGTGACGAGTTCGCGAAACGTGTTGCGATCACCGACCAGCAGCGTCGTGGGGCCGCCTTTGTACTTGAGGTCCTGCGGCGCGGCGCCGAGCGTGGCGTTTGGGTGGAAGACGTTCTCGACGCCGAAGATCGCGGGGCCATTGATCGAGACGTGGTTTTGCAGGCGGCAGCCATCACCGAGCCGCACGGCAGGACCGACGTATGAAAACGCCCCGACGCTCACGTCATCGCCGAGTTCGGCTTGCGGATCGACAAACGCAGTGGGATGAATGTCGCTCATGGGGCTCTCAGTTCACCTCTCGCGGACCGCTGGGTCGGTCGGCGTCAACGAGCATGAAACGGATCTCCGCTTCCGCCGCCATTTCGCCGCCCACGTGCGCCTCGCAATAGACCTGCCCGGAGCGCGACTTTACGCGTTGCGAGTGAGCGGTAATGACGAGTTGGTCTCCGGGGGTCACGGCGCGGCGGAACTTCACCTTATCGAGGCTGAGCAGCACGGCGACTTTGCCGGTGTGCTCGAGCTTTTGCGAGAGCAGAATGCCGCCGAGTTGGGCCATGGCTTCGATGATCAACACGCCGGGCATGATCGGCTGGCGTGGATAGTGTCCGGTGAAGAACGGTTCGTTGATCGAGACATTCTTCACGCCGACCGCTTTGCGCTCGCCGTCGATCTCGAGCACGCGGTCCACGAGCAGCATGGGGTACCGGTGCGGCAAGATGCGCTGAATGTGCCGGATGTCGAACTTAGGCGCGGCGACCAACTGCTCTTCCAGCCGTTCGGCGTCGCGCTGCTCGAGCAACTTCCGCACGAGTTCATGGTTCAGATGATGTCCGCTGCGACGTGCGTAGATGCGGCCGCACACGAATCCGCCGAACAGCATCAGATCGCCGACGAGATCGAGAATCTTGTGGCGGACGCACTCGTCGGCGAAGCGGAACGTGTTGTCGATCGGTCCGTCCGCGCCGACGACGACGATGTCCTGATAGGTCAGGTGTCGCCCGAGTCCCGCGCTACGCAGTTGCTGGGCTTCGACTTCGGTGACGAAGGTGCGTGCCGGCGCGACGTCGTCGCGAAATGAATCCGGAGCGATCGTGCAGGCGAGCACTTGCCGGCCGATCGGCGTCTGTGGGCCGTAGTCGAGCTCGTAGATGACATGCAGTTTGTTCGGCTCACCGGGCCAGGCGACCAATTCCGCCGAACCTTCCGCAACCCGCACCGGATGCCGCACGTTGAAATAGCGTCGCTCGGCGTCTTGCTCGACGATTCCCGCCGACGTGAGCGCCTGCAGAAAAGGCAGGGAGGAGCCGTCGAGTGAGGCGGTCTCGGCGTTGTCGATTTCGATCTCAAGATTGTCGAGTTCGAGGCCGCGGACGGCCGCCATACAGTGCTCGATGGTCTCGACCGAGGCGGAGCCATTCTTGATGGAAGTGCGTCGGGCCCGCTTGGTCAGGTTCTCGAGCCGACAGGGAATCGCGATGCGGCCGTTCTGGTCGGTGCGGACGAACGTGACGCCGCTGTTGGCGCCAGCGGGTCGGAACCGCATGGTGACGGGATAGCCGGTGAACAAGCCACGGCCCGAAACCTCGACTTCCTGTTCAATCGTTCGCTGCCGACTCAAGCGCTTCGATCCGCTTCGCCAGTTCCTTCATCTGGGCCACCAACTCCGGCAGCCGACGCGTCAACAAGTTTTGCCGGTGGCTCTCCCGCGCGAGTGTCGCCGGCGAACCGAGCAGAACGTTTCCGGGCTCAACGTCCTTCAGGACGCCGGACTGCGCCATCACGATGGCGCGATCGCCGATGGTCACATGGTCGGCAACGCCGGACTGTCCGGCCAGAATGACGCCTCGCCCGATACGGCAAGAACCCGAAACGCCAACCTGAGCGACGACGACGCTGTGCGGTCCGATCGAGACATTGTGGGCGATTTGCACGAGGTTATCAATTTTCGTGCCTTCCCCGATCCGCGTCACACCGCTGCGGGCGCGGTCGATGCAGGTGTTGGCCCCGATCTCGACGTCATCTTCGATGATGACCACGCCGACCTGCGGGATCTTGACGTGCCGCCCGCCGCGCTGCAGATAGCCGAAGCCGTCCGCGCCGATCGTGGCGTTCGCATGCACGCGTACGCGGGCCCCCAGTTCGCAGCGCGCGCCGACCACGACGTTCGGCATGAGCACGCAATCCGCGCCGATCCGCGCCCCGGGACCCACGTAAACGCCGGGATGCAACTGCGCACCGGCTGCGACCGTGGCTCCCTCGCCGACGTATACGCCTGCCCCGATGCAGGCGCCGTCCACCTGTGCGTCGGCCTCAACCACCGCCGACGGAGCCACACCAGACGGAATCACGGGCTCGCTGGGGCCGAGATAGCTGAGCACGGCGACAGCCGCCAGATCGGGATCGTCGACAACGATGACGCTCAAGCCGCTCGGCGTCTCGATCTCCGCCGGCGCCAGCACGGCGGCGGCGCGCGTGATGCGGAGTTTTGGAAGAAACCTCCTGCTCGCAACCCACGAGATGTGGTGCGGTTCGGCCTCATCAAGCGGCGCCAGCCCGACGACTTCGATCGTCCCGTCGCCACGCAATTCCCCGCCGACCTGTGCCGCGATCTCGGCGAGCGTACGACTCACGGGGCTCCACCCGGCAGCGTGGTCGGATCGATGTCGATCATCTTGACGCGCGGCAGCTTGGTGTACGCCTCGTTCAATGCGGCCACGACGTCGTCGGTGATGTCCAACTCGGGACGATGGTGAATGATGCGTCGGCGGAAGATGCGGTCGCTGATCGTGTCTCGTTCGTCGGGAAGCTGGAAGTCGATGCTGAGCACCATGTCGTACCCGCGCTCCCGCGCCAGGCGGCCGCTCATTCGTTGCAGATCGGCAAAGATGATTTCGGTCCAGCGGGCGGTTTCGGCCGCCATCATCCCGCGCACCATCTCGTCCCACAGGCGGTACTGCGAGGTCATGCGCAACAAGTCCCGCCGGCTGTTGCGAAACGTCGGATCGTTCGGATCCAACTGCTGCAGTGTGGTCTGCTTCATCTCGATGGCTTGGCGCCGCGCGTTGCGCTGCCCCTCCATCTCCGCCTGAAACTGCAACATCTCGTTGCTGAAATCGATCTGTCTTTGATAGCCGTTGAAGACGCGGTTGATGTCAAGTGCGACGACGCGCGCCCCGGCGGTCGCGCCGCTTTGCGCCTGGACTGTCTGCCATCCGCCGAATATGACCACGCCCGCCGCGACGCCAGCCGCCACGGCCGCCAGACGACCTGATGTGGGCATCGATTGACTCCTTGTTACAGAGAGTTGTTGCGCTGTTGAGTGACGACGCTCGCCGCCTCGTCACGCCCGCGTGGCATTGTCGCGTCGCTTACGGCGCGCACAAGGGCCCACGCGGCGCTCGCTGCTGCTACTATTGCTGGCTGTGGCTCAAGAGCACTCGCACGTTACGGAGTAAGCGGTGGGGTCGATCGCGTGGCGGCTTCTTTTGGCGAACCCGATCGTCGTCCGCGTGGTTGCAACCGGCGGACGACGCGTGCGTCAGATGTGGGCCCGCGGGGCCTATCTCGGCGCCCTGTTCGTCGTCCTCCTGATCTGGAGCGGAGCGCTGCTCAATCCCACGCTTTCGCTGAGCGAACTCGCCAAAAACGCCACCCAGACGTTTGTCGCGGTCAGCATCGTCCAACTCGCGTTGATGAGCTTTATCGCGCCGGTCTTCACCGCCGCCGCGATCACCCAGGAACGCGACGGCGCGACCTTCGACATTCTGTTGACGACCCCGCTCAGCAACGCCCAGATCGTGCTGGGCTCCCTGCTATCCCGCCTGTTCTTCGTCTGGGCGCTCCTGCTCTCCGGACTGCCGGTGTTCTGCATCACCATGATTTACGGCGGCGTGACGACCAAGGAGGTCTTTGAAAGCCTCGGGCTGGCCGCGGCGACCGCATTGTTGACCGGTTCCATCGCGATCACGATCGCGATGTTGCGGCTCGGCGCGCGACGCACACTATTCGCGTTCTTCGTCGGCATCGCCGCCTACCTGCTCGGCGTCTTCGCTGTCGGGTGGTCGGGTTGGAGCGCCGTCGCCGAAGCGCCGGTGACCAGCGGAACCGACCCGTGGATCGTCGGCCAGCGGATGAGTTGGCTGGCGCCGTTTCATCCGTTTCTGGCGTTGTTTGTGACCACCGGACTCACGCCCGCCCCGCGACCTGAAGATGTCGCGCCATACGGGCCCGTCTGGGCATGGCTGCTCGCGACGCCGCAGTACGCCTACATGACGCTGACGGTGGTCGCTTCGGCGGTAATGGTGGTCATCAGCCTGCTGTTCGTACGGGCTGGTGCGAAAGAAGGCGAGAACACGCTTTTCGCGCGCTTCAAAGCGCTCGTCATCCGACAAACGACGGACCGTTCACACGCACCACGCCGCGTCTGGGCGAATCCGATCGCATGGCGTGAAGCGGTCACGCGCGGGTCGGCGTTCACGCGTGGTGCGGTGCGCGCCCTGTTCGTGGTCGGCGGACTCGCCGCCGGTGTGGTGTTGCTGGTGGGCTACGAGCGCGGGGCATGGGGTTTCGCGGGTCTCTCGCCTGAAGATGCGGCGGCGCAAATGCGCTCGTGGCTGACGGTCATCGTCTGGATCGAGATGGCGACGATACTCCTGGTGGTGACGAATACGGCCGCCGGCACGCTCACGCGCGAGAAGGAGTCGCTCACCATCGAGATTCTGCTGACGACGCCGCTCACGAGTCGGTACATCGTCGGGGGCATGTTGCAAGGCGTCGTGCGTTCCGGCCTTCCGCTGGTGGCGGCGCCCACGGGCATGTTGCTGACCTTCGCCGTGTACGACCTGTTCCGGCCGGCGAGCGGCGTCAGCGTGCTCACGCCGGAAGCGGCCCTGTTGACGCCGATCATGCTCGTTTCGTTCAGCGCGTTGGCCGTGGTCATTGGTCTCCAGTTTTCGCTGACGAGCCGCAAGACGGTGCATGCGGTCATGTTCAGCGCGACGATCGTGCTGGGGGCGTCGGGCTTGCTGTGGATTTGCGGCTTCGCGATCGCGTCGAGCGGAGGCGGCGGCGACGTGGCGGCAGTGGCTTTGCCGTTCACGCCGTTCCCGGCGATGCAGGCGTTGATCGATGTCCCGTCGCTGTTTCAGGGGTCGCAGCCTGATGCGCGTGAACTGCGTAACGCGCGTGTGGCGCGCATCGTGACGAGTCTGATCTCCGCCGCGATTTACGCCGCGATCACCTTCAGTCTTTACCGGAACCTGGTGCGCAACTTCGACATGACCGTCCGCCGACAAATGCGTTGATTGAACGCCATGCGTCGGGGTGCGCGCGTCGAGGTCGGCTGATAACGCCTCGATTGTGGTCCTGGGGTAGCGGAAACGGGTTGCGAACCGCGGCGCGACGCTGGACCGCGGGTGCAAAAAATTGATGAAGTCGCGTAATTGGACGAAATTGCTTGCCGATCGACACAGTAGTGGCTATTTTTCCTGTCAGGGAGTCACTACCGACGCGCCTAACGTGTGGACTAGATGGATTCGTCGACCCCACAACCTGACATGAGCGGCCAACCGGCGCCGATTCGGTCCGCCCGCGTCGTGCGCCAGCCAGCCCGCCGTCTCCCCGTATCGGTGGTTATCAGCCGCGTACCGCTAGGCCTAGCAGGCCTAGTACCGGCGTAGCGGATGACCTCGGGCTAGCGAAGAGCGCTCTCTCAAACGAGCAAGCAAGCACCGGCATCCGCTTGAGCCACGGATGCCGTTTTTTTTAGGTGAAGGACAATCGTTATGGCCACCCAACCCGTGACCGAAACCGCCCGCCGCACCGGATCGCAGATCGTGCTCGATGCGCTGCTCGATGCGGGGGTCGAACGCGCGTTCGGCTATCCCGGCGGCGCGATCATGCCGCTGTACGACGCGTTCACCTCCAGTCCGATCAAGCACATCCTGACGCGGCACGAGCAAGGCGCGATTCACGCCGCTGACGGCTACGCCCGCTCGACGGGTCGGCTCGGGGTCTGCATCGCCACGTCGGGTCCCGGCGCCACCAATCTGGTGACGGGCATTTGCTCGGCGATGATGGATTCGGCTCCGGTGCTGTGCATCACCGGACAGGTGCCGACCCCCGTCATCGGAACCGACGCGTTCCAGGAAACCGACGTGTTCGGCATCGTCACCAGCATCACCAAGCAGGCGTACCTGGTGCGATCGCTCCATGACCTGCCGGAGATCATGGCGGAGGCCATTTACCTTGCACAGTCGGGTCGCCCCGGACCGGTGCTGGTCGATATTCCCAAGAACATTCTGCAGGGCGAAACGTCGGGCCACTACGCACCAGTCAACTACGTCCGCGGCTATACCCCCGTTCCCGACTTTGACGCCGAGAGCGTCAAGCGCGCCCACGAATTGCTGAAGCAAGCCGAGCGCCCGATCGTCATCATCGGCGGCGGTTGCCGCATGTCCGACGCGGTGGCCGAGTTTCGCGCCTGGTGCGACAAAACCGGCGTCCCGGCGATTCACACCCTGCACGGCATCGGGTGCGTCGATCCGGACTATGCCGGTCGCCTCGGCATGATCGGCATGCATGGGCTGCGCTGCGCCAATAAGGCGGTCGGGGCGGCGGATCTGATCATCGGCATGGGCATGCGGTTTGACGACCGCGTGACCGGCAAGGTCGATCGCTTCGGCGCCAACGCCCGCGTCATTCATTGCGACATCGACGCCGCCGAGATTGGCAAGCTGATTCCGACCGACGTGGCGGTGCACGCCGACCTCAAAACGTCGCTGAGCGCTTGGCTCGACGTGCTCGAAGAAGATCCGATCACGCCTTTCACGCGCTGGCAGCAGGAAGCGATTAGCGTGGGCACGGGTCTGGAGGCGG
Organism: uncultured Planctomycetales bacterium; assembly: GCA_964563855.1. Taxonomy (GTDB): domain Bacteria; phylum Planctomycetota; class Phycisphaerae; order UBA1845; family Fen-1342; genus JAFGRR01. Next base: position 11,539 of record CAZLYU010000017.1, on the reverse strand, counting down.
CGCAATCGCGGCCGGATGAGCTGCCGTCGATGATCGAAGTGCTTGACGCGCTGTTCCCGATGATCGGCGACAAGGCCTTCGTGACGACCGACGTCGGCCAACACCAAATGTGGGCGGCCCAACGCCACTGGCCGCAACACCCGTCCCAATGGATCACGTCCGGCGGGTCGGGAACGATGGGCTTTGGGATGCCATCGGCCGTCGGCGTGCAGTTTGCGGATCGCAACCGAACGGTGGTCGCGATCGCGGGGGATGGGGGCTTTCAGATGACGATGGCTGAGATGGCGACGATTCGGCGGGAGAACCTGCCGGTGAAGATTCTCGTTCTGGACAACAAGTTTCTGGGCATGGTCCGCCAGTGGCAGGAGATGTTCTTCGCGGGCCGCTACTCAGGCGTCGACCTGAGCGACAACCCTGACTTTGCCGCGCTGGCGCAGGTCTACAACATTCCGGCGTACCACCTCAATCGTTCGGGGTCGGTGCAGCGGTTGCTTCAGAAGTGGTTGGGCACGGAGGGGCCGGCGCTGCTCCATGCCGAGTGTCGGTTGGAAGAAAACGTGTTCCCGATGGTGCCGGCCAACACGGCGCTGGAAGACATGGTGGAGGCGAACTGAAATGAGAATGATGACCTTTGCAATCGTGCTGCGCCGAATGGCGGCGCTGCCGAAAGTGCTCATGCTGATCGCGCGGCTGGGCGGCACGGTGACCTACGTCTCGGCGGCCGATGGTCGCGCGAACATCGTGGTGCAGGCGCCCGAAGCCGCGGCGCACCGCTTCGCCCCGCAGCTCAATCGCATCGTCGACGTGCTCGAGCTGACGGAGCTGCGTTTGAATCAGAGCCAGGAGCGGCGTCGGGCCTGAACGATCAAGTTGTCCTCAACGGAAGAGGTGGACCGTGAACGTCATTCGTGAAGCAGACGTAACCCAGGACGCGCTGACCGGAAAGCGCATCGCCGTGATCGGCTTCGGCTCGCAGGGCCATGCCCACGCCCTCAACCTGCACGATAGCGGCTACGACGTCGTCGTCGGCCTGCGGAAGGGCAGCCAGTCGTGGTCGGCCGCGGAGGGCGCCGGTCTCGCCGTCGCCGCCACCGGCGAGGCGGTATCGGGCGCGGATGTCGTCATGATCCTCATCCCAGACGAGTTGCAGGAAGCGACGTACGCCAACGAGATCGCGCCGAATCTGAAGCCTGGCGCCTACCTGGCGTTCGCCCACGGCTTCGCGGTGCACTTCAAGCGCGTCGCGCCCGAAGCGCAGACAAACGTCTTCCTCGTCGCGCCCAAGGGCCCGGGACATCTCGTCCGCCGACAGTATGAAAACGGGGCCGGCGTCCCGTGCCTCATCGCGGTCCACCAGGATGCCTCCGGCGACACGCGCGATGTCGCGCTCAGCTACGCCTGCGGCATCGGCGGCGGGCAGGCCGGCATCCTCGAAACCAGCTTCCGCGAAGAGGCCGAGACCGACCTCTTCGGGGAGCAGGCCGTGCTTTGCGGCGGTCTGACCGAACTCGTGCGAGCCGGTTTCGAAACGTTGGTCGATGCGGGCTACGCCCCCGAGATGGCTTACTTCGAGTGCCTCCACGAAGTGAAGCTCATCACCGACCTGATGTACGAACGCGGCATCACCGGTATGCGCGATTCGATCAGCAACACCGCCGAGTACGGCGACCTGACGCGCGGCCGCCGCATCATCACCAATGAAACCCGCGCGGCGATGAAGCAGATCCTCGCGGAGATTCAGAGCGGGGCCTTCGCCAAGGAGTGGGTCGATGAGTGCGCCGCGGGCAAGCCGAAGATGAAAGACGCCGCGTCAACCGATGCGAACCACCAGATCGAGCAGGTGGGCCGGGAGATTCGCGCGGTGATGCCGTGGCTGAATCCGGCGAAGGCGGCCCCGGTGGCGGCACAGGCGTAGAACAACGAACCTGCAGCGCGGGCGTCACGCCCGCGTGATGTATCGCGTGCGGCGGCAGGCGCCGCACCCCTTAGCGGAGAAGAACGATGTCTGACGGTGTAGTACGCATATTCGACACCACGCTGCGTGATGGAGAGCAGTCGCCGGGCGCCACGCTGGACGCCCACGACAAGCTCGAGATTGCTCGTCAGCTGGCGCGTCTACGCGTCGACATCATCGAGGCCGGCTTCCCGGCCGCGTCGCCTGGCGACTGGGAGGCGGTGCACAAGATCGCGTCGCAGGTCGGCACGGCTGACGGTCCGGTCATCGCCGGTCTCGCCCGCTGCACCGAGAAAGACATCGACGCTGCGTGGACTGCGGTGCGCGACGCGAAGAAGCCGCGGATCCACGTGTTCATCGCGACGTCGGACATTCATCTGGAACACAAGCTGCGCATGACGCGCGAGGAGGTGATCGAGCGCACCCGCAAAATGGTGAGCTACGCCCGCGAGCGCTGCGCAGACATCGAGTTCAGCCCGGAAGACGCGAGCCGCAGCGACCCCGCCTTCATGCATGAAGTATTGAAGGCGGCGATCGAGTGCGGCGCCACGACGTTGAACATCCCTGACACGGTCGGCTACAGCACGCCGGACGAGTTTGGCGCGCTCATTCGCGGCATCTGCCAGAACGTGCCCGGCGTCGACAAGTGCATCGTTTCGGTGCATTGCCACGACGATCTCGGACTGGCGACCGCGAACACGCTCGCCGGTCTCGAGGCCGGCGCGCGACAGGCGGAGGTGACGCTGAACGGCATCGGCGAGCGCGCGGGCAACACGTCGCTCGAAGAGGTCGTGATGGCGTTGCAGACGCGGGCCCCGCGCTACAACCTCACGACCAATATCGATGCGACGCAGATCTTCCGCACCAGTCAGCTCGTGTCGCACCGCACCGGTCTCAGCGTCGCCCCCAACAAGGCGATCGTGGGGGCCAACGCGTTCGCACACGAAGCCGGCATCCATCAGGACGGCGTGCTCAAGCACCAGCTCACGTATGAGATCATGAAGCCCGAGACCGTCGGCGTCGCCAGCAGCAAGCTCGTGCTCGGCAAGCACTCCGGCCGGCATGCGTTTCGTGATCGACTCGAAACCCTCGGCCATCACGCGCTGAGTGAAGAGCAGCTCAACCAAGCCTTCGAGCGTTTCAAGGCGCTCGCCGACCGCAAGAAGGACATCACCGACGCCGACCTGGAGGCAATCGTCGCGGACGAACTCTTCCAGCCGCCGGAGGTGTATGTGATGCACGGCGTTCACGTGGCGTGCGGCAGCCCGTCGATTCCGACGGCCAGCGTCACGCTGAACACGCCCGACGGCGAGCTTCGCACGGGCAGCGCGACGGGCAACGGCCCGGTGGACGCGATCTTCAGCGCGATCAACGCGATCGCCGGCGCCGATGTGGAACTCGAAGAGTACGTCGTGCATGCGGTCAGCGGCGGCGTGCACGCGTTGGGTGAAGTGACGGTGCGGATTCGCTCGGCGGCGACCGGCCGGCGGTACAGCGCCCATGGCGCCGACACGGACACGCTCGTCGCCAGCGCGCGGGCCTATATCGCGGCGCTGAACAAGCTGGCCGCGCACAGTATTGACAGCGACGCTTCCGCCGAGCAAACACCCGAGAAAGTGGGGGCGGTATGAGCGCGATGACCCTGACTGAGAAACTGCTCGCCAAGGCGGCGGGGCAAAACCGCGTGGCGCCCGGCGAGACCGTGTTCGCCGCGGTCGACGTGTTGATGACGCACGACGTCTGCGGCCCTGGGGCGATCGGCGTGATGAAACGCGAGTTTGGCGACAATGCTCGCGTGTGGGACCCTGATCGCGTGGTGATTATTCCCGATCACTACATCTTCACCGCGGACGAGCGCGCCAACCGCAACGTCGACATCTTGCGCGAGTTCGCGCGCGACCAGGGCATCAAGTATTTCTATGACGTGGTTGACAATCAGCCGCAGTGGAAATTTGAGCCCAAGCGCGGCTTGCTCGTGGCGCAGCATGGCATGCAGTACGCCGGCGTGTGTCACATCGCGCTTGCCGAGAAGGGCCACACGCGACCGGGGGAGATTCTGGTCGGCACCGACTCGCACACGTGCACGGCCGGCGCCTTCGGCCAATTCGCGACCGGCATCGGCAATACGGATGCGGCGTTCGTTCTGGGCACGGGCCGCATTTTGCTGCGGGTTCCGGAGACCATGCGTTTCACGCTGGAAGGCGCGCTGCCTGAGGGCGTGATGGCCAAAGACGTCGTGCTGCACATGATCGGCGAGATCGGCTTTGACGGCGCCACCTATCGCGCGCTGGAGTTTCTTGGCGACGGCGTCGGCTCGCTCACCATGGAGGATCGCATGACGATCACCAACATGGCGGTCGAGGCCGGCGCGAAGAATGGGGTGTTTCCGGCGGATCAGGTGACGCGCGACTTCGTCGACGCCCGCGCCGCCGAGCATGGCACGCAACGCGCCTACGAAATCGTTCCACCCGACGCCGACGCACCCGCGTGTTTCGAGCACACGATCGACATGTCGTCGCTGGAGCCGACCATCGCGATGCACCCGAACCCCGGCGAGCGGCGCACGGCGCACGAGTGCCGCGATGTGAAGCTGGATCGGGCCTACATCGGATCGTGCACCGGCGGAAAACTCAGTGACTTTCTCGCCTTTGCGCAGGTCATCAGTGGTCGCGAGGTATCCGTTGAGACCTTCGGCGTGCCGGCGACCCCGAAGATCGTTCAAGATCTGAAGAACACGCCAGTCAATGGCTCGTCCGCATGGGACACGCTCGTGAACGCGGGGGTGAAGATGACCGAGAACGCGTCGTGCGGCGCGTGCCTCGGCGGGCCGATCGACACATTTGGACGTCTGAACGAGCCGCTGCGTTGCATCAGCGCGACGAATCGAAATTTTCCGGGCCGCATGGGTCATCGCGAGGCGGAGGTCTATCTCGCCAGCCCGTTGACCGTAGCCGCGTCAGCGATTGCGGGTCACATTGCCGACCCGCGCGAGTATTTGCAGTAGGGCTGCGCGAAGCGCCAGCGACGCCCCAAGAGGAATGTCAGCATGAGCCAGATCATCCGCGGCCGCGCCTACGTCGTCGGCGACAACATCGACACTGATCAGATCATTCCGGCGCAGTATCTCTCGCTCGTGCCGACGATTGCGGAGGAGTATCAGCGCCTCGGCGCGTACGCCCTGTGCGGCCTGCCCGATGCGCTATACCCAACACGGCTCGTACCCGACGAGACCGTGCCGTGCCCGTACAGCATCGTCATCGGCGGTCGCAACTTCGGCTGCGGATCGTCGCGCGAGCACGCGCCGATCGCGCTCGGGGCGGCGGGCGTGCGGGCGGTGGTGGCCGAGTCGTTCGCGCGCATCTTCTTCCGCAACTGCATCGCGACCGGCGAGCTCTATCCGGTCGAGACCACGCAGCGCTTGTGCGACGACGTGAAGACCGGCGACGAAGTGGAGATCGATCTCGAGGCGGCGACGCTCCGTCGCACCGCCCCCGCAAGCAACGACGTCGCGTTGCGGCCGCTCGGCCAGGCGGCGGAAGTCATCTCCGCCGGCGGTCTGTTCGAATTCGCCCGCAAGACCGGGCTCGTGAAACCAGCGGAGGCGGCCACATGATCGAGATCTACGACACGACGCTGCGCGATGGAACGCAAGGCGAGGGCGTCGATCTCACCGCCGCCGACAAACTGCGCATTGCCGCCCTGCTGGACGATTTCGGCGTGCACCTGATCGAGGGCGGCTGGCCAGGGTCGAATCCGAAAGACGTGGAGTTTTTTGAGCGCGCTCGCGACCTCGACTTGCGTCACGCGCGGCTCGCCGCCTTCGGCAGCACCACGCGCGTCGGCGTGGCGCCTGAGGATGACGCGAATTTGTGCACGCTCGTGGCGGCGGATACGCCGGTGTGCACGATCTTCGGGAAAACTTGGAAGCGGCACGTGGAGAACGTGTTGCGCACCGACGCGGACACCAACCTGGGGCTGATCGAAGACAGCGTGAGGTTTCTCGTCGGCGCCGACCGCGAAGTGATCTATGACGCCGAGCACTTTTTCGACGGCTACAACGACGACCCGGACTACGCCATTGCGTGTCTGCGGGCCGCGGTGGCCGGCGGGGCCCGCGTGGTCGTGCTGTGCGATACGAACGGCGGCATGCTGCCGTGGCGGGTCGACGAAGTCGCGCGCGACGTGATCGCGAAGCTCGACGTTCCGATCGGCATCCATACACACAACGACAGCGGCTGCGCCGTGGCCAATACGCTCGCCGCGGTAAGAGCCGGGGCCACGCACGTCCAGGGCACGATCAACGGCATCGGCGAGCGCTGTGGCAACGCGGATCTGTGCGCTTCGATCGCCAACCTCGAGCTCAAGCTCGCATCGCCGGCGCTGCCCAAGGGCAAGCTGCCGCACCTGACCGAACTCGCCCGCGTGGTCGCCGAGATCACCAATGCCGCCCCGCCGAGCTCCGCACCCTATGTCGGCCGCAGCGCGTTTGCGCACAAGGCGGGCGTGCACGCGGCGGCCGTGCGGCGCGATCACGGGTCGTATGAGCATGTCGAGCCTGGGGTGGTGGGCAACAGTCGGCGTGTGCTGGTGTCGGAACTCGCGGGTCGGGGCAACCTGGTCATCAAGGCGGGTGAATACGGCGTAATCGACTCCGACCACTTGGCCGACGGCACGCTGCTCGCCGAGATCAAGGAGCTCGAGAACCAGGGCTTTGCATTCGAAGCGGCCGAGGCGTCGGTTGAGATGATGATGCGTCGTCGCGGCGGCGACTATACGCCGTTCTTCGAGCTGATCGACTTCATGGTCGTCGTCGAGCATCGTGAAGGCCGCGGTTTGCTGGCCGAGGCCAATGTGAAGATTCGCGTTGGCCAGCAGGTTTTTCACACCGCGGCCGACGGGGCGGGTCCGGTGGGGGCGCTCGACACGGCGCTGCGCAAAGCACTGACCGATGTCTACCCAGCGGTCGAGCAGTTCCGTCTCTCAGACTACAAGGTGCGAATCCTCGACGGCGCGCGAGCCACCGCCGCACTGACGCGCGTGCTGATCGACTCGACCGACGGCGCCAATATCTGGACCACCGTCGGCGCTTCACGCAATATCATCGAAGCAAGCTGGCAAGCCCTCTTCGACAGCTTCGAGTACGGATTGTGCAAGGCGCTGAACGGCGTCTCGGCCGCACAGGGCGACGCGACGCCCGCCGAAATCGAAGCGGCGTAGCCACCATGGAGAAGCTGATGCGTGCGAACATCGCCGTACTCCCCGGCGACGGGGTCGGCCCTGAAGTGGTCGAAGCCGCGCAAGGCGTGTTGTCGGCCGCGGCCGAGCGTTTTGGCCGCGCCGTCGATTTCGCCGCTTACCCCATCGGCGGGAACGCGATTGATGTCTACAACGATCCGCTGCCTGAATCAACGCTCACGGCTTGCCGGGCTGCTGATGCGGTGTTGTTGGGCGCGGTCGGCGGACCGAAGTGGAGCGACCCCCTCGCGCCGATCCGGCCCGAACAAGGGCTGCTCAAGATTCGTAAAGAACTCGGCTTGTTCGCCAACCTACGCCCGGTGCGCGTTGCTCCGGCGTTGCTCGCCGCCAGCCCGCTGAAGGCGGAGATCGTTCGCGATGTGGATGTGCTGGTGGTGCGCGAACTCACCGGCGGCATCTATTTCGGCGAGCGCGGCCGACGTCAAACGCCGGACGGCGAAGCGGCGTTTGATACGCTGATCTATTCGGTTCCCGAGATCGAGCGGGTGACGCGTCTGGCGGCGCGCCTCGCGTGTCAGCGCCGCGGCAAGCTCACGTCGGTCGACAAGGCCAACGTGCTCGAATCGTCGCGCTTGTGGCGCGCCACGGTCAATCGGGTGATGGCCGGCGAGTTTGCCGACGTGCAATGCGATCACGTGCTCGTCGACGCCGCCGCGATGTACCTCATCACCCGGCCCGCGCAGTTTGACGTGATTGTGACGGAAAACATGTTCGGCGACATTCTCACCGACGAAGCGTCAGTGTTGGCCGGATCGATGGGCATGCTGCCGTCGGCGTCGCTCGGAGCGGGCAAGCTCGGCTTGTATGAGCCCATTCACGGCTCGGCCCCCGACATCGCCGGCAAAGGCGTTGCGAACCCGATCGGAACCATTCTGAGCGCGGCGTTGCTGGCTCGCTGGTCGCTCGGTTGGGATGACGTCGCGACCGCGATCGAGCAGGCGGTAGACGAGGTTGTCGCCGAAGGCGTGCGCACTGCGGACATTGTCGACCGGACGAATGACGCCCCGGGCACGGCGGTCGGCACGCAGGCGATGGGCGCCGCGATCGCCGAACGTGTGACCCGGATCGAAGTCGCCGCAGCGGCTTCATACGCTGGAAACTAGCAACAAACTGTTCACCGCGCGCTGCGTCGTGCGAGAAAGTCCGCCTTGCTGAACGGATTGCCGCCATCTCAGGGCCTGTACGACCCGGCGTTGGAGCACGCCAACTGCGGCTTCGGCGCGCTCGCCGACCTGCACAATCGCCCCACGCACAAACTGGTGCAGCAGGGCCGTGAGGTGTTGGTCAACTTGCTGCACCGGGGCGCGACCGGCGGCGACGCCACGACCGGCGACGGGGCCGGCATCCTGCTGCAGATGCCGCATGCCTTCTTCGCGCAAACACTCGAGGAACGCGGGCTTATCTTGCCCGCCGCGGGTCATTACGGCGTGGCGTCTCTGTTTCATAGCCGCGCCACCGACCCGGCGTTCGTCGAGCGCGCCGCCGAGCAGGCTGCATTGCATCACAAGTTGCAAGTGATCGCGTGGCGAGACGTACCGGTGGATCCGACGGCGCTCGGTGCGTCGGCGCGGGCCAGCGAACCGGTCACCCGACAGTTCTTCCTCGACGGCGGCGGACTGAGCGGCGTCGAACTCGAACGACGTCTCTACATGACGCGGCGCACATTCGAACGCATCATTCGCGCGGCCGAAGACGCGGCGTCGCGCGATGTCTACGTCAGCTCGCTGAGCTGCTTTCAGATCGTCTACAAGGGGCTCTTCATCGCCCCGCAACTCTTCGACTATTACCGCGATCTGTGTGATGAGCGCATCGCCGCGGCGTATGCAGTCGTGCATCAGCGCTACAGCACCAACACCTTCCCGAGTTGGGAGCTCGCGCAGCCGTTCCGCATGATCGCCCACAACGGCGAGATCAATACCCTGCGCGGCAACCTGAACCGCATGCAGGCGCGCGAAGCGCTGCTCGCCAGCGAACTGCTGGGCGACCTGAGCGATGTCAAGCCGGCGGTCACCCCCGGCGCGAGCGACTCCGCCGCCTTCGACAACGTGCTCGAACTGCTCGTACAGGCGGGCCGCTCGACGCCGCACGCGATGATGATGCTGGTGCCGGAAGTGTTTGGATCGCACGCCCACATGAGCGCGGACCGTCGTGCGTTTTACGACTATCACGCGGCGATCATGGAGCCGTGGGACGGCCCCGCCGCGATCGTCTTTGCCGACGGCCGCTACGTTGGCGCCACGCTCGACCGCAACGGCCTGCGTCCCGGGCGCTACACGATCACGAGCGACGGCCTGGTGGTGCTCGCCAGCGAAACCGGCGTGCTCGATGTGCCCGCATCGCAGGTGCGTCAGAAGGGCCGCCTGCAGCCTGGCAAGCTGTTCCTGATCGACATGGAGCAGTCGCGTGTGGTGAGCGACAACGAAGTCAAGAGCCGCATCGCACGTCAGAAGCCCTACCGGCGCTGGGTCGCCAAGAATCGTCTCGAGCTGCGCGGCCTCTTCGACAGTGCCGACGCCGTCGCTCACGACCCGGCGCATATCGCCGAGCGTTTGCGCATCTTCGGATACACGCGCGAAGAGTTGGAAATGCTGCTCGTTCCGATGGCGCGCAATGCGCAGGAGCCGGTCGGCTCGATGGGCAACGATACTCCGCTCGCCGTGCTCTCCGACCGCCCGAAGCTGCTGTTCAGTTATTTCAAGCAGCAGTTTGCGCAGGTGACCAATCCCGCAATCGATCCGCTTCGCGAAGGCCTCGTCATGTCGTTGATGAGCTTCGCCGGGCGTGATCGCAACCTGCTCGACGAAACACCCGAACATTGCCGACAGCTCAAGCTGTTGCATCCGATTCTCACCAACGGCGATATGCAGCGGCTGCGCAACGTCGAGCGACCCGACTTTCGCGCCGCGACCGTCAACGCACTGTGGGAGCCGGACGCGAACGATCTCGGCGGATCGCTGCAACGCGGCATTGATCGCATGGTGAACACCGCCGCCGAAGCCGCACGCGACGGCGTCTTCATGATCATTATCAGCGATCGCCTCGCCGATCAGGTCCGCGCACCGATCCCCAGCCTGCTGGCCGTCGCCGCCGTGCATCACGGTTTGCTGGAGCGCGGACTGCGATCGCGGGTCGGTCTGGTCGTTGAAAGCGGTGAGCCGCGCGAAGTCATGCACTTCTGCCTGCTCTGCGGCTTCGGCGCGGCGGCCATCAATCCCTATCTCGCGTTCGAAGCGCTCTACGCAGCGCAGCGGAGCGGCGACCTGCCCGAAGAAAGCGAGCCCGGGGCCCACGTCGAGCGCTACATCACGGCGATCAAGAAGGGCGTGCTCAAGACGATGTCGAAGATGGGCATCTCGACGATGCGCAGCTACCGCGCTGCGCAGCTCTTCGAAGCCGTCGGCCTCAACCGCGACGTCATCGAACGCTACTTCCCCGGCACGCCGTCGCGGATCGCGGGCGCAGACCTCGAGACCCTCGCCGCCGAGAGCTACCGTCGTTACGCGAGCGCGTTGCGTCCGCCGGTTGCGGGGCAACTGCCCCTCGCGCACGAGGGCGAGTATCACCTGCGCACCGACGGCGAGCAGCACGCGTGGAACCCCAAGACGATCCATCTGTTGCAGCACGCGGTGCGCAAAGACGACGCCGCGCTCTACGACGAGTACGCAGAGCGCGTGAATCAAGAGTCGCGCGAGCGCTGTGTATTGCGCGGACTGCTCGACTTCGCCCCCGCGACGCCCGTTGCTCTCGACGAGGTCGAGCCCGCCGCCGAGATCGTGAAGCGCTTCTGCACCGGCGCGATGTCGCACGGCTCGATCAGCAAGGAAGCGCACGAGACGCTTGCAATCGCCATGAACCGCATCGGCGCCGCCAGCAATACCGGCGAAGGCGGCGAAGATCCGGCGCGCCACACGCCGCTGCCCAACGGCGATTCGGCCAACAGCAAGATCAAGCAAATCGCCAGCGGCCGCTTCGGCGTGACGATTCAATACCTCGCGGCCGCGCGCGAGCTGCAAATCAAAGTCGCGCAAGGCGCCAAGCCCGGCGAAGGCGGACAATTGCCCGGCTTCAAGGTCACCGAAGAGATCGCCCGCCTGCGCTACTCAGTGCCTGGCGTCACGCTCATCTCCCCGCCGCCGCACCACGACATCTACTCGATCGAAGACCTCGCGCAGCTCATCTACGACCTCAAGTGCGCCAACCCCGACGCACTCGTGTCGGTCAAGCTGGTGTCGGAGGTTGGGGTCGGTACGATTGCGGCCGGCGTCGTCAAGGCCGGAGCCGACGAAGTGCTCATCAGCGGTCACGCCGGCGGCACCGGCGCCAGCCCGC
>CAZLYU010000016.1:0-62994 GCA_964563855.1 uncultured Planctomycetales bacterium | reverse complement strand
GAAGCGGTCCTCAAAACGCTCACCTACCGCGAGCGCGAAATCATCATGCTGCGCTACGGCATCGGCGACGGCTACACCTACACCCTCGAAGAAGTCGGCAAGATCTTCAAAGTCACTCGCGAACGCGTCCGACAGGTCGAGGCCAAGGCCATCCGCAAACTGCAGCACCCGGTCCGCGCTCGCAAACTCGAAGGCTTCATCGACGGCAATCAGCCCGGCGACGACGACGACGAGATCAGCTTCGAAGACGAAGCCTAGTCGATACTCATCGAGCGGCGCGAGGCTCAGCCTCCGCCGCTGCGCTCTCCAACGCCGCGTCCAGCCATGCCCGCGTGCGCTCCAACGCCAAACGCATCTGCTCGACACGCAGCAGCGGCGTGATCGGGTTGCGCTCGTCAACCACCTCCGGCTGCTGAAAGAACAGATGAATCCCGTTCTCGATGATGTCGATCGTTTGCTCCGACTCACGCATCGTGCGCTGCATCGTCAGCGGCCAGCCGTTCACCGGCGCGATGTTGTCCAGGCTCCCCAGCAGGAAAAACGTCGGCTGCCGCACATCAGCCAGCAGCGGCAGCGCATCCACCCCCAGCCAGAACGGCGCGTCTGAAGGCGCCCACAGCACCACCGCCCGCGCTCGGGGCTCCTGCCCCGCCACAAACGCCGCCATCGTCCCCCCCACGCTATACCCGCCGACCGCAATCCGGTCCGCATCAATCTCGGCGTCGAGCAGCCCATCCGCGGCCAACCCGAACACCCGCCGCGCGTTGGCGGTGTTGCGTCCGTGATAGTTCAAGTCGGTGAAGCTGATATCCCGCGTGTCGGGCACGACCACGACATACCCCCAACTCGCAAGATACTCGTGCAGGCTCTGATGAAAGAACGCACGATTGTTCACCCCCAGCACCCAAACCAGCGCCGGCCGCGCGCCCGCGACGCCAACCGGTGCAAACAGCGTTACACCGCCCGGCCCGCCGTCTCCGAGATCCGCAACCGTCATCCGCGTCTCAGAAAACGCGAACGGCCCCAGCTCAGCCGGCGGCTCAGGAAATAACGTCGGCTCGAGCACCACGGGAAAGATCAGCGTCTCAAACCCGCAGCCGACGTTCAGGCTGCACAAGCTCAACACGCTGATCCACCAGACACCAGCACCTCTCGAAATCATCGGCGTCCCGATCACTCGCGCCGCGCAAGAGGGTCGACGAACGATGCATGGCGCCGCGACGACCGCAACGCAAAGAACGACCCGAGCAGCAGCAGGAAACCCACGACTGGACAGAAGCCGCCCACCGGAGCCGGACACGATGCATCCATCCCGTCACAGTCCTGATCGACGCCGTCGCCACAACTTTCTGAAGCGGCGGGATTCACCGCCGCGTCCGCGTCGTCACAGTCGTTGCTTTCAGCAACATACCCCGCCGGCTGCGCCGCGGCCTCGAGCGTCTCAGAGGCAGTCCCAAAGCCGTCGCCATCCGCGTCGCGGTACCACGTCCGCGAACAAGCAGCCGCAAGGCCGTCGCAGTTTTCGTCGACGTCATCGCCGCAGACTTCTGCGGCAGCGGGATTCACCGCGGCGTCGGCATCATTACAGTCGCCCGCCACGTCCACAAACCCCGTCGGCTGCGTCGGGCCATCCACTGCGAAGCCGGGATCGCCGAAGCCGTCCCCGTCGCTGTCACGATACCACCGGCTGCTGACGGCCTCGTCACGCACAGTCTCAATCTCCGTCACCGCGGTCGCCTTCGCCGACGCGACGGCGTCTGGCGAGTTGGCGACGAACGTACCGGCCACCAGTTCACCCGCCGACACGTCCCAGCGTTGCACGCTGAACAACACGATCCGCGCCGCCCCGGGCGCCAGATCGCCGAGCGCCCAGGCCAAGACGTCAGCGCGACCACAGCTCCCGCCCGGACAACCTCCGCCATCCAGGTCTTCGTTGGAAATGAACCAGTTCCAACCACTCGCAAAGGGCGCCGCCAGCGTGACGTCTTGCAATGTTGCCGCGCTCTCGTTGCGCACAACGACTTCATAGGTGATTTGCGACTCTGTCTCCGACAGACGGCTCGGCCCCGCAATCGCGACCAGCGAGAGGTCGACGCGGTCGTGCACCTGCAGCCAAACATCGTCGCGAGCCCGCGGCAGCGTCCCCGACGTCGTCTCTTCGGAGCCGATCGACGCCTTGAGCAGCAAAGCGCTCCCCCGCGTCACGGCGGCGTCGACAGCGAGCGCCTCGGTCAACGCTCCACCTTCTGCGCTGGAGAGATCACCCAGCGACCACTCGATAACCTGTCCGCCGGTACGCGCGCTGTTGACGCCCGGCGGGAGTTCGAGCCGCGCTACAGCGTCGCGCAGCGTCTCCCCAGCGTGGTTCGCGTAATGAATCGTCGCCGTCACCGTCCCACCCGGCGTCACGGTGCTCGCGTCGGTCGTCAGCGCCATGGTGAGCGGGCGCGCGTCTGCAATCGCGACGGTCGCCGAACCGCTGGCGTCGGTCGCCACATCATCAGCCGTGGCCGCCACGAGAACGTGCAGTAGATCGCCATCGACCCGATCGAATAGCTGATTGGCAAGCACCACGGTGTGCGACGCTCCCGACGCCAAATCCCCGAGGCTCCACCGCACGAGCTGCCCGCGTCCGCAACCCCCACCCGCGCAGCCACCACCGTTGGTGCGTGAATTGTCGAGGAACCAGTTCCAGCCGTCCGGAAACGGCATGCGAACCCGCACATTCGAAACCGGCGCCGAGCCGAGGTTGGTGACCGTAAACGTAAGCGTCGGTTGATGATCCGAGCGCACCGGGTCCGGGCTAAGCCGCGCGGTCACCCGCAAATCCGGCGCAGCGCTCACGCCGACGACTTTCTCGGCGCTCGAGAGCGTTCCGCTCCCAGCATCGACGCTGGCGCCAAAACGAGCCACCGAACCCGGCGTCGCACCCGAATCCATTGAGACCGCCGCCACCCGCTCGACGCTCGTCCCCGCCGTCATACGCGGCAGACTCCACACCACCTGATCAGTGAACAACACGCCCGATTCGTTGGCGGATACGAACGTAACGCCGGCGGGCAGCGTCAGCCGAAGCTCACCGCCCTCGAGCGCCGCATCGCCACTCACACCGATCTGCGCGACGAGCCAAATGATCTCACCAGGTCGCGTGGGGTCCGCCGATGCGTCCAAACGCACGTCAACGGCCGCGCTCTCATCGATGCCGACCACGCAGACCGCACTGGCGTCCGAGACCAGCGGGGCGGTCACCGCGACGCGCGTCTCAACAGCATCGCCGGTCTCAACACCGAATAGCTCACGGATGAACACCCGTTTGCGCACCCCGCCCGGCGGCAGATCGCCGATCGCCCAGGTGAGCAGGTCGCCGGGACCACAGGTCTCATCGGCGCACGCCGCACCGTCGAACTCGTCACCCGGAATGAACCAGTTCCAGCCATCCGAAAACGGCATCTCAGCCTCGACAGCCGAGATCGTCTCCGCGCCGCGGTTGTGAATCGTCACTTCATATTGAATCCGGTCACCGGGCCGCGCCGGGTTCGGACTGGCTGTCACCGCGACATCCAGCGGTTGAGCAACAGCGGCGACAGTCACGGCCCCAAACGTCGCGGCGACACCCGCAAACAAAACTCGTCCCATCAGCATCATTCCTCCCGATGCCAAGACTGGATTTGATCGGCGCTCACCCGCCCCGACACGGACAACATCGTCACCCATCCAGTATCTCGGCGTTACGCAACCCTGACAAATTCCACCCGCCGATTCGCCGCTAGACATGCCAATCGCTAATGTTTGACGCCATGAAGAACGCACAGTCGACGCCCATCGTCGGCGTCATCATGGGCTCGCAGTCCGACTGGGACACCATGAAAGAGGCGGCCGACACCCTCGCCGCACTCGACGTCCCGCACGAGGTCCGCATCGTCTCCGCCCATCGCACCCCCGACCTGCTCTTCGAATACGCCGCCAACGCCGAAACCCGCGGCCTCGAAGTGATCATCGCCGGCGCCGGCGGCGCAGCCCACCTCCCCGGAATGACCGCCGCCAAAACCGTGCTGCCCGTGCTCGGCGTACCCGTCCAGTCACGCGCCCTCTCCGGTCACGACTCGCTCTTGTCCATCGTCCAGATGCCGCGCGGCGTCCCGGTCGGAACGCTCGCCATCGGCGCCGCCGGAGCCGCCAACGCCGCACTGCTCGCCGCCGCCATCCTCGGCGCGAAGCACCCGACCATCCGCGAGAACCTGCGCGCCTTTCGCGCGCGCCAGACCCAAATGGTGCTCGCCCTGCCCGATCCGCGGAACAACGCGTGACCGTCGGCGTCCTGGGCGGCGGCCAGCTCGCGCAGATGCTCACCCGCGCCGGCGCCCCACTCGGTATCCAATGCGAACTCTACGACTGCAATCCGGAAGCGTGCGGCGGACGCGTCGCCCCCCTCACCGTCGCTGCATTTGACGATCACGCCGCCCTCGCCGCCTTCGCCGACCGTGTCGACGTCGTGACGTACGAGTTCGAGAACGTCCCGGTCGCCAGCGTCGAGCGCATCGAGCAACGCAAACCCGTACACCCCTCATCCAGCGCACTCGCCGCCGCGCAAGAGCGCTTGCGCGAGAAGACACTATTCTCCGAGCTTCGCGCACCGACGCCGCGCTACGCCCCGGTCGATGACCCCGCAGCGCTGCCCGCCGCAATCGACGCGGTCGGCGGACTGCCGGTCATCGTCAAAACACGCCGCTTCGGATACGACGGCAAGGGCCAGCATCGGCTCCGCAATCCCGACGACATCCAGCAACTCTCCGCAGACAGCGCGTTCGCCAAACACACCTGGCTTGTCGAAGAGCTCATCGAGTTTCAACGCGAATTGTCGATCATCGCCGTTCGCAGCGTCTCCGGAGCAACGGTCATCTACCCACTCGTCGAGAACGAACATCGCGGCGGCATTCTGCGGCGAACCCGCGCGCCCGCGCCCAACGTCCCCGCCGCGCTTCAGAAGCAAGCCGAGGACATCGCCGCCGCCGTGCTCGACGCGCTGCACTACGTCGGTGCGCTCGCGATCGAACTCTTCGAGTGCGACGGCCGCTTGCTCGTGAACGAAATGGCCCCACGCGTCCACAACTCCGGACACTGGACGATCGACGCCGCCATGACCAGCCAATTCGAAAACCACCTCCGCGCGATCCTCGATCTCCCGCTCGGCCCCACCGCACCACGCGGCGCGAGCGAAATGTTCAACCTCATCGGCGACACACCGCCGCTGCCGGATTTGCTCGCGATCCCACAGACGCGCGTCCATCTCTACGGCAAAGTTCCCCGCGCGGGACGCAAGGTCGGCCACATCACCCTGCTCGACGGA
Source organism: uncultured Planctomycetales bacterium (assembly GCA_964563855.1). Lineage (GTDB taxonomy): Bacteria > Planctomycetota > Phycisphaerae > UBA1845 > Fen-1342 > JAFGRR01. Next base: position 57,647 of record CAZLYU010000016.1, on the reverse strand, counting down.
CCCCAATTCGCGTCGGCGCAAGCCCGGTTGCTCGACTGCACCGCCCAACAACCTTAACCAGTTCCTCACACGAGCGCGCCGTCGACGCACGCAGCGCGGGCGGTAGAATCAATGCTCGCTGCCCGCTGTCGTTCGTGCCCGCCCGCGGAGGTCTGTCCCATGGCGAATCGTCGCTCGATCCTAGTCGTCGAAGATGAAGCCGATCTCGCTGATCTCGTCTGCTACCACCTCGAACGCGACGGCTACGACGTCCGCCGCGCCGAAGACGGCGAGCGCGCCCTAGCCGAAGCGCAGCGCCAAACGCCAGACCTGATCGTGCTCGACCGCATGCTGCCCAAGCTCTCCGGCGACGAAGTCATTCGCCGCCTGCGCCGCGACGACCGCACCGCCGCCGCCCCGGTCATCATGCTCACCGCAAAGGCCGAAGAAGCCGACGCCCTCGTCGGCTTCGCACTCGGCGCCGACGACTACGTCAGCAAACCCTTCTCCGTCAAAATCCTCCTCGCCAAGATCGCCGCCGTGCTCCGCCGCGACACGAACGTCTCCGTCGGGCGCGACGTGATCTCCCTCGGCGGGGTCACGCTCGACCACGGTCGCCATGAAGTCACGGTCATGGGACGCTCCGTCGATCTCACCGCGACCGAATTCCGCATCCTCGCCACGCTCATGGCCGCCAAGGGGCGCGTGATGTCGCGCGAGCAGCTCATCGAGTCCACGCTCGGACACGGCGCCGCCGTCACCAACCGCGCCATGGATGTGCACATCGCCTCACTGCGACGCAAACTCGGTTCCGCCGCCGCCTGCATCCAAACCATCCGAGGCGTCGGCTACGCCTTCCGCTTGGCGGAGACGGAAGGCGAACCGGCGTGAACAGCCGCGGTTCCGGCCTGTGGCCCTGGCGAACCGCCATCGTCACCGGCGTCTCATCGCTCGCTGGCCTCATCTTCGTGATGTGGCTCCTCGCGACCGAGCAGCAGCAGCGCTACAACGACGCCATCCTCAGCGACCTTCGGCACGATGCCGAGGTGTTCGCCGCCATCACCAGCAGTGTCTGGCCCGACTTGTCCGCACCGCTCTTCCAAAACGTCGCCGCACTCCTGAAACGCGACCAGGTGACCTACGCCGTGCTCGACCTCGACGGCGCCACGCTGCTCTGGAACGTCAACGACGACGAAGCCGCCACGCGCGCGCCCAAACCAGAACTCATCCAAGCCGCCGTGACGAACGGCGCCGCCACCAGCAGATACGTCCAGCCCGACGACCAACGCGGTTTCATCCACCTGCAACGCGTCGGACCCGACCACGCCCCGCTCGGTCTCGTGTGGCTCGCCAAACCCCAATGGTCATTCTTTGACGACTTGTACGGCGTCGGCCGCGCCCTCCTGATCGCCGTCGCCTTCGTCGCCGCGCTCACCATCGCCATCACCGTGCTCATGGCCCGCTTGCGACGACGCATGCTCACGCGACTCGTACGCAGCGCGCGGCGGTTGTCGGAAGGCGACTTGCAGACCGATCTCGGCATCCGCGGATCGAGCGACCTCGCGATCCTGTCCGGGTCGCTCAACACGCTGCGGCGACGACTTCTGTCGCAGGTCGAAACCATCGACCGGCAGCGACGCACGCTCGACGCGCTCGTGCATCAGTTGCAGGAAGGCGTCGTCGTCGCGCGACGCGACGGCCGCATCGTGATGATGAACCCGGCCGCCGCCAAACTGCTGAGCATCCGATTGGATGAAAACGGGTTGCAAACCGTCATCGGCCGCCCCATCGAACACTGCATCCCCCAACACCCGCTCCAGAAGCTCTTGCTCGGATCCACCGACGACGTCGAAGACGAAGAAGCCGAAGACCCCATCGAAGGCTTTGGCGGTCCCTTTAGCGGCTTCCAAAACAAGCCGATCGCCGTCGACGGAGACGACGGCACGTTTCATCTGCTCGCCACCGCCACCGACCTCGCCCTCCCCACCGACGCCAGCGACAGCGACGACGGCCAACCTGTGGGCCGCATGCTCGTCCTCACCGACGTGACCGAACTGCAACGCACCATCCAATTGCGCACCGACTTCGTCGCCAACGCATCCCACGAACTACGCACCCCCCTCTCGACCATTCGCGCCGCCGTCGAGACCCTGACCGCAATGGACCTGCAAACCGAGGCCGCCGCCGCGAGCCAGTTCCTGCAGGCCATCAATCGACACAGTTGGCGGCTGGAGCGCATGGTCGCCGACCTGCTCGACCTCTCGCGACTCGAGTCGCCGACCAAGCGGTTCGAGCCCGAAACCCTCCGCGCCGCCCTCGTGTTCGAAGAACTGCAGGCCCGCGTCTCAGAACCGCTCGACCGCAAAGGCGTCCGCCTCGGTTGCGTCATCGGTGACGACGCCCAAACGCTCCGCGTCAACCATCACCTCCTCAATCTCGTCCTCGGCAACCTCGTCGACAACGCCATCAAATTTACCGACAGCGGCGGAGACGTCACCGTCAGTTTCAGCCGCGACAACGGCGAGGTCGTGCTGCAAGTGCGCGACACCGGCTGCGGCATCCCACCAGAAGACGTCGACCGCGTCTTCGAACGCTTCTACCAAGTCGAGCGCGGCCGCAGCGGCCGCGAACGCGGGACCGGCCTCGGCCTCTCGATCGTCCGCCACGCGATCGGCGCCCTCCGCGGGTCAGTCAAGCTCGAGAGCGCGCTCGGCGTCGGCACGACCGTAACCGTCCGAATCCCGCAGTAGACCCGTACCGACCCGCCACGACCCGGTAACGAATGCGTTACCAGCGCGGCCGCCTCGTCAAACAAACCTTACCAGCGCTCCGCCGCATTTCGTAGCTAGCGCAATCTTCACAAACCTGTGCGAGATTATGCGATCCACGACGAGACGCGGGTTGATCATGGGGCCATGGCCGTCGCCAAGCCCACACGCTGCTGGAGATGCTGACATGCAATGGTGTGCGATGTATCGCTTGGGGTTGATCGGTTTCGTGGTCGCCGCCGCCGCGGCCCACGACCATAGCCAAGAAAAGAAGATCGTCGTCGACGGATCAACCACCCTCGGCCCGATCATGAAGGCCTTCAAAACCGAACTCGACGAACGAAACGAAGGCTATCAGATCACCGTCAGCGAATCGGGTAGCGGCAACGGCGCCAAGTCCCTCATCAACAACACCTGCGACGCCGCCGCCATGTCGCGCTTCATGAAGGAAGGCGAGACACGCTCCGCGTGCGCCGCCGGCGTCATCCCCACCCCCCACGTCGTCGCCTACGACGGCATCGCTATGGTCGTCCATCCCCGCAACCCCGTCAGCGATCTCTCCATGCAGCAGATCAAAGACATCTACCTCGGCAAGATCAACAACTGGAAAGACGTCGGCGGCCCCGACCTCAAAATCCATCGCATCAGCCGCGACACCAACAGCGGCACCTACGAGACCTTCGAAGAGCTCGTCATGAACCACGAACGCCCCGCCGCCGACACCGAATACGTCGGCAGCAACGGCCAGGCGCGCCAGCGCGTCGGCGCCACACCCGCCTCGATCGGCTATCTCAGCCTCGGCTTCCTCGATCGCTCCACCAAACCCATCACCGTCTCGCGCATGGAGCCCTCCCTCGAGAGCATTCAATCCGGTCGCTACCCCATCGCACGCCCGCTCTACGTCTTCACCAACGGCTACCCTAAACTCGGAACCGCCCTGCACACCTTCGTCACGCTGCATCTCACACCCCGCGGTCAGCAGATCATCGAGTCAATCGGATATGTGCCGGTCACCAACTACAGCCCCGCCGAACAGGAGCGCGCCGCCGGGTGACCGCGGACTCCGATCAAGCATCGTCCACCGACGCGCTCAGCAAGCGCAGTCTCCAGCTCTCCCAAAGCGCGCAGCGCACGCAGCGCGCTCTGGGCGTGACCGGCCGCGCGCTCCTCTGGACCGTCGCATCCAGCTCCGTCCTCGCCGTCTTGTTCATCTTCATCTTCATCGGCGGAAACGCCATTCCGTTCTTCGGCGACTTCGGCCTCTCCCCCTTCTTCACCAGCACACAGTGGGAGCCGCCCAACGTCTACGGCTCCCTCGCCCTCTTCTACGGCAGCGCCCTCGTCACCGTCGGCGCGATGATCGTCGCCGTCCCGCTCGGCGTCGGAGCCGCCATTTGTCTTAGCGACATCCTTCCCTTCAACGTCCGCCAGACCAGCAAGCCCGTCATCGAAGTTCTCGCCGCGATCCCCTCCGTCGCCTACGGCTTCTTTGCGCTCCGCGTCTTCGCCGATCTCCTCAGCGATGACGACTGGGGCGGGCCCATCGTCGCCATCATCTGGTTCACGCTCGCCATCCCATTCGGCGGCCTCCTCACGCTGCAGCTCGTCGAGTGGCTCAGCGGCTTCTCCGCCAACGCCCAGCGCGCCCGACCGGTGCTCATGGTCGCCCTCGGGGTCATCACACTCACTTTCATCACCACCGTCGGCCTCTCACTCAGCACGCTCGAAATCGCGACCGGCGTCAACGCACTCAACGCCTCGATCATCCTCGGCGTCATGACGCTCCCCACCATCATCAGCGTCTCGGAAGACGCCCTGCAGGCCGTCAGTCGCGACTTGCGCGAAGGCTCCTACGCCCTCGGCAGCACCCGCGCCGAAACCCTCCTCCGCGTCGTCATCCCCGCCGCCAGCAGCGGAATCATCGCCGCCATCATCCTCGGCGTGATGCGCGCCGTCGGCGAGACCATGGTCGTCTGGATGGCCGCAGGAAACTCGCCGCAGGTGCCAACCCCCTTCTGGGATTTCACCGCCACCGTCCGCACATTGACCGCCACCATCGCCGCCGAAATGGGCGAAGCCGACCAAAGCACCAGCGCGAGTCACTACACCGCCCTGTTCGCGCTCGCCCTCGCACTCCTCGCGATCTCATTCGCGCTCAACGCGATCAGCGAGTGGGTGCTCGGCATTCAGCGACGCAGACTCGGGGGCTAAAGCCGTGGCGATCAACGCACGCAAAACACTCGACCACGGCCTCACCGCCTTCGGCATGTTCTCCATCATCGCCGTCGTGGCCGCCCTCGTCTGGCTGCTCACCCCCATCGTCTATCGCGGCCTCGGCGCTTACGTCTTCCGCGCCACCGTCGAGCATCGCCAAGTCATGGTCGACTTGTTCCAGATCGGCGATCCTGCCGCCGTCGCGCGCGAAGTCGAAGCGACCCAAGCAGCCCGCGCCCCCGTCTACGATGCCATCGCCGCCTACGAGGCCTCGTTGCGGCGCATGTCCATGTTCCAGCGCCGCGACGCCGAGGCCGAACTCGACGAGTTCAAAGACGCCGTGCGCGAATTGCTCGGCCCGCTCCCCGGAGACGCCGAGCCCCCCCTCCCTCGCAACCGCTACGGCGCAAACCGCTGGGATCAGGCGCTCACCGCCCACCAGGCCGCCCTGTTCAAACGCGAAATCGTCTTCGACGACCCCACCGCGCTCGGTCGAGAAGTAAAGGTCCCCCGACGCGACCGCTTCGCCGACACCCCGCTCGAACCCGCCTTCAACGCACTCGAGAACGACCTCGAGGCCATGCTCAACCCGCAATGGACGTTCTTCTGGAGATTCCTCACCCTCGCCTCCATCGACTCACACTTCTTCGGCGGCATCTGGCCCGAAGTCGTCGGCACCTTCTACCTCACCGTCGGCGCCATCCTGTTGGCCGTTCCGCTCGGCGTGCTCTCAGCCATTTACCTCACCGAATACGCCCGCGACGGACTCTTCGTCCGCGCCGTCCGCAGTTGTATCAGCACCCTCGCCGGCGTGCCGAGCATCGTCTTCGGCCTCTTCGGCCTGGCGTTCTTCATCAACACCATCGGCGTCTCCGAGTCTCGCAGCATTCGCGCCGGTTCCCTCACGCTCGCCGTCCTCATCCTCCCCGTCGTCATCCGCGCCGCCGAAGAAGCCCTCCGCGCCGTCCCCGGCAGCTACCGCGAAGCCGCGCTCGCCCTCGGCGCAGGCAAGTGGCGCACCGTCATGACCGTGCTCCTCCCCGCTGCTCTGCCCGGCGTGCTCACCGGAGTCGTCATCTCCATGGGACGCGCCGCCGGCGAAACCGCCCCAATCATCTTCACCGCCGCCGTCAGTGCCGGCGCCGTCGTCGGACTCGGCTCCGCCCTCGCCGGAACCGACGGCGGAACCCCGGCCCTGCCATGGAACATCTACAACATGGCCCTCGAACACGCCGAGGCGGACAAACTCGTGCACGTGCAGTACGGAATGGTCTTTACGCTCGTCGCGCTCGTACTACTCTTGAATGGCGCCGCCATCGTGCTGCGGGCGCGAATCGCAAAACGGTTGGCCGGATAACATCAACGACGGATAAGCGCAATGTCGGTCGAAGCGCAGCAGACCAAACCATCGCAAGCCAGTATTGACGCCCACGCCTCGACGCCGCACGTCGAAGCCAAGGCCTTCTCCGTGCTCTATCGCGATTTCAAAGCCGTGCGCGACGTCTCCCTCGCCATGCCCCGCGGACAGGTCACCGCCATCATCGGCCCCAGCGGTTGCGGCAAGAGCACACTGCTCCGCGCGATCACCCGCATGAACGACCTCATCCCCCACGCACGCACCACCGGCCGGCTCGAACTCGACGGCGAGCACGTCTACGGCGCCCGCATCGATGTCACCGCGCTTCGCCAGCGCGTCGGCATGGTCTTCCAAAAACCAAACCCGTTCCCGAAATCCGTCTTCGACAACGTCGCCTATGGACCGCGAATCCACGGCGTTCGCCGCCGCAGCGCCCTCGCCGGCGTCGTCGAACGCAGCTTGCGTCAGGCGGCGCTCTGGGACGAAGTCAAAGATCGCCTCGACGCCAGCGCGCTCGGCCTCTCAGGCGGCCAGCAACAACGCTTGTGCATCGCCCGCGCTCTCGCCGTCGAGCCCGAGTTGCTGCTCATGGACGAGCCCACGTCAGCGCTCGATCCGATGGCCACCGACCGCATCGAGAACCTGATCGCTCAACTCCGCGGCCAATACACCATTATCATCGTCACCCACAACATGCAGCAGGCGTCACGCGTTTCTGATCGAACCGCGTTTATGTATGTGGGCGAGTTAATCGAGTTTGATCGTACCGATGTCCTATTCACAAACCCGAAACATGAGCGCACGCAAGACTATATTACGGGACGCTTTGGTTAGTAGCGCCATGAACCGGCGCTCGCGGTCTGCTGGGAGTCGATTGTGAACACCCACTTCGTCAATCTGCTCGACGATCTCCTGCGCCGGGCGCTCCGCATGGCAAACCACGTCGAAGACATCGTCGGACAGGCATGCGAGGCCATCTTCGATCCCGATCCCGATCGCCCACTCCGCGTCATCGAACGCGACCGCGAGATCGACGCCGTCGAAATCCAGATCGAAGCCGAAGTCATTCGACTCCTCGCCCTTTATCAGCCCGTCGGCCGCGATCTCCGACTTCTCTGCAGCATCCTCAAAAGCAACAGCGACCTCGAAAGCATCGGCGATTGCGCCGTCAACATCGCCGAACGCGCCCGCCACCTTGCCGTCCAACGCGTCGCTAGGCATTGCAACGAAATGAGCCAGTTGGCCCCCGCGGTTCGCCGCCTCCTACGCTGCGCGGTGTACGCCTTCGGCGAACTCGATGAAGCCGCCGCCTATCGCGCCATCGATGACGACGCGGCGGTCGACGCGCTCTACGCGCAAATTGCGCGAAACATGGTCGCGGGAGTCGACGAATCCACGTCCGATTTCGCCGCCCACTTAGACCTGCTGTCCATCGCCACCAACCTCGAACGCATCGCCGATCGCGCCGGAACTATCGGCAAGAACGTGATTTATGTGACGTCGGGCCAGATCGTCCGCCATCGCAACAAGCTCTCGCTGCCGGCGTAGCGCGCAAAAAACCTGTCAGAATCGCCGGTTTTCCGGAAACTGCACCCCCGCGGAGCGCATATAAGTAACTGCGCGGCGTGTCCTATCCAACCGGATAGTGCACCCCCGCCGCACACTACAGTCTGACAGTCTGAAACCGTTGACACTGATCGTTTGAACGACCCCGGCGGGCAGCTTTCAAGGAGTCCCTGATATGCGAATTGCTCAAAGCATTGTGACGATGGCGGCGCTGTGTTGCGCCTCGATGGCATGGGCCGGCGCCAATTGCGCCGCTACCTGTGGCGCCAAGAAAGACACGACCAAGGTCGCTGCGACCTCCTGCGTCAGCAAGACGGCCGTCGCTGGCGAGCAGGTCGCCGCGTCGAGCTGCGCCGACAAGAGCGAAGCCAAGCTTGTCTCGAGTGACAAGAAGAGCTGCGCCGCCAAGTGCAGCACCGACGCCAAGCTCGTCTCGAGCGACAAGAAGAGCTGTGCCGCCACGTGCGCCAGCAAGGGCGAGGCCAAGCTCGCCTCCGATGAGAAGAAGAGCTGCGCCACCGGCAAGACCGTCGCCGACGCGAAAGCCTGCAGCCCGAAGTACGTCAGCAAGGCGTCGTGCGCCGCGGAGTGCAGCGGTAAGGTCGCCTCGGGCGCCCCGACCATGATGTTCGTCGTCGCCGATCAGAAGGTCGGTTGCCCCGACAAGGCCGCCGAACTCGCCAAGTCGCACGACGGCGCCAAGATCAAGTACGTCGTCGACGGCGAGATGTACTGCGACCACGGCAAGGCCCTCGAGGCGTACGCCACCACCCTCAGCCGCTACTACGACAGCATCACCGAAGTTGCCTACGTCGTCGGCGATGAGAGCACCTACTGCCACGCGTCAGCCAAGGCGATGGCCAAGAGCTGCGACAGCAAGGCCATGAAGTACCGCGTCGCCAACGTCACCTTCGAGTGCGCCGCCGCCGCCAAGAAAGCCTCGCTCGCCAGCCGCAAGGCTGCTGACGACGTCACCATGAAGTGCATGGTCGGCGACAAGGAGTACGCCTGCAGCACCCAGGCCAAGATGGCCTGCAGCGCCAAGGGCGACAAGGTCATGTGGGCCGTCGGCGACACCAAGACCGCCTGCGAGCACACCGCGAAGGTCGCCATGCTGCGTGCGAAGATCGACGCCGCCCTGAAGGCCGCCGAGCAGATCGCTTCGGCTGACGCCGAGACTCCCGCCCGCGGGTAGTCCGCTCAGCAAGCGAAGTAAGACACGCGCATTCAGCCGCTCGATCCCAACAGGTCGGGCGGCTGTTGCTTTGCGCACTCAGTCCACCTGCCGCATCGTCTCCCGCGCGATCACAAAACGCTGAATCTCGCTCGTCCCCTCGTAGATCCGCGTAATCCGAGCGTCGCGATAAAGCTGCTCCACCCGACACTCTTTCACGAACCCATACCCGCCATGCACCTGCACGGCCCGGTCCGCGACGCGACACGCCGCCTCCGACGCAAACAGCTTCGCCGTCGCCGCCTCGCGCGTATGTTGCGCCCCAGCTTCCCGCAGATCCGCCGCCCGCTCCATCAACAAGCGCGCCGCAGCCGTATCCGCCGCACTGTCGGCGATCATCCATTGCACGGCCTGAAACTCGCCGATCGGCCGCCCAAACTGATGGCGCTGCTTCGCATACCGCGCCATCAAATCCAGGCACGCCTCCGCAATCCCCGCCGCTTGCGCCGCGATCCCGATCCGCCCCCCATCCAGCGCCGCCAGCGCACTGCGCAGTCCGTCCCCCCGCCCGCCAAGCAAGTGCGTCTCCGGAACGAAGACGCCGTCCAGCACCATCTCCGCTGTCTCCGAACCACGGATCCCCATCTTCCCAGTGATCGCCTGACGCTCGACACCGGCCTGCTCGGCATCCAGCAGCAGCATTGAAAACTCGGGACGCGCGTCTTCCCCAACGTCGCCGGTCCGCGCAAGCACCGCAAACCACTTGCCCGAAAGCCCGTTCGTCACCCACAGCTTCGTGCCCGATAGACGCCACCCACCTTCGACCGGCTCCGCCCGCGTTCGCGCCGCCGATGGATCACTCCCCGCATCCGGCTCGCTGATCGCAAACGCCGACAACTCGCCCGACGCCAAACGCGGCAACACTTTCTCGCGCACCACATCGCTCGCAAAACGCTCCACCACCTCGCAAACCATGTTGTGCACGCTGATCGTCACCGCCACCGACGGCGACGCGTACGCCAACTCGCGAATCATGTGCACATACGGACGCATCGGCGTGCCAAGCCCGCCAAACCGCTCGGCCGTGCGCAGCCCAAACAGACCCATCTCGCTGAGGTGCGGCAACACACTCGCGCACGACGACTCATCGCGATCCCACGCAATGTCCTGTTCGAGCAGCTCCGCCCGCGCGAACTCACCAACCGCGGCGACCAGCTCGTCATGATCCGCCGACGATGCCGTCTGGATTGTCTCGCCCATCGGGTGTCCCTCGTCTGGTCGGATCCGCCGTGCAACCGTGCGCCCACCGGCTCTCAGTCTAATCGGTGCGCCGCCCCCTCCCAATGACCTTCAAACTTGACTTCACCCGCCTGGGCCCTACGCTCTCGCGACTTGTCCGCCCCTCAGCGAAATGTGAACGCTTCCAAATGACCGATCCCCCACGCCTCCTCAGCGACTTCAATCGGCCCGCAGGACTCATCAAGGCCGACTACAGCGACTTCATCGTCGAGGAAGAGCCGCTTTACCCCGCCGCCGGCGACGGCGATCACACCTACTTCCTCGTCGAGAAGGCCGGCCTCAGCACGCAGCAGGCCATCCAGGACATCGCTCGCGCCCTTAACCTCCCGAAACGCAACATCGGCTACGCCGGCCTAAAAGATTCCCGCGCCATCACGCGACAGTGGATGTCCGTCGAACACGTCCCCCCCGAAACCGTCGCCGCCATCAGCCTCCCCCGCATCGAAATCGTCGAGGTGACCCGCCACCGCAACAAAATCCGCCTCGGACACCTGCGCGGAAACCGCTTCACCATCCACGTGCGACAGACCGACGCCACCCGACTCGCCGATCTCCAGAACGCCCTCGCCGAACTCGTCAAACGCGGAGCACCCAACTACTTCGGCGAGCAACGCTTCGGCAACCGCGGCGACACGTGGGCGATCGGGGCGGCGATGGTGCGCGGTCAGATCGACGAAGCCGTCGATCTCGCGCTCGGCCGACCCGGGCCGCTCGACCATGGCAAAATCCGCCGGGCGCGCGAGTTATACCAGGCCGGCAAATACGCCGACGCCGCCCGCCACTGGCCCGGAATGTTTCACGACGCCCGCCGCGCGCTGAAAGCCCTCGCGCAAACCGGAAACAAAACACGCGCCTTCAGCGCCATCGACCGACATACGCGGCAGTTCTACCTCTCCGCGTATCAATCCTATTTGTTCAATCACGTGCTCGCGGCCCGCCTGAGCGACGGCCCCGACCATCTGCTTACCGGCGACCTCGCCGAAAAGCACGCCAATCACGCCGTCTTCCTCGTCGAAGACGCCGATGCCGAGCAACCCCGCGCCGACGCGTTCGAAATCAGCCCCACCGGCCCCCTCTTCGGTCGCCGTATGACCCAGCCCACCGGCCGGCCGGCAGAAATCGAAGCGCAGATCCTCGCCAACGAAGGACTCTCTTTCGACCAACTCTGCGACTCCCGCCTCCGCACCGCCGGCGCCCGCCGCGCCCTGCGCTTCCGCGTCGAAGACGCCGACATCAGCGTCGGCGGCGACGAGGCCGGCGTCTTTCTCACCGTCCGCTTGTTCCTACCCCGAGGCTGCTACGCAACCACCGTGCTCCGCGAACTCTTCTCCTGGTCCGCGGCGGATGATCCCACCGCGGCCGACGCGTAACATAACGCTGGTAATGTGTACCAAAATCCGCGACATGCTGAGCACTGAGCCGTGAACCACGACGAGCCCGCCCCTTGGGCTGAGCTGCTCGAACGTCTCCGGAACGAGTACCCCGAACTCTACCGTTCCTGGTTCGACGACCTCGAGCCAGGCGTCATCCAAGGCGGCGAACTCCGCGTCCGAGCGCCCGACCCCGCCCGCGCTGACTACCTCCGCAACCAATGCGGCCGCGCCTTCGTCAGTTGCCTCGCCGCCCACACCGGCTACCTCCTCCCCGTGCGGTTCTACACCGCCGATGAACCCGAAGTCCTCGCCTCACAGCACGATTTCGCCGAGCTGCGCACACCGCTCAACGCCGACTACCGCTTCGATCAATTCGTCGTCGGCCCATCCAATCGGCTCGCCCACGCCGCCTGTCAGGCAGTGTGCAACCAACCCGGCACCCTCTACAACCCACTCTTCATCCACGGCGCATCCGGGCTCGGCAAGACCCACTTGCTGCAAGCCGTCTGCGAAGCCGTCGGCCGCGCCCCACGCCGCCTCAAAACCCTCTACGTCTCCTGCGAGACATTCGTCAACGAGTTCGTCAACGCCATCGAATACGGCCGCTTGCCGGAATTCCGCGAAGCGGCCCGCGAAGTCGACGTCTTGGCGATCGACGATGTGCAGTTCCTGCAAAACCGCGAATCCAGCCAGGAAGAGCTCTTCCACACCTTCAACGTGCTCTACCAAACCCGCCGGCAGATCATCCTCAGCGCCGACTCTCGACCCGCCGAAATCCCCACCCTCGAAGACCGCCTCATGAGCCGCTTCAATTGGGGCCTGGTGACCCAAATCGACCCGCCCAATCGCGAAACACGCCACGCCATCCTGCAAAAAAAGACCCGCCTGCGCGGCGCCGAAGTCCCCGACGACGTCCTCGACTACATTGCCCAACGCGTCGACGACAACATCCGCGTCCTCGAAGGCGCCCTCACCAAACTCGTCAGCGAAGCCCAAATCGGCGGCCAAAAGCTCAACCTCGACCTCGCAAGACACGTACTCGACGAACTGCAGGGCGCCGAGCCACCGCCGCTACAAGTCTCAGACATCCTCTCGCTCACAGCCGCCCATTACGGCGTCCGCGTCTCCGATCTCATTGGCCGAAAACGCTCACGGTCCGTCACCGGCCCACGACAGGTCGCCATGTACATCACCCGCAAACTCACGCCACTCAGCCTCGAAGAGATCGGCCTGCACTTCGGCGGTCGCGATCACTCCACGGTCTTACACGCCGAACGATGCATCGAAGCCAGCCGACAGCACGACGCCCGCGTGTCAGAAGCCGTCACACACCTGACAAGACAGCTATTATCACGCCGCTAACAACTTGTTCATTTTGCTCACAAAACACTCGCAGTTGTCACCGAAGCCAATTCGTTCAATCGGTCTCCGTCGGAACTGTCCGTTCGCGCCACAAAGTCCCCACATCGCTGTGACATGCCCAGCCCGTCGTAACCCTTGATCGCAAAACCCATTACAAGCGCTAAGCCCAACACGCCACAGCCGCGACAACACTGAAGACGAGAGATGACGAAACTTTAGGCTCCTGTTAAAAGTATCCATCGTCACACCCCGACCACTTTACGCAAGCCCTTGAGTGTTGCGCAATGTTCGCTCACAATGTGTAGCGATGCGACGTCTCCTGTCTTGGATGGATCCAGTATGAAAGTGCGGCTCCCGCGTCAGGAGTTCCAGGACGCGCTAACGGCCATCGCCACTGTCGCCAGTGGGCGTACTCCCAAGCCGATCCTCAATTGCGTCAAGCTCGCCCTCGCCGGGGAGCATCTCGAACTCTGCGCTACAGACGGCGAAGCCGCGCTCCGCGTCAATATCGTCACCATCGCAACCGAGGTCGACGGCGCATGCGTCGTGCCGGCCGAGCGCCTTCTCAGCATCGTGCGAGAGATGAGCGACATCGAGATGACCCTCGAAGTCAGCGGACCGCATTGCCTCATCCGCGGCGAGGGAAGCGAGTTCAAGATCTTCACCCAGGCCGTCGAAGACTTCCCCCCCGTCCCCGAGTTCGAAGGCGAACCCGACCTCCGCGTCGACGCCTCCGAACTCCAACGCATGATCGCCATGACGGTCTACGCCGCCGCCCGCGAAACCAGCCGCTACGCGATCAACGGCGTGCTGTGGGACAAACGCGGCAAGAAACTCTTCCTCGTCGCCACTGATGGCCGCCGACTCGCCCGCGCCGGCGGAACCCTACGTGTCGCACAAAGCGGCGACTTCCAGCTCATCGTCCCCAGCAAAGCACTCAACGTGCTCGAGAAAGTGCTCACCCATCACGACGAGGCCGACGACGCAGTCATCGACGTCCGCGTGCTCCCCAACCAGATCGTGCTGCGCAGCGGCGGCCGCATCTTGGCCACCGCCCTCGTCGAAGGCGCCTTCCCCAAGTACGAAGACGTCATCCCCAAAGACAACGACAAGGTCGCCACCATCGACAGCGGAGAGTTGCGCAGCGCCATTCGCCGCGCCGCACTGCTCACCACCGAAGACTCGCGCGCCGTCCGCATGCAGTTCACCAACGGCGAGCTCATCATTACCGCCAACGCCCCCGAACAAGGCGAAGCCCGCGTCCAAACGCCGATCGAATACAAACACGACCCCGTCGAGATCGGCTTCAATCCTCACTTTATCATCGACGCCCTCAAGGCCGCACCCTACGACACGATCAACATCGAACTGCAAGAGAGTTTCCGCCCCGGCGTGCTCACCGGCGACGACCGCAACGCGTTCCTCTACGTCGTCATGCCCGTCTCGCTCAACAACTCCCGCTGACCACCGTGAACAGACGTCAACTCCGCCACATCGTCGACAATCGACGGCGACGCTGGTCCGCCGGACTGTTCGCTGCCGACCGCGTCAACCGCGTGTTGGCCAGCGCCGCGCAACACGTGCAGCGCATCGAGGCGGCTCGCACTGCGTGGGAGCGCCTCGCCGAACCCGGCTGGCTACAGCAAACCAGCGTGCAGCGCGTAGAGGGTGACGCCGTCGTCATTTCCGTGGATAATGACGGATTGCGGTATGAGTTGTCGCGGCAGGCCGGCCGGTTAGGCAAAGCGCTGGCGCGACTCGCGCCCCACGTCAGACGGTTGCGCTTCGTGCCGTCCGGGGCGCATGACACTGGAGATGCGCGTGGCCCATACGCCTAGCTACGACGAAAACAGCATTGTCGTTCTCGAGGGGCTCGAGGCCGTACGCAAACGACCGTCGATGTACATCGGCGACACCGGCCTCCGCGGCCTGCATCACCTCGTCTACGAGATCGTCGACAACTCCATCGACGAGGCGATGGCCGGCATCTGCGACCAGGTCGATGTCGTGCTCGGCGCCGACGGCAGCGTCAGCGTCGAAGACAACGGCCGCGGCATCCCTGTCAAAAGCAAAGATCCCGACGGCATGTCCGCCCTCGAAATCTGCCTTACCCAGCTTCACGCCGGCGGAAAATTCGCTCGCGACTCCTACAAAATCTCCGGCGGCCTCCACGGCGTCGGCGTCAGCGTCGTCAACGCCCTCTCCGCTTGGCTCAACGTACGCGTCAAACGCGACGGCCACGTCTGGACCATGGCTTTCGAACGCGGCGACGTCACCCAGCAAATCGAAATGGGCCCCCCCACCGACGACCACGGCACGTTGGTCCACTTCCTCCCCGACAGCCAGATCTTCCCGCAAACCGAGTTCCACTACGACATCCTCGCCCGCCGACTGCGCGAACTCGCCTACCTCAACTCCGGCGTGCGCATCGCTATGACCGACGAACGCCATGAAAAGGCCGACGTCTTCTACTTCGAGCACGGCCTGAAGCAGTTCGTCGAACATCTCAACGACGCCAAGCAGCCGCTGCACCCCATCATCACCTACGAACGCGTCGACGAAGAAAGCGGCCTCACCCTCGATCTCGCCATCCAGTACACCGACGGCTTCAACGAAAACACGCTCTCGTTCGCCAACAACATCAACACCGTCGAAGGCGGCACGCACCTCTCCGGCTTCCGTGCGGCGCTCACCCGCGTCTTGAACAACTACGCGCGCAAGCAAAATCTCTACAAACAAAACGACCCCACCCCCAGCGGCGAAGACATCCGCGAAGGTCTCACCGCCGTGCTCGCCGTAAAAGTCCCCGAGCCGCAGTTCGAAGGCCAAACCAAAACCAAGCTCGGCAACAGCGAAGTCGGCGCCTTCGTCGAAACCACCATCAACGAAGGCCTCGGGCAATACTTCGAAGAGCATCCGAGCGAAGCCAAGAAGATCATCGGAAAGGCCGTCCAGGCCGCGTACGCCCGCGAAGCCGCCCGCAAAGCCCGCGAAACCGCCCGCAAAACCGCCATCGCCGGCGGCGGCCTCAGCCGCAAACTCGTCGACTGCTCCAGCCGCGACGTCGAAGAAACCGAGCTGTTCATCGTCGAAGGCGACTCGGCCGCCGGCTCGGCCAAGGGCCATCGCGACGCTCGCACACAGGCAATCCTCCCCATTCGCGGCAAAATCCTGAACGTCGAAAAGGCCCGCCTGCACAAAATCCTCGGCCACGAGGAAATCATCGAAATCGTCAAAGCCCTCGGCACCGGCATCGGCAAAGACGATTTCGACATCAGCAAGCTGCGCTACGGCAAAATCATCGTCATGACCGATGCCGACGTCGACGGGTCGCACATTCGCACCCTGCTGCTCACCTTCCTCTTTCGTCAACTGCGCGGCCTCATCGAGGCCGGCCGCGTCTACATCGCCCAGCCCCCGCTCTTCGCACTCATCAAAGGCAAGCGGTCGGAATACCTGGTCGACGAGAACGCCCTCGCCAGAAGACTGACCGACCTCGGTCTCGAGGGCCTACGCCTCGTCATCAAGCGCGAAGCCGGCCCCGAACGCGAAATCGTCGGCGAAGAGCTCAAGGGCCTGCTCGCACTCCTCGGCCGCATCGAACAACACGCGCGCGTGCTCGGCCGCCGCGGCATCCTGTTCGAACCGTTCATCAAAAAACATCGCCGCGACGACGGATCGCTGCCCATCATTCGCGTCAACACCGAAGCCGGCGAACACTTCTTCTACTCCGCCGACGAGTTCAAAAACTTCCGCGATCAGCAACCCCCGGAAACGCCACTCGCCAAAATCGATCTCACCGAAGTACGACCCCTCATCGACGCGTTCTCCGAACTCGCCCGCTTCGGATGCACCGTCGACGATCTCTTCATCCGACGCGAAGAACTCATCACCGGCGACCTCAGCAGCGCCGTCTTCGTCCTCCACGCCGGCGAACGAACCCTCGAACTCGACAACGTCCGCGGCGTGCCCGGCGGCGTCACCCGCATCGGCGGCCACGGCTGGGAGACCCGACGCTTCAAAGGCCTCGGCGAGATGAACAAAGAAGAGCTCTGGGAAACCACGATGAACCCCGAGCGCCGCGTGCTGCGCAAAGTCATCATCGCCGAAACCGCCGGCGACGCCGAACAAGCCGATCTCGACGCCCGCGAGGCCGACCTCATGTTCACCGTCCTCATGGGCGAAGACGTCGCCAAACGCCGCAACTTCATCGAGCAGAACGCCGTCAACGTCAAAAATCTTGATGTCTAACGCCCGATGACTGATGCAACCACCCCCGACATCTACAGCCTCAAAACCTTCGTCGGCGCCAAAAACTTCGACCTCTCACGACGCTTCTACTCCGCACTCGGCTGGACCGTCGCCGACGTGATCGATGGCCTCGCCGAAGCTCGCCTGAGCCACTTCCGCTTCTATCTGCAGCGCTACTACCACCAGGACTGGTGCCACAACACCATGATGTTCATGGACGTCCGCGACGCAGCCGCCTGGCGCCAACGCATCGACGCCGTCATCACCAGCGACGAATTCGACGAAGCCCGTGCAACCGGCCCGAAAGACGAAGGCTACGCCATGGTCACCCACATGTGGGACCCCAGCGGCGTCCTCTGGCACATCGCCCAATCCAAGTAGCGACCTGCACACCCCTATCCGACAACCAGACAGCGCATCGCGCGCCCCGCCCGGCCCATCACCGACCCCGGGCGCGAAGGCGTTCAGCTTGCGCCTCCACCGCTTCGATCAACACCTCAACCTCCGCCAAGCCCGCCTCACGCCCCCCAGCCTCCATCAGCTCACGCTGCTTCTCCAGCGCCAGCATGCGCACCGCGATGCCCACCGATTCGACGATCAGCAGCGTCTCCCGGGTTGAGAGCCGTTCACCCAGCCGTCGCACCGCCGTCAGCGCCGCCAACCCATCGTCCAGACGCCCCGTCGCTGCGTCCGACTCCGCCAGCGCCGCCACGTGCCGCGCCAGCCCCCGCACCGCACGCAGCTTGCCAATCGCTAGCGTGATCACTTCCTCGCGATCATCGGCATGCAACGCAATCAGATCCGGCTCGCTCATCGCCAGCCACGCAGGCGCATCAGACCGCGGCTCGCGCCAATCGGTCGACTTCAACAACGCGACGGCGTCCGCTTTGCGATCCGCCTCCCACGCCGCGATCAGACGCGTCACGGGGTGGTCAGCTTCCTGAGCAGCGCGGGAATCCGCGGCCGCCCGGGCCGCCCGCCACTCCGCCAGCGTGCGCTGGTTCGCCAACCGAAACCCTTCCGGCGTCGGGTCAAAAACGCTGCGATCAATGTCCGGCCGCTGCTCGAAGTCGCGCATCGCAATACGCAATCCCTCCGACGCACCGTCCGTCGGCTGCAGCATGATCTCGAGGCGCAGCGGCCAGCCCGTGCTCGCGTCCGCCCACACGTCCATCGTCATCACCCCCCCCTGCTCAACACGCGCGCGTTCCACGCGAAACCCCTCCGCCGCCACATCGTCGATGCGCCGCTGACCAAGCGACGCCGCCTCGCGCTCCCGAAGCCCCCACAGCGCACGCAGCGGCTTCGCCGCCGCCACCGTCTGCAGCCACGAATCGTCAAGCGGCTCATCGTCGAGCTTCATCGGCATCGCAATCTTGCGGTCCAGCCAAAACAGCGTCGCCGCCCCGGTCCGCACATTGATCAGCGTCGCCAATGACTCCGACTCCCCATCACCGCCGCCGCCCGGTTCCAGCCGCACCCACGTCGGCGGCGCAACCAGCATTCGCAGACGCGTCTCGTCCTCCTCACCGGCGTCGCGAAACGTCGCCACGCATGCGAACGGCGTCGTTTGAAGCTGTTCCAACACCGCCGCGAACGCCACCCGTCCGCCGACCGGCAGCAGCAGCCACACCGCCGCCGCGATCACCACGCTCGCCGCCAAACCCGACCCCGTCTTCCACCACAACCCGCTACGCTGCGACCCCCGCCGCACCCGAGTCGTCGATTTCATCGCCGCGGCCGCGTGCGCAAGGACGCGCTGCCGCGCAGAAGCAGTAGCTTGCATGCGTTTCTCCCGTAAAAGCTCAATGACTTCCCGTTCCAAGATCATGGCGACAACTCATCCGCGAGCAGCGCTCGCAACTTCTCAACCCCGTAGCGATACCGGCCCTTAACCGTGTTCAACGCAACCCGCTGGTGCGCCGCGATGCGACGGAAACGCCACCCTTCCAGCACCCGCAACAGCACCACCTCGCGCTGCTCCCAAGGCAGCTCGACCAATGCGCCGGCAACGGCGTCCCGCTGCTCATCCCGCCGTACGACTGCACTCGGATCGTCGACGACCGCCGCAACGCCAATCGCGCCCACCGCCAGCGGAACCCGGTCACGCCGCGCCGGCGCACGAAGCGTATCCCGCGCGCGATTTGCGACCGCCGCCGCCAGATACCCGCGCAACCCGCCGCGAACCTCCACGCCGCCCGATGCCGCCAGACGCACGAACACATCGTGCACGGCGTCTTCCGCCGCCGCCGCATCGCCCAGCAGCCGCCACGCCAGCGTGTGCAGACCCACCGCGTAAGCGTCGTAGATCGGCGCCAGCACAGCAGGGTCGCCCCGCCGCAATCCTGCAATCAGCCGTAATTCTGCAAACACGGTCTCTCACGTCATCCGCTGTCGGACACACATGAGACGGGTGAGCGGTGCGTTCGGGTACACCAACTCCAAAAAAAAATCGCCCGCGAGACAACAGCGCCTCGACAGCCCCCCCGGTGACAACCCCGCTTCAACAATCGCCGTTCGCGCCGGCAACTCGAAAGCATGGCTCCCCGACCAACCTAAACTCCAGCGGGATCATCGTCCGGCGTGATGATCCGTTCCTGACCCAGCACATCCACCGCGGTGATCTTCCAGCGATCACCGCGCTGCGCCACCGTGTAACGCGCCGCGTATTCGTTCGTGCGCCGATGAACGTGTCCCCAGTGCGTCACCACGCCGCGCACCCGCCAGCGCGCGTCAATATCAAACGCCGCGCTCGGCGCCCCTCCGGGCTCGGCCGTGATCACCCCAGCCTCGTCGAACGTGGTCTCGAGCATCTCCACATGATCGACGATCGCGACCGCGCCCCCCTGATCACGCATGATCAGGCTCTGAAAGATCTCGTGATAAATGTCGTCGAGCAGCGGGCCGTCAACGCTCTGCGCCAGCACGTCATACACATCGCTCTCGTCGCGATAATCAAACGCGCGATACACATTCCGATGCAGCGTCGCGAAGATCTCCCGCGCTTCGTCGCTCGCCGGCAGTTGAACGCGCGGCGTCCACGGCGCAACCACCCGCATCGTCGCCGCGTCACGCGTCAGCCAAGCCAGACCCAGCGGCACGACCGCACCCAACGCCACCGCCCCCCAACGCACCCGATCCGGCCGCACCAGCCGACCACCCACCAGTCCGCCGATCCCCAATACCAACACGCCCAGCGAAACCAGCGGCAACTCCAAGCGCGGCGGCTCATACGCAGCAATCACCGGCGTCACCCGCTCCGTCGGCGAGAGGTTGCTCGCGTGCCACGTAAACTGCGGCTCGGCCGGCGTGAGCTGAACCGTCTTCAACTCATCAAACGCCTCGAGCTGCATATACACCGGCAGCTTCGGCGCATTGTCAGATTCCGCCCCCGGCAACGTATCAAAGTCCGTCGCACTCAAGTAATGCCGCCACGTCAGCG
Source organism: uncultured Planctomycetales bacterium (assembly GCA_964563855.1). GTDB lineage: Bacteria > Planctomycetota > Phycisphaerae > UBA1845 > Fen-1342 > JAFGRR01. The sequence continues at coordinate 36,862 of CAZLYU010000016.1, read as the reverse complement.
ACACCGCACGCGGCGCCCCCTTCGTCGCGTACAGCACCTCAATCTCGAGGTTCGGCGGCCACGGCGAAGGCGTCGGGGGCGGCGTCGGCTGCAGCAACAACTCACCCAACACCGGCGGAGTCGCGATACCGTCAATCTCGACCGACGCCGCCTCGGCCACAAAAGACCGCAGCCCCGAACGAATCCGCGCTTCGTGCTCCTCATCGTTCAGCACAAACACGCTGGTGATCGGGTCAATCACCGCATCGTCCGACGGCGTGCCCAACACCTCCACAAACGGATCGCCCGACGCCGTCACCAACAGCCGCACGCGCTCCGCGTCGATGTCGCAGCGCACCCACAGAAAGTTGCCATGCCCCGCGTGCCCAAACGCACCGACCGATGCCGACAGCAAAGCGACCACCGCCCCCACCCGCGCCCCCGCACGAGCGGAACATGGTCGCGCTTCACCACTCGCGCGGCTCACGCCATCCATCACCGCGTGCTACCCACTGGTGCTCAACTGCTCGAGCGTCGCCTCGATGGCCGCGTCAAGCTGAGGCCGCGCGTCCGACGCCTCATCCGCCGGCGTGATCGGCACGATGATGTCCGGTATCGCTCCCTGCACTTCCATGTCCTCGCCATTCGGCAGCACATACCACCCACGACCCGGCATGCGAACCAGCGTCCCGTCGATCAACATGTACGCGCCGGTGCTGATCACACCGCCATACGTCGGCATCCCGACCAGCGGTCCCCGGTCCAGCGTCTTGAACGCGTGACTGACGATCTCCGCATTCGAAAAGCTGTACTGATCGCACATCATCGTCGCCGGCTTCGTCCACGCATAAAACGGCAGCCGCCCCTGCGGATAGCCGCGCTCGCCCGCGCGATCAACCGTATACGCGTGACGCTGCACCATCAGAACCGTCATCACCCAGTCAGCCGTCCACCCCCCGCCATTACGACGCACATCAACAATCAACCCGTCTTTCCCATGCGCCGCGGCGTACAGATCGCGCTCAAACTCATAAAACGCGTCTTCACGCATGCGGCGAATATGCAGATAGCCAACCCGCCCGTCCGTCTGCCGCTCCACATAGTCCCGGTTCGCATCCACCCACGCGTCATACGCCAGGTCGCGAATCTCGTCGTACGCAGCTGGCCGAATGACAACCTCCTCCGGCTCGCCATCACTCGGCTGCGTGGTCGCCGGCGCTTGCGGACCGCGCTCCACCTCCAGAATCGTCAACTCACCCGCCGCCCCAAGCAGCGTCTGATCAATGCTGCGACCCGGACCGACGTCCGTCCCGTTCACCGCCAAGATCACGTCGCCCACATAGAGCTTGCTCTCCTCGCGCGCCGCAGGACCGCGCGGCAGAATCGAAGCCACCTTCAAACCAGGACCAGCAAACGCCGAATCAAATGTGCACCCCAAAAACCCGATCGACTGCTGCTCGTCCGTGCGCTCGCGCTCACCGCCGCGAATACCCAGGTGCGATGCGTTCAACTCGCCCAGCAGCATCAGAAAGATGTCGTTGAACTCGCGGCCCGTGTTCGTCGTCAGCGCCAGATCACGGTACTTCTCGGTCAACGCCTCCCAGTCAAGCCCCTTCATCGTCGGGTGGTAAAACTCGCGACCCAGCGCGCGGGCCCCGTCTTCAAACTTCTGTTTCGCTTCCGCGAGGTAATCAATCAACATCGCCGCCCGAAACGCGTGCGTCTTGTGATCGCCCCCCTCAGCCTTCGTCGAGTGCACCCGCCCGCCCGCGCGATACACCAGCCGCTTCCCGTTCAGCGTGAAATGCAGACCGCTGGCGTCGTCGCCGCGCACCTCCTTGCGATCCTTACCCGTCGACTTCACCACATACAGCTTCGCATCCCCCTCGTGCGACGACCGAAACGCCACACGCGACCCAGAAGGCGCCAACGCAAACTCCCGCTGATCGCCCGACAACGTCGTGATCGGCTGAATACGGCGATACGCCGACGCAAGATCCCACGCGTAGGCCGGCTCGTCGTCGTCCTTCACCTCATCGTCAGACGACTTCTTCTCCTCCCCATCTTCCTCCCCGTCGTCGCCGTCACCGTCGCCGTCCTCCGCCCCATCCCCCGCATCAGCCTCACCCTCGGCCTCGGCGTCATCATCGTCCTTCGCGGCGGCAGGCGAGTGCGCTCCGCCCGCCAGCATGATCACACCGCTCGCGGCCGCTTCCTTCAGCGGCTTCCGCTTCCCAACCGCCTTCTCCGCGTCTTCAAAGTATTGACGCAGATCGACCTCAGACATCTCGTCCAGCGCCGGAGCCAGAAAGACCCCGTAAACATCGCTGTCAAACCCCTCGCGCTGCGACCAGAACGCCAGCATCATCCCGTCCGCCGACCACTGCGGATCCGCGTCGTGATCCGGATGTTGCGAGATGTTCACCGGCGGCTCCGAACCGTCGACCCGCAGCACCCACACGTCGCTGTTGTACTCCGCGTTCTCCACGCTATACGCCATCCACATGCTGTCCGGCGACCACTCAAAGTCCGGCGCGTTCCAGCCCGGCAGCAACACCCGCTCATCCCCCGACGCCAACTCGCGAATCACCAGATCCCCGCGCAACCGCCAAAACGCCAGATGCTTCCCATCCGGCGACACCTGCGGGCTGAACGACGGATCGGCGTGGTCGGTCACCTGCTCCACCGTGAACCGCAGCGACTCGCCCAACGCTTCACCCCGCCGACTCGTCGCCCGGTAGATCTGCTCCACACCCGTGCGGTCGGAAACAAAGAACAGCGCCTTCCCATCCGGCGACCACGTCACCTGCCGATCGCGATAAGGCGAGTGCGTCACCCGCCGCGTGAGCCGTCCCTCCTGCACCGGAATCACGAAAATCTCGCCCCGCACCACGAGCGCCACTTCCTCGCCATTCGGCGACACCACCGCCTCGTCGGCCCCGCTCGTCAACACTTCTTGATTCAGCGGCGCGAGCGCCGAGTCGGCTGGCGCCGTGACCGTGATCGACCGCGGCTCGCCGTTCGGCAAATCCATCACATACAACCGATCCCAATGCGTGAACGCCAGACGCGTCCCATTCGCTGACACCGCCAAATCACGCACGTCATCGCCCGTCATCTGCGTGACCGCCTTCGGCTGCGGCGCGTCCCCACCCATGCGCTCCGGCAGCCCGACCGAATACACGTTGCGCGATCCATCGCGATCAGAAATGTAATAGGCGCGACGATTCGCCACCTGCGGCGCGTGATCCCAACCCTCAAACGACGTCAACTGCGTGTAAACATCCTGCCGCGGATAGTAAATCCAGAGATCCGGCTGACCCGTCCCGCGGTAGTTCCGCCGATACCAATGACGCGGCGTACCCCCGCGAACAAACACCACCGGTCCGTCACTCATAAAACGCGCGTCGCGGCCAAAACACGGCAACCCCCGAAACGCCTGTCCACCCTCAACCGGCACGTGATAGACCGCCGGCTCCCAGTGAAACTGACCATCCCGCCACGTGTGGAAATACACACGCTCCCCGTCCGGCGAAAAGCTGCTCGGGTACGCGGGGCGATCAGCAAATGTGAGTCGCCGTACGTCGCCGCCATCAGCCCGCATCACGAACACATTCGCCGAGCCAAACCGCTCCGACGAAAACGCAATGAACCGTCCATCCGGAGAAAACACCGGATGACTGTCGATCGCCGGATCCGCCGTCAGACGCCGCGCCGCCCCGCCATCACTCGGAACCGTCCAGATGTCGCCCGCCCAGCTAAACGCCAGCGTCGCTCCATCCGGCCCCAACGCCAGGTGCCGAGCAAATGTAACCGCCTCACCAGCCAACCCAGGTCCCGCGGCGAACACCGCAACAGCCCCCCAGAGAATTCGACGAACCATCATTGCTCCTCGCGGGGCTCCCGCGGCTCAAAATGAACATTCACAACGACATGAGTGCGATCGACACGCACCGCGACACGCCCGCCGCGCGTCAAACGAATGACCCCATCTCAGGGCGGTCATCATAAAGACATCCGAATCTCGGCCCCGCACGAGCCGACAACGTTTGACGACGCACACCGACCTAGCGGGCGTACTCCACCGCCCGCAGCTCACGCAGCACCGTCACCCGAATCTCGCCAGGATACGTCATCGACTCCTCAATCTGCTGCGCAATATCGCGCGCCAGCTTGAGCGACGACTGATCATCCACAATCTCCGCATCCACAATCACACGCACCTCGCGACCCGCCTCAATCGCATGCGCCTGACGCACTCCGCTGAAACCGGTCGCAATCCCCTCCAGCTCCTGCAAACGCTTGATGTATCGCTCCAGCGACTCACGCCGCGCCCCAGGTCGCGCCGCACTGATCGCGTCCGCCGCCATCACCAGCGGCGTGTAAGGCGTCAACGCCGGGACGTCGCCGTGGTGACCTTCCACCGCATTGATCACCGCCTCGTGTTCATTGAACTTGCGGCAAAAGTCCGCCCCGATCTTCGTGTGCGTGCCCACCCCCTCGTCATGCGCGAAGCCCTTGCCGATGTCGTGCAACAAGCCGCACCGCCGCGCAAGCTCCCCATCTAGCCGCAACTCATCCGCCATCATCCCCGTCAGAAACGCCACCTCGATGCTGTGCCGCAGCACGTTCTGCCCGTAACTGGTTCGAAAATGAAGCCGCCCAAGCTGCTCGACCACCTTCTTCGGCAGCCCCCGCACGTTCGACTCCAGCGCCGCCTTCTTCCCCGCCGCCGAAACCTGCTCATCCACTTCCTTCGCGCTCGCCTCCACGATCTCCTCGATCCGCGTCGGGTGAATCCGCCCATCCTTAATCAGCTTGTCCAGCGAGATTCGCGCCACTTCACGCCGAACCGGATCCGTCGCCGTCAGGCTCACGATGCCCGGCGTATCGTCCACGATCACCGTGACCCCCGTCGCCTTCTCGAACGCCCGAATGTTCCGCCCCTCACGCCCGATCACCCGCCCCTTCATGTCGTCTGACGACACATCAACCGAAGCAACCGTCGTCTCCGAAGTGTGATCCGCCGCGTAACGCTCGATCGCCTGTATCACGATATGACGTGCCTTGTCCCGCGCCGTGTCTTGCGCCTCAGTCAACACACGATCGACAATACGCCCCGCTTCGTGCTCCACCTCCTGCTCGACTCGCCGCAACGCCAGGTCGTGCGCCTGCTCCGGCGTCAGCCGCCCAATGCGCAGCAACTCGTTTCGTTGCTCCGTCATCAGCCGGTCCACTTCCGCACTGCGCGCCTTCAATTCTTCTTCGCGCGTCGCGAGCTCCTCCGTCGCCTCGTCAATCCGACGCTCCTTGCTCTCCAACACGTCCAGCTTCTTGTCGAGATTGTCTTCACGCTTCGCCAGACGCCGCTCCGACGCTCGCAGTTCGTCACGTGTCGCAGCGCTCTCCTGCTCGAAACGCTCCTTCATCTCCAGGTACGTCTTCTTCGATTGCACCTCCGCCGATCGCACCGTCTCTTCAGCGCGTTGCTCGGCGTCGGTCAGCAGCCGCCGCGCTTCCGCCTCCCGCGCTTCTCGCGTCAGACGATCACGGTTTGACAGCCAGCCCCAGATGAGCACGGCCCCAACCGCGAAGCCCGCCACCGAAGCCGCTAACCACTGCCAACCGCTGGTCTGCGCCAGCAGCAGCCATTCAGAACTGAGCATTCGTTCTCCGTATCGTCGGCGCAGCAAACCGCTGCGTGGTCACCGGCGCCAGGAGAACCAATCAGTCAAACCGTACGTTCGCCCTCGAGCGATTTGCAGGCTCGAGGCGGTGGTCGGCGTCAGGGATCGATCAACTTCCGCAGAGAACTCTCGGTTTGTTCAGCGCGTCGTGCGCATCGCATCAAAACATTCAGCCCCGATAGAACGCACACGCCACGTCCCCAGAAACAGGACGCTCAGCGGGAATCCCTAACAAAAACTGCCTCAAACGCAGGCAGCGATCTGGCGCCGACGCGGCGGCCAACAGTCTCACCAGCGCATCGTCAAGCCTTAACTTCACCCTCATACTAATCCCACCCCCCAATCGCCCGCTAGATCCCGCCAACAAAAGAATTTAGCGCCGCCAACCCCGCTTGAGACGTACTCCACCGCCGCTACACTTGCGCGTTGGAAGACTGCAACCACGACGCACCAATCAGGAGTAGCAACCGTGCTTGCGTCCAATGCCCCAACAGCCGGAAGAGTGTGGCAAGCCGCCGTCATCGCGCTGCTCGTGCTCATCCTCGTCGGCGTCTGGCGCGGAAGCGCGCCGCTCACACCACCTGCGCTCGCGCAAAACCAGCCCCTCGCCGGCGCCCGCGGCGTCTTCGCCTTCACCGGCCAACTCGATCGCGACAGCTACGGCCTCTTCATGCTCGACGCCGACCAAAACACACTCTGGTGCTACGCCCTCGACCCCCACGAGAGCGGCCACAAACTCCGCCTCGTCGCCGCCCGCAGCTTCCTCTTCGATCGCTACCTCACCTCGCTCAACGTCGACGGACTCACGCCCCAACAAGTGCGCGACCTCGTCAACCACGAACGACGACAGCGACTCGATCTCAACACCGAACAGCCCAGCTCGGATCCGCTAGACTTCGCGACCGACACGCCGTAACAGGAGCCAAACCGTGGCCAAACCCTTCTACTCCCTCGAAGAAACCACGCAAAAGCTCAACCGCAGCGAAGAAGACGTCCGCGCCCTCGTGCGCGACGGCGAGCTGCGCGAGTTCCGCGACGCCGGCAAAATCTTCTTCAAAGCTGAAGACGTCGACCGCCTCGCCGGAAACGACCAGCAGCCCGAAACCATCGGCGATTCCCATGACAGCCTCCCCACCCTCGCCGATACCGGCGGCGGCACCAGCATCATCGGCCTCGAACCCGTCGAAGAAGCCGACCAGCGCGACGAAACCGTCACCCAGCCAACCGGCATCGGCGTCTTCGACGATGACGAACTCGAAATCGACGCCGACCCCATGGCCAAAACTCAAATCTCCGCGTCCCCCGTCAGCGATCAGGTGCAGCTCGATAGCGGCCCCTCCGGAACCGGCTCCGGCCTCCTCGATTTGACCCGCGAGGCCGACGACACCTCCCTCGGCGCCGAATTGCTCGACGACATCTATTCCGGCGACGAAGACGCCGAGGCCAGCGCCGCCCCCGCCGAAGCCCTCGCCGCCGCTTCCGCCGCCGCCGCCGAACCCCCCGATGAAGATGTCGACGAAGTCGAGGAAATCCAAGACCACGAAGACGAGTCGCTCGAGGCCGGCGAGACCATCGCCCCCCGCCGCATCAAACCCGCCAACGACCCCAGCGAAGGCGTCTTCGGCGGCCTGCTCGTCGGCGCGCTCCTCCTCGTCGCTTTCGCCGGCAGCGTCGCCGCCGGCGTGCTCCAGGGCTTCTACCCCGCCTACGCTGCGTTCCTGAGCTCAAACTGGCTGATCTACCTGCTCCCCGGCGCCCTCGGCGTCGTCGTCTTGGCGCTCGTCATCGGCCTCGTCCTCGGTCGCGCGGCGACAAAGTAGACCATCGTGTCCGCCGCGTTTGAAACCCTCGCGCAGCGTTCCAGCGCCGTCGAACTCGACGTCTACCCACGCTTGCCCGTGGTCTTCGTCAAGGGTGAAGGCTGCTACCTCATCGACGACGCCGGCCGACGCTACCTCGATCTTTACGCCGGCCACGCCGTCTCATCCACCGGCCACTGCCATCCCCACGTGGTCGAAGCCATCAAGTCCCAGGCCGACCAGCTACTTTTCTTCTCCAACGCCGCCCATCACCCCGAGCGCGTCGCCGCCGCAGAAATGCTCAGCAAACGCGCCCCAACCGCAGGCGCCCGCATCTTCTTCTGCTCATCCGGAGCCGAAGCCAACGAAGCCGCCCTCAAGCTCGCCCGCAAAGTCACCGGCCGCCGCAAGGTCGTCTCCTTCGTGCACTCCTTCCACGGCCGAACGCTCGGCGCCCTCTCCGCCGCCGGCATCGACAAATACCGCGACACCGCCCAACCCACGCTCGTCGATCACCACGTCTACGTCCCGTTCGGAGACGTCTCGGCACTCAACGCAGCCGTCGACAACGACACCGCCGCCATCCTCTGCGAAGCCATCCAGTCCCTCGGCGGCGTCCGCACCGCGCCCGACAGCTTCTTCTTCCTTATGCACGAGTGCGCCCGCAAACACGGCGCAGCACTCATCCTCGACGAGATCCAAACCTTCGCCCGCACCGGCGCGTGGTTCTACAGCAACAAAGTCTGCGTCGAGCCCGACATGCTCACCATCGCCAAAGGCGTCGGCAGCGGCGTACCCGTCGCCGCCCTGCTCACCGCCCCCCAATGGGCCCAGCACGTCAAACCCGGCGACCACGGCACGACCTTCGGCGGCGGCCCGCTCGCAATGGCCGCCGTCCGCGCAACCTTGGAAGTCATCGAACGCGAGCACCTGGTCTCAAACGCCCATCATGTCGGCGCCCACCTGAACACGCACCTCCGCGACACGCCCGGCGTCGTCGAGGTCCGCGGCGCGGGTTTGCTCATCGGCATCCAGCTCGATCGTCCAGCCAAAGACGTGCAACGCGCGCTGCTCGAACGCGGCTTCCTGGTCGGCTCCAGCAGCGATCCGAACGTCATGCGGCTGCTGCCACCCCTCATCCTCACCACCGAACAAGCCGACACGTTCCTCACCGCGCTGCGCGCAGTGCTCGCCTAGGCAACTCCTGGCCCCCGGGGCGCCGCCATGCCGCAACACTGCTATACCCTGAGCGACTACTCGCCAACCGAACTCCGCGCCTTGCTCGACCGCGCTGAGGCCTTGCGCGACACCCGCACCAGCGACCTCCTCTGCGGAAAGAGCGTCGTCCTCCTCTTTCTCGCCCCCTCCCTGCGAACCCGCGTCAGCATGGAGCTCGCCGCAACCCAACTCGGCGCCCAGCCAATCGTCATCACCAACGCCGGTGTCTGGAAACTCGAATTCCGCGAAGGCGTCGTCATGAACGCCGACGCCTCCGAGCACGCCAGCGAGGCCGTCCGCGTCCTCGCCCGCTACGCAGACGTGCTCGGCGTTCGCGCCTTCCCCGATCGCCGCAGTTGGTCCGAAGACGCGGCCGATCCCGTCCTCTCCGCCTTCTTGCGCTACAGCCAGCGGCCGGTCATCAATCTCGAGAGCACGCGCTACCACCCCTGCCAGGCGCTCGCCGACCTGCTCACCATCGAACGTTGCGTCAGCCGGAGCCCCGGCAAAATCGTGTTACAGTGGGCCAACCATCCCAAGGCCCTGCCCGTCGCCGTTCCCAACAGCTTCGCCCTCGCCGTCACCCAGCGCGGCTGGGATCTCACGATCGCCCGCCCCCCAGGCTACGACCTCCCCGATGACGTGATGACCACCTGCCGCGCGTTCGCCGATTCAAACCAAGCCCAGTTCTGCGTAACCGACGACCGCGCCGCCGCGTGCGCCGGCGCCGCCGTGGTTTACGCCAAAAGCTGGGGGCGCCTCGATCGCTACGGTCGTGAAGACGACGAACTCGCCGAACGCCGCGCCGCCAGCCTCGATCGCTGGATCGTCGACGAGCACCTGATGCAAATGACCGATAACGCCTACTTCATGCATTGCCTACCCGTGCGACGCAACGTCGTCGTATCCGATGCCGTCATCGACGGCCCTCGCAGCCTCGTCATCGAACAAGCCGAAAATCGTTTGCACGCCCAAAAGGCGATGCTCGCGTCGTTACTCGCCTAAGCTCTCTGCATGCCGCGCGATTTGCAAAACAAGCCAATCATCATCACCGGCGCCAGCAGCGGCATCGGCGCCGCCACCGCCGTCGCCTGCGCCCAGGCCGGCATGCCCGTATTGCTCAACGGCCGCAACGCCGACGCCCTCGACCGCGTCGCCAACCAGGTCCGCGCCGCAGGCGTCAACGTCGCCATCGTCGCCGGCGATGTCACCGACCACGCGCTCAACGCCCGACTGCTCGACACATGTGCCGAACAGCTCGGCGGCCTCTACGCCGTGTTTGCCAACGCCGGCTACGGATTCACCAAACCCTTTCATCAACTCACCGACGGCGAACTACGCGGAATCTTCGAGGTGAACTTCTTCGCGAGCTGCGCCCTCATCTGCGCCGCCGCCCAACGCCTCATCCACGCCCAACAGCCCGGCCACCTGCTGTTCTGCTCCAGCGCCGCCGCTCGCCTCACCTTCCCCGGCTTCGCCGCCTACACCGCCACCAAAGCCGCGCAACACCACGTCGCCCGCAGCATGCAAATGGACCTCGCCCCCCACAACATCGACGTCTCGTCCGTCCATCCCGTCGGCACCAGCACCGCATTCTTCGAACGTGCCGACGCCCTCAACGCCCAACTCGATAGCGACGCCAAGACCGGCGGCGGCCCCGCTTGGATGCGCCAACCGCCAGAACGCGTCGCGCAAGCCATCGTCAACTGCCTGCGCCGACCACGCCGCGAGGTGTGGCCCAGCTTCCTCGCCCGCTACGCCGCCGCCGCTATCACCGCGTTCCCCCGGCTCAACAATACCTTGGCCGGCGCCGGCTAATAGGAATCATGATGTTTCGCCCCCGGCGCAACCGCGCCTTCACACTCATCGAACTCCTCGTCGTCGTCGCGATCATCGCGCTGCTCATCAGCATTTTGCTGCCCACCCTCTCGACCGCCCGCCAGCAAGCTCGCGCCGTGCTCTGCCTCACCCAGCTCAAACAGTTCGGAACCGGCCTCGCGGTCTACGTTAACGTCCACAACGACGTCCTCCCCCCAGGACGCCTACCCCGCGTCGACGCCTGCAACACCTTCGCCGAGATCGAAGGCGGCGTGAAGTATCGACCCACCGTGCTCGCCATGCTCAGCGGGTCCATCGGCGCCCCGCCCTTCGCCGATCCCCAGGCCTGTCGCGACACCCTCGACCGCTCCGGCGAACCAGGCGACCGCCAAAACTACGACTACCCCGCTTACGTCTGCCCCACCCGACGCGACTGGACCGACGAACGCAACGCCAGCTACGGCTGGAACTATCAGTTCCTCGGCAACTCACGCCTCGTTAACGATCAGATCGGCGTCTACAAAAACTGGCCCGTACCGCTCACCCGCGTCCGACGCCCCGGACTCACCGTCGCCCTCGCCGACGCCATGGGCACCGCCGCCTTCTACGCCGTCGAAGACCGACTCGCATACAACAACAACAGCCGCGAAAAGGACGAACTCGGCAACGAGGGCTTCAACCTCGACCCGCCCTGGGTCGACCCCAGCGATCTCGGCGAGATGGCCGCGACCGACAAAACCGCCCGCGCCGCCGCCGACCCGCGACACCGCGGACGAGCCAACGTCCTCTGGGTCGACGGCCACGCCGACGCCCAATCCCTCACCGATCTCGGCTACGCCCCAGACCCCAACGGCGCCATCGACTTCGGCGACGAAGACCGCAGCGACAACACCAAATGGTCAATCACCGGCGAAAACACCCCCTGGCGCCTCACCGACCCCTAAACTTGCAGCACGCCCCAGCCCGCGCCTCAAGCCGAAGCCGGCGCCTCGGCCGTCCGGTCACTCCCCTCTGGCGCAAACTGATCGCGATAAAGCGCTCGATAAGTCTCACAGGTATCAACCAGTTCGCGATGCGAACCCCTACCAACGACCCGCCCCCCCGACAAAACCACGACCCGGTCCGCCCGCGCGAAAGTGCAGGACCGAAGCGCCCCGATCACCGTCGTCCGATCACGCGTCACGTCGTCGAGCGCCTCCTGAATCAAACGCTCACTCTCCACGTCCACCTGGCTCGTCGCTTCATCCAGCAGCAAAATCGCCGGATCACGCAAGATCGCCCGCGCGAGCGCGATCCGCTGCTTCTGCCCACCAGACAGCTGCTCCGCCGAGACCTCCGCATCCAGCGGCGCCGCGCTCCGCCCGTTGCGCGTCCCTAAGTCGCGCACCAGATCGTCAAGGTGCGCCAGCCGCACCGCCGCCGCCAGTTGCGCATCGCTCGCCGCGTCCGCCCCATACGCGATGTTCTCGCGCAGCGTGCCCGAAAACACCACCGCATCCTGCGTCACCAGCCCGCACTGCCCCCGCAAAGACGCCACGCTGAACTCCCGCACATCGCGCCCGTCGATCAGGATCGCGCCCTCATCCGGCTCAAAATACCGCAGCAGCAGCCCGATCAGCGTCGACTTGCCCGCCCCGTTCGGCCCCACAAGTGCCACCGTCTCCCCTTGCCGCAGGCTGAACGTCACGTCCCGCAGCACCGGCGTGTCGTTGCCGGGATACGTAAACGTCAGACCGTCAAACGTAACGCCCTCGCGCAGCGCGGGAGCTGCAGGAAGCTCCGCGTCGTTGGGCGCCTCCGCCGCCTGGTCGAGCACTTCAAACACCCGCGCCGCCGCCGCATCCGCCGCCTGAACGCGGTTGTTCACATTCCCGAGCTTGCGCACCGGGTCGAACATCCCCGCCAGGCACACCACCGCCGCGAAGAACATGTGCGCTTCCAGCTCACCCTGAAACACGCTCGCCCCAAAGTACAGAATGAACGCGCTCAGACCCACAATCGCCAGCACCTCGAGCGTCGGCTTGGTGGCCGCGTCCGCGACTTCGATGTGCCGCTGCGCCCGCGTCAACAACTCGTCTTCACGCTCAAAGCGCCGCCCCTCCGCCTCCTGCATGTTGTACGCCTGCACCACCCGCACGCCCGACAACCGCTCACCCAGATGATCGAGCACCACGCCCCACGACTTCGACGCCCGCCGCTGCGCTTGCTTGATCGTCCGACCAAACAGCCGAATGATGAGCGCCGCAAACGGCAGCCCCGCCAGCGCCGCCACCAAAATCCGCCAATCGATCAACAGCGTCAGCGTCAACACGCCCAACGCCTTGATCGGCTCACGCACCGTCTTCCCAAACAGCGTCGTCAGTCCCACCTCGAGCTTGCTCACGTCATTCGAGAAGCGACCCAGCGTATCACCCTGCGCAGCACGGCTGTGCCAAGCCAGCGGCAGACTGAACACATGCTGCGCCAGACGCGTCCGCAACGAGTGCAGCCCACCCTGCACCGCGATCGCAATCAGCCCGTCATTCGCGAACCGACACAAACTACCCAGCAGCGACACCACCACCACCAACACCATCACAAACAGCAGCGTCCGCCAGCGGTCATCCGGCGAACGCCCCTGCGGCAACACCCCCGCAGCATCGGTAATCGCCGCGTGCCACCAGCGATGCGGCGCCAGCGTCAACTCCACCGACCGCTCCGCGCCCGTCGGACCCCGAATCGTCACCGGCAACTTGTCCTCGCGATGCGCCGCGATCACCCGCATCGCCTCGTACGCCGGCAACGCCTCCCCATCAACCGCCGCCAGATGGTCGCCCTCCTGCAGCAACCCCGCGTTGTCTGACGTCGCCGCCACCGACGAGATATGTGGACCCTCCGGGTCATTCGGAACGTCCGCCGGAAGTTGCACCCCCAGCCGACGCTCCGTCTCCGTGCGACACAGCCAGTCCGCCAGCGTCTCATGATCTGCGAAGATCATCTTCAACGCCGGAATGATTGTCGAAATGCTGCCCGTGTAGAAAACGCCCACGCCCACCGCCGCGACGAGCCCCAGGATCAGCGGCCGGCGTTGCGGTCCGAGAAAGGCCAAGGCGCGGATGAAGCTCCTCGGCCACCCGACGTGGCGTTCGCGTCTGCTCATGTCCCGACTATGATAGCGCGAAACCGTTTGCTTCGCAGTGACCACCAGCCCGCAGCCACGATGCGCCCGACAGCGGCCCATCTGACACCGGAGAACCCGCGGTGAGCCAGCCGATCAGCCTGTCCGCGCCCGACCTCTCGGACGCCGAAATCAACGCCGTCATTGATGTCTTACGCTCCCCAAGACTCAGCCTCGGTCCGCAGGTCGCCGCCTTCGAAGACGCCTTCCGCGAACGACTCGGCGCCAAACACGCCATCGTCTGCAACAGCGGCACCAGCGGACTCCACCTCATCTGGCACGCACTCGGTATCAAAGACGGGGACGAGGTCATCACCACCCCATTCTCATTCATCGCCTCCAGCAACAGCATCATGTTCGACGGCGGCGTCCCCGTCTTCGTTGACATCGACCCCAATACCTGGCAGATCGACGCCGAGCTGATCGAGGCCGCGATCACCCCCCGCACCAAGGCGCTGCTCCCCGTCGACGTCTTCGGCGCAGCGCCCGACATGCACACCATCAACGAAATCGGGAAGCGACACGGCCTCCGCGTCATCGAAGACAGTTGCGAAGCCTTGGGAACCCTCTACGACGGCCGCCCCGCCGGAATGCTCGCCGAAGCCGGCATCTTCGGCTTCTACCCCAACAAGCAGATCACGACCGGCGAAGGCGGCATGATCGTCACCAACGACGACGATCTCGCCTTCCGCGCCCGTTCATGCCGCAATCAGGGCCGCGACCCCGACGCCGGCTGGCTCGCCCACGCACGCCTCGGCTTCAACTACCGCTTGCCCGACATCAACTGCGCCATCGGCGTGCAGCAGATGGCCCGCCTCGACGAGATCCTCGCCAAACGCGAGCAGGCCGCGACCTGGTATCGCGAGCGCCTCGCCGACGAAACCCGCATCGAACTCCAAACCATTCCCGCCCAGGTGACCATGAGTTGGTTCGTCATGGTCGTCCGCCTCACCGACGACTACACCCAGGACCAGCGCGACGCGATCCTCCATCAGCTCAACGAGCAAGGCATCGGCTGCAACAACTACTTCACGCCGATCCATCTCCAGCCCTTCTACCGCGAGAAGTTCGGCTTTAACCCCGGAGACTTCCCGCACACCGAAGCCCTCAGCGCCCGTACCGTCGCTCTCCCGTTCCACAGCCTGCTGACCGAGGCCGACGTAGACCGCGTCACCACGGTCTTCCGAAATCTGCTCTAGCGCACGCGACGGCCGCGCCCCGGCCGAACGCAGTCACGCGTCACCCGCGTGGCAAAGTTCAAGCTTGGAGCAGCCGGCGCCCCCCGGGGGGGGCCGGCCAACCCGTCCGCCCCGCGCTTTCAACGCTTGCACAACTCCCGCATCCCGCACCACGCGCCGTATCGCCGCTTGCCCGAGCCCCAACCCCGTCTTACCCTCCCCACAAACGAAGTTCGGTTCGATCCGCAGGGCCCGCCCCGGCGGCGCTTGCTCTCGCAGAGGTGCAACCCTTGGCCACGAATCCAGCACATTCCGCCGCGCCCCAGCAGAAAGACCTGCTGACCCAGCATCACTTCCTATTGCGCCGCCTGCACTCGCTCTCCGGCATCGTCCCGGTCGGCGCGTTCCTCGTGAACCACCTGCTGACCAACTCCACCGCCTTTCTCGGCCCAGAGAAGTTCGACGAGCACGTGGAGTGGATCCACGCGATGCCCTTCCTGCTCATGATCGAGATCCTCTTCATCTTCGCACCGCTCGCCTTCCACGCCGGCTACGGCGTCGTGATCGCGCTCCAGGGCCGCTCGAACGCGTCGTCCTATCCCTACATGGACAATTGGCGCTACACCCTCCAACGCGCCACCGCCTGGATCACCCTCGTCTTCATCATCGTCCACCTGCTCCACTTCCGCTTCGGACACTGGTTCGGACGCATGGATTACAAAGACGCCGTCCACGGCGTCGGCGCCTTCTGGTTCACCCAAGACGGCTTCTTCGTCGGTCTCCCCATGTGGGTCTGGATGGCGCTCTACTCCGTCGGCCTCGTCGCCGCCGTCTTCCACTTCTGCAACGGCATCGTCACGTTCTGCATCTCATGGGGCATCACCGTCAGCGACAGCTCACGCCAACGCGTCGGCATCGGCGCCGCCGGCCTCGGGCTCGTCCTGCTGAGCTGGGGCTTCCTGTCGCTCTACGCCCTCGCCGCAACCGAGCGTCCGGCAGAGGTCGATGCCGAAGCCGTGTCGCGCCTGGTCCCGACGCCGTCGCAGACCACCGACATCTAGCCGTCGTCGCGCTCGCCGGGGCATCGCCCGAACCGCCGCCCCGTTCCGCAAAGAGTCGACCAGGACGAATCTAAGGGCGATCTCGCCAGCCACAGATGCGAATTCATTCGCATTGAGCTTGAAACTGATTTCGCATTCTCATAGTATCAAGGGCGATGGCCAGCGACCCAAAGCCCATGACCAAGCACACGTTGCGCAACGCGTTCACGCTCATCGAGTTGCTCGTCGTGGTCGCGATCATCGCCCTGCTGATCTCCATACTGCTGCCCGCACTAGGCGGCGCCCGGATGCAGGCCAAACGCGTCTCCTCGGCCAGCAACATGCGCCAGCTCGGTCTCGCGCTCGAAACCTACGCGAACGATCACAACGGCCGCCTCCCCGAAACCACGCACGCCTTGCCGACCGATCGATCATGGATCTACACCCTCGCGCCCTACGTCGGAAACGTCGACGAAGTGCGAATCTGTCCGGCCGATCCGCGGCGGAAAGACCTGCTCGAGGCCGACGGAACCAGCTACTCGCTCAACGAATGGATCGCGGTTCAAGCCCTCGATCCCTTCGGTCAGCCGATTCCCGACCGTCCCTGGTTCCCGAATCTCCACCGCCTCAAGCGGCCGTCCGCGACGCACACCGTATTCATCGCCGCCGACACCGTCTCCATCACGGTCCAAGGCGATCACACCCACTCGCGCAGTTGGTTCGTCGCACCCGAGCCAGAGCAACGGTGGTTTGTGATCAGACAAGACATTCAGCCCGATCGTTTCCGATTCGGCGCGACCGACCCGGACAATCTCAAGGGAACCGCGAACTACCTATTCGCCGATTCCCACGTGTCCACCATCTCGGCAGAGAGGCTGTACGAGGATGTGGAGCTAAATATCGATTTCGCGCGACCTGTGGAGTAAGCCGCAGAGAGATTTGACGCGCGTTGAACGAATGTAAGGCCCTTACGAAACAGATCATTCGGTGATCATGGCTTCGTGAGGGGAGAGTCGCCGGATGTTCCGGCATCGATGTAAACATCGGAGGAACTGGAAATGTTGCGTTTTGCTCTGGTCACTGTTGTGTTGGCGGCGCCGTCGCTCGCGATCGCCATGGATGACTACACCGATGGTCATGCCGACATCGGCATCGTGTTCGAAGGCGGCGAGCTCGAGTTCGTCGTCGAGTCCGAAGGCACCGCCGTCATCGGCGGCGTCCCCAACGTCCCCGCCGGAACCGAGTTCGACCCCGCCGACATCAACATCGTCGTGTCGAACAACGCCGTCGCGCCGCGCCCCGCCGGCGCCGTGTGGGATACCGTCGGCAACAACGCCGGCGACCCCACCTGGATCATTCCGGAAAACGATCCCGGCCTCGGTCTCGACATCCCCTGGCTCGGCGTCGCTACCGAAGAAATCCCGCTCAACACCTTCGTCAACGACGAGATCACCCTGACCTTCGAAGGCGCAACCGGCCCGGGGACCGTCACGTTCTGGTCGTCGGGTCCCAACTTCATCTTCGCCAACTCGGGTGACTCGCTCGTCATCCCGGCCGAGAACGAAGCCCACTACAGCATCGGCTTCACCGCTCCCGGCGTCTATCAGGTCAACTTCAGCGCCCAAGGCCAGTTGATCGGCGGCCCCCTGGCGACCGCTACGGGCACGTACAACTTCACCGTCGTGCCCGAGCCGACCGCCATCACGCTGCTCACGATCGGCGCCGTCGCCCTGCTGCGTCGTCGCTAATCCGCGTAGTTGCTTGAACGGTTCTCGAACGTGCACCATTTGCCCGGAGGTGAAAGACGTCCAATGAAGAACACCCGTGTACTGCCGATCGTTGCGCTTCTCACCGCAGCGGCTTTGTCCGCCAGCGCCGCAATCGACCCCAACTTCGTCGAGGTCGATGAGACCGCGATCGGTTCACATGGCGATCTCGCGTTCCCATACATCGACGGAGCGTGGGATATCCATGTACACACGGGCTTCTATTGCGACACGTGCACGTTCGAGAACTTCTTGCCCAACCAAGCCCTAATCATCGCCAACGAAAAAACCTACACCGCCCGCCTGCCCGATTCCCCCGGGTTCGCCGAATTCGGGTTCATCGGCGTTGATGAGGGCGAGTACTTTTGGCAGATGGAGCAGAGCTCCCGTCCCGACGAACTCTTCCTCGGCTGGCGCGTCGAGCGCGGCTTCGACGGCGTGAGCCAGGTCGCTCCCCCAGACCCCAACAACTGGACCGCGTGGGACCCAGACGGCCCCGGCCCCGACCAAACGTCTTTCTGGATGCAAATCCGCGTCCTCGACGTGCGCGGACCCGGCCACTTCTCGGTTTGGCAAACCGGCCCCTTCGGCGACGTGCGCGCCTTCGTCGCCTCGTCCGACGGACTCGACGACAGCGACGCCTTTCGCAGTACCGTCGGCTCGCACGTCCACTCCCACATGGGCTTCACCCGCGCCGGACGCTACGAAATCGACTTGCAAGCCCGCACGTTTGGCGCCGCCGGCGTCGAACTGCTCAGCCCGATCACGACCTTCTACTTCGAAGCCCGACCGCCATCGTGCGCCAACAATTGCGGCGACCTCGACGGCAGCACCACCATCGACCTCGCCGACTTCGCCTTGCTGCAGTCCTGCCAGGGCCAGCCGTTGAACGCATCCGCCGCGTGCGCTTGCGCAAACCTCGACGGCGACAGCTTCATCGCGTTCAACGACTTCGAGCGACTCGCCATGCGTTGGGGCGGACCGTCGCTGCTTTGGCCTTGTCCGTAGCTTCGACTCAACCGGAGTTCGCTAGATGAACCATCTCTGCCCGCCCAAGAACGCCCTTATCGCCATCATTATCGGCGTCGCCCTTTGCAACGCCGCCGCAACCGCCGAAACCGAGTGGCGCAGCGGCCCAGTCACGCTGCGATTTGGAGTCGAAACCCCCACGCCAGACCCCAACGGCCTGGCCATCGTCGACATCTGGCATACCGACGTTGACTTCGGCCTGCTGGGGTGCGGGTTCGGCGCTGTCATCGGCCATGACGACCCCGGCGCCCCCGCGGAAGGCACGCTGATCAGCCCCGAAGATGGTCTGATGGTCGCGAACAGCAGCGCCCGCTTCAACCTCCCGTCGATCCCCCCGGGCTTCGAGTTCATCGGCGCCACGCCTGGCGAAAACTTCTGGATCCTCCCGCAAACGCAGGATCCCAGCGTGCTGTACCTCGGCCTGTCGTCAGAAACGATGACACCCGCCGACCGACAAAACATCGCCCTGTGGAACCCCAACGATCCACGCGCCGCCAGCGCGCAGCGCTGGCTCAAGATCCAGTTGCTCGACGTGCGCGGCCCCGCCGATGGCGAATTCGCCGTCTGGCAGGCTTCCGGCGGACCCCCGACCGTCTTCATGTCCACCGCCCAAGGCGGCGTCGATGACAGCGACGCGCTCTTCCCTCTCGCCGGCGGCCACGACCACTTCAACTGGGGATTCACCCAGCCCGGTTACTACGACATCGACGTCGAAGTCATCACCTTCCTTGTCCACCCGCGCGGCGACACCAACTGCAACGGCGCCATCAACGCCACCGACTTCGCCGAACTCCCGCTCTGCATCACCGGCCCGCAGCCAACCGAACTCGACATCGACTGCGAAAACTGGTTCGACTTCGACCGCGACCAAGACGCCGACCTGCACGACATCAGCGCCTTTCAACAGGCCTTCACCGGCTAGAGCGTCACGGCAGCGCGGCCCGCAGCACACTGCGTCAGCCGCCCTCGACCCTCGTATAGCGGTGGACGTCGCCCTTCGCGACGCCCACCCGCAACGGCGCCGCTCACGCCCGAACCAATCATCCCCGCCCACGGGAATCTCAAACGCAGAAGCGCCCGGCCGATGGCTGCTCGCATCAGCGGGCAAGCGCATGCGTGTCAAATCTGTCAACGATTTAGCTCCCCTCCGAGCTGCAATCGCTTCGCTCCACAGCTTACCATCACCATGATTCGTTCACTCCACGTCCTCACCGAAGCCGCAAGGAGGCCGCCAACCATGAACATCATCCGCGAGCCGCAGGTCTATCTCGTCGGTCGGCAAACCGTCGAACAGCCCGAGATCGATCGCTTCATCGCCGACCACGGCGTCACCTGGCAAACCGACGCCGAACTCGGCGCCGAGCAGCTCTGCGAGATGGCCGGCCGCGTCTGCTACATGTCCTTCGGAAAAGGCCGCAAAACCAACGCCGAGTATCTCGGCAACATCATCGGCATGCGCCACGGCTCCGTCCTCGAACACGCCGTCTGGAGCTTCGTCGTTACCGGCGTGTCACGCTCGTTTACCCACGAACTCGTCCGCCACCGCGCCGGCTTCGGCTACTCGCAGCTCTCGCAACGCTACGTCGACGAGAGCGAGACCGACTTCGTCGAGCCCGACGCCATCGCCGAAAACCCCGAACTCCACCAGATCTGGCTCGAAGCCGTCAACGACTGCCTCGCCGCCTACAAGAAACTCGTCGACGGCCTCGCCGCAAAGTTCGCCGACGTCGAGCAGGCCACCCTCCGCCGCAAGCTCGCCCGCCAGGCCGCCCGCAGCGTGCTCCCCAACGCCACCGAAACCAAGATCTTCGTCACCGGGAACGCCCGCGCCTGGCGCCATTTCATCGAAGCCCGCGGCAACGAACACGCCGAAGTCGAAATCCGCAAAGTCGCCATCAAAATCCTCCGCGCCCTCCAGGCCGAGTCGCAGACCCTCTTCGGCGACTACGACATCGAAACCCTCAGCGACGGCTCCGAAATCGCCAAAACCGAAAACGGAAAGGTCTAACCCCACCAACCGCTAGTCCCCGCCGAGCAAACGCTAAACAGGTCCCCGGCCATGCCCAAGCGACCTCCCAACCAAGCCAAGCCGCCAGCCGAAACGCCGCCCCGCACACCCAAACCGCGACCCACGGCCGTGCGCGGCCGCGAGTCACTCACCGCCCGCCGCGAACGCGCCGCACGCGTCCTCGCCACACTGCAAGCAACCTACCCCGCAGCGGAATGCGCCCTACACCACCGCAGCGCCTACGAACTCCTCACCGCCACCATCCTCTCCGCCCAATGCACTGACGAACGCGTCAACCAGGTCACCCCCGCCCTCTTCAACCGCTACCCCACCGCCGCCGCCATGGCCAACGCCAAGCAAGACGACGTCGAAGCCCTCATCCGCTCCACCGGCTTCTTTCGCAACAAGGCCCGCAATCTCATCGCCATGGCCCAAGCCGTCATCAGCGACCATCACGGCGAGATCCCCGACAACATGGACGCCTTGCTGCAACTCAGCGGCGTCGCCCGCAAAACCGCCAACTGCGTCCTGGGCACGTGGTTCGGCGTCAATGAAGGCGTCGTCGTCGACACGCACGTCGGCCGCTTGGCCCTGCGGCTCCGCTTCATCCTCACCGCCCGCGACGACAAAGACGCCGTCCGCATCGAGCAAGACCTGATGAAGCTCTTCCCCCGCGAAGCCTGGACCTACCTATCCCACGCGCTCATCGACCACGGCCGCGCCGTCTGCACCGCCCGCAACCCCAATTGCAAAGCATGCCCCCTCGCCAACGACTGCCCCACCGCCCCGAAGGAGGCCCCGCCGCACGATTGATTCACTTCGCACGCCCGCCACTCGCCAAGCGCGCTCGAACGCCGTCCATCACATCGATGCAAGGCCGCCCGGGCGCCCCGACGCTGGCTGTTCGCATCGGCAGGCAAACCCATGACAAACGATCAGGCTGGCGTCCGCCATGCGGCCCAACCACTTCGTACGCCCGACACGCCAACCGAACCCGCGCTTACGCCCCCGCCGCGCGATCAGCCGCATCATCCTCACCACCATCCCCCTCGGCGTCCGATGCGGTGTCCTGCGTCTCCTCGTGATTCTGATCGTCTTCTTCAAGATCCTCGACCGTCACATCCGCGAACGCACCCTTCACCGGAGCGAGAATCATGATCATCACGCGGCCCTCCATCGACGGCCGCCGCTCCACCTTCACCTTCTCGCCGAACATCTTCAAAATGCCGTCGAAGATCTCCAGCGGAATCTCGCGGTTAAATCGCTCACGACCGCGAAACTGCATCGTGAACTGAACCTTGTTGCCCTTCGCGAAAAACCGGATCGCCCGGTTGATCTTGATCTGCCGATCATGATCATCCGTCTTCGGCCGCAGCCGCACCTCTTTGATCAACTGCTCCGGCTGCTGCTTCTTATGCTGCTTCTTCTTCTGGTCATACTTCCACTTGCCGTAATCCATGATCCGGCAAACCGGCGGCCGCGCCGTCGGCGCAACCTCAACCAGGTCAAGACCCGCGTCGCGGGCCATTCGCAGGGCTTCAAACGTATCAACGACGCCAAGCTGCTGTTCATTCTGATCAATCAGCCGCACCGGCGAGATACGAATCTGCTCGTTACTACGCAAGTTCCGATCGATGAGCGCTACCTCCGTTCATCATCCTCGGCGGCCGCAGACGCGCCAGGCCCGAGCCCGGTCACCGACCGCTCCGCAATCTCCGTCGCGCACGCGTGCAAAAACGCTTCCAGCGTGTAAGAGCCCAACTGCAGGCCCCCTCGCGTACGCACATTCACCTTGTTTTCCGCCGCTTCCTGCTCACCCAAGACCAGGATGTACGGAATCTTCTCCAGCGTCGCACGCCGAATCTTCGCACCCACCCGGTCGCCGCTGTCATCCAGCGACACACGCAGACCGGCGTTCACCGCGCGATCAAACACCTTTAAGCCGTAATCGGCCGACTTCTCGCTCACCGTGCAGACTTTCGCCTGAATCGGCGCCAGCCACAGCGGGAACGCACCCGCAAAATGCTCAATCAGAATACCAACGAAACGCTCAAAACTGCCAAACGGCGCCCGGTGCACCATCACCGGCCGGTGCTCGCGATCGTCCTCCCCAACATACGTCAGCGCGAACCGCTCCGGCAGGTTGTAATCCACCTGCACCGTCCCCAACTGCCAGCTCCGACCAATCGCATCCTTCACGTGAAAGTCGATCTTCGGACCATAAAACGCGGCTTCCCCAATGGCCTCCGTATACCGCAGTCCCGACTTCGACGCCGCCGAACGCACCGCCGCCTCAGCCTGCGACCAGTTCTCGTCAGAACCCACATACTTGTCGCTCGCCGGGTCGCGCAACGCCACCTCGACCGTGTAGTCGTTCAGACCCACCCAGCTCAAAACCAGCTTCGCCTGATCAATGCAGTCATCAACCTCCGCCGCCAACTGGCTCGGCGTGCAGAAAATGTGCGCGTCATCCTGCGTCAGCCCCCGCACCCGCGTCAGCCCCTGAACCTCGCCCGACTGCTCATACCGATACACCGTCCCAAACTCGGCCAGCCGAATCGGAAGATCGCGATAGCTACGCCGATCCGATGCGTAGATCCGCACGTGATGCGGACAGTTCATCGGACGCAACAAATAACCGTCTTCCATCGCCAGCCAGTGATTGATCCGCCGCAAGCGATCTTCAACCGACGACTCACGGGGGTATCCGGCCTCGCGAATGTCGGCGTACTGCTCCCCCAGCTCCGCGTACAGCTCCAACTCTTCATCCGTCGCAACCGGACTCTCCGAAAGACGCGCCAGCTCCCACAACCGACTCACACGCTCCGCCCGATGAGACTCAAACAGCGGCGGATACTGCTTGTCCTTGTAATACGGATAGTGACCACTCGTCCGATACAGACTCAGCTTCCCAATGTGCGGCGTATACACCGGCTGATAGCCGCGCCGCAGCAACTCAGTGCGAATCGCGTGCTCCAGCGTATGACGCAGCACCGCCCCCCGCGGCTTCCACAACGCCAGCCCCGGCCCCACCTCGGCATCCAACGTAAACAGCCCAAGCTCCGGACCGATCTTGCGATGATCACGCTTCCGCGCCTCTTCCAGTCGGTCCAGATACGCCCGCAACTGCTTCTTGTCAGCCCACGTCGTGCCATACACCCGTTGCAATGACGCCGACGACGTGTCCCCGTGCCAATGCGACGCCGCCACGCTCATCAGCTTGTACGCCCCAATGTGACGCGTCGTCGGCACGTGCGGACCGCGGCAAAGATCTTCAAAACACCCGCTGTCCCGCTCCCCCGTAACGTAAAAGCTCAGCACGTCGCCCTGCGCACGCTCCGCATTGTCGACCTTGTATCGATTCGCCTCCGCCCGCAGCTTCTCCATCGCCGGCTCACGCGCCAGCTCGTAACGCGTGAACGGCCGCCCCGCCTTCGCAATCTCATCCATCTTCGACTCAACGCGCTTCAGATCTTCCGGCGTCAAGCGATAGTCGAGATCAAGGTCGTAATAGAAGCCGTTCTCCACCGCCGGCCCATACACCAGCCGCGTCTCCGGCCACAACGCACAGATCGCCTCCGCCATCACATGCGCGCAGCTATGCCGCGCCACTTCCAGCCCGGCTTCGTCATCCAGCGTCAGCGCCTCGAGCTTCACGTCCGAACCCGTCAGCGGACGAAACAGCTCCGTCAACGCACCATCGACCTTCGCCGCCACGGCCTTCCGCGCCAGCCCCGGCCCGATCTGCTCGATCACCTCGCCAACGGTCGCCCCGTCGCGGGCCTCAATCACTTTCCCATCAGGTAAATGCACGTTGACCATGACTAGCGGAATCCCCATCCACTCGCCGGTCGCCGACCGTGTCGGTCAAACATCGCCCTGCGACCCGCGAGCATGACAATCGTCGAAAACCAGAAACGTACCGAACGCGGTGTGTGCATCACGCTGTTGGTGTTCGACGCATCTCGTGGGCTCCAAGGCGAATCCGCGCGTATCGATCGCTGTGAACCCCGAATTGTCAGAGTCCGCCCGAGCGAAGTCAAGCCGCTAGCCAAGCTTCACGTCGCTCACGGCATCCGCGCCGCACGCAGCCGACGCTCAAACCGCGCTCCCGCCTCCGGCCCCTCCAACGCCCGCAGCCGCCTCGCAATCCGACTCCCCAGATCCGACACCAGCTTCTCCGGCAGCGACGAAGCGACGCTCACCAGATCATCACCCAACGCCTCGACCGCGTTCGCCTGCACATCCGTCACACGCGTCCCGTCAGTCGCCGCGAGAATCCGCGTCACCAGTTGCATATTCCGATCGCCAGCCGCACGCAGCGCCGCCGAATCCAGACGCGCTTCCAGCAGCATCGTCGACACCCCCGCCAATACCAGCAACGCCGCCACCGCCACCGCCGCCACCAGCCGCCACATATGCCGATAGCGACGCATCGACTGCCGCAACGCATACATCGCGTTGTCGCGCTTCGCCTCAATCGGCTCGTTCGCCAGCCAATGCTCCAAATCGCGCGCCAACGCCCCCGCCGTCTGATACCGATCCCCCGCCGACTTCGCCAGACACTTCAACACGATCGTGTCCAAATCACCGTCGATGTCCCGCGCCAGCAAACTTGGAGCACGCGGCGTCGTCACGCGAATGTGCTCCACCGTATTGCTAAAACCCTCATTCATCGGATACGGAAACCGACCCGTCAGCAGTTGAAACAGAATCACACCCAGCGAATACACGTCCGTCCGAATGTCGATCCCTTCCGGAACCCCCTCCACCTGCTCCGGCGACGCCCACGGCAGCGACCCCATAAACTCCCCCACCTGACTCATCGTCGACGTCGGCTCCCCATACACCTCCGTCGACAGCTTCGCCAAACCGAAATCCAGCACCATCGGCTCGATCTGACCATCAATCCGTATATTGCTCGGCTTCAGATCCCGATGAATGATCCCTCGCTGGTGCGCATAGTGCACCGCATCCGCCACCCGCATCATCACCCGCACGATCGGCCGCGGCGCCAGCAGCGAGATCGCACTCCGCCGCGCCGGCCGCGCGTCGAGCACGTCGTCCGCATGATCCAGGCTCGCGCTCGCCGCCACGCCGATCATCTCGTCGAGGCACATCCCCTCCACGTAGTCCATCACGTAGTACGGATAGCCGTCGCTCGTCAATCCGCTGTCATACAGCCGCACAATGTTCGGATGCCGCAGCGTCGCAATCAGGTCAATCTCACGCTCAAACCGCCGCCGACGCGTACGCGTCGCCCACGCCCCTTCCGCCAAAACCTTGATCGCCACGCTGCGCTTCGTCGACAGCTGCGTCGCTGCATACACCGACCCCTGCCCCCCACGACCCAACTCCCGCAAAATCTCATAGCCCGCAATCGTCGGCGCCCGCGACGTCTCACGCTGCGACGCGCGAACCGCCCCAATCAGTTGCGTCGGATCGTCGAACCAATCGACCTTGACGCTCATCGCCCAACGCTCCAATACGTCGTCGCGGCGACGCGGAGCCGCCTCACCCTTCCTCGCAAACCTGCTGTTCCACCAACGTCTGCAGCCGACGCGTGATCCGCGACTTCGCCTGATACACCTGATCAATGCTCAGACCCAACGCGTCCGCCGTCTGCTTCGCGTCCACCCCCTCAACCGCGTACATCTGAAACGCCTTCCGATCGTGATCGTTGAACTCCACCGCGATCGTCCGCATCGCCTGCCGAACGTGGTACTGACGCCACTCCTGCTCCCAAGCCGTCTCGACCACTTCGTCGTTCGCCGCCGCCTTCGTCGCGTTCTCGATGTGCTCCAGGTCAACTTCCCCACGCTTCTTGTTGCGACGCTTGAAAATCGCCCGCAGCGTGACCGTCTTTAAATACGAACGAAACTTCCCCTTACTCGGGTCATACGTGAAATTCGGCATCGACTGCGCGAGCGCCAGCAACACATCCTGCGTCACATCGTCGCAGTCCGCCGCCTGCAGACCCTGACGCTTCGCAAATCCCTTGATCAGCTCCCCGTAACGCCCATGGAACTCGATCCACGCGGCCTTATCGTCCGACCCAAGCCGGTGCAACAGCGTCGCATGCGTTTGGCTGTAAATGTCCACGCCGCCAAGTATATCGCGCTGCTCAGCCGAACAACGCCGCCAATCGAACCGAATCATCGAGCACCGCCGATCACCCACCGCTCCGCTTGACGCCCCCACCCCCAACCCGACACGATCCCGCTGCGTGAGCCCCATCCGCCCCTGCGTCGAGAAAGGAGCCGCATGCACCGCCTCAACTGGCGCCCGTTGCTCTGCGTGTCAGGTCTCACCATCGCCCTCGGCTGCGCAGCGCCGCCCAATCCCGGCCGACTCGCCGAAATCTACAACCGCGCCGCCCAGGCCCCCGACACCCAGCGAAACCCCGTCATCGTCATCCCCGGAATCCTCGGCTCGCACCTCCGCGACGCACAAACAGACGAACTCGTCTGGGGCGGATTCACCCGCGATTACGCCAACCCCCAGCGGCCCGCCGGCGCTCGCGCCATCGCCCTCCCCATGCAACCCGAAAAATCCCTCAAACAGCTCACCGACAACGTCCGGCCCGACGGCGTCCTCTCAACCCTCAAACTCGATGTCATCGGCATCCCCATCGCACTCAACGCATACCGCAACATCCTCGTCGCGCTCGGCGTCGGCGGCTTCCGCGACCAACAACTCGTCGAAGCCGGAGCCGTCGACTACGGCGAAGACCACTACACCTGCTTCCAATTCGCATACGACTGGCGCCGCGACAACGTCGAGAACGCCCAACAACTCCACGACTTCATCCAAGACCGAAAAGCCTACGTCCGCGCCATGCTCAACGAACGCTACGGCGTCGACCGCGACGACCTCAAGTTCGATCTCGTCGCCCACTCCATGGGCGGACTCATCGCCCGCTACTACCTGCGCTACGGCGTCAGCGATCTCCCCCACGAAGGCCAGCCCGAAATCACCTGGGCCGGAGCCGAACACGTCGAACGCGTCATCCTCGTCGGCACGCCCAACGCCGGATCCGCCAAAGCGCTGCAGCAATTGGTCGAGGGCGCGCACTTCGCCGCCTTCCTCCCAAGTTACGCCCCGGCCATCCTCGGAACCATGCCCGCGATCTACCAACTGCTCCCCCGCGGCCGACACCACGTCCTGCTCGACCAGCACGGCGCCGTCATCGACGATCTCTACGACCCCGCGCTCTGGCAAGAGATGGGCTGGGGGCTCGCCGCCCACGACCAGGCCCGCGTCCTCGAATGGCTGCTCCCAGCAATCAACGACCCCGAGACCCGTAGCGCGGTCGCGCTCGATCATCAAGCGAAAGCGCTCCGTCGCGCCCGACAATTCCACGCCGCGCTCGACCAGCCCGCCGCACCACCGCCCGGGCTCGACATCCACCTCATCGCCGGCGACGCCATCCCCACCAACGCCGTCCTCCAGGCCCAGGCCAACGGGCGGCTCGCCGTCGTTCATTACGCCGCCGGCGACGGCACGGTCACCCGCGCCAGCGCCCTCGCCGACGAGCGCCTCGATCGCGCATCCTGGACCCCCAAACTGCGCGGCCCGGTCGACTGGGAAACCGTGCGGTTCATCTTCGATGACCATCTGGGAATAACCAAAAACGCCGAGTTCATCGACAATCTGCTCTACCTGCTCTTGGAAGATCCCCGCTAGCGCCCCCGAACGGCAGCCATGGCCAAGAAGAAATCCACCAAGAAGAAAGCCGCCCAGCAAACCAAGCGCGTCGCGTCCGCCCCCGCCCGCACGGCCGCCGCCGCCACACGCGATCGCGACGCCGCCCGCGCCGAACGCGACACACGCACCGCTGCCGCCATCCACGACCTCGCCGAAAGCGTCGCCCGCTCGGCCCTCGCCGGACGCGAACCCAAGGTCGACGTCCCCACCCGTTCCGCAAGCAACACCAAATGGAACAAACGCCGCGGCATCCTGCAAATGGGCGACGCCAAAAACACCCGCCAGCTCTTCAACCTCGGCCAGGCCCGCAAGTTCATGCAGACCCTGCTCCACGGGCAAGGCATCACCGAACTCATCGATCAAGGCAAGACGCTCAGCTTGCGAGGCATGTACTACAAAGGCCTCCACACCATCCAGGGCACAAAAGAAAAAACCTTCAACGAGCAGACCGAAAGCGACGGCGTGCTCGAAGATCTCGAGGTCGTCCTCGGCTCACTCCGCGAGGAACTCCATGTCTTCGCCGACGTCCGCGGCGGCCTCGTCGGAAACATCACCTTTCTCGACGCCGGAGACGAAATCAACGCCCGCCGCATGGGCTCCGGCGGCTACCAGATCCCCTCCATCGTCGAGCCCGAGGTCATCGAGTTCACCCAGTGCGAGGCCGATTTCGTCCTCCACGTCGAAAAGGGAACCGTCTGGCGTCGCTTCAACGAAGACCGCTTCTGGGAAAAGCACAACTGCATCGTCACCCACGGCGGCGGTCAGCCCCCACGCGGCGTCCGACGCCTGCTGCGACGCTTCAACCAGGAGCTCAAGCTCCCCGTCATCTGTCTGCTCGATTGCGACCCCTGGGGACACTACATCTATAGCGTCATCAAACAGGGTTCGATCAGCCTCGCTTTCGAAAGCGAACGCCTCGCCATCCCCGAAGCCAAATTCCTCGGCATCCGCGCCAAAGACTACCAGCAGTGCGGCCTTAGCGACGATGTGCAGATCATGCTCAACGAACGCGACGTCTCCCGCGCCAAACAAATCATGGCCTACCCCTGGTTCAAAGATCACAAAGCCTGGCAGCGCGAAATCCAACACATGCTCAACAACGGCTTCAAAATGGAGGTCGAATCACTCATCACCAAAGACATCAGCTACGTAACCGAAACCTACGTCCCCGAACGCCTCGCAGCCGAAGACTGGCTAAGCTGAACCAAGCCGCCCACACCAGTCCTTCACGACCGAACCAACGACCCAACCGACCCAGTCAGGCATGCGAAGCCGCTTACTCCAGATACCCCAAATCGCTCAACCGCTGCTCCAGAATCCGCTGCTCTTCAGCGCTGTAAACCTCACCGTGCGACTCCGCGTCTTTGCGAATCGGCGGCTCATGCTCCACCTCGACCGCCGTATTGAACGCCTCCGTCAGCACCCGCCCCTCCATGTCCGCCGGTACACGCAGCCCCAGCATCGCCAGCAGCGTCGGCGCCATGTCCGCCATCTCACCCTGCAGCCGCGTCCCCGCCGCCGCGTGCGGACCGCCGAACGCCATCACACCCTCCACCCGATGCGTCCCCTCCAGCCGCGAAAGCGGCGTCCACCGCACCGCCGAACGCCCGCGAATCTTACGCACCACCGCCAGCCCCGGCTGCGGCACGAGCATCAGATCCGGCAAATTCGGGTTCTCATCCCGACCACACTTATAGAGTTCCTCACTCTTATAGACTTCCGGGAATACCTTGATCTCCTTGCCGCTCGGCCCCGTCGCCGTCACCGACGTAAACCGCGCAATCAATTCGTCGCGCACCGCTTCGTATTCGTCCGGCTGCACCACCCCGTGCGGATCGCGCCCCGCCACGTTGAGATACAAAAACCCGTAAATCCCCGCATGCATCACGCACGCCCGCGTCCGACCCCAGTCAACCGCCAGCTCCTTCTCCACCCCCCGACTGCCCTGCTCAAACCGCGTCACCTTCCCCTTGCTCAGCCGATGCGCCAGATGTCGCGTCCGCGTCGCCGCCCGCTTCAGCGGCGAGTGCAGACTCAGATAACCCCACTGCTTGAGCAGCAGATTCGCCTGCGCCTTCCCGTCCAAACTGCCGTGCCCGTGGTCAGACATGATCACCACGTGCGCGTCATTCGCTTCCGCATACGCAAACAGATCGCGCAACACCGCGTCGAGCCGCACGAAACACTGCGCCGCCAACTCCGCCTCACGCGGATACTGGTGGCTGTACGTCGGGTCGAGATACTTCCACGCCTTGTGCTGCAGATTGTCCACCAGTTTGAACATCACCATCAGCACATCCCAGCCAAACTGGTCCCCAAAGCTGCGCGTCAGCGCCAGCCCCTGATCAAAGCTGCTCGAGATGTAGTCGAGGTTCGTCGCCAGCACATCCTGACCCCCCAACGCCTTCCGCTGCCAGTTCGTGCGATAGTTGTAGTTCGGAACAACTTTGAAAATCTCGTTCTTCAACTCCGGCGGATACGTGAAGTCCGCGTCAATGCTCGGCGTCTCAAAGCCCGAGATCATGAACCCGTTCACCGGCCGCGGCGGGTACGTCATCGGCACGTTGATCGAACCAACCCGCAGACCCTTGTCGCTCAAAATCTGCCAAATCGTCTTCTCGCGAATCTCGTACGTGCTGTTAAAGCTGAGCCGCGAAGCCGCCGGCTCGTACTTCTCAAAGTCGATGATCCCGTGCCGACCCGGGCCCTTCCCCGTCATGAACGTCGTCCACGCCGCCGGCGTGATCGGCGGCATCGTCGACCGCAACACCCCTGCCGCCCCGCGCTGCACAAACTGCTTGAGGTGCGGCATGCGGCCGCTTTCCATCATCGGGTCGAGCACATCAAACGTCGCGCCGTCGAGCCCGATAATGAGCACCCGCTGCGCCACAACCTTCACGGGGCGCGGCGTGTTCGAGGCGGGCGCTGCCGCTGCAGGTACGGCGTCGGCTGACGATGTGACGGACATGAATCTCTCCGCGTGCAGGTGCGGGCAGAGACGATCGAAAAACGCCACCGAGCGCCCGCAGACCCACGTGGCGGCAGTATACGGGCGATTTTCACGCGCGTCAGGCGCTCACGACGCGACCACGGGGACCGACCCGAGTTTGCCGCCCACGCTCCCACGCTCGTAGGCCCAGCGCCGGGTCCTTCGCAAGTCGGACTCGGCGAGTGCACCGGTCTAGCGTGTCGTGTTTCAGGCTTCCGATTCGGGGGTGAGTTGGCGAGGTCGACGCCCGGCTCCAGGCGATGCCGCCGTCGCCGTCCATCTACGAATGCTATGATTCATAGATTGGCGACGTGAGGCGCAGCGTGCGTGAAGGGCCCGCAAATCACGTGTGTGGCTGAGAGAGAGTTGTTTCACGTGAAACACTCGCGTAGTGTTTCACGTGAAACAGCCCATCAAGCGCGGCTGCATTAACAAAAACGTCGCTTCGATCATGGAGGATCGGTCATGGCGAAAGCAGCGCCCAGTCGCCTCGGTCGTGGACTAAGCACCATCGTCGGCAATCGCGGAACAAAAACCCCTCCAAAGTCCGGCGCGGCGAACGGCCCCGCCGGCAGCAATCCCGCCCACAGCGACGCCAAGCCCGTCGAACTGCCCATTGACCGCATCCGACCCAACCCCCTACAGCCACGCCTGGACTTCGACCAAGACGCCCTCGCCGAACTCGCCAGCTCCATCAAACTCCACGGCGTCTTACAGCCGCTCGTCGTCCGCTCATCCAAAGACGGCTACGACCTCATCGCCGGCGAACGCCGCCTACGCGCCGCCAAACAAGCCGGCCTCGCCGCCGTCCCCGTCGTCATCCGCGATTGCAGCGACCGCGAGGCCGCGGAAATCGCCCTCGTCGAGAACCTGCAGCGCGAAGACCTCAACGCGATCGAGCGGGCGTTCGCCTACCAACGCTACATGGAGGACCTCGACGCAACTCCCGAAGCGCTCGCCCATCGCCTCGGCCAAAGCCGCTCCAACGTGCTCAACTACACCCGCCTGCTCACCCTGCACAGCGAAGTCCAAGCCATGGTCATCGAAGGCCTGCTGCCAATGGGCCAAGCGCGGGCGATCGCCGGCGTGGTCGTCGCAGAGCGTCAACTCGCCCTCGCTCGCATGGCCGTCCGCCGAAACCTCACCACCCGCCAGGTCGAAGAGCTCGCCAAACGCGGCGAAGTCGAGGAACGCCAAGCTGTTTCACGTGAAACAAACGAGCAGCAGGGCCAGCAGGGCGTCTCACGCCACTTCGCCGAACTCGAACACGCCATGTCCCGCGCCCTCGGCCTCAAGGTCGCCCTCAAACCCGCCCGCAACGGCAGGTCCGGCCGCATCGTCCTCCACTACGCGAACCTCGACGAGTTCGATCGCCTCAGCAAAGCGCTCGGCGTCGAGGAATAGCAGTCCTCGGCAGCGTCAGCCCACCCCGAGCCAGCTCCCCGCGTCAGGCGTGGGCGAGCATCTCGCGCACAGTCTGCTCGAGTACCGCCTCCCCGCCGAATGTCATCCCAAGGCCGCGGAGTTTGCTGGTGTCGATTTGATGCTTGGGCTGTTTGGGCCCACCCGAAATCGCGCTGGCCGAGCCGGTTAGTTCCTTGGCCAGATTCGCGACGTCATAGTCGGAAATGTACCGGTCATAGCAGTTGTACGCCTGCCCCGCCGTGCCTTTGGCACTGAGCAGCACCTCACACGCCTTCGCGACGTCGGCCGCGTGAACCTCTTTCCCGCCACGCTCCACCGAGACGTCAGCGCCGTTCTTGACGTCGCGCACCAGGTCGAACCACTTGCTCTGTTCCACCGGTGTGGCGCAGCCGTAGATGCCGGTGGGGCGGAGTGAGCAGATGTCCACGTCACGGCCCAAGCCATAGCTGTGAACAAACTTCTCGATCGCCGCCTTGTGTGCCCCGTAGTGACTGGACGGCCAGAGGGGGTGGGCTTCGTCGAGTCTGCGGTCCTCGAGAATGCGTTCGTGGACGGCGCAGGTTGAGATAAAGATGAACTTGCGCACCTGAGCGGCGATAGACGCTTCTATCAATACTAGTGTTCCTAGAATATTGGCTTCGGCGAATTGCACCACGTCGCCTTCCGCGCCGCGAAACCCCGCACCAGGGCGCTCGAGCGCCGCGTGAATCACCGCGTCACAGCCTTCAACGAGTGCGTCGGCGTCGCGCGGCTGATTGAGCTTGCCCTTGATCCATTCGATCTGCGCGGGATGGGTGAAGCCGTCGCGGTTGCTGTCCGGCCGGCGCCAGCAGCGGAGCCGGTGGCCCTGGCTGGTGAGGTGATTCGCAATGTAGCGGCCGAGAAACCCGGTTGCGCCGGTGACGCCGATGAGCATGGTGCGTCCTGTGCTTGGGTGTGCGTTGCGAATGGCTGATCGCGCGTTGATGGGCTCAGCGGCCCGCTGTCGCTGTCGCTTGATCGAGAGTATAGGCGGCGCGCTGCGCCGCGAGCGTCAGACAGGGCGCCTGACGCTCCGTGCGCGTTGCGGCCGACGAGAGTGAGGACGCGCGGTCTAGTCGGGCGCGATTTTCTGGATCGCGTCTAGAACTTCATCGTTTTCGGGGAAGCGACCGACTTGGTGCTTGCTGAAGATGAGCTCGCCGTCGACGTGGACGTCGAAGATTCCGCCGGCGCCGGGCTTCATTTCGGGGTCGACATCGAATGTGTCTTTGATTTCAGCCGCCAAACTGGAGGCTCTGGGCAGGTAGTTTCACTGCTGGCAGTAGGTGATCTTGATCGTCACGGAAAAGCACTCCTTCAGAACATCGTTCGTAAGCTTGATCGGGGTCCGACAGGCGGATGATACTGATCGGCGGCGGCGGGGCCAACGTTGAGCGACATGCAGGGGCGAGACCGTGGGTCGGCCGCTGCGATCCCGCATTGGCAACGCGCGCCCCGCGGCGGCGACGCGATCACGCAGCGGCGGAGGCGCGGGCCGCGACGTGCACCAGTTGAACGATCGAAACCACCACGGGCACCGCGGTGAGCGCGATCGCCCACTCGGCGAGCCGGGTGGCCACCGGCGGCTTGCGGCGTCCGATGGCTTCGCAGATCAACACGACGACGACGATGAGCGCGAACTTGTAGATCACGAGCCCATAGATATCGAAATGTCGAAGCACCCAAAGCGCGAGGCTGTTCACCTCGCGGCCCCCGAGCGCGATGATCAAGCGCGTCAGTGCGATGTCGGCGGCGCCGAGCAAGACGATCGCGACGTAGTGATAGGGGTGGAGCAGTGGGGGGCCGCCGTTCGTCGCGGTGGGCGGCTCACGCGGCTCACGCGGCCCGCCTGGGTTGATCGGCGTGGTCGGCGGCTTGGCGCTCATTCGGTCGCGGCCCCGCGCGGCGCAGCGTCGGCGTTTTTGGCAAGCCGACTCGGTGGCGACAGGTGGGCGGCGTCGCTATAGTCACCGCCCCGTTGGGATGTCGGTTGATGTCGGGCTGAGGCGATCACCGCGTGACTCCCACGGACGCCTGGGTCGCCGCTGCGGCGGCCAGGCATCGACTGCTGGAATCGACGCGGCCGCGACGCGGCGCAGCGCGGGACAGTTTGCGGGCACAATGGACGCGGTGTTACTTGCATTTTTGCTGAGCACGCTCGCGTTAGGCGGCGTCGGCATCTACCTCATGATGCCCGGCGGCCGAGCGTCCTCGACGCATTTCGGGGCGTTGCTGGCCGCGTTGGGGCTGGCCAGCCTGGTCTTGCTGCTGGCGAACCGCGTGTTCGGGCCATCGGCCTGGGTGTTTGTCGTCTTGTCCGTCGTGGGCCTCTACGGCGCGGTCGCAATGATCACGCAACCGAAACCAGTGTACAGCGCCCTGTATTTCATTTTGGTGGTGGTTTCGACGACCGGGCTCGCGTGGTTGGCGGACGCGGCTTTCGTGGGGGCGGCGATCCTGATCATCTACGGCGGCGCGATTCTCGTGACGTACGTGTTCGTGATCATGCTTTCGCAGCAGAGCAGCGCCGCGATCTACGACAAGCGTGCGCGGACCCCGTTCATGGGGGTGCTGAGCGGATTCCTGCTGCTCGGGGTGCTCTCGGTGCAACTGCTGACGCCGTCGACGACTGCGGAGCTGGTGGCGGGTGAGCCGCTTTCGTTGCGTGAGCCGGTGCGGGATACGTCGGTGTTGCTAATGACGAACTACATGGTGGGGGTGCAGATCATCGGGATTGTGTTGCTGGCGGCGATGGTGGGTGCGATCGCGATTGCACGTCGGCGGGCGGATGGTGAGACACAGGAGCTGGGTGAAGCTTAATGTTGGCCGGCTATCTGATCGTTGGGGCGGCGCTGTTTACCCTCGGGCTGGTGGGGTTCGTCACGCGGCGTAATCTGATCATCATCTTCCTCTGCACCGAACTGATGTTTCAGGGCATCGTGGTGAATTTGGTGGGGTTCTCGCGATTCCCGTTGAACACGACTCCGAATTTTGAAGGCAATGGATTCGCGATCTTTCTGCTGGCGATCGCGGCGGCTGAAGCGGCGCTGGCGCTGGCGTTGGTGGTGTTGCTGTACCGTTTCCGCGGGACGCTGGACGCCGCCGCCTGGACCGACTTGAGGGAAGAGTAGGCCGTGGAGCTACCGAGCTGGTTAGCTGGGATCGTCGCGACGCTGCCGCTGTGGCCGCTGCTGGCCGCGGGTGCGATCGGCGTCTTGATCGCGGCGAACCGCTGGCGTGAGGCGGCGGACAAGCTGGCGGTGGGTGGGACGGCGCTGACGGCGTTGATCGGTCTGCTGCTGTTCTTCGGTCTCTCGTTTGGCGCGGGTGGGTCGAGCCACGACGAATCCGACGGGCACGCACTGGGCCCCATCGCACCAATGGCGGCGACGGGCTCGGCTGGTGCGGGGCCTGGCGGCGACCAGGGCGCCGTCGGACACACGATTCACCTGTTCAACTGGATCAGCCTCGGCACGCTGCACAGCGGTGCGGATCAGTGGATCGCGATGAACTTCTTCGTGGATCACCTGACCAGCATCATGCTGCTGTTTTTCACGTTCGTCGCGACGATGGTCGTGATTTATGCGACCGGCTACATGCGCGACCATCATGGTCATCCCGAGCCGGGGTATGAGCGATTCTTCGCGTACATCGCGCTGTTCGTCTTCAGCATGGCGATGCTGGTGCTGTCGGGGAACTTCGTGCTGCTGTATCTCGGGTGGGAGCTGGTCGGTCTCTGCAGCTACCTCCTGATCGGTTTCTACTTCAAGAAGCCCGAGGCGGCGGCGGCGGCGAAGAAGGCGTTTCTGGTCAACCGGGTCGGCGATTTCGGCTTTCTGCTCGGCATCTTCGCGATTTACTGGGTGTTGGCGTCGCCGCTGGATCCGAGTGCGTCGGTGCTGAAGGCCGGTGAGAACCCGCTCGACTATGCGGTGGTGTTCAAGTACGCCGAGCACATCGCGCAGGCGACGATTGGCGGCGTGAACGCGGCGAGCGTGATTTCGCTGCTGCTGCTGTGCGGGGCGCTGGGCAAGAGTGCGC
>CAZLYU010000015.1:0-64760 GCA_964563855.1 uncultured Planctomycetales bacterium | reverse complement strand
CGGTGTGCCGGGCGGGACGGTGTAGCGGTTGACGCCGGTGGATCGCAATGTGCTGCGTCTGGGGTTGTACGAATTGCTGAACGACGCCGAGACGTCGTACAAGGTGATCATCAACGAGGCGATTGAGCTGGCGCGCGAGTTCGGCGACGGCGAGTCGGCGGCGTTTGTGAACGGCGTGCTCGACACCCTGCGGAAAGAACACCACCTCACGCCGGACACGCTGTAGCGCGGGCGCCGGAAAGGGCGGCGCCGCTCAACCGGGTCGCACTCGTTCGCGGCGGCGGCTTGGTTACTCCTCGTCGTCGGTCGCGTGCGCGGCGTACTTCTTGACGATTTCCTGCTGCACGTTCGGCGGAACCACGTCGTAGTGGCTGAACTCGATGACGTAGCTGCCCTGGCCCGCGGTCACGCTCTTGAGCTGTGAGGCATAGCCGGCGACTTCGGCCAGCGGCACCTTGCCGTGAATCATGCATTGGTTCCCGGGGAGCATGTCCTGCCCTTCGATGTGGCCGCGTTTGCCGGCCAGATCGCGCTGGATGTCGCCCATGTTGTCGGTCGGGCAGGTCACTTCGATGTTCACGACGGGTTCGAGCAGCATGGGTTTGCACTGCGCAAAGGCCTTCTTGAAGACCTGCCGGCCCGCGATCTGAAACGCGATGTCTTTCGAGTCGACCGGGTGCGTCTTGCCGTCGACCAGGCTGACCCGCACGTCGACGACCTGACAGCCCGCGATGACGCCCCGGCGCATCTGGTCCTGCACGCCTTTGTCGACCGCCGGGCGATACTGCTGATCGATCACGCCGCCGAAGATCTTGTCGACGAATTCATAGCCGGCGCCGCGTTCGGTGGGCTCCATGTCGATGAAGACGCGGGCGAACTGTCCGGCGCCGCCGCTCTGCTTCTTGTGGGTGTATTCGACGTACTTGACCGATCCGGAGATGGTCTCGCGGTAGGGGATTTTGGGCTGGTGGGTCTCGATCTCGACCTTGAACTGGCGCTTCATTTTCGCCTGCACGGCCTGCAGGTGCATGTCGCCGAAGCCGCTCATCAGCAGTTCGCCGGTATCGGGGTCACGGTGATACTCGAAGCAGGGATCTTCGTCGGCGAAGCGGGCCAGCGCCTGACCGATCTTCTCGACATCGCCGCGCGCTTTGGGCGCCAACGCGAGCGAGTACATCGGTGTGGGGAACTTGATCATCGGGATCGAGCCTTCAAGCACGTCGGCCGTCACCACATCACCGAGATGAGCTTCGAGCTTGGCGAACGCGACGATGTCTCCGGCGGAAGCCTTCTCGACGTCGCTGTGTTGGGCGCCCTGCAGTTTTTGCGGATGTCCGACCCGCGCGCCCTTGCGCTCATGATTGACGTGGAGCTGACCATCGCCAGCGTTTTGCCCGCTGAGCACGCGGCAAACGGAGTAACGAATATTGCTCTTCGGGTCGCTGGTCACCTTGAAGCACTGCGCGATGAACGGGCCATCGGTCTTCGGTTCGATCGCAGTGCGCTGGGCGTCGTCGCCTTCACCGACCACGAGCTCACGCTGCTTGCCCAGCGAGGGCGACGGGGCGTACGTGCAAATCGCGTGCATCAAATCTTCCACACCCACACCGTCAACCGCATCGACGAACAGCACGGGAATGAGGTTGCCGGCGGCCGTCGCGCGGCGGATGGCGGGGCCGA
The DNA here is from genome assembly GCA_964563855.1 of uncultured Planctomycetales bacterium. Classification (GTDB taxonomy): domain Bacteria; phylum Planctomycetota; class Phycisphaerae; order UBA1845; family Fen-1342; genus JAFGRR01. Next base: position 63,080 of record CAZLYU010000015.1, on the reverse strand, counting down.
GCTTGTCTTCCGGGACGGTCCCGCCGCCGATGTAGGCCTCCATCAGCTCTTCGTCTGTCTCGACGATCGACTCGACCAGATGAATATGGGTGTCGTGCACATCTTTGAAGTCGGCCTTGCCGTCGGTCTCCGTGAGCACGTCGACCACGTCTTTCCCGCCGTTGGTCGGCAGATTGATCGCGTGGCAGGTGGGGCCGAACGTCTCCTTGATGCTCGCGTAAACCTCTTCGAGGTTGGCATTTTCCGCGTTCATCCGCGAGATCACGACCATACGCGCCAGACCATGCTCCTCGGCCGCCTTGGCCATGCGGCGGGTGTTGACACCGATCCCCGTGGTGGCGGGCACGACGATGAGCGCCGTCTCAACCGCCGCGAGGGCCGCGAGCGTGACGCCGCAAAAGTCGGGCATTCCGGGGGTGTCGATGACATTGAGGAGTTTGCCCTGGTCCTCGACGTGGAAAAGGGAGGTGTCGAGCGTGTGCTTGCGCTCCTTCGACTCTTCGTCGAAGTCGAGCAGGCTGGTTCCGTCGTCCACGCTGCCGAGTCGTCCGGTCGCCCCCGCCTTGAACAGCATCGCCTCACCCAACGTGGTTTTGCCGGCCGCCGTGTGGCCGACAATGGCGACATTCCGGATGTCCAACACTTCGTAGACGGGCATGCGGGAAACCTCCGAGCGCAGCGGACTGAGTTGAGCGCCGCGGGAGATGCGGCGGGTCGGCGAGTATAGCGGGCGCGCGGGACGCTCGCCAAGACGGGGGGACTGGGGCGGCTTCGAACGCGGCGAAATGGCGCCGGCGAAGACAGCCTGACACCCACGGAGTAAGGAATATTTTATGAGTGGCCGACAACGCGGGCTTACGCTTCGTTGCCGAAGACCGGCCCGAGCCCGAGTTCCGTCAACAGCTCGTTCTCGCGGGCGTGCATGTGCCGAAAGTCGCGTGGGGCGTGGTCGTCGTAGCCGGCGAGGTGCAGCACGCCGTGCAGCGTGTAGAGCGCCAATTCGTATGTCGCGGCCTTGAGTGCGGCCCTCGGGGCCTGCGGTCGCGCGGCGCCAGTTCGGCGCGCCGCGCGGCGGGCGACGTCGGTGCAGACGACGATGTCGCCGTGTAGGTAGCCGCGTTCGGGGTGCGTTCCGAGATCGAACGTCAGCACGTCGGTAGGGGCGTCGTTGTTCAGGTATTGACGATGGAGCGAGCGCATCCGTGTTTGTCCGATCACGACGACGCTAAGCCGACCGTGGGTGAAGCCTTCAGCGGTCGCGCCGCGGCGCGCGACGCGTTCGATGAGACGCGGCGCGCCCGGCCACGGGGTGCGCACACGCCAGTCGACGGCAATGTGGAGCGCGGCGTGTGACTGGGTGGACATCGCCGGTCAGCATAGGCGGCGGGAACGCATGGCGCCGCCGCCGTAAGCACGTCTGCCGGTTTGGCAGGCAGCAGACCCGCATGCGGGCTGGTGGTGCGCGGCTGGCGGGGTAGTCGCTGGTCGCATTTAACTCGTTATGCGATTGAGGCTTAGGAAGTGCTGGATCGTATACGCCGGCGTGTGGCGCGCGAGTTGCCAAACCGGTGTAACGAATATGATGCGCGCGGCGCGGTAGGCTGCAAGACGCACGGTTTCAATTGAACCACAGGAGATGCACGCGATGGCAGGTGTGGGTTTGCGTCCGTTGGGGGACAAGGTGCTGATCAAGCGGGTCGAGGCGGAAGACACGACCGCGGGCGGCATCTTCCTGCCCGATTCGGCCAAGGAGAAGCCGAAGCGCGGCAAGGTGCTCAGCATCGGTGACGGGCGGCTGCTCGATACCGGCGATCGGAAGGAGCTGCAGGTGAAGAAGGGCGACGAAGTGCTCTTCACCAGCTACGCCGGCACCGAAGTCAAAGTCGACGGCGAAGAGATGATCATCATGGACGAGAGCGACATTCTGGCGGTGCTGGACTAGTCGCTCGCGCGGGGTTGAGGTTGAGCGGCGCTCGACGGCATTTTCGCCGCGCTGCGCCCATCCCTGACAAACTTCACGCGGACCAGCGGCGGGCGCCGCTCGGGTCGCCTCAGCAAGGAGTAACGCCACTATGGCTGCCAAGCAAATCGCGTATGACATGGAAGCCCGGGAGGCCATTCGCGCCGGGGTGCACAAGCTGGCTCGCGCGGTCAAGGTCACCCTCGGCCCGCGTGGCCGCAACGTCGTGATCGAGAAGTCGTTCGGGGCCCCGACCGTGACGAAGGACGGTGTGACCGTCGCGAAGGAAATCGAGCTCGAAGACGCGTACGAGAACATGGGCGCCCAGATGGTGAAAGAAGTCGCCAGCAAGACGTCGAACGTCGCCGGCGACGGCACCACCACCGCGACCGTCTACGCTGAAGCGATCTTTGATGAAGGCCTGAAAAACCTCGCCGCCGGCGCCAACGCCATGGAGCTGAAGCGCGGGGTGGATCTGGGTGTGAACGCGGTCATCGAGCAGCTCAAGAAAATGGGCACGCCGGTGAAGGGCAAGGAGCAGATCGCGCAGGTCGGCGCGTGCGCCGCGAACCAAGACGTCGAGATCGGCAAGCAGATCGCCGAAGCGATGGATAAGGTTGGCAAAGACGGCGTGATCACGGTGGAAGAGGGCAAGGCGCTCGACACCACGGTCGATCTGGTCGAAGGCATGCAGTTCGACAAGGGGTATGTCTCGCCGCACTTCGTGAACAAGCCGGAAAGCATGCAGGCGGTGCTCGATGACCCCTATATCCTCGTGCACGAGAAGAAGATCAGCAATATCAAGGACTTTCTGCCGCTGCTCGAAAAGGTCGCCAAGTCTGGAAAGCCGTTGCTGGTCATCGCTGAAGACATCGAGGGTGAAGCGCTCGCCACGCTGGTGCTCAACAAGCTGCGCGGCGTGATTCAGTGCGCCGCCGTGAAGGCGCCGGGCTTCGGCGATCGGCGCAAGGCCATGCTCGAAGACGTTGCGGTGCTGACCGGCGGTCGCGCGATCTTTGAAGATCTGGGCATCAACGTTGAAGGCTTGGAGTTGAAGGATCTGGGCCGCGCCAAGCGTGTGATCGTCGAGAAGGAAACCTGCACGATTATCGAAGGCGCCGGCACGACGGCCGACATCAAGGGCCGCATCGAGTCGATCAAGAACGAGATCGAAATCACCACCAGCGACTATGACCGCGAGAAGCTCGAAGAGCGTCTGGCGAAGCTGTCGGGCGGCGTGGCGCAGATCAACGTCGGCGCCGCGACCGAGGTGGAGATGAAAGAGAAGAAGGCCCGCGTCGAAGACGCGCTGCACGCGTGTCGCGCCGCCGTCGAAGAGGGCATTCTGGCGGGCGGCGGGGTGGCCGTTCTGCGTTGCGAGGCGGCGCTCGACGCGGCGGCCAAGAAGGCCCGCGGCGACCAGAAGACCGGCGTCGAGATCATTCGCCGCGCGCTGAAGGCGCCGGTGAAGCAAATCGCCGAGAACGCCGGCCTCGACGGCTCGATCGTCTGCCAGAAGGTGCAGGAAGCCAAGGACGACAACTTCGGCTACAACGCGCTGACCGAAGAGTACGGCGACCTGGTGAAGATGGGCGTGATCGTGCCGCTGAAGGTGGAGCGTGTGGCGCTCGAGAACGCCGCCAGCGTTGCGGGCCTGCTGCTCACGACGGACGCGGTCGTCAGCGAGATCAAGGAGAAGGACGACAGCAAGGGTGGCGGCGGCATGCCGCACATGCACTAACGTCGATCCATTCTGCATTCCCTGGGAGGGGAAAGCGCTCAGCGGCCGGATCGCGCGATAGCGCGGCCGGCCGTTGTTGTGTTTCGGCCGATCGCACTTGGTCGGCGTTTATGGAACGGCGTGGCTCCGACGCCGCGACACGGCGCGCCACACCGCGGCGCCCAGCATCGCCAGCAGATACGAACCGCCGGTGACGAGAATGATCGATCCGCCGGATTGAATGTCGAGGGGATAGGCCAGCGCCTGGCCGGCGGTGGTGAACAGCGCCGCCAGCAGCGTGGCCGCGACGAACATTTGCAGCAGCGTTCGGCAGCCGAGCGATGCGATGGCGGCGGGCAGGGTGAGCAGCGCGATGACCAGGATGATTCCAACGACATACACCAGCAAAACAACCGTGAGCGCCACCAGGCACAACAACAACACATACAGCGGCTCGACCCACACGCCGCGGAGCCGAGCGAACTCTTCATCGAAGCAGACCGCTTGGAAGCGGTGATAGAAGAGCGTCACGGTGACGACGATGCAGAGGTTCAAACACGCCAGCAGATAGAGGTCGTCACGTCCGACGAAGGAGAGGCTGCCGAACAGGTAACTCATGAGGTCGGTTTGATAGCCGGGGGTCGCGTAGATGAACAGCACGCCGATCGCCATGCCGACCGCCCAGATCGCGCCGATCAGCGTGTCTTCGCGCTGCTTGGCCCGCAAGCTCACGATGCCGATGATGATCGCGGCAAGCAGGGCGGCGATGACGGCGCCGTGCAAGAGCGTCGGCCATGACCAGCCGAGCGCCGCATTCGTATAACCTGCGGCGCCGAGCCCCGCGAGAACGGCATGTGCGATGGCGCCCGCCATGTAGCTGATGCGCCGGACGACGACGTAGCTGCCGACCACGCCGCAGGCGATCGCCGCGAGCAGCCCTGCAGCGAGTGCGTGCTGGAGGAAAGGGAAATCGCGGAGTGCTTCAAAGTACTCGAACACACACACTCCGCCGGCGTCGACTGGCGCGCACTATTGGGTCACCACGGAGCCCATGCCCTCGCCGCGTCCCTGATTGATGGCCGTGTCGACCATCGGTTTGGGATTGAACGACTTGGACGGGTCCAGCTTATCCGGGGATTCGTCGCCGAACCGAGGGTGCGCAGCGTCAGGATAGGGATTGAGCTTCTGAGTCGCGCTGACAATGTTGGGGAACGGTCCCGGCGGCATGCCGAGCGGCGGCCCTTGCGCGGGCCAACCCAAAGCCGTGTCCCACGGCTGGAGCCCTGATCCGCCAAGCCCCCCGGTCGGCGGCCAGTCCGGCGCATAGAAAACCGGGCTCAGCGGCATGTGTAGCTCCAAAGTGCGCAGATCGACCGGTCCCACTTTGCGGTCGCGAGTATAAAAACGCAAGCGGGCTGGCGGCTGCGCGTCGCGAATCGTCACGGCCCCGTCGACGTTTGTGGGCGTCGCGACCGTGGCATACACTCCGCGCGATGCGTGACTCCACCGACCCCGGCGCCGGGGTGAATTACACGACAACCGTTGACGCCGACGTCGTGCTTGACGTGCGTGCGGTGCGCAAGGTGTATGGTCGCGCCGCCGATCAAACACTGGTGACCGCGCTGGATGGCGTGGATCTGCAAGCACGGCAGGGCAGCTTCGTCGCGATCATGGGGGCCAGCGGATCGGGCAAGAGTACGCTGCTGCACCTGATCGGCGGATTGACGCTCCCATCGTCGGGCAGCATCATCATTGAAGGACACGACCTCGCCGCCATGGACGACGCGCGACGCACGATCTTTCGGCGGCGGCGGATGGGCGTGATCTTTCAAGAGTTCAACCTGCTGCCAACGCTGTCAGCCCGTGAAAACATCGCGCTGCCGCAGCTCGTCGACGGGAAACGCGGGGCCGACAGCGCGGCGCGGGTCGCCGCGCTGCTCGATCTGGTGCACCTCACGCCGCGCGGCGGGCACCGCCCGGATGCGCTCTCCGGCGGCGAGCAACAGCGCGTCGCGATCGCTCGGGCGCTCCTGAACGAACCCGCCATCATCCTCGCCGATGAGCCCACCGGCAGTCTCGATTCGAAACAGTCGCTCGAGGTCTGGGCGCTGCTCAGACGGGTGACGCGCGAGCAGCGCACCACGGTCGTGATGGTGACGCACGAAGCGCACGGCGCCGCCTTTGCCGACGAAGTCGTTGTGCTCAAGGACGGGCGCCTGGTTGGATCCTTTCGCAACGATGCCAGCGAAGACGCTGGAGCGGTGGTGCGTGAGTACCAAGCGTTGGCCGGTTAGCGGCGTAATGGGGAGCGACCACTAAATGCAGCATTGGTCGCAACTCGCGTTCCGCGCTTGGTGGGTCTGGCGGCTGCGCACCGCGGGCGCGACCGCCGCGATCGCGCTCGGCGTGGCGGCGGTCGTCTGGGTGACCTGCTGCTTCGAGTCGGTGCGGACCTCGATCCTCGAATGGGCCGAACAGTACGTCGGCGACGCGCACGTCAGTGTGGAGTCGCCCCTCGGACGCGAAGGCCAGATCAGCGAATCGCTCAAGCGTTACGCGGAACAGGTCGACGGCGTCGAACGCGTCACCGCCGTCCTGCATCGCCGGCTGCAAGCCAAGATCCTCTCGGCCGATGACGTGGCGGCGGACAATTATGAGAAAGCCTGGCGCGTACGCACAGATCGAGCCGACTTTATGGGCGTCGATCCTGGCAACGAGGCCCACTTTCGTGATTGGTCGCTGAGCGACGGCCGGATGCTCACGCCCGACGACGGGATAGTGTGCGTCGTCGAGGCCGGCGTCGCAGCCGAGAAGGGTTGCGGTGTTGGCGACTTCGTCGTCGTCTGGGCCGAGAATCGCAGCGAGCCCTACGCGTTGGAGATTGTCGGCCTGCTGGACCGGCGACGCTTGGCGCGGTACCAGAAGCCGCTCGTGATTCTGCCGCTGCGCACGCTTCAGCGGATCGATTCGCGCACCGGCCAGGTCACCACCATCGACATCGTCGCTTCCGACGTGAATCCCGAGTCGATCCAGAAGCTCGCCATCAACGTTCGAAACACCCTGGCGCGCAAGCCGTTCGGGGCCCATCTGAGCGTGCGCGACGCCCTCGCGCGGATGCGACAGATCGAAAACGCGCAGTCGCAGCAGGAGTTTGTGCTCGTTCTGATGAGCTGCGTGGCGTTGCTTACGGCGCTGTTCATCATCCTCAGCACGCTGTCGATGGGCATGGTCGAGCGGATCGCGCAGTTGGGGCTGTTGCGCTGCGTCGGCGTCACCCGCTGGCAACTGGCGGCGATGATGCTTCTCGAAGTGGCGCCGTTGGGCGTCATCGGCGTCGCACTCGGCGTGCCCGCCGGTCTCGGCCTCGCCGCGCTGAGCGTTCAGATCGCCCCCGAATACGTCGGCGAGTTCCGGGTGAGCGGCAGCGGCATTCTGCTGGCGATCGTCGCCGGGCTCGGCGCCACGCTGGTGGCCGCCCTCATCCCGACGTTAGCCGCGGTTGGCGTCTCCCCGCTCGAAGCGGCGCGTCCTCGGGCCCGGCGCCCCCAGCGTTTCTGGTTGGTGCTCGTCGCCGTCTTCGGAGCGGCGCTGGTGGCGGTGCAGGCGTACATCGTGAATGTGTACGCGATGCGTTCGCCGGAGTGGGTGGGCTATGCATCGGCTTCGGTCGTGTTGCTGTATGTGGGCTATGCGTGCCTGGCGCCGCTGGTGGTGTGGCTGGTCGGCTCGACAATCGTGCACCTCGCGGCGGCGCTGCTGCGCGTTCGCGTTCACCTGCTGCAAGATCAGGTCGGACACGCGGTGTGGCGCTCCACCGGCATCTGCTGCGGACTGATGGTCGGCCTCTCGCTCATCGTGGGTCTGGTCGTGTTTAGCAACAGCTTTCAGCAGGGGTGGCAGTTCCCCAAGCAGTTTCCCGCCGCCTATCTATGGAGCCCGAGCCAGGTCCGCCCGCAGCAAAACGATGTTGACGAGCAGCTCGCGACGATCAGCGGCGTCGGTGCGTTCACCAGTTGCAACATGGTCAACGTGAAGCTCATCGAACAATCTTCGCTGTTCGGAACCGAACGGCTGTTTTCGTCGCTCACCTGGTTCGTCGGATGCGACCCGGATCGCTTTCCCGATCTCGTTCAGTTGGAGTATCTCGAAGGCGACGAAGGGGACGCGATGCAGAAACTCAGGCAGGGGGGGTACGTCATCATCGCGGAAGACTTCGCGAACTCGCGCAACAAACGCCTCGGTGACATGGTCACCGTCTACTACGGCGATCGCCCGTATCAGTTCGAAGTCGCGGCGGTGGTCACATCGCCGGCGCTCGACATCGCGGCGAACTACTTTCAGCTCCGGTCGCAGATGTCCGTCGCCGCGAGCGGGACCGTGCTGGGTTCCAACGCCGACCTCGAACGCCTGTTCAACCTGCGCGGCCGCAGACTCGTGCTGCTGAACTTCGCCCTTTCAGACGCTCCGCCCCCGGTCGACTGGCCGCCGCCGCGCGACACGGAGGAGGGCGCCGCGCTTGCCGAGAAATACTACGACCCGCGCATCCCGCTCGATGCGCGGTGGCGTCGCTATCGCGAAGACCAGGTATTGCTCGCAATCACCAAGAAACTCAGCACTCCGGCGGCGAACTTTGGAACGATCGCCGAACTGAAAGATGAAATTGATCGCCAACTCTCGGCGGTTACGCGGCTTCTGGCCGCCGCCCCCGCGATTGCGCTCCTGGTGGCGGCGCTTGGCGTCGCGAACCTGATGTCGGCCAACGTCGCAAGTCGTTCAAAGCAGATCGCAATCATGCGTGCGGTGGGGGCGACCCGTGGTCTGGTGCTGCGACTGGTCATCGGCGAGGCGATTGTGCTCGGCCTGCTCGGCGGACTGCTGGGCGTGGCCCTCGGGCTGCATCTAGCCCACAACACAACGCGCCTCACCGGCAACATGTGGGGATTCGACGTCGCCTTTGTCATGCCGTGGCCTTTTGTCTTCAGCGCCGCGGCCGCGACGATTCTGCTGTGCGTCATCGCGGGGCTGTGGCCCGCCCGCCGCGCCGCCCGAAACGACGTCGTCCAGGCGTTGCACGTCGCGTAAGATCAGGCCGGTCGTCGGGTCCGCGCGGGACTCGGCGACGAAGCGAAGTTCCTTTTGAACAACGGCGGACGCCATCATGGATGTGCTGCTCGCAGCAGCTCAACAGCAGGGAATACTGTTTGGCCTGGCGAGCGTTATCGCACTCGGCGTAACGGCTCAGTGGCTGGCCTGGCGCATCAATGTGCCGTCCATCCTGTTGCTGCTCATATTCGGTTTTGTCGCCGGACCGGTCCTGGCCGTCCTCGCGCCCAACTGGGCGCTCAACCCCGATCAGATGCTCGGGCCAGACTTGTTGTTGGCGTTTGTGTCGCTCTCCGTCGGGCTGATTCTCTACGAAGGCGGGCTGTCGCTGAATTGGCGCGAGATCCGCGAAGTCCGCGGCGTGGTGCGCAATCTGGTCACCATCGGCATCGTGGTCACGTGGCTCGGATCCGCCGTCCTCGCCCACTTCTGTATCGGCATGAGTTGGCCGACCGCGATGCTGCTGGGCAGTGTGCTCGTCGTCAGCGGGCCAACCGTCATCATCCCCATGCTGCGCTATCTGCGACCCAAAGGACGCCTGGCCTCCACCATCAAGTGGGAGGGCATCGTCAACGACCCGATCGGCGCGCTGCTCGCGGTGCTCGTGTTCGAGGTCATCGTCGCCACGAGCGGTGAAGAAGCCGCCAGCGCCGTCGCCTGGGGACTGACCTACACGGTGGTCATCGGCGGCGGGCTCGGCGTCACGACGGCGCTGCTGCTGGCGTGGCTCGTGAGCCGCCACGGCATGCCCGACCATCTCCACAACGCGGTCTCGCTGATGTTGGTCGTGGCCACGTTCGTGGTGTCGAATCTCTTCCAATCCGAATCCGGACTGTTCGCCGTCACCATCATGGGCATCGTGTTGGCGAATCAGCGCATCGCGAATGTGCATCACATCGTGGAGTTCAAAGAGCAACTGCGCGTGCTGCTAATCTCGACGCTCTTCATCCTGCTCTCGGCCCGGCTGACCATCGACGATCTGACGCAACTCGGGTGGGGGGCCGCAATCTTCGTGATCGGCCTGATCGTGCTGGTGCGGCCGCTGGCCGTCCTCGCCTCAACCGTCGGCGGGCCGCTGCGTTGGCGCGAGCGTGCGCTGCTCGCCTGGATGGCGCCGCGCGGCATCGTCGCGGCCGCCGTCGTGTCGGTTTTTGCGATCGGGCTCGAGGCGCGTGGTGTGGCGGGGGCTGAGCTGCTGACCCCGATTACGTTTCTCGTGATCGTCGCGACGGTCGCGGTGTACGGCCTGACCGCGGCGCCGATCGCCCGTTGGCTGCAAGTCGCCGATCCCAACCCGCAAGGGCTGCTGCTGATCGGCGCGCAGCGCTGGTCGCGGCAGATGGCCGAGGCGCTGGCGAAGATCGACGCGCGCGTCCTGTTGATCGACAACAATTGGAGCAACACCTCTGCCGCGCGCATGTCGGGCTTGACGACGCACGACGGCAACATTCTCTCTGACTTCATCATCGACGACCTCGATCTCTCTGGAATCGGCCGCGCGCTGGCCCTCACGCCCAACGACGAAGTCAACGCACTCGCCCTGCGACGCTTCGAACGCATGTTCGGCAAGAAAGAGGTCTACCAGCTCTCGCCAGCCAAGGGCCGGGGCGGAGAAAAAACGCTCGCCGACGAAATGCACGGACGCGTGCTGTTTGGACCCAAGCAGACCTATCAGGTGCTGAATCAGCGGGTGGCGGCGGGGGCCGTCTTTCGCGCGACGCCGTTGACCGAGCAATTCACCTACGACGACCTACGCCAGAAACACGGTGAGGACCTCATGCTGCTGTTTATCAAACGCAGCAGTGGGTCGTTGGTGGTCATCACCGAAGCACGCGACGCCAAGCCCAAAGCCGGCGACACGGTCATCACGCTCGGCCCGCCAGACCCCAAACCCGCGGAGACGTCTGAAAGCGACGCGCCAGCAGCGCGCTGAGCGCTGCAGCGATCGCGAGACGCTACTGCTTCGCGCGGGCTTTGAGCACGCGCTCGATCTCGTCGACAGACAGGCCGCGATCGAGCATCGACTGTTTGAGCTGGTTGTCAGAGCGGGTCTTGAGCACGCTCGCCGCCATGCCCGCGATGACGCTGGCGACGACGATCACCGCAACCATCGCAAGCGTGACCCGGGGGATATCGAACCAGTTCCAGAACGCCTGCATGTCGGCAGCCATCGCACGATCTCCACGCTTGAACGTTTCTCGGCGAGTCGCCCGAATGAGCCGGCCGTCGCCGCCCTCCGATTACAGCACCTTCGTAAACGAAGATCAATTATTCGGAGACGCTTCCGGAATGCCGGACCGCGCTCAGGCAGCGGCTTCGCGCGACGGGCGACACGTACGACGAACTTCCCGCACGTGCCGCACGCGGCCCGCCTACCGGAACACGATGTACAGCACCACCGTCAGCACGCACACCACGACGCCGAACACCATCGCCATGCGCGACGGCGTCAGGTCCATCTGCTCGTTGACCGGCAACTCGACCGGCTTCTTCAGCGGGTTGACCAGCGTCAGCGTGGTGAGCAGGGCGATGATGATGCCGAAACACAGCGCCATACGATCGAGGAACGCCAGGCCCGACGCCCATGCCAGCGGGCCGGGCATCGCATCGCCGAACCAGTCGGGGCTGAACTTGAACAGGCCGTAGAGAATCGGGTTGAGAATTAGGCCGACCATACCGCAGTAGCGCGGGGCGCGATGCACCAGCACGCCGAACAGGAAGATCGCCAGAATGCCCGGCGAGATAAAGCCCTGGAACTCCTGGATGAACGTGAAGATGCCGCCAAACGCCGGATTCGCCAGAACGGGCGCGAGATAAGCGGCGATCAACATGAACACGACGACACACACCCGTCCGAAGGTCACCAGTTCGCCCTGCGGCGTCTTCGGACCGCGCACCTTGCGATAGAGGTCCATCGTCGCAATGGTCGACGCCGAGTTCAGCATCGACGCCAGAGAACTGACGACCGCGCCGAAGATCGCCACCAGCACGAAGCCCTTGATGCCGAAGTTGGTCGGGAGCAATTCGCGAATCAGCGTCGGAAACGCGTTGTCGGTGTCATGCGCCTTGAGTTGCTCGGTCGCGATGGCCGCTTCGTCAATCCGCCTTGCCGCTTGAGCTTGCAAGGCGCTGAGCGCCGCGAGCGACGCAGCGTCAGCCCCTGCCGGTGCGTCGAACTCCACGCGTCCCGCCAGCAGCGCACTGTTGTGCGCGATGATGCGGGCGGCGTCTTCGGGATACAGCTCGGCGAACTTATCGCCGAACGCGTACACGACGGCGGTGGGATCGCCGCCTTCAGCCAGCAAGTCGGCGACTTCCTCGGCGGCGCGCGACGTGCGCCCGTCGGCCGGCAGCGCCACGCTCGTGCTCAGCGACGCATACAAGCCCGGCGACTTCTCGGCGATGACCAGCGCATTGCGGGTCGAAGCGTCTTCGCGCAACGCATCGTTGAAGAGGTTGAAGGCGAGAATGCCGGGAATGACCACCACAAACGGAATGATCAGCTTCAGAAACGCCGCGAACACCACGCCGCGCTGCCCTTCGGCCAGGCTCTTCGAACCGAGCGTGCGTTGCGTGATGTACTGGTTCAGGCCCCAGTAGAAGAAGTTCGGAATCCATAACCCGACCACCAGCGCCGTCCACGGAATCGCCGGATCATCGGCCGGGCGGAACATGTGCAGCTTGCCTTCGGGCAGGTCGCCGGAGTTGAGCATCCAGAACCGCGACCACGCGTTGGCGCTCTCGAGCGACGCCGCGGTCACCTCCGGGTTCGCCGCGGTCTTCACCAGCTCGTTCGGGTCGGCGTTGCCGAGCACGTCGAACACGTAGTAGAGAATCACGAAGCCGCCGAGGATGAGGCCGGAGCCCCACATGAGGTCGGTCCAGGCGCACGACTTCAACCCGCCCGCAAACACGTAGCCGGCGGCCACGATGCCGATGATCCAACACGCGAGCGTGATGTCGCCGAAGTGCATCGGGCCGAGCTCGACGCCTTGGAAGTTGGCCGTGATGACCTTGGCGCCCGAGAAAATGACCGTCACCGTTGGCACGCCGACCAGCACGATCAGCGAAAACAGCGCCATGACCGTGCGAGCGAAGACGTCGTAGCGATACTCGAGGAACTCGGGGATCGTGTAGATGCCGCTCTTGAGAAACGTCGGCAGGAACAGAAACGCGACCACCACGAGCGTGATCGCCGCCATCCATTCATAACTCGCGATCGCCATGCCGAGCCAGTCGGCGGCCTGTCCGCTCATCCCGACGAACTGTTCGGTCGAGATGTTCGCCGCAATCAGCGAGAACCCCACCAGCCACCACGTCAGGCCGCGACCCGCCAGAAAATACTCCGACGCGCCCTGCTCGCCGCTTGTCTTCTCACCGCGGCTCTGCCATACACCGATGCCGATCACCACGATGGCTAACACGACAAACACGACGAGGTCGAACAACCCCATTGCGGCGTCTCCTCTTGGTTGGCGCCGACGCGTTGTTGTCGGCCAGTCGCGCGCTTCAGCAGAGCGCGGCAGGTGGTCTCAGACATGTTCCAAGGGTGCGAAGTGTAGCGGAACGCGCGCTATCGCCACACCTCGCAGCACGAAGACGAACGTTCGAATCCGCCGGCAATTCGTGCAAATCCGGTGCGACTTCGTCAGTCTTCCACCAACCACAGCCAGGCGAACTCCTGCGGCTGTTTGCCCAGGCCGACGCCCGGCGTGTATTCACGCCAACCGGTGCGTCCTGCGCCGTCATTGTCGTTTACGAGCATCGAGAAACCCACGACGCTGCCCGGCGTCAGTCGCATGCCGTTCTCCAGCAATTCCGCCGGAATCAGCAGTTCATACGTCAACACGCCGGCATCGCGATCGATCGCGACCGCGCCGCGCAGCTTCTCGTCAAACGCCTCCACCGGCCAACCTGCGGGAAACTGCCCGAAGTACAGCCACGGACGCACGGTCGGGTCGCGACTCGCGGTCTGCAGCGGCGGGCCGCTCGCGTTCGCAGCGAACTCGATCTCCAGGTCGTTCTCGTCATACCCCACGCCCGCGGCGCCGTCGCTCCGCAGGTCGAGCCCGATCTGCACCGAGTCAAACTCCCACACGATGCGGCTGTCGGGCGGGTGCACATGGTCGTCGCGCGTTTCGATCGCCAGATGCAGCCCCGCCGCACTCCACGCCACCCACGCACTCACCGCCAGATCATCCGGTCCCGGCGGGTTGGTGGTGTTGACATACTCCCACGGCATCAGATCGGTCGTGATCTGCGGAGCGCGATCGCGCCACTCACGCAGCGAACCGTCCGGCTTCGCATTCGTTGGAGCAGGGGGGCAACGCAGCAATTGCTTGCGCTTGGCGGCGTCGAGCGTTAGCCCCAATGCCTCGAGCCGCAGATTGAGCGGCGTGTTCGGTCGTGTCGCCAATGCGTCCACGTCGAGCGGCAGCACCGCGCTCGTCGTCGCGCCCGGTTGCAGCGCGACATTCCCCGTCTGCGCCGCGCCCGCGCCCACCTGCAGCGACAAACGCCCAGCCGCACGCTCCACACCCGAATAGTCGATCGCGATCGGCAGCTCAGGATTCTCCGCGTCGAGCGCGGTCAGCGCCGCGAATCGCAGCGTGAGCGGCGGCTCGACTTTCGCCAGCCAGTAGCCGCAAACCTCCTCACCGCTCGCCAGCGTCGCACACCAACGCAGCTCGTTGAAACCGGGATCGAGCGCCGCGGTGTCGAGCGTCATTTGCCCGCGCGGGCTGTCAGCGCGCCCGACTGACTTCTCACCCAACACCGCGCCGGTCTGCGCCTCGGCGACGCGTAAGCGCGTCGCGGTCGCAGCGCCGCTCAGCTCAACCGGAATCGTCACTTCCCCCGCACGGGCGATGCTGCGCGGGAACGTTGCGAGCAGCGCATCGGTCGGCAGCCGCGGATTGTGGATGTAAACCGGATCGCGGCCGATCGTCATCGTGTAAGTGATGAAGGCGTCGGAGCCGCCGTCAGCCGCATCCGCTTCCAGCTTTCGCCAGTCACCGTACAAATCTTGCGTCAGCAAGATGTGGTTGCGCGTGACGAGGGTCGTCGGCGACGGCTCCGCATCCCAGTCGCGCCACAGCACCAGCACGCGATCGGGCTCGGGCGCGTCGCCGGGCTTTTGGAACAGAAAGCCGCGCACGCCGGGCGCCGGGCGCAAGTCGGCGACGAAGCGCTTATCCGCCAGGTTCTCGCACAGGGTGCGATACGCCGCCCAACTGCGCTTGGTGCGATAGTCGGCCCGCACGACGCCGCGATAGACGCTGCGGTCGTTGTGGTCGGGGCTGTCGGTCCAATCCATGAGCGTGAGCTGAAACGTTTTCTCGACGCCGAGCGACAGCAGGCCGATCGAGAACCGCACCAGCCGCGCCGCTTGCTCTGCTTCGCTGAGCCCGACCGGACCGGTGTAGAAGCCGTTTTCGGTGTGCCAGATCGGCGTGTCGCGGTCGTCGAAGTCGGCCATGACGGCCCGCAACTGGCCGACGGCGATGCGTTCGCTTTCGACGCCGAGTTGCTGGCCATAGCCGTGATAGCTGATCGCGTCGAAGTGTCCTTTCGCGCCCGCGCTGTACATGTCGCGCAGAAACGCGTGATCGGGCCCCGCGAGCGCCCCGGCGACAATCACACAGTTCGGATCCGCCTGTTTCGCACGCCGGTACGCAAGCTTCAACATCTCTGCATAGAGCCTGCCATCGGGGTCGGGCGTCCAAAACGGCTGAATGTTGGGCTCGTTCCACACTTCCCACGCGTCGACATACGCGCCGTAGCGTTTCACCATTTGGTGGACATACTCGCCGAACTGCTCGCGTTGCTGGGCGTTTTGCGGCCCGCCGACATCCCAGTACGCCGCGCCATAGCTCAGAATGCCGAGCACGCGGAAGCCATGGGCGCGATACATGGGGATGGCGCGGTCGAAGGCGGAGAAATCCCACTCGCCGGGCCGCGGCTCCACCACGCTCCACCAGAAGTCTTGTCGCAGCCACCCGGCGCCGGTGCGTTCGAGCACCTCAAACTTCGCCCGCGCCTGCTCCCACAGGTGCGGCTCGTTTCCAGAGACCCAGTGCGAGAAGGTGGGGCCGTGCAGGCCGAACGGGTTGGCGCGCGGGTGGAGGCGCTGCGCGTGCGGCGGCTGATGCCCAGCGACTTCCGCTGTTGGCGGCACGGCGCGACAGGCGGTTGGGAACAGCGCGAAGCTGAGCGCGACGAACGTGAGCAGAACACGATTTGCAAAGCGCGGCGGCTGGCTGGAACGCGACACGGGCATCCTCCGAGATTGTGTCCCGCGAGGATGGGGCGGCGGCGGGCGGCTGTAAAGGTCAGCGGCGGGACGCGCCTGTATCTATGAATTTGCAGCCCAGGCGTGAATCCATGCGCTCGAAGCGCGCTCATTCGTGGCGCCCGGCCGCGCTGCTGCTATCCTGCGTCTTTGCGGATCGTCTGTTCAACCACCCGCGAGGCGCCCATGCCCGGAAACCTGTGTGAACACTGCGTCGGCTATTGCTGCCGACACATCGCGCTGCCCATCGAGAAACCCACCAAACGCAGCGATTTCGAGGATATTCGCTGGTATCTGCTGCACGGCGGCGTCGCCGTGTTCGTCGAAGACGGCGACTGGTACCTGCACATCGAAACCACCTGCCAACACCTGCAGCCTGACTTTCGCTGCGGAATCTACGAGACGCGGCCGCAGATCTGCCGCGACTACTCGACCGACAACTGCGACTATCACTCCGGCGATTACGGCTGGGAGCAGCACTTCACCTGCGCCGCGCATCTCGAGCACTACGTCGCGGAAGTCTGGGATCGCAAGCGTTCCAAGAGCGACAAGGAGCGTGAAGATAAATCGCAATCCGCGACATCCTCGCAAGGATCAGCGTCCAACAAACGCAAGAGAATCAAGAAAGCCGCGGCGAAGCATGGACCGCGCGTCTTGCTAGGAAAGCGAGCATCGCAAGGCGAACGCTACGCCGCCGCCGCCACCGACCTGCGCGGCGTGCCGCTGCCCGTGCTCGGAGCGCCGCGGCGATGAAGTTTCAAACGCCGCCCGGCATGCGCGACTTCTATCCCGAAGACATGCGCCTGCAAAACTGGCTCTTCGGCCTGTGGCGCGACGTCTCGCGACAGGCCGGCTTTGTCGAGTACGAAGGCCCCATCTTCGAGTTCACCGAGCTCTACGAAGCCAAGAGCGGCGCCGAAATCACCAACCAACTCTTTCATTTCGAAGACCGCGGCGGTCGGCGTTTCGCGATTCGTCCCGAACTCACGCCGACGCTCGCCCGCATGGTCGCCGCGCGGGCCAACGCACTGCCGCGGCCGATCAAGTGGTTCAGCATTCCGCGCATGTGCCGGGCCGAACGACCCCAACGCGGCCGGCTGCGCGAGTTCTTTCAGTGGAATGTCGACATCCTCGGCGTCGAAGACCCGCTGGCCGACGCCGAGGTGATCGCCACCGCGGTCGCGTTCCTGCAGCGCGTCGGCCTGACCGCCGACGAGGTGGTCGTCAACATCAGCAGCCGGGCGTTGGCGGGGGCGGTGCTGGGCTCGCTCGGGGTTCCAGCCGACAAGCTTAACGCGGCGTTCACGCTGCTCGACCGGGCCGACAAACTGCCCGCGGACAAGCTCGCCGAGGCGTGGATGCAAGACATTGGCGCCGGCGCCGCCGCCAACGAGGTGCAGCAGGCGCTGCAAGCCGCCACGCGGCATGATGCGCTGCAGATGGTTCGCAATGCGGCGTCGACCGGTGTGTCCGCGATCGACGGCGCCAACGTCGACGGCGCCAATCTCGCGGAGCAATTCGAGTCGCTCTGGAACCATCTCGACCACTTCGGCGTGAGTGCGTACTGCGCCTTCGACCTGCGCACCGTTCGCGGGCTGGCGTATTACACCGGTCCGGTCTTCGAGGTTCGCACGCGCAACGTCGATCTGCGGGCGCTGTTCGGCGGCGGACGCTACGACAATCTCACCGAAGTGCTCGGCGGACCGCGCGTCACGGGCGTCGGCTTCGGCGCCGGCGACGCACCGATGTTCGAATGTCTGCGCGAACTCGGCAAGCTGCCCGCCGACGGCGTGCCCGAGACGCTCGACGTCTTCGTGATCGACGCCGACAGCGACCTGTTCGACGACCTGTTGCGGATCGTCGGTCGGCTGCGCGAGTCGGGGCTGCAGGCTGATTTTTCGTACAAGCGTCAAGCGGTCGGCAAGCAACTCAAGCAGGCGTCGCAGCGGAACGCCCGCGTGGCCGTCATCGTCGGCGGCGAGCTGCGCGAGCGCGGGGAGGTGCAGGTGAAGGATCTGGCGAAAGGCGAGCAGCAGGCGGTGAAGGTGGACGACGTCGGGGCGACGGTGCGCGGGCTGCTGTAAACCTCGGCGGGGAACAAGCGGGCCGGGCGGCAGCACTTTGCATGGCGGCAAGCGAGAGACGGGGTCGAGCCCCCCCCCCGCCGGCGCCGCAAAGAAGAATGCAACATAATATATGTTATCAGACGTTATGAGTTTCGCGCGCGTCCGCCCGGCCGCGACCGAGAGGCCGACGCCGTGCTCAAAATGCGGTATGTCTTCGTGCTGCTGACCGCCGCCACAGTTCTGGGCTATGCGGGGACGTTCTTCTTTGGCGTTCAGCTGTCCCTGCACCACTCTGTTTACTGTGGTTCGTTTAGCTCCAGGCTGCGGCCGCCGTACGCGTTTAGCGCCCTGCTGCGACCAGGATGGAAAGACCGCATCTATGTTGTTAGCGAAGGCCATCCGGAGATGTTGGACAGGTTGTTTATAGCGATAGCACCGCCTGTTGTGTGGAGTGCGATGGACTGGGACGTTCTGCTGTGGCCGGTCATTGCCATGCAGATCGCCTGTCTATGGTGGATGCTGCGTCGCAAGCGGCGCGTTGACGCGGAAGGTTGTGCGCATTGCGGCTACTCGTTGCGGGGCAACGTGAGCGGCGTGTGCCCCCGAGTGCTGCACACCCGTTCGATTGGCCACGACACGGGTCGCTGTTCGAGACGGGTCGACGGGCGGCGCCGACCACGGACCGTCACCAGCGTCTCGGCAGGCCGCCGAGCGGGGACGCTGAGGGAAGGGAATCCGGCGTCTGCGCCAGATCACGTCTCACCCACGCCATTCGCGCCGCCCCCCTACGGCCCAGTCGGCGCCAGCCACGCTTTCGCGTGCTCCACCAACTCCGGCGGATAGCCTTCGATCTCGAGAATGCGCAGCGCGTTGCGCGTTTGAGCCGGCCCCTCGCGCAGCAGATAGTCGAACGTCATCTCGTCGCTCAACAGGTGTTCGCGGAAGTGGAAGTTTCGCGCGGTTTGCTCATCGACCACGCGCGTCAGGTGTTCGTCGTGCGTGGCGAGCACGAAGAAGTTGCCCGACCCGAGCAGGTGCCGCAAGACCGCGACCGACGCCGCCGACTGGTCGCGCGAGTTGGTGCCGCGAAACGGCTCGTCGATGAGGCCGAACAACGGCGCCGGCCCGGCCGGGGGCGTCACCATGCGGCGCAAGTGGCGCACTTCCGCCAGGAAGTAGCTTTCGCGCTCCGAGAGATTGTCGCGGGCCCGCAGGTCGGACGCGAGGCGCACCGGGCGAAACGCCAGCCGCTCCGCCGTAACCGCACAGCCGACGTGTGCGAGCAACAGGTTCACGCCGACCATGCGGAGGAACGTGCTCTTGCCCGCCATGTTCGACCCGGTGATGACCCAGACGCGGCATTGCTCGGTGAGGTGCAGGGTGTTGGGCACGGCGACTTCGGGGTTGATGAGCGGGTGGCGCCCGTGTTCGATGTGCAGTTCGTCTTCGTCGCTCACTTGCGGCCAACAGGTGACGGGCTGCTCCCAGGCATACCCGCCGAGGCTCGCCAGCGCATCGAGATCACCGAGCGCGCTCAGACTGCGCAGCAAGGGGTCGCGATGCGCCGCGGCGCTCTCGAGCACGCGGGCGGCGCTCGTCATGCGCACGAGGGTGAAACGGTCGACGAGCACCCACAGCGGTCCGCCGTGGTCCGTCCAGGCGGCGCGGGCGGCGAGCGCGGGAAGGATTTCGGGCTGCAACGCATCGGCGCACGCCTGGCGCCATGGTTCGAGTGCGGCGACGTCGGCGCCCTGCTGATCGCGGGCGCGGTCGAACGCGTCGAACACGCCGCGCACCGCGCGGGCGTGGACGCGAACGATGTAGCCGAGGTCTTGCCAGACCTTGAGCGTCTGGCCGACCCGCGCGGCGCAGCCCTTCAAGATGAGGCTGTTGATGATCACCAGCACGATGAGCAGGGTGGTCCAGCCGACGTTGCCCACCATCAACTGCGCCCCGCCGAGCAGCGCCAGCCCCCCACTCACCCACGCCCAGCCGCGCAGCACACTCAGCGGCGCCGACGTCTCAAGCGGTTGAGCGTCGGCGATCGCCTGAACGAGGCGCTGAACGCGTTCACTTTCGCCGCGTAGTCCGACGAGCGCCCCTTGAATGCCGATGCGTGCGTCGGGCGCGTCAGCGAGGGCGCGCAGCAGCCGCTGGCGGTCGCGAATCGCCGCCGCGTCGAGCAACGGGTTTTCGAGCAGATCGCGCAGTCGCCGGGCGCCGAGCAGACTCGAACACCGGTTCAACAAACCGAACACCCCGACCGGTCTGGAGAACAGATCGAGATCGTCGCGCTCCTGATCGGTCAAGGTCCATGTCGGCGCGGCGGGAAGCAAGCTCGGTGTGTGGTCGATCGCGCTATCGTGCTCGTCTGCGTCCGCCGGACGATCAGCACCGCGCAGGCAGACCACGGCCCCGCCGAGGCGTTGCTGAGCTTCGTCCATCGCCTGCAAGAGATGATCGGCTTCTTCGCGGGCGCTGCGGGCGACGCCGTGCATCCGGACGGCGAGCGTGAAGGCGAGGACGCCGAGCGGGAACAGCAGCCAGACGAAGGTCCACGGGCTCGACGGCGAGATGAAGGTTTGCGGCGATCCGGAACAAAGTGTGGTCAGCACGGGGAGCAGCGCCACGAAGAACGTAACGAGCCGCACCAGCGACCAGCGTTGTTCGCGGGCGGCGTGCTCCGACTGGGCGTAGCGCGTCGCGCGCTGTTGCTCGTTCAGCCATTCCCGCTTGTCATCCACCGTCTGTCGCTCGGGCACGCGCAACACGTCCTTTCTGTAAGCTATTGCGAACCGTGGGGCCAAACGTCACGCGTCGCCGGCCTCGATCTGTGAAGCGTTCTCAGCGACCCAGCGCAGCGTCGCGACGTCTGCATCGGTAAGCGGCTGATCGCGACGCTGCATGACGGTGTTGGCGACCGCCAGCGCTTTGTCGATGTCATATGTTGCGGCGCCGTCGTCGGTGAGCCACGTAAACGATGGAATTTGCTTCGGCGCGGTGCGCGAGACAAGGACGTTCGCCGCCACTCCAACGAAACATCCGGTCGGCAGTCGCGTTCCGATGGCGGTCTTGACGTGATCGCCGACGAGCGAGCCGACGAACTGGCTGCGGGTGTTCACACTGACGCCGCGCAGCGTGACGCGTACGTCGCCGTAGGTGTTCTTGAGATCGCTGGTCATGGTTCCGGCGCCGAAGTTGACCCACGGGCAGAGGTAGCTGTGTCCGAGGAAGCCGTCGTGTTGTTTGTTGGCGAAGCCATGCACGATGGAGGCTTCGAGCTCGCCGCCGATCTTGCAGCGCTCGCCGATGCTGACGCCTTCGCGAATGGTTGCGTGCGGTCGGATGATGCTGCGCGCGCCGACGAACGCGGGGCCGATGACGACCGCGTTGGGCTGCACCTCGGCGCCGGCGCCGATGAAGATCGGTCCGTCGCGCGCGTCGAGCACCACGCCGGGCGCCACGGTTGCGCCCGGGTCCACGGTGATCGCGGCCGAGTTGAGCAGGTGGGCGGCGGCCGAGACGTCGCCATGTTGCGAGGCGCCGCTTGTTGGCAGTTGTCGACGTAGTTCGCGGTCATTCGCGAGGGGTAGCTCCCATGCATACTTCACGAGCCTGACGCCGGCGGGCGGCGCGGTCGCGGTCAGCGTCAGGGCGTCGATCGCGTCTCGAGCGGATGCCGGCGAGTTCGTCGTGCTGAGCTGGTCGCGGATCCCTAGCCAGGCGGAGCGCTGCACGGTCGCGGCGATCAGGTCGCCCCCTTCTTCAAACCAGGCGGCGCCCAGTTCTGGAGCGCTCAGCGGCTGGGTGGCGAACAGGCGCCCGTTGGCGAGCGTGACGGGTTGGTCGTTGTCGACCGATCGCTGCCGGGCGAAGCGTGCGTTGAGGATGGATCGTGGCGCCAGCTCGGCGTCTTCGATCGTGAATGCCGCACAGAGCTTGTCGAGGAGGCGGTCGCAGCCGCAGCGCAGCTCCCACGCGGGCCGCAGCCAGGTGAGCGGCAAGAGATCGCGCCAGCCGTGATCTTCGAAGACAATCAGGTTCATGCGCGCCACAAGGCAGGTGGGTAGCCCAACCGCGTGTCCGTCGCGTCGGTCGCGCCGCCCGATCGGGATCGTAGCCGCCCCGCGTCCGCCTCGCTATAGTCGCGGGATGGGCGTGGTGCGTCGTGCAAGACCAGTCAAACTGCTGGTGGGGATGCTCGCCGCCGACGTCGATTTGTTCCAACGCGCGCGGCAGTTGCTCTCGAAACGCTATGGCCCGGTCGATATGGAAAGCGACACGTGGCCCTTCACGCACAGCGACTACTACGCCGACGAGATGGGCCCACACCTGCAGCGCCGCTTCATCACGTTCGAGACGCTCGTTCAGCCCGAGCATCTCGCGGCGACCAAGATCGCCACGAACCAGCTCGAGACCTACATCGCCGAACAAACGCTGAGCGACGCTCCCCGCCCGATCAACATCGACCCCGGATATCTCACGCTGGATCAATTGGTGCTGGCGTCGACGAAAGGCGTCAGTCACCGCGTCTATCTCGATCAGGGCGTCTACGCGGAAATCACGTTGCGCCACATCGAGAAGAAATGGGAGATCCTGCCGTGGACCTATCCCGACTTTCGTGAGCCCCCCTACCACGTCTTCTTCGAACGCGTGCGCGAACGCTATCGCGAGCAGCGCCAGGTCTTCCTCGCGACGCTCGCCGAAGATGTCGACGCCTTGCGAGACGCGCCGTCCGATCCGCACTCCGGAGGAGCCGCCGGGTGACCACGAGCGAAGTCGCCTGGCTGCTCAGCGGAACGGCTGCCCTCGCGTTCGTGCTCGCTGTCACGGCGACCGCGGCGGTCATGCCGGTCGCAACCCGCCTCGGCTTTGTTGACCGGCCCGGCGCGCACAAGTCGCACGCCCGCATCACCCCCTACGGCGGCGGCGTCGCGATCGCCATCGCCGTGGGATTGCCGGCAACAGTCGTGCTTCTGACCGCGGTGCTTATCGGTGAAGACCGCGCCGCCGACTGGTTCGGCGCGACAGTCGCGCCGTATGTCGGCGGGCTGGTGCAGGAGAGCGGTCGCGCGGCCGCGCTCTTGCTCGGCGCGTTGCTGCTGCACGTGCTCGGACTGATCGACGACGTCCGCCCGCTGGGACCACGTCGCAAGCTGCTCGTCATGCTGACGGCGGCGGGATTGGCGACAACGGTCGGTGAGGTGCGACTGGCGGAGTTCGCCGGCCCGACCGTGTCGATCATCCTCTCTGTTGCCTGGATCGTGGTGATCATCAACGCCATGAACTTCCTCGACAACATGGATGGGTTGTCGGCCGGCGTCGCGGTGATTTGTCTCGCGATCATGTCCGGCGTGGGTGTGCTGGCGGGTCAGGTGCTGGCGCCGCTGTTCGCGGCGCTGTGCGCGGGTGCGATCGCCGGGTTTCTGTTCTGGAACTTCCCACCCGCGCGCATCTTCATGGGCGACGCGGGCAGCCTGCTGGTGGGTTACATGCTGGCGCTCGTGTCGATCATGACGACCTATTACCAGTCGGATGCCGGCCGGTCGGTGTACGCATTGGCGATGCCGCTGGTCATCCTCGCCGCCCCGCTCTACGACTTCGTTACGGTTCTGTTCATTCGGCTGCGTGAGGGGCGGCATCCGATGCAAGGCGACCAGCGGCACTTCTCGCACCGACTCGTTCAGCACGGCCTGTCGCGCCCCATGGCGGTGCTCACCATCTACCTCGCCACGCTCGCCACCGGGCTCAGCGCCGTATTCCTGGTCGACGCAACGCTCGGCGAAACGCTCGTTGTGCTCGGGCTCACATTCAGCGTGCTGGGCATCATCGCCATTCTCGAATCGCCGGTGCAGCGAACGCCATGACCACGCGCCGCCGCTCCGCAGAAAGCGCCATTCCGCTCGGCGTCGGTGATGTTCTGACGGGGACCCTGCTGACAACCTTGCTCGCGCTGCGGCCGCTGATCGCTGACGCCTTCCAACGCACCGAAGTCGGCTTTTTGATGGCCGCCACCGGGCAACCGGTCGCTTCGGCCGGCCCGACCATGTTGCTCGATCTGGTGACGCTGATCGCAGCCGGTTGGCTGCTGGTGCGCTTCGCGCGTGGCGCCGGTTGGGCGTGGTTCGGCGGCGGGGTCGCGCTGCTGACGGCCGCCGTGATCGCGTCGACCGTGTTCGCCGCGGCGCAGCGCGTCGCGCTGAATGCGGGCGCGAGCTTCATCGTCAGCGTACTGGCTGTCGGCGGGCTGACCGCCCTGCTGCGCGCCGCCCCTGGTTGGCGTCGTTTGGTTGTCTCGATGGCGCTCGCGGGTGCAGCCGCCACCGCCGCGGCCTGCTTCACGCAAACCTGGATTAACGCCGCCGCAACGCAAGAGGAGTGGCGCCTTCAGAAAGAGCAACTCGTGCGCAGCGGGTATGACCCGAACGACCCGTTGCTGATGAACTTCGAGCGGCGGCTGCTGGCTGGCGAAGCCTCGGGGTTTCTCGGCCACCCCAACGTGACTGCCAGCGTCTTGAACATGTGGACCCTGCTCGCGCTGGGCGTGATGTCGGCGGCGGTCGCGCGTTGGCGTCGCGCGGCGCCAGACGATCCGCAGCGGCAGCGCCTGGCGGCGCTCGCGGTGCTCATGTTGGTGGTCATCGCCGTGTGCCAAACCGCCCTTTCGCTGACTGGCAGCCTAGGCGGATACGTCGCGTTGCTTGCCGGTCTCGCAGCGTTTGCCGCGATCGGGTTGGCGCCGCGTCCGCTGCTGCGACGCCCGGCATGGGTGCTGGCGCTGGGCGTCGGCGCCTATGTGCTGCTGGTCGCGGCGGGCTGGACCTACGGCTGGCTCAACGACGGATATCCGGTCAAGACGCTGCAGTTTCGCTGGTACTACTGGTCGGCCGCGGCTCAGGGCGCCGCCGAGGCGCCCTGGACGGGTGTTGGCCGTGAGAACTTCGATGCCGTCTATCTGCAACATCGACCACCAGAGAGCGCCGAAGCGGTGAAGAGTCCGCACAATCTCTGGGTGACCGCATGGGTCGAGCTCGGCGTGTTCGGCCTCATCGCGGTGCTCGCGTTGGCGCTGCTCGGGGTGTCGCTCGCGGTCCGTGGTGTGTGTTGTCCATCTCGGGGCTCACCGGATGACGAGCACCATGGGGCGTTGCGATTGACGGCCGACACCCATCCGCCGCTGGTGGTCATGGTTGGCGCCCCCCTGCTCCTGCTGCTGTTGCAGCTCTTGCAGTCGGACGTGTTTCGTCATGGCGTCGACACCGTACCGGCACTGGGGCTGTTGTGGATTGTCGAGTTCGCGTCGCCGTTCCTGGCGGTGTTCGTCATGACATGGCTGCTGACGCGGCAGGTGATCGAATCGGCCGACGCGCGCTGGCTCGCAATCGGCGCCCTTGCGGCCGTCGGGGCGGCGCTCACGCATAGCCTCGTCGGATTCGCCCTGTCGACCACCGGCGGATTGGCGGTGATCGCCGCGGCGGTCGCGCTCAGCGGACGGTCGCAGCTCCTCACGCCGCGCGCGGGGCGCGACGCGACGCCCTTCGTGATCGTGCTGGCGCTTGCCGCTGTCATGCACGTCTGGTTCGTCGTTGCACCGACCGTGCGTAGCGAGAGCGCGAGCCGCGCCGCCGATGAGCGACTGGTGCGCATCACCAGCCCGCAAGCGTTGCGAGATTGGATGGCTGCGTCAGAAGCGGCGATTGACGCCGACGCGCTCGACGCCGGGCCGGCGCGCTACTTCGCCGCCCGGTTGTTGGCGTTCGTCAACGACCCGAGCGCGCCGCGCGACGTGCAGACAGACTTGCTCGGGGCTGCGGAGGGAGCCATCGCAACCGCGCTGCGGCGAGAACCCGATGCGTCGGCGACCCTGCGACTCGCGGGGCGCGCCGCCCAGGCCAGGGCGCGTCTCGCACTCGCGCGGCCCGATCTCGCAGCCGCCGACGCCGCCCTCGCCAAGGCGGCCCGCGACTGGTCGGCGGCCGCGCGGCGCAGCCCGACGGACGTCCGCCTGCGGATTGAAGCCGGCGCCGCGCAACATCAACTGTGGAGCGAAACCAATGACACTTCGGCAGTGACGCCTGCCCGCGAACACCTGACTGCCGCGCTTGTGATCAACGAGGCCCGCGAACCGCAAGACGCCACGCGACTGAGCGATCGCGAGTTGTCACGAATTCGCGCATTGCTCGCCGACTTACCCGAAAGCGAGTAGTGGAGGCGACCCGGCGTCGTATCCCCAAAGCGACGACGTTTGGCGCCTCTGCTTGACTAGGCCGGTGTGAGCCGTACGCACAAGACTGGACTACCGCGACGCCGCCGTCCCCGCCGCCGAGCGAATCCGCTGAGCGCGGAGACGTTCCACGAACACGAGCAGCATGCCGGTCATCAAGCCAATGTAGCCGGTGTAAGCGATCACCCGACCCGGATCGTGCGACAGCGTGAGCGTACTGAACTCGCGCCCTTCGCGCACTGCGTACTGCGATTGGAAAAAGTCGAATCCGGCGTACGCCAGCGGTCGATTCATGCTGACCGTCGCGGTGAACGATTCGTCGCCGGGCCGCGCGATCGTGAGATCGCTGCTAAAGGAGCGCGGCGACGTACCGCCGGGATAGTGGCGCATCTCGAAGTCGTCGAGTCGCACCGCGAAGTCCAGCGGATAAGGCGTCGGCTGATAGATGACTTCGTAGGCTCGGCCGCCGAGTCGTTCGCGCCACAGAAAGTAGCGCTGCAGCGCGATCGATCGACGCCCGTCGCCCTGTTCGATCTGCAAAGCCAAAACGGGTTGCCGGTCGCGGCGGCGTGGCGGCGAAACGGGATTGATGTTGCCGCTTTCATCCACCGTCGCATCCGCAAAGTGAGCGGCAACCATCACGCGTACGCCGTCGAGCGTGAGCGTCGGGAGCGACGGCTCGGTCACGGTGTTCAGGCTGTTCGCGACGTCCGCCGGCAGCGTGAACGCGCTAAAGCGGTCGGGGTTGCGGGCGTCGCGAAGCACGAGATCGAATGATCCGCGCAATTGCATCTCGGTCACGACGTCGCCTTCACCGACGTTGATGACGCCGTCAATCGAGAAATTGCGCGTCACCCACGCGCCCGCGAAGACGACGATGAGCGAGAGGTGCGTCACGACGTAGCCGAGCTGCTTACGCGAATAGGGCCACCGCGTAATCAGCGACGCCAACGTGTTTACGCTGATAAGGACCAGCAGCGCGGTAAACCACCACGCGCCGTAAAACAGCGCGAGCGTCCGCTCAGCGGAATGCAGCGCCTCAAACGCCGTCGCGGCGCCACTGGTAATGGCCCACAACACGAGCAAGACCGCCGCGTACCAGAGAGAGCCGATATGAAGGAGCAGGCTTCGCATCGGCATAATGTAGGGGAAAGCCGCGACCGACGGCTATTGGACGACGCGTGTGATCAGCGTCCGTGTTTGTGCATCCAGTTTTGCAATGCCGAACGTCGGAAAAGATAGCGGCCGGGTTGCGCGAAACCGCGGCCCGCCAGTTCGCTGTCCGCCGAGATCAACACGTTTACGAGATCGTCGCCGCGGCCCGTTCCGAAGAACCCCTCAGGGCGTCGGATCGCGGGCGGGGTGATCACGTTCGGCGGGATGACCGGTCCCCCGCCGATCGGCAGCGGACCGCCAATGCTGTTGCGAATCGTGTCAGCGAAGAGGCCTTGCGCCGTGGGGTTGTTCAGCTGAAGCTGCGTCACGCGGCCCGACCCGGGTTCGATGACGCCCAGTCCGTCGTTCTGCAGCCGGTTGTACGCGATTTCGATGTCGCTCTGGCCAAGCATGTCGTTGATCGCCACCGCGCTGCGGCGATCCGCTTGATCCAGCCACAGGCGCAGCGTGTTGGTGACGTACTGCTGCGGAAGCACCCGGCGGGACTGACCGGTCGCCCGGTTGAGCGCCTTCACGAGGCCGAACTCGAGCAACCCGATTTCAAAGCGCTGCGTGTACTGCTCATAGGACATATAAAAGTCCCACGTGCCCTCCTTCGAGAGCGACGCAATCGGGCTGTCGATCGTGAAATCCGACTGCAAGCCCCCCTCTGCAACGCCGGCCCGCACCTGGCCGTAACTCAGGCCCAGTCGGACGCGCTTCGACGTGTTGTCCTTGTTGATCTCGCTGAGCGTCAGTTCGCTCGCCGAATCGAGGACCGCCGCCGAGTAGGGTTCTTCGCGCCCAAACTGGAATTTGGCGGACGAGAGCACCCCGGTGCGCACCACGGTCAGCTCGCTGAGTTCCTGATCGACCTCGAGCGGGGCGAACTCCCCGACCGCACCGTTGGGATCGAGCGGTGCAAACGAGACGTCGCCGTTCACTTCAATCGCGATCGCGACGAGCGGCTGTCGCCCGTTTGCGGGCGTTGGCTCGGCGACGACTGCGTTGGGATCGGTCACGGCGTTCGGGTCGGCAACCGGCTGTGCCACGCCGACGTTAGCCAGCAGCAGCAGCGAGCAGAGGCAGGTGACGTGAAGTCGAAGCATTGGAGCGTTCCTCAGGCAACGTCGGCGAACGCGAGCGCGACCGAGCGGCGGCGCATCGCATCAGGTCATAGCAGTCGACACCAGCAAACCTGATGATGACAAGCGGTTATCGTGCGGTCAATTTGCCACAACCGCCTTCCGTCGGATAATCCGCCCGGTGAGCTCGCTGCGCAGGGGTTGCGCCGCAGCCGCAAGTAGACAACATGATCGACATGCATTGCCATTATGTGTTTCGTCGCGCCCCGGCGCCCGCGGTTGGCTTCGCGTTTGAGGCGCCCACCGACGATCCTGCCGACCCACAGCACCTGGGGGCTGCGATTGCGCCGCGGGCGGAGCGTCGACTTGCGTTCCGCATGCTACGCCGGACGCTGGGCTTGCCGCGCGACAACAGCGTGATCGATGAGGCGCTCGCGCGCACGCACGCACTGCACCTCGGCGGCGACGGACCGGTGACGCGCTTCGTGCTGCTGGCGTTTGACGCGTATCACGATGACGCCGGAGCGCGCCCCCCGCTTCCCGATCGCGGCTCGGGCTGCGGCAGCGACATGTTCACGTCAAACGCCACCGTCCGCGCGGCTTGCGCGGCGTCTGACGGACGGTGGCTGTTTGGCGCGTCGGTGCACCCGTACCGCCACGACGCCGAGGCGGCGCTCGAAGAGGTCGTGAGCGCGGGGGCTTGCCTGCTCAAGCTCATTCCGCTGCACCAAAACGTCAGCCCGCACGACGCACGAACGGAGCGGTTCTTCGCGAAGTGTCGCGAGCTCGACCTGCCGTTGCTGCTGCACCTGGGCCCGGAGTTCACGCTGCGCACCAATCACCCCGCATACCGGCCGGTGGCGCCGTTCCTTGAGCTGTTGACTCGCATGCGGCAGCGCGGGGGCATGCCAAAGGTCATCATCGCGCACCTCGCGACGCCGGTCGGGCCGTGGGGAAGCTGGCGCGACTATCACGTATTGATCCACGCGCTGCGCCACGATTTCGCCGACGCCCCGCTCTACGCCGATATCTCGGCATTGGCGGCGTGGGGCAAGCTGCGGAGCTTGCGTGTCGTGGCGGCGCGGCAGGGACTGCACCATAAGTTGCTGTTCGGCAGCGACTACCCGGTTCCACCGGCGGTTCCGCTGCTGCGCTGGCGATTTGGTCGGCATTTGCCGGCGTATGCGTCGTTCGCGCACATTTCGGCGGCGGCGTTCCGCTGTGCGGGTTTCAACGAAATCGTGTTTGAGCGCGCCGCGGAGGTGCTGCGACTCTAACCGGCGATGGACGCCCCCTGGTGGAGCCCCCCCGCCGCCGGGGCCATTTCTGCGCTCCGGATGCGAAAGTCGTTGCAGCGTGTGGTAAGTTGTTTACGTGGACACTTCGCATGGATCGCGAAACGGCGTTGCGGCGCTGCTGCCCGATGGATCGTTGGCTGGCTGCCGCGTCCACATGGTCGGTATCGGCGGGAGCGGTATGTCCGGGCTTGCCGCCATGCTTCTGCACCAGGGGGTGCGCGTCAGCGGCTGCGACATGCACACCTCGCCGATCACGCGCCGTCTGCAGGACCTCGGCGCACTGGTCACGCAAGACGAGTCCGTCAACACCTTCCCTGAGCACGTGCACCTCGTGGCGGCGTCTGCCGCGGCGAAGCCGGAGCACCCACATCTGACCGCCGCAGTCGCGCAAGGCGTTCCGGTCGTGAAGTACGCGCAACTGCTCGGCCACCTCATGGGGCGGGCCGACGGCGTCGCGATCAGCGGCACGCACGGCAAGAGCACCACCACCGCGTGGCTCGCATTCGTGCTCACCGAGGCCGGGCTTAGTCCGAACTTCGTGGTCGGCGCCATCAGCCCGCAACTCGGGGGTGGCAGCGGCGTCGGCAAAGGACGGCTGTTCGTCGCCGAGGCGTGCGAATACGACCGCTCGTTCCTGCATCTTGAGCCGCGCAGCGCCGTCATACTCAACCTTGAGGAAGACCACCTCGACTACTACGCCGACCTCGCCGACATTCAGCGCGCCTTCGTCGATTTCTCGCGGCGTCTGCCGACCGGCGGACTGCTGTTGCTGAATGCGGACGATGCGGGATGTCGCGGTCTGTCGGGCGGTTGGGGGGCGCGGTGCGAAACGTTCGGCGAACATCCGGACGCCACGTGGCGACCCGAAGCGATCACCGTTCACGACGGTCGCTACGCGTTCGATCTCATTCGCGACGGGCAGCGACTGGGCCGCGTGCAGCTCGGCCTGCCGGGCAAGCACAACATGTCGAATGCGCTGGCCGTGGCGGCGTTGGCGACGCATCACGGCGTCGCGTTTGAACCACTTGCGGCCGGGTTGCGCGCATTTCGCGGCGTCGGTCGGCGGCTCGAGCTGCGCGGCGTGGTCGACGGGGTCACCTTGCTCGACGACTACGCCCACCACCCAACCGAAATCCGCGCGACACTGGCGGCCACGCGCGCCCAATACAAACCGCAGCGTCTCTGGTGCGTGTTTCAGCCGCATCAGCACTCGCGAACGCGCTTCCTGCTCGAAGATTTCGCGCGGAGCTTCGCCGAAGCCGATCGCATCGTCGTGCCCGATATCTACTTTGTGCGCGACAGTGAGCGCGACCGCGACGAGGTGCGCGCCGCAGATCTCGTGACGCGTATTGAAGCGGCCGGCGGCGACGCCGAGTACATCCCGGATTTCACCGCGATCGCCGCTTATCTGGAGGCGAACATCCGTCCTGGGGACGTCGTGATCACCATGGGGGCCGGATCAATCTGGAAACTGGCCGATGAGTTGGTGCACCGGCTTGGAGCACATCTGCCAACCTGATGCGCCGCTTGCGCCGCTGACGTGGTATCGGCTCGGCGGCCCTGCGCGGTGGCTGGTGACGCCGACGCGTGAGGCGGAGCTAAGCGACGTCTTACGCCGCCTCACGGAGCACGACGTGCCGTGGCGGGTGCTGGGCGGCGGCGCCAACGTGCTGGTGCGCGACGAGGGTTTCGCGGGCGCGGTCGTGCGGCTGACGGCGCCCGCGTTTGGCGGCATCTCATGGCGGGATGGGAGTGTGACGGCGGGCGGC
Source organism: uncultured Planctomycetales bacterium (assembly GCA_964563855.1). Taxonomy (GTDB): domain Bacteria; phylum Planctomycetota; class Phycisphaerae; order UBA1845; family Fen-1342; genus JAFGRR01. The sequence continues at coordinate 31,409 of CAZLYU010000015.1, read as the reverse complement.
GGGGTCGACTTTATGGCGCTCGTGCGCGGCGCGGTCGAGCACGGGCTGAGCGGGCTCGAAGGCCTGGCCGGTGTACCCGGCACGGTCGGTGGGCTGGTGCGCATGAACGCCGGCGGACGCTACGGCTGCATCGCGGACGCGGTGCGGCGTGTGCGGCTGATGCAGCCGAGCGGGGTGGTGGAAGAGCGGTCGGTTGATGAGCGTGCGTTTGGCTATCGACGCAGCGACATCGGGCGTGCGCTGGTGCTCGAAGCGACCTTCGCGCTGGAGCCAGCCGAGCGCGAGTCGCTGCATGCTCGATATCGACGCATCTGGTCTGAGAAGGCTGGCGAGCAGCCGCCGGTGTCGAAGCGCAGCGCCGGTTGCATCTTCAAGAATCCGCCGCAGCACGCCGCCGGCCGACTGATCGACGAAGCGGGGCTCAAGGGCGAGCGACGCGGCGGCGCCGAGATCAGCACGCGCCACGCCAACTTCATCGTGGCCGCGGCTGACGCACGGGCGCGCGATGTGATAGACTTGATTGAGTTGGCGAAACAGCGGGTTCTGGCGGCATACGGCGTCGAACTCGAGTTGGAAGTCGACATCTGGTGAATGGAGTCACCCGATGCACGCCGCGGCCGCACCGCCTATGGAATCATTCCGCACCGCCCGCAAGCTCCGCGTTCTTGTTCTCGCCGGAGGCCCCGGCTCGGAGCGGGCGGTCAGCGAGGCGTCTGGAGCGGCGATCGCGGCGGCCTTGGAGCGCCGGGGGCACGACGTCGAACGACGCGACATCACCCCGAGCGACCAGACCGCGCTTGACGCGCCGGCGGATGTGGTCTTTCCGGCGCTGCATGGCGAGTTTGGCGAAGACGGCGCGCTGCAGGAATTATTGGAAGCGCGGCGGGTGCGGTTCGTCGGCTCCAACAGCGACGTTTCCCGCCTGTGCATCGACAAGCTGAAGACGAAAGCCCGGCTTGGGGGGTTGGGACTGAACTTGCCCTCCGATCAGGTCGTGCGACGGGGCACGCCCGTTGCTGCGGCGCTCGCCAACGTGACGGGGCCGGTGATCGTCAAACCGCCGTGCGAGGGCAGCAGCGTGGGCGTGTGCATCGTGCACGATGGGACCGCGCTGCTGGAACAAGTGACGGCGGCCCTGGTTCGCTATGAAAGCGTGATGGTTGAGCAGTTCATTGCCGGAGACGAGTTCGCGGTCGGCTGGCTGGACGGGACGGCCTTGCCGCCGATCTGCATCCGTCCGCGACGAGCGTTCTACGACTATGAAGCCAAATATGTCGACGAGGGCACCGAATATCGTCTCGACAGCGGCACAGCCGAGGTGCACGCCGCGCTGCGTCGGCAGACCGAAGCGGTTTGCGGCGTGCTCGGTTGTCGTCATTTGGCGCGGGCGGACTGGATCGTCGACGCCGACGGCGCGCCCTGGTTGCTTGAAGTGAACACGATGCCGGGATTCACGAGCCACTCACTGTTGCCCAAGGCGGCGGCGGCGGCGGGTTTGTCGCTCGACGATCTGGTCGATCGGCTCGTGCACCTGGCGGTCGAGGAACACTGAGTTTGATTTGATGGCCAAGCGTCGTTCCACCAGTCGCGCGAAGCAGTCGTCGAAGCCGCTGATTTCAAGCGCGGCGGCCAAGCGATTTTCGAAGGTTGCGGTGTGGGCGCTTACGCTGTTCAGCTTCGGATTCGGACTCACACTCATTGATGAAGCGTTTGGCTATCGCCAGCGGCTCGAAGATCCCAACGCGTTTCCGCTGCGGATCGAATGGGTGTCGTTGCCGGGTTGGATGGAAGGCGACAACGGCCGCTTCGTGCTCGATGAAGTCGAAGCGGGCCTGAAAGTGGACGCGAGCACCAGCCCCGCGGCCCCACAGCTTTGCGCGTGGATCTATCACCGCGCGGAGCAGTCGCCTTGGATTGACGATGTCGAGCGCGTGACCAAGACGTCTGATGGGCGGGTCCGCGTCGCGGCGACATTTCGCGAACCGCTCACCATGGTCGTCGATGGAAGTCAGGCGTATCTCGTTGACCACGACGGCGTCCGGCTGAGTGTAAACCCCAGCGAGACGGAGCGGCTCGCGCCAGGTTGGATTCCGGTATACGGAGCCGCCGCCCCCGCACCCGCCGCGGGGTTGGCCTGGCCGGGCGATGATGTGGCTGATGGACTGCGTCTGGTGCACTTCATCATGAGCACCGGTCTGGCGACCAACGTCGAGCGGATCGGCGCGGTCGACGTCAGCCGGCGCGGTGATCCGCGCGCCGGCGGGCTGCGCATTCGGCTGATCAACCCCCCTGCGATGTTGTGGTGGGGCCGCGCGCCGGGTCGCGAGTTTGGGACTGAAGCCCCGGCGCGTGACAAACTGGCGAAGGTCGAACAACTTCTGACACGCGAAACGACGCCGAACGGCGTCTACGATGTGCGGGCGTTTGGCGACGAGTATTGGAACCGCACGCCGGGTGCGTCGGCGGGCGCCGCGGGAACGGCAGGAGAGTAGTGTATGCACGGAATGAATGAGATCGCGTCGGCGGCTGAAGACGGGTTGAGCCTCGCTCACCACTACCTGGCCGGGCTGTACTCGTGGGCCCCCGCGGCGGCGAGCGCCTGCTTGCTGGTTGGGGCCGCGCTCATCCTCTGGCGCGGCGCGCAGCTCGCCCCGCTCATCGCGGCCGGCGTAGGCGTGTATGGCGGATCCGAACTTGGCGCCGCGTTGTCCGGTTGGTTTGGCTGGCCGATGCTGCCCACCGCCATCGCGGCGGCGATTGTCGGCGGCGCCTTCGGCATCGTGCTCACCAAGGTGCTGGTGGCGGCATTCCTGGGTCTCTGCGCCGCGCTCGTCGGCGTCGGCGTCTACGCCGGCCAGGTGCTCTACCCGGTTTATCTCGACTACGCGCGGGGCGAAGACCTGCAGGTGTCGCTGCCGGCAGCGGATGCGGCGCCGGCCGGCAACGTCCTCTGGGTCGTTCCGCAAGGGCTATGGGACTACCTGAATGCGAACACCACGGCGCTGCAATTCAGCCTGGGCGTCATCACGCTCGCGACACTCGGCGCGGGGCTGGCCTTCGGAATGCTCATGCCGCGCCTCGCTCGGGCGGTCACCGCCGCGACGGCGGGGGCCATGCTGCTCGTGATTGGCTTGTTCAGCGCTTCGGAGCTGACGGGCATGCGCGAGCGATTGCTGTCGCTCGGCCCGTGGACGTGGGCGGCTTTGGCGGTGGTGTGGGCCATCGCGCTGCTGAGCAACTACTTCCGAAGCGGTCGTCGACGATCAACAGACGACCGCGGCGAAGCGGGCCTCGAATCGACCACCGCGACCGCGTAGCGACTACATCCGAAAGACGCTCTGGCGGCGCGGCGGGAACGGGGCGTGCAACGCCGCCTCGATTCCCAAGCCCAGCACCATGCGCGTGTCGACCGGATCGATCACCCCATCGTCCCACAAGCGTGCGGTGCTGTAGTAGCAACTGCTCTCCGCGGCGTACTTGTCGAGGGTCGGCGCTTTGAATTCGGCCGCCTGCTGGTCGGTGAGCAGCGGCCGGCCTTGTGCCGCGAGTTGGTCCTGTTTGACAGTCAGCAAGACGTTCGCCGCCTGTTCGCCGCCCATCACGCTGATGCGCGCGTTCGGCCACATCCACAATTGTCGCGGGCCGAAGGCGCGACCGCACATCCCGTAATTTCCAGCACCATACGAACCCCCGATGATCACGGTGAACTTGGGAACGGCGGCGTTGCTCACTGCAGCGACCAGTTTCGCGCCGTCTTTCGCGATGCCGCGCGCTTCATACTCACGCCCCACCATGAACCCGGTGATGTTCTGGAGAAAAATCAGCGGCGTTCCCCGCTGGCTGCACAGTTCGACGAAGTGGGCTCCCTTCAGCGCGCTCTCCGAGAACAGCACCCCGTTGTTCGCGATCACGCCGACCGGCCAGCCCCAGAGATGCGCGAACCCGCAGACCAGCGTCGTCCCGTAGCGGGCCTTGAATTCGTGCAAGCGGCTGCCGTCGACGATCCGCGCAATCACTTCCCGCACGTCGTACGCCCGGCGGGCATCGACCGGCACGATCGCCCGCAAGTCATCCGCGTCGTGCTGCGGCGGCTCCGGCGAATGGCGCCGCGCGCGGAGCGCCGCGATCCGTGGGTCGTTGGGAGTCGAAGCGGGGAGATGTTCGAAAATGCTCCGCGTAATCGCGAGGGCGTCTTCGTCGTTCTGGGCATAGTGGTCGGCGACGCCCGAGGTCGCCGTATGCACGTCAGCGCCGCCAAGCTCCTCCGCGCTGACTTCCTCCCCGGTGGCGGCTTTCACGAGTGGTGGGCCGCCGAGGAAGATCGTGCCCTGCTGCTTCACGATGACGGTCTCATAGCTCATTGCCGGCACGTAGGCGCCGCCTGCGGTGCAGGAGCCCATGACGACGGCGATTTGCGGGACGCCGTTTGCGGAGAGTCGGGCTTGGTTAAAGAAGATGCGTCCGAAGTGATCGCGATCGGGGAAGACTTCCGCCTGCAGCGGCAGGAAGGCGCCGCCGGAATCGACCAAGTAGACGGACGGCAGGCGATTTTCCAGCGCGACTTCCTGGGCGCGGAGGTGTTTCTTGACGGTGATCGGAAAATAGGCTCCCCCTTTCACAGTGGCGTCGTTCGCGACGACAACGGCCAGGCGACCGCTGATGCGCCCCAATCCGATGACGAGGCCGGCGCCCGGCGCGGCGTCGTCGTAGAGGCCGCTCGCGGCGAGCGGCGCGAGCTCGAGAAACGGGCTCTGCGGATCGAGCAGCGCGTCGATGCGGTCGCGCACGAACAGTTTTCCGCGCTCGCGATGCTTGCCGACGCGCTCCGCTCCGCCGCCGGCCTTGACTGTTTCGAGCCGGCTGCGGAGGTCTTTGAGCAGGTGGAGGTTCGCCTCGCGGTTGGCGACCGCGGCGGGGGCTTTGGGGTCCAGGGCGGTGGGGATCAGGTCCATGGCGGCGCCGGCGGCCCCGGAGTTGTACGGTTGGGGGCCGGTGTACCGGTGTGCTGCGCAGCATAGCGGGCCCGGGCGCGGATTGGGCTCGAGCGGCGCGAGGCGCCGATAAAGCCTGCACACGCTGGGCCGAAAGTGATCGGCTTGACGCGCGGCGGCTTCCGAGACATACTCGCCGGACTTACGAGATTGGTCTGCTTGGAGTGCTGTGATGTCGGTCGACACAACCCTGAAGTTGAAGAGCACGCTGGCGCGTCACCGCAATGTGCTGACGCGGGCCGAACGCGTCGCGCGACTCATCGAGCTCGACAAGTGGGGCGAGCGCAGCCCCCTGGGAATGCCGAAGGTATCCAATCGCAAGCTCAAGGCTGCCGGCAAGAAGCCTAAGAAGGGCGAAGAAGAGTAAACTGCCGTCGCAGCGCAAATTCCATTCGCCGCGTATTTCAATCCCCCCGCCCTTTCGACGAGGCGCGAACCAGGTACTCGTCATCGTCGTATTCAATCGGAATGTACGCCCGCGACTCGATCGCGCGATCGCCGCGCCCCCGTCGGCGTTACCCCACTTCGCGCGTCTGGAAGAGCGCCACACCGAAGCTGAGCACCGCCGCGGTGTATAGGCCGGCGTAGGCGGCCGTGGCGGCGACGAGCGACACCTGAATGGTCTGATCTTGCGTCAACGCCTGCCCCACCCAGAAGAACTGCATGTTCGGCAGAATCGAGTACAGGACTTGAAAGACCGGGGCCGCCTCACGTTGCGCTCCGGTGTAGTAGTCGGACAGCAGCCCGGCCATCAGCACACCGCTGCAGAGCAGGAGCGTCGCCGTTTGACCAAAACGCGTGGACAACACGACCGCGAACGCGGTCAGCACCACGACACCGAAGAACATCATGATGACGGCGTAGATGAGTTGCAGATCGCCGAAGTCGGTTGTCGGGGGTTGGAACGTCCACCCATGATCGAAGAACAGCACGACAAGCATGCCGAAGGTGGCGATGGGACACCAAGCGGCCAAGGTCGTCGTGAAGAAATTCCAGCCGTAGAAGTAGTTGGCGAATCCGGCGATCAGCAAGCCGAGCAGCGCCCCGCCGGCCCCGAAAACCCACACCGGCTGATCGTACGGGTCGGCGGCGGTCGGCATCGTGCCGTGGCGTGTGGCGAAGAACATGGCCAGCGAGACGATGTAGTAGCTGACGAAGATCGCGGCGATCACGCCGGCGTATTTTCCGAGCAGAAACGTGACGCGCGACACGGGCTTCGATACGACGGTGAGGACGGTCTGGGTCTCGATTTCACGGGTGATCACGCCAGCGGCGCTGAAAACGCTGGCCAGCAAGCCGTAGAGCAGCAGCGTGGCGAGGCTGATGTCCATGTAGACGTTGATGTCGCGGTCGGTGTCGAGCGAATAACCGGCCAGCGGCGGCCCGACAAACGCCACCCAGAAGATCGCGCTCCACATCAGGATGTTGTAGATTGGCTGGCGAATCGTCTCGAGGAACGTGTTGCCGGCGATCGCGAGCAGTTTGGTGATCATGACGCTGGGCGGCTACGAAGGTCGGTGTTCGGCGTGGACACTTGCGACACGTTTCCTATTATGCGAGCGTACTGTATGAGCGACAAGCAGGCCGAGCGAGCTGGTCGACCCGTCGCTCCTGATCGTACGATTCAGCGTTTGAATTGATTGAGGTGCATGTCTGTGGCGCAACAAGACTTCGCCCGTGGTCGGCGTGTCGCCGTCGGCGGCCTGCTGCTGCAGTTTCTGGCGTTCATGGTGCTGCTGCTCACCAGCTTCGCCGCCGGAAACGCTCCGGATCCTGCTGAAAATCTGGCCGCAGCGCCCTATTCGCGCTCGCTTTTCCACCTCGCGATCTTCGTTGGCGTCGGCGTGGTGCTGTGGTTGGCGCTCGCGTTGGTGTTTCGTCAACGCGAGTTGGCGGCGGCGGAGCGCCTCGACGTCGAGGAGCTGCTCCGCGAGAAGCAGTCCGCCGGAGCCGGAGCGGCGCTGTTCGATGAGCAGAGCAGCGGCTTCCATGTCGCCGCCAACCGGTTGGCGTGGATGGAACGCTATCTGCTGCCCACGTTCGGACTGGTGCTCGGCGTGGCGCTCGCGGGCGGTGGCGTGGGGCTGTGGTATCTGCTCGCGGGACCGGCGGGCCTGTCGGTAAGCAGCGACGCTCTCGTCGCCGCGCAGTGGGGACGCCCCTCGACCCCGGCGATCTCGATGATCGTGGTCTCGATCGCCACGCTCGTGCTGTTCCTTTACTCACGTTGGGCGGCGGGATTGGCCCGCGCGGCGGACCAACAGCTCCTCCGCGCGGCGGCCTCGTATCTGATGGGCAATGTGCTCGCCGCGGCCGCGGTGGTGATCGCCCTCGGTATTCAGCTCTATGCGGGCTCCACCTATTGGGAGCACGTGCTCGCGTTCGCGATTCCCGGCCTCATGGTGTTGCTGGGCGCCGAAATCCTGTTGAACGTGGTGTTCGACGTCTACCGCCCGCGATCGCCGCAAGTCGAGCCGCGGGCCGCGTTCGACAGTCGACTGCTCGGGCTGTTCTCCGAGCCGGGCGGCATCGCCCACTCGATCGCCGAAGCCGTTAACTACCAGTTTGGCTTCCGCGTATCGCAAACCTGGTTTTATCAGCTCGTGCAGCGGACCGCGGCGCCGCTGCTGGCGCTGGGCGCAGCGATGCTCTGGATGCTGACCACGGTCGTCGTCATCCAGCCGAACGAACACGTGATCGTGGAGCGATTCGGCCGACAGTTGAACGCCGATCGTCCGCTCGGACCGGGCCTGCATTGGAAGCTGCCGTGGCCCATCGACGTAGCGCGGGTCTATGACACGGGCCGCGTGCAGCAGATGTACATCGGCTTCACCGATTTCGACGCCGAACCCGACTTCGAGGAACGCACCCGGGCGGACGTGGTGTCGCTTTGGACCGACGAACAGCATCTGGGACACGAGCACTTCGACTTTTTGATTGTTCCGCCGGTTGATGAGGAGAACCCGACGCCGCCGCGACGTGCGACCGAGCTCGACGGGCTGGCGGCGCTCACCGAGGTCGACGGGGGAGCGGCGGTCGATGTCCCGGTCAGCCTGATACGCATGGACGTCATCGTGCAGTACCGCATCGATCCGAACGCCGTGGCGCAGTACGCGCGGCTCACCGATTCGCCGGTGTCGCTCCTGCGCAGCCTGGCGTGGCGGGAAGTCGTGAAGTTCAACGCGTCGCAAACGGTTGACGGGCTGCTCGGCGAAGCACGGCGCGCGCTGGATGAAGCGTTGCAGGAGCGTGTCGAGAAGGCCGTCGCAACGGCCGGTCCCGACGGCGGCGGTTTGGGACTCGAGATTGTCTACGTCGGCGTCGAAAATGTGCACCCCGAGAAGACGGTCGCCGAGGCGTTCCGCAACGTCGTGAAGGCGGAGCAAGAGAAAGTGGCTTCGATTCGCGAGGCCCTGGTGACCGAGAACGAGCGCCTGGCCACCGTCGCGGGAGACCGCGGCCGAGCACAGCAATTGGCCGCCGCCGTGCGCGGAGCGATCTCGGCGGAGAACGCGCTGAACCTGGCGGAAGCGCAACTCTCGCCGCGGCTTAGCGAAGATGAAATCGCGTCTTACGACGAGCGTTTCGAGACGTTCGCACCGCAGTTCCTCGCGCTCGAGCAAGCCCGCTGGGCGTTAGCGCAAACCGAACGGCTTCGGGATCGCTCAGAGATGCAGTTCGGCCTGGGTATGCGGTTTACGGCCAACGATCGGGCCGTCATCGACGAGCAGGTCGTCGCGGCCGAGCGGCGTGTTGAAGAAGCCGAGGAGCAGCTGAGTGATTCGCTGCTCGAGGTTCGATCGGCATTGCGCGATGAGCAGCTCTCAGATGATGAGATCGACGCCCTCGTCGCGCGCGCGACAGCGCGAACCGCGCTCACGTTCTGGCGCGCGAAGACGCAGTCGCTCGAGCAGGAGCTGCAGGGCCAGGCGGCCGTGCTGCTGGCCGAGGCCCGGGCCGAGCGTTGGGAGCGGGAGATGCGCGCCGCCGCCCAGGTCACGCAACTCCGCCTCGAACTCGAAGCCTATCGAGCGGCGCCCGCGATCTACCGCACGCGCCGCTATCTCACGGAACTGGTGAACGGCATTCGCCAGGATCGAAAATACTTCATGGCGTTCCCGTCCGAGAGGCGTCCGGTGCACATTCGCTACCAGGCGGAGGAGCAGGCGCGTCCGGAAGACGTCGAAATGCAGGTGCGGCGCGATGAACCCTAATATCACGCCGCCTTTGAGCGAGGAGTGTGCATGAGTCGTTTCCCCTTCATGACGGTGATCGTCGCGGCCGCGGTGCTCATCATCTTCGGCGTCTACGCGTTCTCCTTCAAAGTGCGCTTCTCCGACGTGGTGGTGAAGGAGACCATGGGACGCGTCGCCGACGGAGGCGTCTACAACGCGAACGGCGATGACCCGGGGCTCAAGTTCCGCTGGCCCTGGCCCATCGATACGCTCACGCACTACGACCGTCGGCTGCAGACGATCGACACGAGCGAGACCGAAATCAAAACCCGCGACGGCAAGAACATCATCGTCGGCGCTTACGGCGTGTGGCGGGTCGGCGACGCCTTGCGATTCCATCGCGCTGCGCGGACCGAAGCGGCGGCGCGCGACCAGATGCGGGCTCGTCTGGCGCAGGCCATGGCGGCGGTCATGGGCGCCCACGACATGCGCGACTTCGTGAACACCAACGCCGCCGACCTCGACGCCTCGTACGAACGCATCGAGCAGGAGCTGCTCGCCGAAGCAGCCGGCGGGCTCGATCGCGACTACGGCATCGAACTGCTGCAATTCAACCTGCGGCGCATCTCGCTTCCCGCGCAGACCACGCAGACCGTGTTCGACCAGATGCGCAAAGAGCGTGAGGAGAAAGCGACCGAGTATCGCCAGCAAGGCGAGTCGATCGCGGCGGCGATCAAGGCCGAGGCGGAAGCCAACGCCCGCCAGATCCTGGCCTTCGCCGATCGACGCGCGCAGCAGATTCGCTCGGAAGGCGTCGCCGCAGCGACCCGCATCTTTCGACAGATCGACGCCGACGACCGGGAGTTCTTCCAGTACCTTCGCTGGCTCGACGCGGCCAAGGCCGCGTTGGAAGAGCGGGTCACGTTCTTCATCGACAGCAACTCTCCGTTCTACCAGATGCTGATGTCGCCGGGCGTGCCGCGTTTCGAATCGACGCCGCAGCAGACGAGCGCTGACGACGAATCGCCGTCGCAGCGGGCGGCGATGAACGAGCGGTTGCTGAATCAGGTCATGACGGGCGAGTAGGCAAGGGCGCGCACCATGGAACAAACTCCCCCGACCCAGTCTGAAGCCGGGCTCTCCACGCCGGTCGCCGGACCACCCGCAACCGACCCGGGCGACGCCTCGCTCACCAGCGCGTTGCGCAGCGGCTTCAATGTGCTGCGCGTGGTCATGGTGATCCTGATCGTGCTGTACTTCCTGTCCGGCCGTTTCGAAGTGCGCGACGCCGAGTTTGGACTCGTGGCCCGCTTCGGAGAGTTGAAGGCCAAGTCGGAAGGCGAACTGGTGTACGAGCCGGGTTGGCACGTCTCGCTGCCCGACCCGTTCGACGAGAAGCTGGTCTTGCCCAGCAGCAACCAGACGCTGATCGTCGACCGCTTTGCATACTCGCGGCCGCCGCGCGACGCCTTCAAACCGCTCTCCGAAACCTCGAGCCTGAAGCAAGAGCTGACGCCGGGCGTCGACGGGGCGCTGCTCACCGGCGACCGCAACCTCTCGCACGGACGCTTTTTGATCGAGTATCGCGTGGTCGATCCGGTGCGGTTTGCGATGAACGTTCCCGAGCGCATCGCCGATGAGCCCGAAGGACCGTTCATGAACAAGTTGCTCGGCTCCGACCTGCAACGCGAAGAGCGCTACGGGGCCGACGCCGTCGAGCCGCTCTTGCAGCGCCTCGCCGAGACGGCCGTCTTGCGCACCGCCGCGTCGAAAACGGTCGAGGAAGTGCTCTACCGCGGCCGCGCCGAACTCGCCGCCGAAATTCAGCGCCGGTTGCAGCGGATGGTCGACGCGCTGGATCTCGGCGTGCGCATCGTGCAGGTCACACCGGAAACGATCGAACCCGGGGCGACGCGCGACGCGTTTCGCAACGTCGTGACCGCGGAACAGCAGAAGCGGGCGCGAATTCAAGAGGCGGAGACCGAAGCCGCCCGCATCCTGACGCGCCGCGCCGGTCAGCAGTACACCGAACTGCTGCCCCTGATTGACGCCTACGGCGACGCACAGACGACCGGGGCCAGCGAAGCGGAACTGGCGACGCTGCTCGCCGCGGTCGACGAAGCGCTGAGCCGCGCGGGCGGCGAAGTCGCCGAACTAATCCGCACCGCAGAAGGCGACGCCTCCGCCGAGCAGCAGCGCATCGTTCAGGAGCTGGACGAGTTTCAGTATTACATCGAGCAATATCGCCAGGATCCCGAGGTCACGGCGATGCTGCTGTGGACCGATCTCGTGCGCGCCATCCTCCCCCAGACGAACAATGAGATCTTCCTCGTGCCCAGCGGCGCCGAAAACGATCCGGTCACCATCGTCATCAATCGCGATGAGTTGCGCAAACTCATGCAGGAGCAAGAGCGCGTTCGGGCCCGGTTTGTCGAGCGCGGCGGCGAGTCGCGCTAGGCCCCCGCATCTACAGGAGCGCACGGTGCCGCAACCCATCATCTCCGCCGTCGGCCTGAGCAAGGTCTTCCGCGACTTTTGGCGGCGAGCCCGCATCGCGGCGGTGCGCGATGTCGACTTCGAGGTGCAGCCCGGCGAAATCTACGGCCTGCTCGGACCCAACGGTTCGGGCAAGAGCACCACCATCAAGATGATTCTCGGGTTGCTGCACCCCACGCGTGGGCGGGTCACCGTCTTCGGTCAGCCGCCCGACAACGTGCGCACCAAGCGTCGCATCGGCTATCTCCCCGAAGAGAGTTATCTCTATCGCTTTCTGACCGCGCGCGAAACGCTCGACTATTACGCCTCGCTGTTTCAGTTGGAGCGCAGCGTTCGCCGCCGGCGCATCGACGAACTGCTGGAGATGGTCGGCTTGCGCTCCGCCGCCCGCCGTCCGGTCGGGGAGTTTTCAAAGGGCATGGCGCGGCGCGTCGGACTGGCGCAGGCTCTCATCAACGATCCTGATTTGCTGATCCTCGACGAGCCCACCAGCGGTCTCGACCCGATCGGCGCCAAGCTCGTCAAAGACATCATCGTGCGGCTCGGCGAGGTGCATCGCAAGACGATTCTGCTCTCCAGCCACTTGCTCGCCGATGTCGAGGAAGTTTGCGATCAGGTCGCGATCTTGTTCGGCGGACGTGTGCAAGTGTCGGGATCGATGGAGCAGGTGCTCGCGCGGACCGATCTGATGCAGCTCAACACCGAGAAGCTCAGCGAAGAAACCATCGCCGCGGTGCGCAACGTCATCGCCGAGCGCGAAGGCAAGCAGGTCGAGGTCGCCACGCCGCATGATCGCCTGCAAGAGCTTTTCCTGCGCATCGTGGCCGAGGCGAACGCCAAGCGGGTGGAGACGGCGGGCAGTACGGCGCCGGGAGCCATTGCAAGCTTTCTTGGGTCCTCTGAGGCTCCGAGCGGCCGGCAGGTGCTCGAGGAACTCGTACAGCCGGTTGCGCCCGAGCCGACGGCGACCGAGCCGGTCGCCCCCGCCAAGCCAGCCGTCGATGACCATGTGCTTGCCTCACTGACGAATGAAAAATCCGCCGACGCCGAGTCCGGCGAAGCCGAAGCGGCGGACGAGCAGTCATCGAAGTCGCGCGCCGTCGACCGCGGTCTCTTGGCGGAGTTGAGCGGGCGGCGCGACGAGGACGAACGCCAGTCATGACCGGCGTCTGGGCGATCGCACGACTGACCTTCGCCGAAGGCGTGCGGATGCGCATCGTCGTCGTGTTCTTGTTGGTCTTGCTGTTCCTGGTGCTGCGGCTGCCCTTCGCGCTGCAAGGCGATGCCACGCTGACCGGGCGTCTGCAAAACTTCATCGACTACGCCTTCGCCTCGGTCAGCATTCTGCTGAGCCTCAGCACCATCATGCTGGCGACCGCGACCCTCTCAAACGAGTTCCGCACACGGTCGCTGCACCTTGTGGTCACCAAACCGATCAGCCGCTTGCATATTCTGCTCGGCAAGTGGCTCGGGGTGAGTCTGCTGAACATTCCGATGCTGCTGCTGTGCGGTCTGGCGATCTACGGTTTCGCGCAGTTCATTGCTTCGCGTCCGGAAGGCGTCGGCGTGCTGGACCGCATGCGCGCCCAGGATGTCGTGCTGACGGCGCGCGTCGCCGAGCAAGCCGCAGTCCCCTACGACGAGATTCAGCAGTCGGCCGAAGCGGCCATCAACGACATGGTCGCGACCGGCGTGCTGCCCCCGACGCAGCGTGAGTCGGAGTTCGTCGACCAGGTGCGGCAGCGTCATCTGCAATGGAGAACCGTCCTTCCCGGATCGCGGCGGGTTTACGAGTTCGCGGGTCTGCCGACGCCCAAAGAAGGTGACGAGAGTATTCCCACGATTCAGGTGTCGTACACGGTCCGCGCGACCCCCCTGCCGCCTGACGAGCAAGTGCAGTTGGTCTGGCAATTCGTGGATCCGAACAATCTGCGCGCGCCGCTCACGCCGCCCCAAGTGGTGAAGCACCGCCAGGCGCAGATCCACCAGTTTCTGGCGACCGGCGCCGTCGTGCGCGACGGGCGCGTGGCGATCGCGGTCGCGAACCCGATGAACCGCATCAGCGTATACTTCGAAGAAGAGGGACCCCTGCAGATTCTCTACACGGTGTCCACCTTCGAAGAGAATTTCGGCAAGACCATGTTGCTGATGCTGCTGCGGTTGTCGTTTCTGGCGGCGGTGGGCGTGTTTTTTAGCACGTTTACATCGTCGCCGGTGGCCGCCTTTTGTACGTTGGTTTGGTACGTCGTCAGCTTGGGCCGTCCGTTCTGGCTGCATGCGATCGGCGCGAACATCCAGGCTCCCGGCGTCGAGACCGATCCGTACGGACCGCTGGGACCCGCCATCCGCTTCGTGCTGGTTCCCGCGATTCGATTGTTCTTCCCGGACTTCACGGCGTATAGCGGGGTGTCGGAGTTGATCGAGGGGCTGTACATCTCCAACGATGTGCTCGGTTGGGCGCTGCTGCACACGCTGGTGTTTGGGTGCGTGCTGTTGTTTGTCTTTGGTTGGCTGATCTTCCGCGACCGTGAAGTCGCCGGAATGACGGATTAGCAGTTGGGTTGCTTTCGATGAAACCAGGCCTTCTCACACAAATCACGAGTCTCGCGCTGTGCGCCGCCCTGTTGATCGGCGCCGCCGGGTTGGCGCCGCGGATCAACGCGGATCGCGCCGCGCTGAACGTCTTCGGCGGCGAAGAGGTGACGCAAAACGCCCCACCGGAATACGCGTTTTGGATTCAGGCGTTTGGCGCCTTTCGCGGGCTGATCGTCAACTTCGCGTTCATGCGCGCCGAAGACTACAAGGACAACGGGCGTTACTACGACGCGATGAACCTGGCTGACTGGATCTGCAAACTCCAGCCGCACTTCCCGGCGGTCTGGGAGTTTCAATCCTGGAACATGGCGTGGAACATTTCGGTGACCACGTTCACGCCTGAAGAGCGTTGGCACTGGGTGTACAACGGCGCCCGCCTGCTGCGTGACGAGGGGCTGCCTTACAACCCGCGATCGATCAATCTCTACAAGCAGCTCGCCTGGATCTTCAACAACAAGATGGGCGCTGATGTGGATGATTTCCACATGAGCTACAAGAAGAACTGGGCCTACCGCATGCACATGCTGCTCGGCCCGCCGCCTAATCCGCTCGCCGGTCAGTTCGACGTCGACGCCGCCATGGAGCGGGTCGCCCTCGATCTGGTCGACGACCCGCTCTATCAGGCGGCGCTCGAGCAGCGCGAGGTTCGCGAACGTCGCACGGTCGAAGCGCGCGAGAACCCCACCGGCGCTGTCGATCCCAACAAGCTCGAACTGCGCGACGGCGACCTCGCTTACGAAGAGCAGCTCAACGACGAGTTTGACGAAGACGTGTTGCGGATCGACGCCATCATGCGGCTGCTCGAGCAGATCGAAGCGGCGCCGCAAACACTCGAGGAGCTCTACGCGCAGCATCCGGAAACGCGCGAACAGGTGAAGGCGCTGCGCGCCGCCGGCGCCCCGATTTCCGACGCGCCGTTGGACGAAGACACCTACATGCAGCCCGGCGGGCTCTTCGCGAACTTCTTCGTTCCCTACCGCTCGTCCGGCGAGTCGTCCATGGTCGAGCTGCTCACGCCGGAGCTGCGGGCCGGTGCGCCGGCTCAAAGTCCCGCCGCACAGACCATCCGCGAAACGCTGGGCCCGCCGACGGATCCGCTCGAAGCGCCGCCACTGGTGCGCTTCCTGCAACGCAAGGTGCTCACGGAAGTCTACAAAAACCAGCCCGCTCGCATGATTCAACTCGTGAGACAGTTCGGCCCCATCGATTGGCGCCTGGTCGACTCGCAGTCGCTCTATTGGGCGACGATGGCGCTGGAGCGCACCGTCGGGCGCGAGTCGCGCTTCGAAGACGACAAGACCAATACCATGCGGCTCGTCTGGTTCAGCCTGCAAAACATGGCCCGCCGCAACAACATCGCGTTCCAGCCCTTCCCCGACCCGAACCGCATGTACGACTCATACATGAACTGGACGCCCGACCCTGCGTTCATCGCTTCGATGCACGAGGCATACATGCGTTACGCGCCGAAGTTCAACCCCCGCGCCCGCGACGACGGGGCCGGCGTCGGCGAGCTCTTCCGCTCGGGACACACCAACTTCCTCGTCGAGGGCATCCGCACGCTGTACTTCTCCGGTCGAAAGGAAGCGGCCCAGCAGTACTACGACACGCTGCGCGACTTGTACGGCATCAGCTTCGACGGCTTCATTGAAGAACGCTACACCAAGTCGTTGCGCGACTTTGTTTGGGACACCTACTTTGAAGAAGGGCGCGGCCGCCGCGCCGACGCCGTGCGCGTCATCGCCGGCCTGCTCGGCCAATCGTTCGATGCACTCTCGGCCGGACAAGATCAGCGCGCGACCGAGCTGGTCAACCAGGCCCGTGATTTCTACAACGACTTCGAAGAAGAAAAGAAAAGCTTTTTGCGCGACCGGATGAAGATGCCGGCGTTCGGTCAGATCTGGAGCGACACGCTGCGCCAGTTTCTGGTGTTTCGACCGTCAACCTCGCCGTTCGAGCTGATCTACAAATCGCGCGTCTGGCGCAACGCGCCGGCGGTGCTGCGATACGCGACGTATAACGACGTCGCCGAGCGACTCGCCACCGAGTGCGAGTACTATGGGTTCGACATGTCACGCGCCTTCCCCGCGCCCCCCGGCTTAGAGGAAGTGCAGGCGGCGCGAGCGGCCATCGCGGCTGAAGAGGCGGAGGCCGCCGCCGAAGAAGCTGACGGCGGCGGACAGACCCCCGTCCAGCCGCGTAATCCCGACTAGCCGCCCGACACCGGCATGATTCGCATCGCCGACCTGTTCTTCACCTACCAGTCAGCCGGCTTTGCCGTGCAGATCGAGCGGCTGGACGTGGCGGCTGGCGAACGTTGCGCCATCATCGGCCCCTCGGGGGCCGGCAAGACCACGCTCATCAATCTCATCGCCGGCATGCTCACGCCGCAGCGCGGCGGCGTTTGGGTGGATGGGGTGAATGTCTCCGCGCTCAGCGACGCGCATCGCCGCCGCTTTCGCGCCGCCCAGATCGGGTTCGTGTTTCAAGAGTTTGAGCTGCTCGAGTATCTGCGCGTCGCGGACAACATCTTGCTGCCATATCGGCTGAGCAACGCGCTGCGACTGACCAACGCCGTCCGCCAGCGTGCCTCGCAATTGGCGGAAGCGATGGGCGTGGCGCATCTCCTGCGGCGCTATCCTGCTCGCATCTCCCACGGCGAACGACAACGCGTCGCCCTCTGCCGCGCGCTGATCGCACAACCCAAGCTGCTTCTCACCGACGAGCCCACCGGCAACCTCGATCCTGCGACGGCCGGCCGCGTGCTCGATCTGCTGCTTACCGAAGCGCAGCGCAACCGCGCCACCTTGCTCACCGTGACCCACAATCACGAGTTCCTCGCGCGCTTCGAGCGCACCATCGAGATTCGCAACTACACCGTCGCAGACGACAGCGCGGTCACGGCCGGAGCCTCGGCGTGACCGCGGCGCTCTATCTCGCCTGGCGTTACGTGCTGTTCAACCGGCTGAAGAGCATCGTTCTGATCGTCAGTCTCACGCTGACGCTGGTGTTGCCGCTCACCGCGCAGGCACTCATTAGCGTGTACGGCGAGCGTCTCATGGCGCGGGCGGTCGAGACCCCGCTGATCGCGGGGGCCAAGGGCTCGCGCTTCGATCTGGTGCTCAAAGCGCTCTATTTCGCCCCGACGCAAACCGACGCGATCCACCTCAGCGCGGTCGATGATCTCCGCGACTACGCTGCAGCGCAGCGTCTCGGCGTCGAGCTGATCCCCCTGCACAGTGAATTCACCGCCCGCGGACAGCCGCTGGTCGGCGCGCCGCTGGCGTACTTCGATTTTCGCGGCCTCACGTTGGCGGAGGGCGACTGGCCGGTGCGTCTCGGTCAGTGCGTGCTGGGCGCATCCGCCGCCGAGCTGCTGCAACTGAAACCCGGTGACAAGCTGTTCTCCGATCAGACCAACGTGTGGGACATCAGCGAGACCTATCCGCTACGCATGCATGTGTCCGGCGTGCTCGCGCCGACCGGCGGCCCCGACGACCGCTCGGTGTTCGTCGATCTCAAGACCGCGTGGCTGGTGCAGGGCATCATGCACGGGCATCGCGACGTCGGCGCGACGACCGACGACCCGACTGTGTTGCGGCGCGACGGCGATCATGTGGTCACCAACGCGACGATTCTCGAATACAACGAAGTCACCGACGAGAACATCGCGTCGTTTCATCTCCACGCGCAGCGCGACGCGCTCCCCATCTCGGTGTTGCTCGTCGTGCCAGCGAGCGACAAGGCCCGCACCATGCTCAAAAGTCGGCTCAATCAGCCGGGCACGGCGGTGGAAATGCTTACGCCACGCGACGTCATCGCCGACCTGCTTGGGTTGGCGTTTCAGGTGAAGCGGTTCTTCGATGCGAGTTTTGCGTTGGTGGTGCTCGCGGTGGGCCTGTCGCTGCTGCTGGTGCTCGCCTTGTCGCGCCGGTTGCGAGCGCGCGAACTCTCCACCATGGCCCGCATCGGCGCAAGCCGCTGGATGACGCTGCAACTCCAGGTCGCGGAGCTGCTGATCCTGCTGACGATCAGCGGCGCCCTGGCCGCCGGCTTGACGACGCTCGCGGTGCAGCTCGCACCGCGCTTGTTGAGCTGGATCTAGGTCCGCGTCCGATATTTCGGACGCTGCGCGATGCAATTGCGGGTTGCGCACATTCCTATTGCGTTCGCGGCGCCCGTTTGCCACGCTCAGAGGAGCTTCGGGACCCGACAGCCCATACCCTCCCGAACGCAAGATTGGAGCGCTGATGCCTGCGATACTTGATGCTTCGCATGCGAGCGAGGTGCGTCTTGACGCTTGCCGCCGCATGCCCTTTCCGAGCCGTCTCGTGATGTGCTCGCCAGACTTCTTCGACGTGATCGACGTCAAAAACCCGCACATGGACGGCCATGTCGGCGGCGTCGATCGCGACCGCGCCCATCAGCAGTGGGACGCGCTACGCCGCGCGTATGAAAGCGCGGGCGTCGCGGTCGACGTCGTTCCTGGCGCAGCGGGATGCGAAGACATGGTGTTCACCGCCAACCCGTTCGTGAGCGGCCTAAACGCCGACAACACGCCGGTCGTGGTGCTCAGCAACATGACGCACGCGGC
The DNA here is from genome assembly GCA_964563855.1 of uncultured Planctomycetales bacterium. Classification (GTDB taxonomy): domain Bacteria; phylum Planctomycetota; class Phycisphaerae; order UBA1845; family Fen-1342; genus JAFGRR01. The sequence goes on along the minus strand of CAZLYU010000015.1, from coordinate 12,558 downwards.
GCGGCGCCCCGAAGTCGAAGCCTTCGCGGGCTTCTTCGACCAGCGCAGCCACGTCACCGAGTACGTTCCGCAAGACCTCCGCTTCGAGGGCGGCGGCGACGCGCTCTGGCATCCGGGCCGCGGACTGCTGTGGGGCGGTTACGGTTGGCGTTCAGACCCGGCGGCGTACGAAACGCTGCAAAGCGTCTATGACGTGCCCGTGATTCGCCTGCGGCTCGTGTCGGACAAGTTCTATCACCTCGATACGTGCTTTTCGGCGCTCGACGAGCAGACCGTGCTGATCACGCCCGAGGCGTTCGAACCGACCGGAGTCGACGCCGTTCGGTCAGTGTTCGAGCGCGTGCTCGAATGCCCGGCGGATGAGGCTGTGGACTTCCTGGCCTGCAACGGGACCGCGCTCAACGGACGCATCGTGATCACCGAGCAGCGCGCCGAACGCACCGTCGCGCTCCTCTCCGACGCCGGCTTCGACGTGCGCGGCGTTGATCTCAGCGAGTATCGCAAGTCTGGCGGGTCAGCGTTCTGTATGAAGGGGTATGTGTTCGAGTAAGCGACCCGGCACGAGCCGCGGATGGTCTAACCGGCCGGGCGCTCTGCCGATGTTCACGTCGGCAGAGCGCCCGTGCTTCTTCCAATGGGTGAATTCCTAAGCGCGACAAGCGCCACGTTGCAGGTCGCGGCACGCGATGAATATGCTACGGGTGACGAGTGCGATTGCGTCTTCGAGCACGCTTGGAGCTTCCGCATGTGTCTTGCCATCCCTGGACAGATCGTCTCCGTCACGCCGGACGAACTCGGGATGCCCATGGCGCAGGTCAGTTTTGGCGGCGCCGAGCGGTCGGTCTGTCTGGCGTACACGCCGGAAGCCGAGGTCGGCGATTATGTGCTCGTGCACGTCGGCTTCGCCTTGCAACGCATCGACGAAGACGAGGCCCACCGCACGTTGGCGGCCCTCGAGCAGTTGGGCGCGTTGCATGAGCCGACTGATGACGCGAACCCCCCAACCGGTGAGCCGGGGTCGGCATGAGATTCCTCGACGAGTTTCGGCGCGCACCAGACGTGCAACGCGTGCTCACGGCGATCGAGCGCACCGTGACGCGCGACTGGGTGCTGATGGAAGTATGCGGTGGACAGACGCACACCATCGTGAAATCCGGGCTCGATCAGGTGCTGCCGGACAAGATCACGCTGCTGCACGGTCCGGGCTGCCCGGTCTGCGTCACGCCGATCAACGTGGTCGATCAGGCCATCGCGCTCACCGAGCGCCCGGAGGTGGTGCTCACCTCGTTCGGCGACATGCTGCGCGTTCCAGGTTCAGCGAGCGATCTGCTTGCGGCGCGGGCGGCGGGCGGCGACGTCCGCATCGTCTACTCCCCGCTCGACGCCGTCTCGCTCGCGCAACTTCATCCCAAGCGGCACGTCGTGTTTCTGGCGGTGGGTTTCGAAACAACCGCACCGGCGACCGCGATGGCCGTCACGCGCGCTCAGCGACTCGAACTCGACAACTTCTCGCTGCTCTGTGCGCACGTGCGCGTGCCGCCCGCGATTCGCGCCATCCTCAGCGCTCCGCAGCGCCGCGTTCATGGCTTTCTCGCAGCGGGCCACGTTTGCACCGTCATGGGCTATCACGAGTACGAATCCCTGGCCGACGCGTTCGGCACGCCCATCGTCGTCACCGGCTTTGAGCCCTTGGACATTGCGATCGGCGTCGAACGCCTGGTGCGATTGCTCGAGGGTGGGCAAGTCAAGGTGGACAACGCCTACCCGCGCGCCGTGAGCCGCGCGGGCAACACAGCGGCGCAGGCGCATCTCGCGCAGGTGTTTGAGCCGGTATCGCGAGCGTGGCGCGGCATCGGTGAGATTGAAGCCAGCGGATTGGGCCTACGTGCGGGCTATAGCCGATTCGACGCCGCCCGACGCTTCGACCTCCCCGCGACGGACAGCGCCGAAGAAACCGAGTGCATCGCGGGCGCCGTGCTGCAGGGCGTGCGTCAGCCGTGCGACTGTCCGGCCTTCGGCGCGGCGTGCACACCGATGCACCCGCTCGGGGCGCCGATGGTGTCGTCGGAGGGGGCCTGCGCCGCGTACTACCAGTGGAGGCGCGGCGCGTGAGCAAGCGGGCGTCGGCCGACTTCAGCGGCGCCGCCTGCCCGACGCCGATCGGCCGCTACGAGCAGGTCGTCATGGCGCACGGCGGCGGCGGCCGCCTGACGCGCGACTTGATCGAACAGTACTTCGCCCGACGATTCGACAATCCGTTGCTGGCGCCGCTCGGCGACGGTGCGCTGCTCGATGTCGAGGCTGGCCGAGTCGCGATCTCGACCGACAGCTTCGTCATTCATCCGATCGAGTTTCCCGGCGGAAACATCGGTTCGCTGGCGGTGCACGGCACGGTGAATGATCTCGCAATGTGTGGCGCCGAACCGATCGCGCTCTCGCTGGCGGTCATCCTCGAAGAAGGGCTGTCGTTCGCGCAACTCGATCGCATCGCGGACGCGGCGGCGACGGCGGCGCGCGGCGCGCCCGTCCCGATCGCGACCGGCGACACCAAGGTCGTCGAACGCGGCAAAGGCGACGGCGTGTTTATCAACACCACCGGACTGGGACGCATCCTGCCAAACGTCGACTTGCGACCGACGCGCATCCAACCCGGCGACGCCATCGTCGTTAACGGCGGGCTCGCTGAGCACGGCGTGGCGATTCTCTCTGTCCGCGAGCATCTCGAGTTCGGCGTGACGATCGAGAGCGACGCCGCCTCGTTGTGGCCGCTCGTCCGACCGATGTTGCAACGACATGCCGCGCACGTCCGAATGCTGCGCGACCCGACGCGCGGCGGCGTGGCCGCGGCGCTTAACGAGCTGGCCGAGGCAGCCGGCGCCGGCATGCGCCTTGAAGAAGCGTCGTTGCCGCTGCGCGAGGAAGTGCGCGGCGCGTGCGAGTTGCTCGGTCTCGATCCGTTGTATGTTGCAAATGAAGGCAAGTGTCTCGCGATCGTGGCGCCGGAAGCCGTCGAGCAGATCGTCGCGGAGTGGCGTGCGACCACTCTGGGGCGCGACGCGATGGTCATCGGTCATGTGGTCGCTGAGCACGCGGGCCAGGTGCGAATGCGCAGCACCATCGGCGGCGAGCGCATCGTTCCCATGCTGAGCGGAGAGCAGTTGCCGCGTATCTGTTAGCTCGCTCGACCGCGCTAGTTGCCGTAACCATTCGGATGGCTGCTGTGCCAGCCCCATGCCGTTTCGATGACCGACCGCACATCGGTGAACTTCGGCGTCCAGCCGCATACCGAGCGCAGCTTGGCGGCGTCGGCGTAAAGCTCGGGGGGGTCGCCGGCCCGACGCGGCTCGACCCGCACGTCTATGTCGCGCCCCGTGACCTCGCGCGTCGCCGCGATCACCTCGAGCACGCTGTAGCCCCGACCGACGCCGACGTTGTACGCCTCAAACCGCGGCTCGCCGAGCGTCTCGAGCGCGAGCAGGTGCGCCTCGGCCAGATCGTCGACGTGGATGTAATCGCGCACGCACGATCCGTCAGGCGTGGGATAGTCGTCACCAAACACACCGATGTGTGTGCGGCGTCCCAGCGCGGCTTCAATGACTACGGGAATCAGATGCAGCGTCGGCTTGTAGTCCTGACCGATAGAGCCGTCCGCGGCCGCACCGCTGGCGTTGAAATAGCGGAGCGCCGCCGCGCTGAGTCCCCACGCGCGCGCACAATCGGCCAGGGCCCACTCCATGACCAGCTTCGATTCTCCGTATGGATTGATCGGCGCCTTGGGTAGGTCTTCAACGATCGGTAGCCGCTCGGGCACGCCATACACCGCACAGGTGCTGCTGAAGACCAGCTTGCGGAGGCCGACGTCTTTCATCGCGTCGAGCAGGTTGATCGTGTTGCCGACGTTGTTGCGGTAATAGAGCAGTGGTTCATGGACCGACTCGCCGACGTTGAGGCTCGCGGCAAAGTGCATGACCGCGTCGAAATCACCTTCGGTCAGCACGGTGCGCAAGTGACCCGCGTCCGCGAGGTCGCCTTGCACGAGCGTCGCGCCGGGATCCACCGCGGCCCGATGCCCCTTCGACAGATTGTCAAAAGCGGTTACGGCGTGCCCCGCCGCCACCAGCCGCTTTACCGCGTGTGATCCCACGTACCCCGCGCCGCCGGTTACGAAAACACGCATCACTGCTCCTCTGTGCGTAAACCGTTGACGCGGCATGCCGCCGCATCGTCGAGCGCGAGTAGTCTATCGGAATGGGATTGAATCGTGTTGAACGGACCATCGCGCCTGGACTCGTGGCGCTGCTTGTGAGTCGATCGCAACCGCTGACAAACGGGTCAAGCAGGACAAAAGCGTTGCAGACGATGCGGCCGCCGCTAGCGCTCCTTGGGCGCTTCAGCGGCTTCCGCCGCCTGACGCTGCGCACGCGTGGGAAGCTTCTCGAGTCGCGGTTTGAGCTGCTGCTCGAAGGTGCGCTTAATCGGCGCCAGCAGTTCCGCGCGGCGTTTGTCGAGGCTCGCCTTGCGGGTGTTCGGCGCATCTTTCGGAAGCTCGGCCAACTCCTCATCGAGCGCCGCCAAACGCTCGCGCACGCGCGTCATATGACTCGCCGCCTGCTGCTTGCACACCGTTAGCACCAAGCGGGCTTTCGCGGCTTGATCCGCATTGAGCTGATAGCGCTCGATGAACGCCTCGACGTACTTCTCCCACGCGTCCTCATACGCCTCGCGCGGCGGCTCGGCGCGGCGTGGCGAGGGCGCCGTTGTCGTAACCCGCGCCACCGCCGAACCGTGGCGCGCGGTGAACTGCGTCGGCTCGACGCCGCGTTCGGCAGCATCCGCCGCGCGACGCCGCTCGATGGCCCGCTCCGCGACCGCGACGCCCGGGGTCTGCTTCGGCCGCTGCAAGTCGCGCAACTGCCGCATGGGGTCGCGAAACTCGTCAACGGTCATTTGGCCCGTCGCCATCCGGTCCAGCAACACTTCCGTACGCTCGAAGTTGGTTTGCATGAGATCGAGGTCGGATTCGTAAATCCGCAACTGCTCGTCATTGAGCACGCCCTGCCACTCGACGCCGGCCTCGAGGATCATCTGCTTGGCTTCTCGAAAAATCGGCTGCGCCCGCTGACCCCAGTCCACGACGTCCGCCGCGCCGAGCTCCGACCCGGTGCGTGCGTCGATGACGCTGCCGATCAGGTCGTAGACGCTGTCGCGATGCTTCCCGAGGAAGGTGTTCACGCGGTCGCGCACCAGCAGCCGCGTGTACTCTTGCTGCTCGTCGGTCAGGTTGTACTTCCGGCCGACCGACGCGGCGTACCGATCGATCAGCAAATCGGTATCGAAGAACGTTTCGAGCGCCTGGCGCCCGGGACTGTCTGTTTCCGCCGCCGGGCACAGAGCAGGCAGGGTCGACAGCGCCGCGATGGTGAGCGCCAGTGCGTGAATACGAGCCATTCGGTTTGCTCCCAGATTCTCTACGCGTTTTAACGCGGTCGCCCGGCGTCACACGTCATCCGTACTATACCCATCGGCGTCCAGTCCGTTGCAGCCGAACCACGGGTGTCGGCGGCGGAACGCTTGTGAGGAGCCGCCCCATGCCGATTCCCAGCCGCCGCCTTTACATCTTCGACCTCGATGGCACCCTCGTGGACTCGCTCAGCGACATCGCGAACGCCGCCAATGAGGCGTTGGCCCTGCTCGGGATGGCTCCCCACGCGGTATCGGCGTATCGGTTCATGGTCGGCGAGGGTGTTCCGCGGCTCGCCGAACGGGCGTTGGGCGCCGCTCAGCCGCGTTTGGTTGCGCGTATGGCGCAACTCACGCGGGCGATCTACCGCACCCGCCTCGTCGAGCACACACGCCCATACGCCGGCATCGTGCCGCTGCTGGCGTCGCTTCGACAGCACGGCGCGTACGTCGCCGTACTCACCAACAAGCCTCACCATCTCACCCCACCGATCCTGCGGGCGCTCTTCGCAGAAGACACCTTCGACGCGGTCCTCGGCTATCGCACGGAAGGCGCCCGCAAGCCCGATCCCGCAGGTCTGTTGCACATCTGCACAACACTGAACATCGCTCCCGCTGACGCGTGGATGATCGGCGACACGGCGGTCGACATCGAAGCCGCACGCCGCGCCGGCGCCGGATCGATCGGCGTCACCTGGGGATTTCGACCGCAGCGCGAACTCGAAGCAGCCGGCGCCGACTTCATCGTCGACCGGCCCGAGCAACTACTGCCGTTACGCTGACCGACGGCTTCACCACGCGCAGCCGACGTGCTACCCTTCCCGGTCGCGTCATCAATCTGACAGCGTTGTCACAAGGAGACCGCATGGCGAATGTCGGCCCGAGGATCGAGTTTGTCGCCAAAACCCGCGGCGCTGCACCGAGCGTGCTGCTGGCGCCGCTCGTGGCGCGTCCTAAGCCCGCACTCGAGTTAACCACCCGCGCCGACAGCATCTGCGACGATGCTGTCTCCGAACTCGTCTCCATTGGGGCCTTGAGCGACGAGGCCGGCCGCATCGCGCACTCCAGTCGCGGCGGACGCGTGCAGCGCATCGCCGCCATCAGCCTCGGCGACCGCGACCGGCTCGACAACGCCACCCTACGTCGCGCGGGTGCGGCGGCGGCCAGTTGGCTGGTCGGCGAGCGCGTCGCCGCGGCGTCGCTGTGGATCGACGGACTCAGCGCCACCGACGCGGAAGACGCCGTCGCGGAGTTCGCGCTCGGTCTGCTGCTCGGCGCCTACCGTTTCAACGAGCATCGCAAGCTCGACGACGACGACGCGGACAAGCTGAAGATTCAGCTCTTCGCAGCGAACGCCTCGCATGTGGAGCGGGCGCTGAAAGCGATCAAGCAGGTGTCGCTGCTGGCCGAAGCCGTGAACGACACCCGCGCGTTGCAGCAGCAGCCCGGCAATGTCATCAACCCCGCCACGCTCGCCGACTATTGCGCGAAGCTCGCCACCAGCAGCAAGATCAAGTGCACGGTGCTGGCGGGCGCGAAGCTCAAGCAGCTCAACATGAATGGCTTGCTCAGTGTGGGCCAGGGCGCAGCCGAGCAGTCGCGGCTGATTCAGCTCGAGTATCGCGGCGCCCCCCGCTCGCGACACGTCACGGTGCTGGTCGGCAAGGCGATTACGTTCGACACCGGCGGATACTCCATCAAACCAGCCGCCAATCTGCATCAAATGAAATACGACAAGAGCGGCGGCTGCATCGTCATCGGCGCGATTCAGGCGGCAGCCGCCCTGAAGCTGCCGTGCAACGTCACTGTGCTCGTGGCCGCCGCCGAGAACATGGTCTCGGAAGGCGCGTATCGGCCCGGCGACATCATTCGCATGGCCAACGGCAAGACCGTCGAGATCACCAACACTGACGCCGAAGGCCGCATGGTGCTCGCCGACGCGCTCTGGTACGCCGAAACGCACTGCAAAGCGACCACCATCATTGATCTCGCCACGCTGACCGGCGGCGTGGTCGTGTCGCTCGGCTCGGTGTGCGCCGGCCTGATGTCGAACAACGATGAACTCGCGGCGCAGCTCGAGGAGAGCGGTCGCGTGACGCACGAGCGTCTCTGGCGTTTGCCGCTCTGGAGCGACTATCGCGAACTAATGAAAGGGGTGGACGCTGACCTCGTGAACTCCTCCGCGAAGCGCGAGGCGGCGCCAATTCAGGGAGGGATTTTCCTGCATGAGTTCGTCGACCACACGCCTTGGGCGCACCTCGACATCGCGGGCGTAGCGTCGACCGATAACAATGGCGGCAAGCAGGGCTCCGCCTTTGGCGTGCGTTTGCTTCTAAACTATCTGCAGCGAATCAGCCGCTGATTTTCGCCTGCGACATCAGGAATCTATGCACAACGCCACATTGTCTGCCCCGAACACCACCAACATCGATCACGACCGCATCGTTCGCGCCGTACGCGACATCTTGGAAGCCGTCGGCGAAGACCCCAGCCGCCCGGGCCTGCGCGAGACGCCCGAACGCGTCGCCCGCATGTACGCCGAACTGTTCGCCGGGCTGCATGTCGACCCGTCACGGCACCTGAAGTCGTTCGATGAAGATCATCACGAGATGGTGGCGTTGCGCGACATCCCGTTTAACAGCATGTGCGAGCATCATCTCATGCCGTTTGAGGGCCGGGCGCACATCGCCTATATCCCCGGCGGCAAAGTGCTCGGGCTCAGCAAGCTCGCCCGCATCGTGGAAGACTTCTCGCACCGTCCACAGGTTCAGGAACGGCTCACCTCGCAGATCGCCGACCTGCTCAAAAAGCAACTCGGCGCCCGCGGCTGCGCGGTTGTCATCGAAGCGGTCCACACGTGCATGACGTGTCGCGGCGTACGCAAGCCCGGCGCCACCATGGTGACCTCGGCCTTGCGCGGCATCATGCACAGCAATCAAAGCACACGCGATGAAGCCCTGCGTTTGCTCTACAAGTCTTGAAAACCTATCGAGCCGGCTGCCCGCCGGTCGGTCAAAGAATCTGAATGTCTTCCAGCATGTTGTCTTTGGCGGTCTTTGGCGCCCCGGGCAAATGCACGCCGAACAGCCGTGCGCAGATCGGGTCGGCCAGGCGCATCCACTGCGATTGGTCCTCCTGCGTCGGGAGCCGCTTGATCGCTTGTAGAAAGTTCGCCGGGCTCAGCAGCATCGCGGCCGGCTCGGGCAGGCCGGTGAGTTGAGCGAGTTTGAGCAGTGTGCGACGTTCTTCACCAGACAGCGCCAGATGCCCGAGAATGTCGCGCACGATGTTCGTCGGCTGATGGACGGCTTCCGCCGGCCGCGTCTCGAAGACCCGCGCGGCAACCAGCAGCAGCAGCAACAACGCCAGACCGCCGGCGGCAAGCGCCAGCAATCCGGAAGCATCCGGCGTGCGCTGCACGCCGCTCGAGATCGCGTCGAGTCGGCTGGAAAGCGCGAGCAGGAGCAGAGGTCCGAACGTCATCGCACCCCCACCGAGGCGGCAGGCGCCGCGGCGCCGCGATACTCACGGATAATGCCGTGCAACGCGCGGACCGCACGCACGTCGACACCGAGCGCTCGTTGGCGCTCGAAAACGCTGGCGAGGAACTGCAACACCGCAGCGCCGACCGACGCGCGGACCGCGGCGCGTTGTTCGTCGATCGTTGCAGTGCTGCGCGGCAGGACGGTTTCGCCGTTCGCCTTCGCCCGCGCGACTGACTGCTGCAGCACGCGCGTCAGGTTGCGGATGCGCTCCAGCGGATCATTCAGCAAGGTCTTGAGTTCTTCGTGAAACGCAAACGCAAGCTCGCGCGTGGCGAGCGCTTGCAGCACGAGCAGTCGGTCGCGCGCCTCACCGCTCACCATCAGGTCATTGATCTCGGCGCGCCACAACTCGGCGTTCTCGCGAAACAACGCGATGAGCGGCGCCGCGGTCTTTGAGTCGAGCGTTCGCAGCGATCGCCACAGCAAGTGAAACTCTGCACGACCGACCGGCTCCGCCGCCGTACGGCGGTCGCCTTCGAGCTTGCGTCCTTCGATCCACCAGCGCGCGAACGTCGCCGACGCGTCGGTCCCGAGCGACGCCTCCTCCATGCGCGCGACTGCGTCGCGGTTCTTCGAGCGCGACATCACGTAAACGCACCCGCGCCGCAGTTGCGGGCACGGGCAGGTCATCCACCGCGTCAGCAAATTGAATCGATCCGGCTCGCGCAGCGACGCCGCACTCACCCAGCGCGGCAGTTGCGCCCGCAGCGCGGCCGGCATCTGCATGATGAACTGATCCACATTCTCAAACCAGGCCGGCCGGCGAATCGCGGCGACCCCCGCGGCGATCGTCGGATCATCGAGCAGCGCACTCTCCCGGAACAGCGCGCAGATCTGTTCGACCCCCGACCAGCGTCGCACCACCGGCTCGACCACCGGACGCCACTCGTCACGACTCATCGCACAAATAAGAAACCCGGCTAGACGCGGTTCATCCCACGTCTCCAGCCGCTCGCTCACGACCTGTCGCAGCGGGCTGCGTTGCCGAGCCATCACCTGCCAGAAGCGTTCGTCGAAGTGTCGCGCCAGGGTCAGACCGATGCGAACGGGATCGAGGCGCCAGTGGCGCTCGAAGCCAACCACCACTTCCTGCACCGCGGTGCATAGCTGCCGCAACTCGAACGACAGCGGCGGTGTGATCTCTTCGGCGGGCAGTCGCGTCAGCGCATTTTCAATCAACAGGCTGAGCACCCGCGCCGCGAGTTCAGACTCCTCGCGCGGCCGGCCGCGGAGGGCGTCGCTCAGGTAGATGGCGAGTTGCGGACTGGGATGATCAGCCAAAACACGCAACACGTTGCAGCGCGACCACGTGCTGGGCAGGCGCAGCCCCAACGCGATTGCCTCACGGCATCGCTCCGTGTCGGCGACCAGGTCGTGCTGCTGGGCTGCGGGCAGCATCGGAAACGCGCCGAGCAGCGCAGCCCGCGACGCGGGATGGTCACGCTGTTGCAGAAGATCGACAAAGCGACTGGCGTATGCGGGCTCGGCAAACTCGAAGCCGGCCGATAAAATTCGATCGGCGATCGGAGCCGGCGCCTGCGCAAGCCACTCAAAGAATTGTGCAACGCAAGCCATCGGCGACTACTCTCGATCCCGGGCGCTTCGTGTGCTTCATCATCGACCAGTTGATGACCGCCAGTCATCTGGGTGACAATCGTTCTCTGGCGCTGATAAACGCGTGGAAGATTGACGTAGAATCCGACTCGCCTGTAGGTGTCCAACATGGTGCGTTCCGAAAAGCAGCGGCTTTCGATCATCGTTGTGCTGATCGCTTCGGCGGGCGCCGGCGCATTGGGCTACGCCCTCGCCGAGCCCGCGTTTCCCAAACGGTTTGCGGAAGTCGTTCCCGGTCAGCTCTATCGCAGCGGCGCCGCGACGCCGGGCCAGATCGAGCGCGTCGCGCGCGATTTCGGCGTTCGACGGGTTATCTGCCTGCTCAATCCGGAGGATCCCGACGCCGCTGACGAGATCGCCGCCGAGCGCGACAAAGTGCTCGAACTGGGTATGGAGTGGATCAACATCCCGATGCGCGGCAACGGGGCGAGCACGCCGGCCGCACGTGCCGAGCTCACGGCGGCGCTGCTCGATCCAAACGCGGCGCCAACCCTGGTGCACTGCGCCGCGGGCGTCAATCGCACCGGTCTCGCGGTCGGCCTCTACCGCATCCTCGCCCAAGACTGGACCTATCCGGAGGTTCTCGACGAGTTGCGTCGCCGCGACTTCGACGACCTGCCGAAGCACGAGAACATGCGCGCCGCCTTGCAAGCCGCAGCCGCCGCCCATCACGCCGCCGCGCCCGCGCCCTGAGCCATCGCCGCCCTCGGGGTCGAGCGCGGCCCCAGGGGGCGAGCGTATCTCGCATAGAGTGTTGGCATGGAAACGATGCGTTGGCTACTGACGGAAGCCGGCCTGGTGCTGCTCGGCGTCTTGGCGCTGATCAACTTCTTCTTACTCGTGCATTGGCGCCGGGGCGGACGGCCGCAGCCGTTGCTGCTCGGCTTGCTCACCTCACTGGTGCTGCTATCGGTCGAGTTTCTCATCGTCACCCCGCGCGAGCACGCCGCCGACGTCTTGCGGCGCATCGAGCGCAGTCTGCTGGATGCTGACGCGCAAGCCTTCGGCACGCAGCTCGCGGACACGTTCGAAGCGAACGGCCTCACCAAAGACGCGTTTGTGGCCTTTCTGGAGAGCCGCCTCGAGGTCGTCAAGGTGACCTCGCTGCGTCGCAATGGAAGCATCGAAGTCATCTCCGCCTCAGACGCCCGGATCGTCGTGCGGGCCGGCTATTACGCCTACGTCGTCAGCAACGTCTACACCGGACCGTGGGTGGGTCAGTGGCGTCTGGGCTTCACCCGCGAAGCGGATGAGTGGCGGCTCGCCGAGGCGCAGCCCGACGGCGTCACGACGTGGGGGCAGATCTCGCGGGCCTACTAGCGCCCGCCAACTTTGGGCTTGCTTCCCCATGCGCCACCCCGCAAGATGTCCCGTCCCGCCAGCACGCGCAACTCAGCGCTGGGCGCGGCGCCATCGTCAGTGTGACTGTCGCTCCGGTCGTCGCGCACGATGCATTTACGGTTCACGGAGGCGCGCCTGATGTGCGGCTTTGCTTGTCTTTGGAAGCACGATGACGAAGCGCTGGCCAAGCGCATGATCGAGAAGATCGAGCATCGTGGTCCCGACGAAACCCAGGTCTATCGCTCGCCGAACGTGCCCGCGATCATGGCCCACTGCCGCCTATCGATCATCGGCCCCATGGACGGCTCGCAGCCGATCTACTCCGCCGACAACATTCTGGTGGCCAATGGCGAGATCTATAACCATCACGATCTGCGCGCCATCCTCGGCGACAGCGCGTTCAAGACGGCCAGCGATAGCGAAACGATCCTGCACCTCTTCCGGTCGAATCAACTGCGCTGGGTCAATCGGCTCGACGGCATGTTCGCCTTCGTGCTCGCGACGCCGGAGCGCGTCATCGCGGCGCGCGACCCGCTGGGCATCAAGCCGCTGTATGTCGCTCGGCACGGCGATGGGCTGCTCTTCAGCTCAGAGCTGA
>CAZLYU010000014.1:27946-66777 GCA_964563855.1 uncultured Planctomycetales bacterium | reverse complement strand
GCCCGCATCGGGATAGGTCGGCACGCCCTCGAACATGATGCTGACAGCGCCGTTCGCCAGCGGCCCGTAGACGATGTACGAGTGACCGGTGATCCAGCCAATATCCGCCGTGCACCACCAGATGTCGCCATCGTGATAGTCGAAGACATACTTGAACGTCGTCGCCGTGTGGATCATGTAGCCGCCTTGCGTGTGCAGCACGCCCTTCGGCTTGCCGGTCGACCCCGACGTATACAGGATGAACAGCGGCGTCTCGCTGTCGAGCCACTCGCACGGGCAGTCAGCGGATTGATCGGCGACCAGTTCGTGCCACCACAGATCGCGGCCCGACTTCATCTCGACGCTCTCGCCGGTGCGCTGCACGACGATGACCTTCTCGATGCTCGGACACTCCGCCACCGCCTTGTCCGCCTTGGCCTTCATCGCGATGTCGCGCTTGTCGCCGCGCAGCGCCGTGTCTTGTGTAATGAGAACTTTGCAGGCCGAATCGTTGATGCGATCTCTCAGCGAGTCTTCGCTGAACGCGCCGAACACGACTGAATGGATCGCGCCAATGCGGGCGCATGCCAGCATCGCCACCGGCAACTCCGGCAGCATCTGCATGTACAGGCACACGCGGTCGCCTTGCTTCACGCCGACGCTCTTGAGCGCATTCGCGAACTTGCAGATGCGCTGGTGGAGATCGCGATAGGTCACGACCGCATCATCGCCCGGCGTGTTCCCCTCCCACAGCAGCGCGGGCTGATCGCCGCGCGTGTCGAGATGACGATCGACGCAGTTGTAGCAGATGTTGGTTTGCCCGCCGATGAACCACTTTACGCTAATGTCGTTCGTAAAGTCCCACTCGCGTAACTGGCTCCAGCGCTTGTGCCAGTGGAACTGATCAGCGATTTCTCCCCAGAAACCCTCGGGATCCGCGATCGACCGGTCGTACATCTGGCGGTATTGCTCGAGCGACTTGATGTGTGCCCGCTCGATGACGTGCTGAGGCGGGTTGAAGATCTCTTGCGACATGTCAAAGACTCCTGCTGCGACGCGCCGGTGGTCGTAGCCCAGCAGGCTAACTGAACCACCGCCCCTCGCCAAACGCGCGGCCGCGATGCGTTGTCTGCTCAAACTGCGTGTTCGAGGATCGCTACCCGCCGGCTGATTTGGCGGCGAAGCCGCGCGTCACGAGTTCAGCCACGACGCTGTCGCGATGATCACCTTGCAACTCAATGCAGCCCGCCTTGAGGGTCCCGCCGACGCCGAGTCGCGTTCGCAAGTCCTTGGCGAGCGCTGGCAGATCGTTCGCCGCCGGGTCGAGCCCGGCCACCACCGTGACCCACTTGCCCCGCCGTTTCTCACGTCGCACGCGCGGCTGCTGGTCGTGCGGCAGCGTGATGTCGCCGGCGGCGTTGCGGGGGCACGCGCAATCCGCGAGCGGCTGCGTGCACCGCTCGCAGGTGACGGGACGCTCGAGCGGCGTGCCGTCGAACAGTCCAGCCATCACTGCTCCAGCCAGGCGAACCACATGCGCCGCTCGGGGTAGTCGATGGTGACGACCGCAGCCTCGCGAAACACCGGCATGCCGATGAGCACATCGGCCTGAACGCCGAGCACCGGGCCAAACAGCTCGTCGAGCACATCGAGCGCCAAACCGCCGGTATTGCGAAACGCACGACCGGCGATGCCGAGATTCACGCCGGGTCCCATGGTCATGACGGGCAGGGCGCCGCCGCCGACGCCGCCAACCCCAGCGAGCCCGCCGAGTCCCAGCGCCGTGGGATCGACGACCCGCAACCGATCGGCGCCAAAGAGCCGCTCCATGAGCGATGGCGCGAGCACGATCGCGTCGGCTCCGCTGTCGTAGAAACCCAGCACCTCACTGTCATTCACCGTCACCGGTCCGACCAGCTTGGCGTCGCCCACCAGGCGGACCGGCGCTTCGATGCCGGCGGCCGTCTCCCGTGAAGAGGGGGCCGCGGTCAGGCGACCGGCGGCAAAGTCCAACGTGACGCGCACATCGTCGAGCACGCCGAGGCCGAGAATGGCGTCAGCCAAACCCGCCGACGCCTGCCGCACGTCAAAGATACGCGCCATGACGCGTTCGCAGCGGATGCCGCCCAGCGCAAGCGTGTCGACCAGCGCCTGCTGCGACTCGCCGGTTCCGGTAACGCCGCTCACCGAAGCCGGCGCCAGACCTTCGAGCCCGATGTCTTCAGCAACCTCGGTGTCGATCGACAGCACGATGCTTCCGCCGGTGTCGATCACCACGTTGAACGGACCCTTGCCGTTGATGAGCGCGCGACACCGTGGCAGGCCGACCAGCGCCGGCCGCATCTCAGCGTAACCATACGCGGTTACCTGATTGACCGGCGCCGGGCCGATCTGGCGAAAGAACGCAGCGACGCCGGCATACTCGTCATCGAGCACCAAGTCCGGGTAGCCCCGGTCGGCAGACGCAACATCTTCGAGCCTTGCGAGAATCCGCGCGACGTCTTGCAACTGCTGTCGCGCGAGCCGTACCTGCATCTGCGCCAGCAAGCTAGCCGGGTCGTCATCGCCAATGCGGTCCAGCCGATCAGCCGCGCTCGCCGCCCGCGCGAGGTCGCCGCTCGAGAGCGCTGCGAGAGAGGCGATCTGGACCGAGACCAGGTCAGACGTCGCGAGTTCCAGGCCGTCGACCATCTGCGCGGCGTCGCCGAGGCGCCCCGCCCGCCACAGCGCCCGCGCCGCACGCCCGACGATCGCGTCATCCGCGAGCAGGCCGCGCTGCTCCGCACGATCCACCAGCCGCAAGCCAGCCGCCCAATCGTCGGCGCGGTAAGCGGCGTCGAACGCCTCGATGAGCTTCGGCGTACTTGGCGACAGCAACGCCGCCCGCACTTTCTCAGCCGCACTTTCCTTCCACGGGTTGGGCGTGTCTGGCGTCGCACCGCTCAGGAGCGCGGCCATTACGATCACCACGGCGCCGCAGCGTGACGCATACCGAATCACTCGCGACCCCCTCGTTGTCGTGGACCCTTCGTTCGCGATGCACGCAGGCCGCGTTGCTCCGCTTCGGCGGCTGAAGAAAACACCCGCAGATTGCTCGGTCGAATGATCTTCACCCACTCGGCATCCGCCGTGTGATAGACACCGGCGGAGCTGCGCAAGCTCGCGTAGACCCGCTTTGTCGGCCGCTCGCGTGTCAACGGGCGCACACCGCGCGTGATCGCTCGCCGCACGCCGTCATCCGCTACGAGCCGCAAACCGTCGCCCGCCACCGCGTCGCTCGCGAGCACGACGCCCGTGGCGTCATCCGCAGCGCTCCGCGCCATCAGGTCAAGATCGTCTTGTTCCTCCGCCCCTCCGATCAGCAACACGCTCCGCTTTCCGAGCGACCGCAAGGCGGCCTTGCCATCCATATCGCTCACCGCCAGATGGGGCGAGAAGCAGACGATCGCGTCGACGCTGCGGTCTTCGATCGCATATTGCAGCGCCGCATTGGCCGCGACCCCCGCGCCCGCAATCACGAAGCGGGCGCGATCCACATCGTCCTCGCGCTGCGCCATCCAGTCGTACGCCGCCCGCACGATGTCGTAGAGTCGCTCGTATCGCAAGTCGTCCGCGGGTGCGGCGTCGGCTTCGGAAACCTGCTCGGCTGCGTTGTAGTTGCGCAAATCCACGAGCAGTGCGGCGACACGCGCTTCTCGTAGCAGCTCCATCAGCGCAGCACCGTCGGAGAGCACATCGGTCGCGTCGCACAACACGATCGCCATCGGCGCCGGTCCACGGCGGGGCGGGTGATACTCGGCCAGGATGCGTTGATTGTCGTACGTGCGCAGCGCGACGCGCTCGACAACCGGCGCGCGATCCGCCACGACCGATGCGGCGCTCAGCAACAGAAACGCAACCGCCAGCGCGACCTTAGCGGAGCGCATGCTCAGGCGGTCCCGGCCGGCGTGCGACACGGCGGATACGCAGTACGCAGCGCGGTGAGAATCGTGCGTGTCGCCGGCGACTTGTTCAACGTGTAGAAGTGAATGCCGGGGGCCCCGCGCTGCAGCAGGTCGAGGCACTGCGCGGTCGCGTGCGCGACGCCGAGCGAGAGCACCGCATTCGGATCGTCCTGCACCAGACGCAGCTCACGCAGCAGTTCGTCGGGAATCAGGGCGCCGCACATCGCCGTGAAACGCTCGACCTGCTTCACGTTCGTGATCGGCATGATGCCGGGAATGATCGGCACGCCGATGCCCAGCCCGCGCGCCTTGGCGACGAAGTCGTAGTAGTGCTGGTTGTCGAAGAAGAGCTGGCTGACGAGAAACTCCGCCCCGGCGTCGACCTTCGCCTTGAGATGCGATAGGTCGGTCTCGAAGTCAGGGGCTTCCACGTGCTTTTCCGGATAGCACGCCGCGCCCAAACAAAAGTTGAAATGCTCGCGCGCGAAACCGACCAGTTCCGCGCCATAGCCGAATCCGCCCGCAACCTGCTTAAACTCGGTTTCGCCTTTCGGCGGATCGCCGCGCAGCGCCAGTACGTTATCGACGCCGGCTTCTGAGAACTTCGTGAGCACGTTGTGAATGTCGTCGCGCGTGGCGCCCACGCATGTGAGATGCGCCATCGGCTCGATGCCGTAATCCTGCTTGAGGTGCGTCACGAGTTCGGTCGTCTGATTCCGCGTGCTCCCGCCTGCACCCCACGTCACGGAGACGTACGTCGGCTGCAACTCGCGCAGCGCCGCAATCGCGCTACGCAGCCGCTCGAAGCCCGCCTCGTCTTTCGGCGGGAAGAACTCGAACGAGATGCTCGGTCGCCCCGAGCCGAGCAATTCACGAATGCGCATAAGTTCCTTTCCTGCTGTGCCAAGAGTGTAGCTCAGCCGCACGCGTCGCGAAACGTGAAACCAATGGGGGT
The DNA here is from genome assembly GCA_964563855.1 of uncultured Planctomycetales bacterium. Lineage (GTDB taxonomy): Bacteria > Planctomycetota > Phycisphaerae > UBA1845 > Fen-1342 > JAFGRR01. The sequence continues at coordinate 61,899 of CAZLYU010000014.1, read as the reverse complement.
ATCCAGCCGCGCGACCCGCCGCCTTTCCAACCTCTTCCGATTCGCATACAACCAGTCCTGCACAAACACGTCACTTTCCGGAGCCGCTGCGATGTCTGACGCTCACGCCGCCGCCCTGGCCGTCTTTGGCATTCAACCGACCGGCGCGATCTCGTGGGCGGCGCCGTCCGCCGTGCTGCACGACGAGGCCCTGCGACGCGGAGAAGGCATGAGCGCCCTCGGCGGTGCGTTGGTGGTCCGCACGGGGCAGTACACCGGCCGCTCCCCCAACGACAAGTTTATCGTCGATGAGCCCGAGAGCCGTGATCAGATCGCCTGGGGCGCCGTCAACCAACCCTTCCCGGTCGAGCGGTTCGCGCGTCTCCGCGCCCGCATGCTCGCCTATCTGCAGGGGCGCGATGTCTTCGTCCAGAACCTGCTCGCCGGCGCCGACCCGGCCCACCAGTTGCGGCTGCGCGTCATCAGCGACCAAGCCTGGTACGCACTGTTCGCTCGCAATATGTTCATCGTTGACCGCGAACGCGAACAGCGCGCCGATGTCGCCCCCGATTGGACGCTCCTCCACCTGCCGGCCTTCAGGGCCAGCCCCGACATCGACGGCGTAAACTCGGAAGTCTTCGTCATTATTTCGTTCGCGCAGCGGCAGGTGCTCATCGGCGGCACGGGCTACGCCGGCGAAATGAAGAAGTCAATCTTCACCGTCATGAACTACCTCTTGCCCGGTGAAGACGTCCTCAGCATGCACTGTTCTTGCAACGCCGACCTGCAGCAAGACAACATCTCGCTCTTCTTCGGCTTGTCGGGTACCGGAAAGACCACCCTCTCCATCGACTCCCGTCGCCGCCTCGTCGGTGATGATGAGCACGGCTGGGGACCCAACGGCGTGTTCAACATCGAGGGCGGTTGCTACGCCAAGGTCATCCGCGTCACGCCCGAGAGCGAGCCCGAGATCTACCAGGCGACGCGACGCTTCGGCACGGTGCTCGAAAACGTGGTCATCGATCCGCAAACGCGGCAACTCGACCTGCACGACGCACGCCTCACCGAAAACACCCGCGCCGCATTCCCCATCTCGCTGCTCGACATCGCCGACGACACCGGCTGCGCGCGACACCCCGACACCATCTTCTTCCTCACTGCCGACGCCTTCGGCGTGCTGCCGCCTATCGCGCGGCTCACGCCCGAGCAAGCCAGCTACTACTTCCTGCTCGGCTACACCGCCAAAGTCGCCGGCACCGAGCGCGGCGTACGCGAGCCACAGGCGACCTTCAGCGCTTGCTTCGGCGCGCCGTTCATGGTCCGCCCGCCGACCGTCTACGCCGCCATGCTCGCCGACAAGATCCGCAATCACCACGCCCGCGTCTGGCTCATCAATACAGGCTGGACCGGCGGGCCGTACGGCGAGGGCGAACGAATGCCGCTGGTCTACACCCGCGCCATGGTGCACGCCGTGCAGCAGGGCCGCATGCGCGACGTCGCCGCCGAGCCCGACAAAGTCTTCGGGCTCGCCATCCCGCAGCAGGTTCCCGATGTCCCGGACCGCATCTTGCAGCCGCAAAACACATGGCGCAATCCGACCGAGTACGAAGCGAAAGCGCGCGATCTCGCCGGGCGATTTCGCAAAGCATTCGAGCCGTTCGAGGCCAGCGCCGCGCAAGCCGTGCGCGACGCAGGACCGCAACTCTGAGTTTCTCGGGATCGCGCCAGCTTTCGTTGCGGCAACGCGGCCCCTAAACTCTTCTGCGTGCAGTAACTGACCGATCGGGCGTCCAAAGGAGTGGTCCATGTCCCGTCTGCAACCGTTCTGCCTCGCATCCGCGTTCGCAGCGATTGTCTTCGCCGCGTCCACCGGCTGTTCAACACTGACGACCCCCAACGTCTTCGTCCACGACACGCCCGCAACGACCTATTTGCTCGGGTCGCCCGCCGCGGCCGACGTCGTCGAGCGTTTTCGCCCGGCGGACATCGTCACCCGCGACTGGCCAATCCAACAGATCGCGCCCGCGTCCGGCGTCGTGCATCATGGTCCGCTCTACTTCGAGGATCCCTTCGAAGACAAGGGCGCGACGTACGACTACTGCGTCGGCTGGGAGGACGCGATCGCTGTACCGTATAGCTACGCACGCTACGCACTGAACGGCTTCGCGCTTCCGATCAGCATGATCGTGACTCCGCCGTGGACCGTCATCGAGAGCGACGGCCGGCTGAGCGAACAGTGCTTGGGCTACGATCACGACGCCGTTCCGGCCGGACGCGAAGACGGTGAAGAATGGCGTCGTCCGGAAGACATCCCCACGCGCCTGGATACGCCGCAGCCGCTGACGCCGATCGGTCCCGCGAAGGCCGGAGTCGAGCCCTACATCACCGAATAGCTGTCAACCGGTATCACGAGCCAACGTCCACGCCGGCACTGCTCCCGTCAACGTCGGCTGCGCAACGCGTATCACGCGGCGCACGACGCTGCGTGCAGTCGGGGTGGCCGCAGCGCTCGCATGGATATCGCTTCCCGGGCGCCAGTTCCCCCGGCACGACGCCGATCAATCCGGAGATGCTCTTCATCGGCAGCATCAGGCAGTTCGCGGTGAGCTTCACAAAGCCGGCGGCCTCAGACACTGAATCGAACAAGCACGACTGCTGCGCCAAACTCAGTCCGCAATAACCCGGCGAGTAGCGCGGCGTGAGCCCCAAACCTCGTGCGGCGGCCCACCGTGCGAGATGTGCCTCCACATGATCCGCCAACCGCTCAGTCGCTTCCGATGCAATCGTGTCGACCATCGTTCCGTGCATCAGTCGCGACCGGTTGAGCCAGCGACGCGCGAGACGCTCAGGGCCGCGTCCGAGTGTGAGCACGAACGTCGCGACATAGCGTGAGTCGCGCAGAAATCGTCCGATCGCACCGGCGTAGCTCGCGCCGGATTCAAGCTCAAGCTCGGTGGCGCCGAGCCGCGTCACGCGGTCAACGCGGACCACCGCCCGTGGACGGTAGATTCGCGGCAGGGTCGATTCGAGATCGTGAAAGAGTCGCACCCAGCGTGCGTGATTCGGTCGATCCGGATGGATGCCGAGACAGCGAAACACGTGCGCGGAGTCCACCGACAGATCCGCCCGCTCCAAACCGTGCAACTCGTGCGCGGCCCCGACGTCCAACGCCTCATCCGTTCCGGAGGCGACGCGCGGCAACTGATGCTCGGCTTCGTCCATTCACCAAGTTTCCCATACTTGCAGGCGTTGATTTCTCAACACACTGTACGCTACGTTTCCGAATAAGTCTGATTAGTAATCCCGGCTTTTCTGCACGCCTCGGGGCGGCAAGGAGAACTCGCGGGCGATGACGACCTTGGAAGAACTGGCCGACGCCATCATTCAGTGTGACGAAGTCGCCGCGCCGCGGCTGACGCAACGCGCCATCGACGAAGGCGTCGACGCAGCCGACGTGCTAAACCAGGGGCTGCTGAAGGGGATGACCGAAGTGGGGCGCCTGTTTCGCGAGGGCGAGTACTTCGTTCCCGAAGTCCTGATCGCCGCCGAAGCCATGAAGGCGTCAACCCAGATCCTCAATCCGCATCTCGCCGCCGCGGGCGTCAAGCCTGAGGCGACCGCCGTCCTCGGCACGGTGCGCGGCGACCTGCATGACATCGGCAAGAACCTTCTCGGCACCATGCTCCAAGGCGCCGGCTTCGAAGTGATTGATCTCGGCGTCGACGTCGCGCCCGAAGCATTCGTCGCCGCCTGCCGCGAACGCACGGTGCAATTGGTGGCGCTCAGCGCTCTGCTCACGACCACCATGCCGATGATGGAGAAAACGGTTCAGTTGCTGAAGGAGCAACTCGATGAAACGCCGGTCATCATGGTGGGGGGGGCGCCCGTCACCCAGGCCTACGCCGACCAGATCGGCGCCAACGGTTACGGGCGCGACGCCGCCACCGGCGCGGAAGTCGCGAGACAGCTCTGCATCAGCGCCTGATCGCTCACGCCTGGCCGAGCTGGCGGACCGCGGCGCAATACTGCTCATACGCCGAACGCACCTCGCGCAGCGTGTCGCCGCCAAACTTCTCGAGCCACGCCCGCGCCAGTTCGAACGCGACGGCGTTCTCCGCGACGACGCTGGCCGCTGAAATCGCACACACGTCGCTCCGTTCGTAGTCGCTCCGCTCGGGCTGCTTGGTTTCCAGGTTCACGCTGTCCATGCCTTGCAGCAACGTGCTGATCGGTTTCATCACCCCGCGTACGACCAGCGGCATGCCGTTGGTGATGCCGCCTTCCAGCCCGCCGGCCCGATTGGTCTTGCGGTAGAAACCGAAGTGCGCCGCGTCGCGCTGCGCCGCGTCGTAGTAAATCGCGTCGTGCGTCTGCGAGCCGAAGCGCCGCCCCGTCTCAAAGCCCAACCCGATCTCAGCCCCCTTGAACGCCTGAATCGAACCGACCGCCTGCAGGAGTCGCCCGTCAAGGCGATCCTGCCAGCGAAAGCAGCTCCCGAGCCCCACCGGAACGTGAAACGCCCGCACCTCGACAATGCCTCCGACGGTGTCCTTCTCGCGCTTCGCCTCGCGAATGACCTCCGTCATCGGCTCAACGGCGGCTGCATCCGGCGTGTAGATATCGTTCGCATCACGCACACGACGCAGTTGATCCGCAGTCGCGTCATCCGGGATCGTCGCCTTCTGCGGACCAACCTCGGCGACAAACCCGACGCACTCAACGCCAAACTCGCGCAACAGACAACGCGCCAGCCCACCCGCGGCGACTCGCGCCGCCGTCTCCCGCGCGCTCGCCCGCTCCAGCGTCTCACGACAATCCGTCGTCAGCCACTTCAGACTCCCCGCAAAGTCGGCGTGTCCAGGCCGCGGACGATTGATGACCGGCGCCTCGTCGATGCGGAAGTCGCGGTTCGGCACCTCGAGCGCCACCGGCGAGCCGATCGTCTTCCCGGCGCGCACGCCGGTCAGAACCTTGACGACATCCGTCTCGATCCGCTGCCGGCCGCCGCGCCCATAGCCGCCTTGCCGACGTTTCAGCTCCGCGTTGATCACGGCTTCATCAATCGTGATTCCCGCCGGAACCCCCTCAACCAGCGCAATCAGCGTGCGGCCGTGCGATTCGCCGGCAGTGCGATATGACAACTCGGGCACAAGCGACTCCTGCAACGCCTCGGAACCAGATCGACGACAGATCGTAATCGCGTCGGCGTCGGGTAGCATCGTCGCTGCGCGGCGCGTGCGAAGCCAGGCGTACTGGAAGCCGCTTTCTAAACCGCGGGAAGGCCAATGTCCGAGAACGACGTCCCAACACCCGCCCAAGATCAACCGTCGACGCCAGCGCGCTCGCTCGCCGGCTTGCGCGCCGCCATCGACGCGACCGACCACGAGCTGCTGCAACTGCTCGCGCAACGCAACGCGCTCGTCGCGCAGGTCGCCGCTGTGAAACGCACCGAGCGCCGCCCCATCCGCGACGCCGATCGCGAGACGACGCTGCTGCGCGATCGCCGCGCGCACGCCGACGCCCTCGGCTTGGCGCCCGACCTTATCGAGAGCCTGTTCCGCCTTGTGCTCTGGGCCAGCCGCGACCGTCAGGCCGCCCTGAAAGTTGAAGCCCCGCTCGACCTCGCACCCAAGACGGTCGCAATCATCGGCGGGGAGGGCGGCATGGGTCGCTGTCTCGCCCGACTGCTGAGCGACCTCGGCTGCGGCGTGCTCAGCGCCGACCTCGACACCACCTTCACGCCGGCCGACGCCGCCCGCGAGGCGGATGTCGTGATCATCAGCGTACCGATCGCAGCGACCGAGCACGTCATCGCTGAAGTCGGGCCGCTGGTCCGCGACGATGCGCTGCTGATGGATGTGACCAGCGCCAAGGCGGGGCCTGTCGCGGCGATGCTCGCGGCGACGGAACGTCAGCAGGCCTCCGTCGTCGGCGCCCACCCGCTGTTCGGCCCGGCCGTGCACAGCCTGCAGGGCCAACGCGTCGTACTCACGCGCGGTCGCGGCGACGCGTGGTTCGATTGGGTGCGACGCATGTTCGCCGCCCGCGGCCTGGTCGTCGTCGAGAGCACCCCGCAGGAACACGATGCGATGATGGCGATCGTGCAGGTGCTGACGCATTTCTCGACCGAGGTGCTCGGCCGCACGCTGACCGACCTGCGCGTTGATCTGGCCCGCACGCAGCTCTTCACGTCTCCCATCTACATGATCGAACTACTGATGACCGCGCGGCATTTCGGGCAGTCCGCCGAACTCTACGCGGGCATCCAAATGTCAAACCCCGACACCGAGCGGGTGTTGGCGTCGTTCTGCGAAGCCGCCGACAAGCTCCGCGATGTCGTGAATCGCCGCGACGTCGCCGCTTTCGCCGAAGCCTTCGCGAACGTACGACGGCATTTCGGCCCGCTGGCCGACGAAGCATTGGAGAAGTCGAGCTTCCTGATCGACCGGTTGGTGGAGCGCATGTAGCACGGGGCCCGGAGTCTCGTTGCTTATTCAACGCTCCTTAACCGCCCCCGAACAAGAATGGTGGAAGCTCTTCGAATGGAGGAGTCGGACCCTCCTCGAAGGCCGGGAAATGTCGGCGGTCGCGCCTATTCTGCGGCGGCCGGGCCCGGCGCCAATTGCCGCGTTGATGCCGATTGCCGGTGTGGCGTCGGTGATGTGTTGTAGTGCATTGCTATTTCTAATGGAGAGTAAAGTTATGCGGATTCTTGCCTTCGCGGCCGCGACCTGTGTCGCCGCCGCCGCCCAAGCCGCCAACATCACCTGGGAGTTCTCGGGAGAGATCCGAGAGTTGGGCGTTCCCGCCATCGGGGATGTGTTCGACCAGGCCCAGGTTGGCGACACCTACACCCTTTCCTTTGAGATCGATCCCACAACCCCCGACTCCGACAGCAGCCCGACGCTCGGCAACTACGCGAATGCCATCAAGAGCTTCGCGGTCTCGATCGACGATCAGTCGTTCAGCGCCGTGCTCGACGATCCGTTGTTCGACAGCGGCGCCGTCTTCGTCAACGCCGATACCGACGGCGTGCTGGCCGCGACGCTGCAGATCGGCGGCCCGGTCGGCGTCTTTGCGATCCTGAACTTCCAGCCCGGAACGATCACGAGCGACGCTTTGCCGACCACGATCGACGTCAGCACGCTCCTGCCGTACGACCCGCAGTTCGGTCCCGCCGTCTCGATCAACGCTGGCGGCGGTTCGGCTTTCGGCGATATTCAGACTTTCGTACCCGAGCCCGCCTCGCTAGCGCTGCTCGCCATCGCCGGACTCGCCCTGCGTCGACGCTAAGTCGTCGCACCGCGCCATGCAGGCAAGCGGCGGGAGCCACGCGAGGTTCCCGCCGTTCTCTTGTTCGCCGCCGTCAATTGACCCCGCCAGCGCCTTGCCGGACGATGCCGCTGTGGCATGACCCGTCTAACACCCCTTTCGCCCCGGCAGGAGCCTGCACCCCGATGTCGCGTCTCACGTTCACCACCATTAGTCTAGCCGTTCTGACAGCTATCACCGCCAACGCAGACCAACAGCGCTGGCAAACGACCGACGACTACCCCGCGAATCGTCAAACCCAGAAGAACCAGCGGGAGAGTTACTTCGGCCTCAACGGCACGAAGTTTTTCCACATCCCCAACGCCCGCAACGCGGCGGTCAAGCAGCGCGCCGAGTGGATGAACGAGCTGCAGGTCTACTGGGATCGCTGCGACCTGTGGTGGCACGTCGTCAACCCCGAGCCCGGCAAGTTCGACTGGTCGCGCCCCGACATGATCTTTGATCAACTCGAGCAGTGGGGCATCCAGTACTACCCCATTCTCTGTTACGGCGCCGCGTGGTTTGACGAGGGACGCACCGCACCCCTCAACGAAGAAGAAATGCGGCAGTTCGCCGAGTACGCCTACCAGACCGTCAAACGCTACCGCGGCCGCGCACCGCACTGGAGCCTCTGGAACGAGCCTAACATCGAGAATTTCTGGAAGCCCTCGCCCGACGGCGCGGCGTACGCCAAACTCATGCAGATCGTCTACCCGAAGTTCAAGGCCGCCGACCCGCAAGCCAAACTCTGCGCACCCGCGATCGCACCGCTCGGCGCGTGGGACCGTCAGTTTGTCGAACGCATGTATCAAGCCGGCGCGAAAGACTACTTCGACATCTTCGATTACCACTACTACCACCAACACGCCCCCGATCAGATCGTCCCCGCCGAGCTCGACGAGATCAAAGCCGTCATGCTCCGCTACGGCGATCAGGACAAGCCCATCATCGTCACGGAAGCCGGCGTCTCCAGCCTGGCCGTCACCGACTCCAAGCTGCACGCCGCCTACGTCGTCCGCACCCAGTTGCTCGCCCTCGCGCACGGCGTAAAGCGGTTCTACTACTTCGATCTCCAAAACTGGCAAGACGACCGCACCGAGTGGGACACGCAGCTCGGACTGGTCAAAGCCGATGGCACGCCAAAGCCCGCTTTCCACGCCTACAAAACGCTTGTCGCTCAAATCGATACGCACCCGATCATCGGTCCGCTCGACGATCGCAACACCGACGTCAAGCAGATCCTCTTCTACGACGACCACGAGCAGCAATTCGTCATCGCCGCCTGGTCCGTCGGCGAACCGCTCGAGCATCAGTTCCTTACCCGACGCGACGCGCAAGTCATCGGCCCGACCGGCGAACGCGTGCCCGTCGCCGCGACCACGCGACCAGACGGCATCGCCTCGATCAGCGTGAAGCTCGACGACCAGCCGCGCTACATTCGCGGCGTCGCCCGCGACATCTACGCCCCGCAGGCCGGCGTGCGTTGGTCGCATCGATTGGTGGAGATCGCGCCCGGCGAGTCGTTGCCGTTCCATCTGCACGTCGATCCACGCCTCGACGGAGAAGCGAAGATCCGTGACGTCGATCTTCCCGCCGGCTTGCAGTGGGATCGTGAGCAGAAGCGGCTCACCGCCGCCGCCGACGCCGCGCCCGGCAATCACAAGATCAGCGCGGTCGTCGAGTACCGGTCGGGCCGAAACGACGGCGCGGAGCCGATGGCGAGCCGCCTGACCTGCAACGCCAGCATTCGCGTCGTGCCGGCCGTTGATCTCGCTCTCCATCCCTATCTGTCCGACGGCGTCTTGAAGCTCGCCGCGACGGTCACCGCGCAACAGGCGCGCTCAGATGCCGACGCGCTCGAATTGGTGCGCGTCGTCGCCGACGACGAGCAGGTGATGCACCAACAGAAAGTCGGCGATCTGCAGACCCGCGCGCCGCGGGATCTCGATCTGGACGTCGACGCCGCCGCGTTGCTCAACGCCGAGCCGCAGGCCGCCTGGTTCGCCCGCTATGCCGGCCGCACTAGCGACGCCTTTCGCGTCCATCCGGCCGCGGTGCTTGAAAGGCCGCCCGTGATCGATGGCGACCTCAGCGACTGGCGCGGTCAGCCCGGCTTCCGAATCGACAGCCGCGAGCAGCTCTTTCACAGCGGCGACGGCATGTGGTCGCCGGCGGATGCGTCCGCGGTTTGCTGGATCGCCTTCGACGCCGACGCCGCCTACTTCGCCGCCGACGTGACCGACAACGATCCCATGGTCAATCCGGGGCGACCGGTGGACATGTGGCGCGGCGATTCGCTGGAAGTCTTCGTGGGTGTCTGCGGCCCCACGCGGCGGAGCATCATCAACAAGGCGTGCGAGTTTCAGATCGGTCTGGGCCCTCGTGTCGGCGATGACAACGCGCCGACCGCGTTCTGGTTCCACCACGACCAAGTGTTGACCACCGCGACCGTCTCCGCCAAACGCACCGAGAACGGGTACACCATTGAAGCGAAGATCCCCTATGCGGCCGTTGGCGCCGAGTCGGGAGCCGCCGTGCAGCCAGGCGCCATTTTTGCGCTCGACGTAAATTTGAACGACGCCGACACGGACGACTTTGCACCGGCCGGCGTGAATCGGGGACGGCGTTTGGCGTGGAGCGGTGGGGGCACGAACTGGATCAACCCTTCGCACTACGGCGTAGGATTGCTCGTAAAAAGCGATTTTATCGGGGCATCCGAGGCGGAGCAGGACTGAAAGCGATGCCATCGACGCCCAATTTTTCCGCCGGCCGCGCAAGTCTTTCGCGGCAAACGAGTTGGCGCGACGGCCGCAAACCGGCCCATACGTTGACATTGGTTGTCTGGAGCCGGTATTCTTAAGGAACTGGTCGCTGCGGGCACACATCTATCGCCCGACGACCGATTGGTGATACGGGTGCACACGACGCATCCGTGAGACCGAAACAAGTTGAAAGACCTCGTCCGGTAGACGATGGGGTGTTTTGGGAAAGCAGCTTCTACACACAGAGGAGAGCGAGTAGAGCCATGCGTAACACTCAACTGATCTCGACGTTCGTAGCAGTTCTCGGTGCAAGCGTGTGCTTTGCCCAGACCGCGACCATCAACCTAACTTCGCCCCAGGACGGTCAGACCGTCAGCGCCGGCTCGATGGTCAACTGGACCGTCACGGTCAACGTCGCCGACGACGCCAGCAATGCCGGCCTCGCCCTCGTCGCCGTCGATCTCGTCCAGGACAGCGGCAACCCCGAACTGTTCGACATCCCGGCCGGCGGCAACGTCCCGGCGGCGATGGCTGGCTTCAACCGCCCCGCCGGCATCAGCAACCCCGGCGATGACGGCGCCGTCAGCGGCTACACCGGCGTGCAGCGCGGCGTCGACGGCGCTCAGAACCTGATCCAGATCGGCGGCGGCCAGAACACCTTCGGGCAGGCCGGCACCGTCATGGGCACCGACGCCAACGTCGACGGCGGCGTCGCCCTCGGCAGCGACCAGGAAGTCACCTCGGGCATGTTCCCCGCCCCGGCCACCGACGGCGTCTACACCTTCACGCTCGCCAACGGCATTGTGAACGTCCTCGACAGCGTCAATCCGAGTGGCTTCAGCCCGGTCAGCCCGGCCACCGTCAGCCTCGGCGCTGGCTTCAGCTTCACCGTCTCGGCTGGCCCGGCCTGCCTCTGCGGCGACGTCAATAACGACGGTGCGGTCAATGCCGGCGACATCGACTGCTTCGTGCAGGCCGTCGTCAGCGGCGCCGCGTGCGATGCTGAGTGCTCGCTCGAGGCCGCCGACACCAACGGCGACAACGTCGTCAACGCCGGCGACATCGACAGCTTCGTCGACGCCGTCGTCAGCGGCGCCTGCTCGTAACAACGACCACCGCGATCAAGCGGCGCCCTCGCTAAACCGAGGACGCCGCGCAGTGTTTGGGTGAGTCTGCCGACGCTGAATCGTCGGATCCGCTTCAAACGCTCTGCTCGAAACACGCGAAGGCGACTACTCGCATGCGAGTGGTCGCCTTCTTTGTGTCTCGCGCCGATCCACCACGCAACCCTTCCATCGCCGCCCAGGCATCAATGACCAGCCGCTCCCCGCGTGGCGCGCCCTGCGGTAAGATCGCGGCGCGCGAGTCAAAGCGGATCCACCGCGCGCCGCAATCAAAACTGCCGCCAACGCGAATGCACGTAAAGGAGCCCACGCCATGGCCGCCGCTAACGCCCAGCACCGCGTCACGCTCATCGCCGGCGACGGCATCGGACCCGAGGTCGTCGGCGCCGCACGACGCGTCATCGAAGCCTCCGGCGTCGCGGTCGAGTTCGAAGTCTGCGAAGCCGGGGCGGCGGTCTTTAAGCGCGGGGTGGCGTCCGGCGTGCCCAAAGACACGCTCGACTCCATCGAGCGCACGCGACTGGTGCTCAAGGGCCCGCTCGAGACCCCCGTCGGCTTCGGCGAGAAGAGCGCCAACGTCACACTCCGCAAGCTCTTCGAGCTCTACGCCAACGTTCGCCCCACGCGCGAACTCCCCGGCGTCAACTCACCCTACGCCGGCCGCAACATCGACTTCGTCGTCGTCCGCGAAAACGTCGAAGACCTCTACGCCGGCATCGAGCACATGCAGACCCCCGGCGTCGCCCAGTGCCTGAAGCTCATGAGCCGCAAAGGCTGCGAAAAGATCGTCCGTCTCGCGTTTGAGGTCGCCGCCGCCGAGGGCCGCCAAACACTGCATTGTGCAACCAAAAGCAACATCATGAAGCTCACCGAAGGCCTGTTGAAGCGCACCTTCGAGGACGCCGCGAAAGACTATCCCGCGATCACCGCCAAGCACGTCATCATCGACAACTGCGCCCACCAGATGGTGCTCCGCCCCGAGCAGTTCGACGTCGTTGTCACCAGCAACATGAACGGCGACATCGTCAGCGATCTCGCCGCCGGCCTTTGCGGCGGGCTCGGCCTGGCCCCGTCGGCGAACATCGGGACCGACGCCAGCATGTTCGAGGCCGTGCACGGCTCAGCGCCCGATATCGCCGGTCAGGGCAAAGCCAACCCGACCGCGATGATCCTCAGCGCGGTCATGCTGCTGCGACACATCGGCGAGCTCGAGGCGGCGCAACGGGTCGAAGACGCCGTGGTCGTCACGCTCGGCGAAGGCCAGACGCTCACCGGCGACCTCGCCGCCGGCCGTTCGGCCGCGTCAGCCGCCGACGGCGGGGCGGATGCGACCAAGGTCGTCAGCACCGACGAATTCACCGACGCCATCATCGCCAACCTGGGCCGCACCTGGGAGGGCTGGAAGCGCCGCGACCGCCGCGCCCTGGTCGTTCCGCAAGTCTCGCAACGGGTCGATTTCGTGCACACGTCGGACCGACACATCGTCGGGGCCGACATCTTCGTCGAAAGCACGCTGACCGCCGACAAGCTCGGCAAGAGCCTCGAAAAGCTCGCCGACGGCACGCCGATGCGCCTCAAGATGATCAGCAACCGCGGCACGAAGCGCTATCCGGAAGGCGTCGGCGTCACCGACCCCGTCGACCACTGGCGCTGCCGCTTCGTCGTGCGTGACGGGCACAGCATGGTCGACGAAGACATCATCGCGCTGCTGCAAAGCATCGCCCATCACCACGATTGGATGCACATCGAGAAGCTGCAGAGCTTCGACGGCAAGCCCGGCTTCACCAAAGCGCAAGGCGAAGACTGACGACCAATTCACTCCCGAACCGGCAGCGGGTTCTCGCCGGCGGGGCGGGCCATTACGGGCGGCGTGCGAGGCTCGCCCGGCGCGCCGGCCGCGCTCTCGGGCAACTCCCGGCTCGACGGAATCGCGCCGGAGCCACGCCGCAGCACCTCTTCCGTCGGAAGATCAAACAGAATGCGCCCGTCGCGCATCTGCACGATGCGCCGCGCCTGAACCGCAACGTCGTGTTCGTGCGTCACCAGCACCAGCGTCACGCCCTGTGCGTTCAGATCATGGAAAACCTGCATGATCTGCTCGCCGGTGCGGCTGTCCAGATTTCCGGTCGGCTCGTCCGCCAGCACCACAGTCGGGTCGTTGACGATCGCGCGGGCGATCGCAACCCGCTGACGCTCGCCGCCGGAAAGCTCGTTCGGCTTGTGCGACCCGCGCGGCCCTAGACCGACGCGCTCCAGCGCCCGCCGCGCAGCGTCGCGCGTCGCGTTCCGTCGCGCATAAAACAGCGGCACGGCGACGTTCTCGAGCGCGCTCGTGCGATTGATCAGGTTGAAGCTTTGGAAGACGAAGCCAATCTGCTGATTGCGCACCCGGGCCAGCTCACGGTCGCCGAGGCGGCTCACGTCGCGACCGTCGAGGAAATACCCGCCGCTGCTGGGGCGATCCAGGCAGCCGATGAGATGCATCATCGTGCTCTTGCCGCTACCCGACGCGCCGGTGATCGCGATGAACTCGCCCCGCTCGACGTTCAGATCGACCCCGTCGAGAGCCCGCACGACGGCGTCGCCCATCTTGTAGACTTTGCTGTGTTGTTCCAGCCTGATTTACGACACTGCTTCTGGATCGACCGACCCACGCGCGACGCTCGCTCCGACGCGCCTGGTGAACGCAGGGCGGGGCGCGAACTAACGATCATCCGGCGTCCGCGGAAGCTTCGTGTACACCTCGTCGCCTTCGTCGATCGTCGCGTCGTCAGTCATCACACGCACGATCTCGGTGTAAGCGCCGTCGGTAATGCCGAACGCGACCGCCACAAACCGCTTGCCCCACTGTTCATCCGTCGTCGGATCCGGATCAACGCGAACCCAAACCCCACGCTGATCATTGTGACTCTTGACCGCCTCGGTCGGCGCCCGCAGGGCGTCCTTCGCAACGTCGACCGTGAACTCGACCTGCGCTTGCGACCCCAGCAGCAACTGACGCCGGCGTTCGTCGGTAATCGTCACATGCACGTCAAACTGAATGACCGATGATCCGGCGGCGAGCTGCCCCTGCGGCTCCACGCGCTCGATCACCCCTTCAAAGATCAGCTCCGGAAACGCGTCCACCGTGATTTCCACGGTTCCCGCCCGCGATTCAATTTCCGCGGCGCCTTGCTCCGCCGCCCGCTCGAGCGCTTCCATCTGCGGCAGCGCGTCGTCCGGCGCGATGTTGAGAATGCGGCCGTAATCGGCCTCGTCGACGCGCGTGACCACCTTCAGTTGCGAGACATCCGCCAACTGCATGAGCGTTGTCCCGCCCGTGAAGTTCGCCGTCGCCGACTGAATCACCGCCCCCTCGGTCACGTTGACGTCAACGACGACGCCGTCCTTCGGCGCCCGCACGGTGGTTTCTTCCAGTCGCTCCTGCGCGTCCCCAAGGTTGTTCCCCGCGATCTGCACCGCGGTCTCCTGAATCGTCACCGCGTGACGCGCGTCGCTCACGGCGATCTGCGAAGTGGCGTACGCCGCCTTCGCCACGTCGAGTTGCGCTTGAGCGATCTTCGCCTGCGAACGCGCTTGCACCGTCTCGAAATCCGACGCCATCTCCTGCCGGACGCGATCTTCGACATAGCGCAGGCTTTCGGTCGCGATCGCGACCTGCGCTTCGGATTCAGCGACTCGCGCCTTGGCCGACGCCTCGTTCTGAATCGCGCGATCCACCGCCAGCTTCGACTGCGCCAGCAACGCATTGGCCCGCGCGAGATCTTGCGTCGCGCGCTCGAAGGCCCGCTGTTCGTCATCCTTCTGAATCTGCACGAGAATGTCGCCCGCGCTCACCCAATCGCCTTCTTCGACGAGCACTTCCAGCACTTCGCCCGACGCTTCGCTCTTCACGTCGATCCGCTGGTACGGCTCGATCAGCCCGGTCGCCGAGATCGGCACCGAGATGTCCCCCTTTGAAATCTTGGCGAATTTCGGCTGCATCCAAGGCGGCGTGTAACGCACGTTGTTGCTGACGTAGTACCAACCGCCAACAAACACCACCACCACGATCAGCAGAATGAGCCACTTCGTCATGCTGTATCACCTGAACCGCGTCGGCGTGGCACAACCCCGCGTCGCGCCCGCCGCTACAACGTGGTATACGACATGTCGAACGCTTCTGCGACCGGCTGATAGGTCACCTGACCATTTAACACATTGACGCCCATTTTCAGCCCGGGGTCGCTGTCGATCGCGTCCCGCCAACCCATGTTCGCCAGCTTCAGCAGATAGGTCAGCGTCGCGTTCGTCAGACCAAACGTGCTCGTGCGGCCCACCGCGCCGGGCATGTTGGCGACGCCATAGTGCACCACCCCGTCAATCACGTACGTCGGGTCGCTGTGCGTGGTGGGTTTGGTCGTCTCGGTGCAGCCGCCCTGATCAACGCCGACATCCACGATGACCGATCCGGGCTGCATCAGCCGCAGATAGTCGCGTGGGACCAGCGTCGGGCAGCGGGCGCCAGGGATCAATACCGCGCCGATCACCAGATCGCTGTCTTGCAGGTGTCGACGAATCGACTCGGGCGTGCTGTACACCGTGTCGACGTTGTCGGGCATGATTTCGTCGAGGTATCGCAGGCGGTAGAGATCGATGTCGAGAATCACGACATCGGCGCCGAGCCCCGACGCGAGTCGCGCGGCGCACGTGCCCACGATGCCGCCGCCCAGCACCAGCACCTTCGCCGGCTCGACGCCCGGAATGCCCCCCAGCAGAATCCCGCGACCTTCCATTGGCTTTTCGAGATACTTGGCGCCTTCCTGCACGCTCATCTTCCCCGCCACTTCGCTCATCGGCGCCAGCAGCGGGAGCCGGCCTTGTCGATCCTCGATCGTTTCGTACGCGATCGCGACCCCGCCGCTGTTCAGTACGCCTTCGGTCAGCTCACGGCTCGCTGCAAAGTGGAAGTAGGTGAACAGCACCTGGTCTTTGCGAATGAGCTTGATCTCTTCCGCCAGCGGCTCTTTCACCTTGCAGACCAGGTCAGCCCGCGCCCAGATCTCCTCCGCGGTGTCGACGATCTCGGCGCCATACGCTTCGTAGTCTTCATCCGCGATGCCCGAGCCCGCCCCCGCGCCGCGCTGAATCAGCACCCCGTGATGATGCCGCCTCAACTGCTCGACGCCCGCGGGAACGATCGCGACCCGATACTCGTCGGGTTTCACCTCTGTCGGTGCGCCAATGATCATCGCAAGTCCTCGGTCGAATAATGCTGCCGCGATCGCCGGCCGATCTAACCAGCGATGAATGCGGACCCAAAGCGTTTTTCGCGCATCATTTGCCCTCAGAGCGTACGACCGCGCCCCGACCGGAGCAAGCCGCGCCCGCCCGCCGCGATTCGCCGCTGGCTCCGGGCGTCGGGCTGGCAGTGGGCAGCGCTGCTCTTGATCTGTGTCAGTTCGTGCGAGGGGCCTCGCCCAGCCCCAATCGTCACGCTGTCGGAATTGCGCCGCGGCGCGCCGCTTCCGCTCACCCGACGCGACGCGCTCGTCATCGCCGACGTGCAAGCCCTTGGCACGGCTTATCGGCCGCTCGGACCCCGACTCGGCGTCATCGAGATTCGCGACGACGCCACATGGGAGGCGCTGCAACGCGGCCAAGCGCGACCGCTCGCCAACCGCACCCCTCCCGACTTCGACGCCGGCTTTGTCGTCGGTCTCGTCAGCACGGTCGGCACCCCCATGGGAAGCGACTGGCCCATCCGCCTCGACACCGTCCGCGAGGCCAACGGCGGCCTGCTGCTGCAAGGCGCCTTCACCAGCGGAACCTACCTGCCCGACGGCGTAACCTACGCCGACATCGCCTACGTCCGCGGCGGCCGCACGGTGCTGGCGGCCGACGTCAGCGGATTGAACTACGCCGTACGCGCCGACGAGAACGCCGGCGACTAGTAGCTCGCGGCTGACCAGATCATGCGCAACCCGGCCACGGGCCACGGCTGTGTCAACGGCTGCTCAGTCGCGTTCGACTGAGGTCAAGCCGGGCGCATGGGGGTCATGCAATGCGAGCGGCGAGCCGACCTGGGCGTTCGCGCCGGGGTCGCCCACGGACGAAGCACACGCTCGGTGTAATCCACTTGCCGAACTCCGATTTTTGACTACAGTGCGGCCACCGTTCCGGCGCGGGCCGGAGCGAGCAGCGGCCTTTGAACTCCACCCAAGGGGAGACCCGATGCCTTATTGTCAGAGCGTTTTATCTCTCTTGGCGGCGTCGGCCGCGACCGAAATGGGAGACGCCGCCGCGGCGACCGCCGAAGCGCTGACCCCGCACTCCCTCGCCGCCATCCCCTGGCTGTGGTGGATCGCTCCGATCGGCGCCATCGTCGCCCTCATCTTCGCCCGCAAGTTCTACGTCGAGGTCAGAGGCGCCGATCCCGGCGACGAGTCCATGCAGACCATCGCCGAATACGTCCGCAACGGCGCCATGGCCTATCTCACGCGGCAGTACTTGGTCGTCGCAGTCGTCTTCGTCGTGCTGGGCGCCGTCCTCTGGTACATGGGCAACGTCCTCGAAGTGCAGAACGACATCGTCTGGTTCGCTTTCCTCACCGGCGGATTCTTCAGCGGTCTCTGCGGCTTCCTCGGCATGAAGACCGCCACCTTGGCGAGCAACCGCACCGCCGCCGGCGCTCGCAAGAGCCTGAACGACGGCCTGCAAGTCGCATTTCGCGCCGGTGCGGTGATGGGCCTGGTCGTCGTCGGCTTTGCGCTGCTCGACATCACCCTCTGGTTCCTCGCGATGTTCCTCATCTTCCCCGCGCTCGGCATCGAGATGGCGTTGTCGACCATCACCGTCGTCATGCTGACCTTCGGCATGGGCGCCTCGACCCAGGCCCTCTTCGCCCGCGTCGGCGGCGGAATCTACACCAAGGCCGCCGACGTCGGCGCCGATCTCGTCGGCAAGGTCGAAGCCGGAATCCCCGAAGACGATCCCCGCAACCCCGCCACTATCGCTGACAACGTCGGCGACAACGTCGGTGATGTCGCCGGCATGGGCGCTGACCTCTATGAGTCGTACTGCGGCTCGATCCTCGCGACCGCCGCCCTCGGCGTCGCCGCCGCCACCGCGCTCTTCGGCACCGAACGCGGCGGCGACGGCTTCGAAGCCGCCATGCGTATGCTCGCCGCACCCATGGTGCTCGCCGGCGTCGGCATCATTCTCTCAATCATCGGCATCTATCTCGTGCGCACCGGCGAGAAGGCCACCATGGCCGTCTTGATGAGCGCCCTCAATCGCGGCATCTGGGGCAGCAGCGCGCTCATCGCCGTCGCGGCGCTCGCCGTCTGCTATCTCGTTCTCGGCCTCGGCATGCCCGAAGCCGATGGCTATCAGATTCGCTGGTGGGGCGTTTGGATCGCAATCCTGGCCGGGTTGATCGGCGGAACGGGCATCGGCTGGTTCACCGAGTACTACACCAGCTACGACTACGCTCCCACCCGCCGCGTCAGCGCCCAAGGCGTCACCGGACCCGCGACCATCATCATCGGCGGCATCGCTGAAGGCATGAAGAGCACCTGGGCCTCCCTGAGCATCATCATCCTCGCCATCATGATCGCCTACACCGCCGCCGGCGGCGCCCATGAGTTCACCCTCGGGCTCTACGGCGTCGGCTTCGCTGCGGTCGGCATGCTTGCGACGCTCGGCATCACCCTCGCAACCGACGCCTACGGACCGATCGCCGACAACGCCGGCGGCAACGCCGAGATGACCGGCCAGCCGCCGGAAGTCCGACAGCGCACCGACGCGCTCGACGCCCTTGGCAACACCACCGCCGCCACCGGCAAAGGCTTCGCGATCGGATCCGCCGCCCTCACCGCACTCGCGCTGCTCGCGGCGTACGTTGAAGAGGTTCGCTTCGGTCAGCTCTACGAAGCCCGCGACCGGGCCGCCCAGATGTTCGTCGAGGCGTCGCCGGATGAAGCGGTTTACCTCGGGTACGGAAAGTTCGCTTCGCACACCACGGCGGGCGACTCGCCGAAGGACTTTGAAGCGTACATGACGTTGAACCTCACCGAAGCGCTGCGCGACAAGCTCACCCCCGGCGAAACAGTCGTCGACCTGGGCCTCGCCGGGAGTCGAGACGTCGAATGGGTGCGATCCGCGACGCTCCGCAACGATGACGGGCTTGAACCGATCAAGCTCGTGCCAACGTCGAAAGCAAGTCTCGCGCAATTCATGACGTTCTACGACGTCACCCTGATGAACCCGCGCGTCCTCTGCGGCATTTTCGCCGGCGTGCTGCTCGCGTTCCTCTTCTGCTCACTCACCATGGAGGCCGTGGGACGCGCGGCGAACCGCATGATGCTCGAGTGTCGGCGCCAATTCGAAAAGATTCGCGAAGCGCTGCGCCGCGAGGGGCATGACGACGCCTTCATCGCCGACCCGAATAACTGGCCGACCAAGGTCACCGTCGACAACCACGTCTACCCCGACTACAGCAGTTGCGTCTCCATCTCCACCGCCGGCGCCCAACGCGAGATGATCGTCCCGGCGATGCTCGCGATCGCGCTGCCCGTCGCGGTCGGGCTGATCTTCGGCGTGCCCGGCGTGATGGGATTGCTGGCCGGCGGACTCACCAGCGGCTTCGCGGTCGCCGTCTTCATGGCCAACGCCGGCGGCGCCTGGGACAACGCCAAGAAACTGATCGAAACATTCGGTCGCATCACGGCGCGGCAGGTCGTCGACGACCCCGCGGTCCAGGAGCGATTGCCGGCCTCGATCCGCAACGACCTCATCACTCGCGCGAAAGCCGCTATCGCCGCCGGCAAACCCGACACGCTGATCTACGGCAAGGGTTCGGATGATCACAAGGCCGGCGTCGTCGGCGACACGGTCGGCGACCCGTTCAAAGATACGTCCGGCCCGAGCCTGAACATCCTCATCAAGCTCATGAGCATGGTCAGCGTCGTGTTCGCCGGACTCACTGTCCGCTACGCAGACGTCATCGCAGCCTGGATCGGCTTAGGTTGAAGCGGCTTCAACCGGCGGGACTTCGCGCCCGCCGCCAAACCGCCGGTCCGGAGTCATCCGGGCCCGCTTGCCGCCAGTGAGTAGCGTCAAGGCGTCACTGAGTGTCGCCCGCCCGCTAGCTCTAGACACTAAGCCGACGTCTGCTGTCCGTCCGTCGATTTCCGCCCCGAGAACCGCTCGGCGAGACCTTGAATGACGTAGAACAGCAGCGGCGCAGCCAGCACGCCGAGCACGGTCGCGGCCAGCATCCCCACCAGCACCACCGTGCCCAACACCTGCCGACTCGCCGCACCGGCCCCGGTCGCCACCGCCAGCGGAATCACACCCAGAATGAACGAGAACGCCGTCATCAGCACGGCGCGAAAGCGAAGCTTGCCAGCGCTGACCGCGGCGTCGCGTAATGAAAGGCCCGACTCACGCTGCGTCTTCGCGAACTCGACGATCAGAATCGCGGTTTTCGCCGACAATCCGATCAGCAGCACCACGCCAATCTGCGTGTAAACGTTGTTGTCGAACCCCCTCAGCAGAACGCCGATCACCGCGCCGAGCAGGGCGGCCGGAACGGTGCCGACCACCGCGAACGGAATCGTCCAACTCTCGTACTGCGCCGCGAGCACGAGATACACCAGAATGATCGAGAAGATAAACGTCGCTCCCGCGGCGCCCTGCGCAGCGGCCTCCTGATACGAAACATCCGTCCAAGCGATCGACATCGACTCGGGCAGCGTCTGAGCGCCAAGTTGCCGAACGAGCTGCATACCGTCCCCGGTGCTGAAGCCCGGCGTGGTCTGCCCGTTCACGCGCGCCGCGGGGTACAGATTGAAGCGCGTAACACTCGTCGGACCAAAGTCCTCCTCCACCGCGATCAGCGTGCTCAGCGGGATCATCTCGCCGTTGGTCGCGCGAATCTCGAGCGACGTGATATCGTCCGGCGTGGCCCGCGCGACGCCCTCGGCCTGGGCCCGCACCTGGTAGATGCGCCCAAAACGCGTGAAGTCGTTGATATAGACCGAGCCGAGGTATGCACTGAGCGCGTCAAACACGCTTCCCAGCGACAGCCCGAGCGACTTGGCCTGCTCCCGGTCGAGATCCAGATACAGTTGCGGCACGTTCGCCCGAAAGGTCGTCAGAAAGTTCGTGAACGCCGCCTGCTCGTTCGCGGTCGCGGAGAACCGAGTCGCCGCGTCTTGCAGCGCCTGCAAGCCCTGATCGCCGCGGTCTTGCAGCTGCATCGTTAAACCGTTCGCGAAGCCGATGCCCGGCAGCGACGGGGGGGCGAACGCAATCACGAACGCGTCTTGAATTCCATAGAACTTGCGATTGAGCTGTCCCACAATCGCGCGCAGCGATTGTCTGCGATCGGGTCGCTCGTCCCACGGCGTCAGCGTCACCACCGCCCCCGCGGTGTTCGACGAGCGCGTCCCGTCCAGAAACGAGTAGCCGTTGACCATCACCACCCGATCGACGCCTTCCTGCTCGCTCACGATCTCGGTAATCCGGCCCGCCACGGCTTCCGTCCGCGCCAGCGTAGCGGCGTCGGGCAACTGCGCGCTGATGATGAAGTAGCCTTCATCTTCCTGCGGCACGAAGCCGGACGGGATACCCACGAACTGCCAGAGCGCCAGCCCGACGACCGCGAAGAACACCAACAACGAAAGCGCCGCGCCGCGAATCACGCCGCCCGTAACCGCGCCGTACAGCCGTGTCGCGCCGCTAAGCAGCCAGTTGAACAAGCGAAACGGCGCCGGTTGACGCTCGGCCGGCGGGCGCAGCACAACCGCGCACAGCGCCGGACTCAGCGTCAGCGCGTTGAGGCTGCTGAACACCGTCGCGATGGAAATCGTCACCGCGAATTGCCGAAACAGTTCACCCACGATGCCGCCCATAAAGATCGTGGGTACAAACACGGCCAGCAAGACCAGCGTCGTCGCGACCACCGGACCGCTCACCTCGATCATCGATTGCTTCGCGGCTTCCACGCGGCTCTTGCCTTCGCTCATCAGACGCGACACGTTCTCGACCACGACGATCGCGTCGTCGACCACAATGCCGATCACCAGCACCAGCCCGAAGAGCGTCAGGATGTTCAGCGAATAACCCAGCACCAACATCACGGCGAACGTGCCGATCAGCGAAACCGGAATCGTGACGGCCGGAATGACCGTCGCACGCAGGTCTTGCAAAAACACGTAGACCGTCGCGACAACGATCACCAAGGTGATGAACAAGGTGATCATCACTTCTTCCAGAGAAGCGACGATCACCGCCGTCCCGTCGTAAGAGATCACGTGACGCACGCCAGGCGGAAACGACCGCGACAGCTCGTCGAGCTTGGCCTTCACGCGATTGGCTGTCTCGACCGCGTTCGAACCGGGAAGCTGATAGACCGCGAACGTCGCCGTCTCGCGGCCATCAAACCGCGTCGTGACGCCGTAGTTTTCCTGCCCGAGCTCAACCCGCGCCACGTCCGCCAGACGAACCAGCCGACCCTGCTCGCCAACCTTGATGACGAGCTGTGAAAATTCGTCAATCTCGCTGAGCCGCCCCTTCGTCGTGACGATGTACTCAAACGATTGTGTCTCCGGGGCGGGCGACTCACCGATCTTGCCCGACGCCACCTGGACGTTCTGCTCGCGAATCGCCGCGACCACATCGTTCGTCGAGAGGTTGAAGCCGCGCAATCGATCCGGATCCAGCCAGACGCGCATCGCATACTTCGCGCCAAACAGCGTCACATCGCCGACGCCGGAGATGCGCGTCAGTTCATCGCGGATCTGCGACGCGGCGTAATCATTCAGAAACGCCTCGTCGTAGCGCTCCCCCGTCCCCGGCTCGTTGTCGAGATTCACCAGCACCAGAATGTCTGACGAGCGCTTCTTCACCGTCACGCCCAGCCGCCGCACCTCTTCCGGCAGCTTCGGCTCCGCCAGCGAGACGCGGTTCTGCACCAGCACGTTCGCCATGTCGAGGTCGACGCCCGCGCCGAACGTTACCGTCAGCGTCATCGTGCCATCCGCGGAACTCGTGCTCGTCATGTAGAGCATGCCTTCCACGCCGTTGACTTCCTGCTCGATCGGCGTGGCGACGGTCTCGGCGATGACCTGCGGAGCGGCCCCCGGGTATAGCGCCGTGACCTGCACCGTCGGTGGGGCGATCTCCGGGTAACGCGCGATCGGCAGCACCGTCACCGCGACGCCCCCGAGAATCACGATGACGATCGACAACACGCTGGCGAAGATCGGTCGGCGAATGAAAAAGTGGCTAAACATGCCTACTCCGCCTGCGCCGTCGCGTTGTCGCTCGGCGCCGTCGTGGGCATGAGCTGCTCAAACGGCGAGTCGACCGGCGCGAGCGTGGTCAACGTCGGGTTAACCTCCGACCCCGGGCGAACCCGCTGCAACCCACTCACGATCACCCGCTCCGCACCCGTGAACGCCGCGTCCGCATCCGCCGCAGGCAGCGGCGTGACCTCGCGATACGTCTCGATGCGCTCACCCAGTTCAACGTCCGCGCGCCGCGCCGTGTTCTCACCATCCGGCAGAAACATGAGGAAGTGACCCACACGGTCACGCTGCAGCGCGCTGTCGGGCACGAGCAACGCGTCGGCGTCTGGACGGGGCACGCGCACCCGTACGAAAATACCGGGAACCAGCAAGCGCTCGGCGTTGTCGAAGACCGCACGCACCACCAGCGTGCCGGTTTCGGGATCCACGCGATTGTCCACGTAGTCGATGCTGCCGACCTTCGGATAACTCGACCCATCCGCCAGACGCAGCAGCAGCGGAATGTCTTCCTGCGCCGTGCCCTCTGCGATGCGACGACGCCAGTTGAGCACATCGCGCTCGCCGACCGAAACATAAACGTGAATCGGATCCCACGGCACGATGGTCGCCAGCACCGTCGGCTCGCCCTGACCCACCAGGTTGCCGACGTCCACCAGCGCGCGGCTGATCTGTCCCGCGATCGGCGCCTTGATGGTGGTGTAGCGCAGGTTGAGTTCCGCGCTGGTCACGTCCGCTTGAGCGGCGCGAACGTTCGCCATCGCGCGATTGAGGTCGGCCCGCGCTTGGATCAATTCGCGATCCGTCGCGATCTCTTGATCCATCAGTCCCGAAACGCGATCGAACTCGGCCTGCGCGCGCTCCTGCTCAGCCTCACCCTGCGCGACCCGCGCCTCGGCTGCTGCGAGCGCCGCCTCGTACTCGTCCTTCTCGATCGTGAACAGCGTCTCGCCCTGGTCGACAGCCTCACCTTCTTCGAAGTGCACCTTCTCCAGGAAGCCGCGAACACGCGCCCGCACCTCGACAAAATCCGTCGGCGCCGTGCGCCCCGTGATCTCGAAGAACGTCGTCACGTCTTGTTGCAATGGGACCGCCACCGTAACCGGCGGCGGGGGGGGCGGGCCGAACGTGTTGGCCTGTCGACAACCGGCTACCACAATCGCCGTCAGACCAAAGATCAACACCCAGTTGCGGGCGCAGCGCGAGCGGCCGGCAGCCGCGTTTTCGATCAGCATGGGGATCTGTCTCCGTGGTGATGCCCGTCAGCTTCCGCTGATGGTGAGGCATTTAACCACCGGAAACAGCCAGCGGCAAGCAACGCCGCTGGCGATCGCCTACTCCACCGTCACCGACTTCGCCAGATTTCGCGGCTTGTCAACGTCGCACCCACGCAGCACCGCCGCGTGATACGCGATCAGTTGCAGCGGCACGACCGTCAGCAGCGGCTGGATCAGATTCGGCACGTTCGGCACGTGGATCACGTGCTCGGCGAGCTTCGTGATCTGGTCGTCGCCCTCGCTCGCAACCGCGATGATGTGCCCGCCGCGGCTGCGCACCTCTTCAATATTGCTGATGATCTTGTCATACCACACGCCCTGCGGCGCGATCACGACCACCGGCATCCCGTCGTGGATCAGCGCGATCGGGCCGTGCTTCATTTCCGCGGCCGGCAACCCCTCCGCGTGAATGTAGCTGATTTCCTTGAGCTTCAGGGCGCCTTCCAGCGCAATCGGATACAGCAGACCACGACCAAGGTAGAGCCAGTTCGGCTGGTCGACGTACGCCTCCGCGATCGTGCGCGCTTCGCCGCTCAGGTCCAGGGTCTGCTGCAGATACTGCGGTAGCTTGGCGAGTTGCTCGAGGTGCTGATGACTGTCCCACTGCGAGAGGTGTCGACTGCGGCCCATCATGCACGCGATCATCGAAAGCACTGTCACCTGACCGACGAACGCCTTGGTCGACGCCACGCCGATCTCAGGTCCGACGTGCAGATACACGCCGGCGTCCGTCTCGCGGGCGATCGTCGAGCCAACCGCGTTCACAATGCCGAGCGCCAGTGCGCCGCGCTCCTTCGCCTCCCGCAATGCCGCCAGCGTGTCAGCCGTTTCGCCCGACTGCGACAACGCGATCACCACCGTCCCGTCTTCCACCACCGGATTGCGATAGCGAAACTCGCTGGCGTACTCCACCTCGCACGGAATGCGCGCAAATTCTTCAATCAGATACTCGCCGATCAGACACGCGTGCCACGCCGTCCCGCACGCCGTCAGAATGACGCGCCGCGCTTTCGTGAGGTCGCGCGCCACCGACTGCAAGCCCCCCAGTTGCACACGGCCGTTTTCAAGATCAAGCCGCCCGCTGAGGCAGTTCTTCAGCGCCTCGGGCTGCTCGTAGATCTCTTTCGACATGAAGTGTTCGTGACTGCCGAGCGCCAACTCCTGCAGCGTCATCTCGATTTCTTCGACGATCTTCGTCGTCGGAGCGGCGTCGAGCGTCGTCGTCCGGAAGCCCCCACGACCGACAATCGCCACTTCGTTGTCTTCCAGGTAGATCGCCTGCGAAGTGTGCTGCACGATCGCCGCGGCGTCTGACGCGACCACATACTCGTCCTTGCCCACGCCGACGATCAGCGGACTGCCGCGCCGGGCCGCGACGAGCGTGTCGGGCTCGTCGGTGTGCATCACCGCGATGCCGAACGTGCCGCGCACTTCTCGCAACGCCTGCCGCACCGCGTCTTCCAGCTTGCCCCGATAGAGAAACCCGATGAGCTTTGCGAGCACTTCCGTGTCGGTCTCGGTCTCCATCTCGATGCCCTGGCCTTCGAGATAGGTCTTCAGCACGCGGTAATTTTCGACGATGCCGTTGTGCACCAGCGCCAGCTTCCCACTCGCGTCGGCATGGGGGTGCGCGTTGTTCTCGGTGGGGGCGCCGTGCGTGGCCCAGCGCGTGTGCGACATGCCGATCGTCGCGCCGTTCAGATCCTGTCGAATCTTTTGCTCGAGCATCGAAATGCGGCCGACGGCCCGCTTAACCTGCAGCTCCCCGCCATGCAGCACTGCAATGCCCGACGAGTCATAGCCACGATACTCGAGCCGCTTGAGACCCTCGATGAGGATCGGTGTCGCTTCCCGAGGTCCGACGTACGCGACAATGCCGCACATGCAATGCTCCCGCATTTGGGTGAAAGGCCAGGCTATCGGTCCGACCCAGCCTGCTCCGCGCACCTTCTTGCGCGAGCCTAGGGGGCGCGGCCAACGCTTCTCAGATTCTCATCTTTTCGTCCCCCAGCGTCACGAACTTTTGGCCGATGGATTCTAGACAACCACAGCCGCGTCCGAAATGCGGTTCGGATGCGAGCTAACCAGTCGCCGAATTGCGTCCGCCCGTGCGAGGACCGACCACATGTCAGACGCCGCCGCAAACGCCGTGCAGCCCATCGAATCGACCCTGCTGCAGGAAGACGCCGACCTCCGCGACATCGTCGTTGAATTTGTCGAACAGCTTCCGCAACGCTTCGCCGCGATTCAGCAGGCCGCCGAAGCGCAGGATTGGGAGCAACTCCGACGATTCGCCCACCAGCTCAAGGGCGCCGGCGGCTCCTACGGCTATCCGCCCATCAGCGCCATCTGTGCGCAGGTCGAGCAGCATGCCGAAGATCACGCCATCGAGCAGATCACGAGCGAGCTCAAGACCCTCAACGCCCTTATCACGGCCGCCCGCCGCGGCTTGGGCGAGTAACGCGGCTACGCCCCGCGCGGCAGCTCGATCTCCACTTCCAGGAAGTGCACGCCGAACGTGATGCACGCATCGCACGACGGCATGAAAATGTCGACCGTGCTGCGCCGAAATCGTTCGTGCGTTCGATCCGTTACACGCACCCGCTTGTCGAGCGCCGGGATATAGATCGTGGAGCCGAACGGAATGTCCCCCGGGGCGGCACACTGACCAACACCCGACTGCACCCCTGACGCCGTTGTGCCTCGGTCACAATACGCCGTCACCCGGCAGATGCGACGCAAAACGCGACGCTCGCCGTCACGCGTCGGCGTGGCCTCATCGTCGACCTCTGGAACAAACTGCTCTCGCTCCGCCGCCACCACCCGCTCCGGCGCCGAGGCGCTCACCGAGGTCGCCGCCGAGCGCACCGGAGGCAGCATCGCGATCGCCTCCGCAGCCGTGACCGACGCGACTTCAGGCACAGCCTCGCTCGCCATCGCAACCGATGTCAGCTGTTCAGCCGGATTGTTCCCCTCGTTTGACAGCGCCGTGAACACGAGCGTGCATGTCGTCAGCGCAAGCGCGAGCTTCGCCCGAAGCATGGTCACTCTCCGCTAGTTATTGGTCGCAAACGCACGATCCCTGATAGCCCGCGCGTTCATGGACGCCGTGCGGCGTCGCCCATAGTCCCGGATGGTAGTCCATGGCTGTCAAAATTGGCAACAAAAGTCCTCGCGACGCTGCCTTCTACTTATCGGGCCTTTCCGCCGCTTGACGCCACGCCGACGTCGTCCACAATCCCACCGTCCGGAAAGAGCAGCTCAATCAACCCCCTGCAACAGGCGGCACGAAAACATGCGCACCCCCATCGTCGCTGGTAACTGGAAAATGCACACCAACCGCGCCGAAGCGGGACAACTCGCCCGCGCCATCGCGCAAAACGCACCCGCCGCCGACCAATGCGGCGTCGCGGTCTGTCCGCCCTTCGTCTATCTGACCGACGTCTTGTCCGCCCTCGAAGGGTCGCCCGTGCAGGCCGGCGCTCAAGACTGCTACTTCGAAGCCAAGGGCGCCTTCACCGGCGAGATCTCCGCCGGAATGCTCGCCGATTGCGGCGTCGCATACGTCATTCTCGGGCACAGTGAGCGCCGACACACCATCGGGCATCTCGAAGACGACGCAATGATAAATCGCAAGGTCCGCGCTGCGCTCGGCGCCGGCCTGACCCCCATTCTCTGCGTCGGCGAGACGCTCGCCGAGCGCAAAGACAACCGCACGCTCGACGTGCTCACCTATCAGGTCCAGGCCGACCTCGTCGCCGTCACCACCGAACAAGCCAGTCACGTCGTCATCGCCTATGAGCCCGTCTGGGCGATCGGCACCGGTGAAGTCGCCACGCCCGAGCAGGCCCAGGAGGCCCACGCCCACATCCGCGCCGAGTTGCGCCAACGCTTCGCTGACACCGCCGACCAGATCCGCCTGCTCTACGGCGGCAGCGTCAAGCCCGACAACGCCGCCGGCATCTTCCAAAAACCGGACGTCGACGGCGGACTGATCGGCGGCGCCAGCCTGAAAGCCGATTCGTTCTTGGCGATCGCCGAGGCGGCCGTAGCCTCACACGCGTAGATTCGCTATTCTGCGGGACTTGCTCGCGTCGTGGTTTCGCCCTGCAGAGGTTCAGCTTCATGGTTCTGGCGGCTTGGTATCACCCCATTCTCGCGGTCTTCTTCGCGTTTCTGTGCTTGCTGCTCATCCTCGTGATTCTGCTGCAGCGCGGGAAGGGCGTCGGACTCGCCGGCGCCTTCGGCGGAGCCGGCGGCACCAGCGCGGCCTTCGGCTCGAAGACCGGCGACGTACTCACCTGGATCACCGTCGGCATGGCCGTCTTGTTCCTCATGTTCGCCGTCTCGCTGAACTTCGTCTTTCGCCCGCCCGCCCCGGCCGTCGGTCAGACGCCCACGGTCGCGCCGACCGGCGCCGCCCCAACCCCGCCAGCGACGCCGCAGCCCATCCAGGCGACCCCAGTCGAAGCCGGTGACGTCCCGCAAGCGATTCAGGTCACCCCCGTTCCGGCCCCAACTACACCCGCGGCCACGCCTGCGCCCGTCACACCGCCGGCAGACGATCCCGCCGCGAACCAAACGCCGGAAACCCCCGACGCAGCACAGGCGCCGGCGCCCGCCGACGGTGACGCCGCCGCCGCGCCCGCGAACGAGTCGAGCGGCGAATAGCCCACGCACGAGCCCGACCAGGCTCGCATTGGGAGGAACGCGCCCATGATGCGTTCGATGACCGGCTTCGGCGAAGCGCACGCCGAGAGCAACCAGAACGAGTTCCGCGTCGAGATTCGTGCGGTCAACAACCGCTACCTCAAATGCAGCATCCGTCTGCCCGAAGAACTTGCCCAGTTCGAGAACGAGATCGAACGCCTCATTCGTCAGCAGCTCGTCCGCGGCTCGGTCAACTATCGCCTCTCGCTTCGCGACATGAGTCCCGACGCGGCCGCCGAAATCAACGTCGCCGTGCTCAGCCGCTATTGCGAACAGTTGGCCTCCATGGTCGCCAAACATGACTTCGTGCGCGTCGACGCGGCCAATCTCGCACTGCTGCCCGGCGTCATGCAGCCCCGTGAAATGAGCGACGATCAGCGGCAGGCGGCATGGCGGGTTGTCGAGCAATTGACGAAGACTGCCCTGCACGCGCTACGCGAAATGCGCGCCGTCGAAGGCGCCGCACTCGCTGCCGATTTGGAAGCCAACCTCAACCTGATGAGCGCCGCCATTGATCATGTGCGCGATCGCGCTCCCCTCGTGGTCGACGAGTATCGCTCACGACTGCACGAACGCATCAAGCGCCTGCTCACCGAATCCAGCGTCGAACTGGCCCAAGACGACTTGGTGCGCGAGGTCGCCGTCTATGCCGACCGCAGCGACATCAGCGAAGAAATCCAGCGGCTCCGCGGCCACATTACGCAGTTTCGCGACGCGATGCGCGGCCAAGACGCGGCGGGTCGCAAGCTCGATTTCATCGCCCAGGAGATGCTCCGCGAAGCAAACACCATCGGCAGCAAGTCGGGAGACGCGGAAATCACTCGCCGCATCGTCGACATCAAGAGCGCGATCGATCGGGTCAAAGAGCAGGTCCAGAACGTCGAGTAGCACGCGCTCGCTGCGAACCCCCGGCGCTACACCCCATCCCGCCCGCCAAGCGCCTTATAGAAGAACACCGCGTCGTGCCAGGTGACGCCGTCCGGATCCAACGCGAAGTCCGGGATCACCCCCGCTTCCGTCCAACCCAAACGCCGATACAGGCGCTCGGCCGGGCCGCCGCGCTTGGCGTCGAGTGTAAGCAAACGATATCCCGCCTCACGCGCCGCGCGTTCAGCAGCTTGCATCAGCGCGGCGCCGATCCCCGCACGTTGACTGCTCCCACGAACCAGCAGCTTGCTAATCTCAGCCCGATGCGGCTGGTTCGGCGCCCAAGCCGACTGAAGTTGGACACCGCCCACAATCAAATCCCCCTCACGCACCACCAACAGCGTCGTTCCGTCGGCGTCTCGCAGGTTGTCGCGCCACCACGCCTCCGCGTCGGCCCTCGTCAGCGGGGCGAGGAAGCTCACCGCCGCCCCCGCAGCGACCGCATCGCTCAGCAACGCGCCCAGGGCCGCCAGGTCAGCTTGGCCAATCGGTGGAGTCAGACATTCGATGTCGTACGCCATGCTCACTCACCCGGCTAGCCAAACTCGCCCGGACGATGATTGTCAAAACGCGTCCACTGGCGATTGAAGTGCAGCTTCACCTCACCGGTCGGACCATTACGCTGCTTCGCCACAATCAACTCCGCCGTGTTGTCATCCACGTCCTGACGATAATACGACTCACGGTGCAACAACATGATCACGTCGGCGTCTTGCTCGATCGCCCCGCTCTCACGCAAATCGCTCATCCGCGGCCGGTTGCCGCTGCGGTCTTCCGGACCGCGGTTGAGCTGCGCTAACGCGATGATCGGCAGGTTCAGCTCCTTCGCCATCGCCTTCAGTCCGCGTGAGATCTCGGCGACCTCAACCTGCCGCGACTCGCTCCGCGGCCCACGCATCAGTTGCAAATAGTCGACAAAAATCGCCCGAAAGCGATACTTGCGATGCGCCATCCGCGCCCGAGCCCGCATTTCCAGAATCGACAGGTCCGAAGAGTCATCCACGTGCAGCGGCGCATCGCGCGTTTCGTCCGCCGCAACCTGCAATCGCTCTAACTCGTCCCGCGCGATCATGCCCCGCCGCAAGCGCTGCGCGTCCACCCGCGCTCGGCTGCACAACACGCGCTGCGCCAACTGCTGCTTGCTCATCTCCAGCGAGAAAAACAGCACCGGCCGCTTCTCCACAATCGACAAGTGCTCCGCCATGTTCAGGCCAATAGCCGTCTTCCCCATCGACGGCCGCGCCGCGATGATCACCATCTCGCTCGGCTGAAACCCGCACGTCAGCTCATCCAGCTCGAACAGCCCGCTCGGCTCACCAGTCAGTATCTCGCCGTCACGCTGCTCGATCTGCTGAAACACTTCGAGCACCAGCGCGTGCAGCTCTGAGCTGCCGCCCGAGATGCGCTGCTCGGTCACCTCAAAGATGTTGCGTTCCGCTTGGTCGAGCACCTCGTTCACCGGCAACTGATCGTTGAACGCCAGCTCCGTGACTTGATGCGTCGTACCGATCAATCGCCGCAACAGGTGCTTGTCGCGCACGATCTCCGCGTACTGCAGCACCCGCGCCGCCGACGGCACGCTGCTCGCGAGTTCGCCCAGAAACTCCACCCCGCCCACCGCTTCCAGGCGCCCCTCACGCTTCAACGCGTCATACAACACCACCGCATCCAGCGGCTGCGACGCGTCGTACTGCCGCACGATCGCGTCGTACAGCAGACGATGCCGTTCGTGAAAGAAGATCTCCGCGCCGAATCGCTTCAGAAACGTGATCGCCTCGCCGATCGCCGACTCGTCAATTAGCATCGCGCCCAGCAACGCCCGCTCCGCCGCCGTCGCATGCGGCGGCAGCCGATCAACCAGCGCGCTCACGTCACGACGCGACTCACTCGGCGTCGTCGATGTCTCCCGCTCCGTCGACCGCGTCTCCGGCCCCGACTTCTGCGGTGGGTTCGCCGTCGGCTTCGTCACTCTCGGACTCGTTGATCTCATCGAGGGCTCCCTCCCTCACGACCCAAACTTTCACTTCCGTGTGAATATGGTCGGCGAACTCGAGCCGCACCGAGCGATTGTCGAGCGTGCGAATCGGGGCTTCCAGCACCACGTGATCGGGCAACACTTCGAAGCCCTGCTCCTGCAATGCCTTCGCAATGTCGCGCCCCGTCACCGAGCCGTACAGCGTACCCTCTGGATTCGCTGCCGCCTCAATCGTCACCGACGCACCCACCAGCCGCTCTACCAGATTCTCATACGCGGCGAAGCGCTGCGCGCGCTCGGCCGCCGCGTGCTTCTTCGCTTCCTGAATCGACGCAATGTTGTCTTGCGTCGGCGCGGTCGCCAGACCCTGCGGCAGCAAGTAGTTGCGGGCGTAACCGGTGCGCACCTCGACAATGTCCCCGATGTAACCGAGCTTCCGTACGTCAGACAGCAGTAGCACCTGCATCACAATTCTCCAGAAAGCGGCCGTTACCCGACGTACGGCAGCAACGCCATAAAACGCGCCCGCTTCACCGCCGTCGCCGCGCTGCGCTGCTCACGAGCATTGAGGCCGGAGCGCTTCCGCGAAAACAGCTTGCCGTGCGCCGTCAACATGCGCTGCAGCTCGCCGATCTCCTTGTAGTCAAACTCCTTGTCGCGCTCACTAAACAGGCGCCGACTCGCCGTCTGCAACGCCCGACGTTGCTTCTTGCGACGCTTCTTCGCGGCTTGCGAAAACAAACTCGACATGCTCAAGCACTCCTTATGCCGTCACGCGCCCGATCGATGTCGGCGCTGATCATCTCAGTCTCAGAACGGAATATCGTCATCCTGCGGCGGGCCATCATCCGGCGAGCCATAGTCGCTTGGCGGCGATGCGTCGGCCGACCGGCCGGCCGGCTCGAAGTTCCCCCTTTCGCCGCCGCCGCCTCCGCCGCCGCCGCCGTCCTCGCCGCGACCGCCGATGAACGTGAAGTTCTCGACGACCACGCTCAACTTGTTGCGCTTTTGGCCTTCCTGGCTCGTCCAGCTATCAAACTTCAGCCGCCCCTCAACCAGTATCGCGCGGCCCTTGCTCATGTACTGGTTGATCGTCTCGCCCGAGCGGCCAAACGCCGACAGGTCGACATAGCACACTTCGTCACGCTGGTTCCCGTCTCGATCGCGAAAGCGACGATTCACCGCGAGCCCGAACTCGCACACCGCCGTGTTGTTCGGCGTATAGCTCAGCCGTGGATCACGCGTGAGGTTGCCCATCAGTATGACCCGATTGAAGCTCGCCATCGTGAAGCTCCCGACCGCCCGGCGGCCGTCTCAAACTTAGTCCTGATCGCCCTGATCAGCGCCGACCGGCGCTTCGCCGCCTTCTTCGCGACCCCGTCGCGGACCATCGCCGCGATCATCGCGGTCGCCCCGGAAGCCGCCTCGGTCGCCACGGCCGCCCCGATCATCGCGATCACCACGGTATCCGCCACGGTCGTCACGATCACCGCGATCGCCACGGTATCCACCTCGGTCGTCGCGATCGCCACGATCGCCGCGGTACCCACCGCGATCGTCACGGTCACGATACCCGCCGCGATCATCCCGATCCC
>CAZLYU010000014.1:0-27846 GCA_964563855.1 uncultured Planctomycetales bacterium | reverse complement strand
CGATACCCGCCGCGATCATCCCGATCCCCGCGCGGACCGCGATCACGCTCGTCCCGCTCCGGACCGCTCGGGCTCAGCGGCTGGTCAGCCGGCAAAGCCTGCAGCTCTTTGATGCGCTCCGGCGTCACTTCCTCCGCCTTGAGCACCAGCAAACGCAACACCATCTCACTGAGATGTGTGTCCCGCTCGAGCTGACCAATCTTCTCCGGCTCGCTGTTGAAGTACGTCAGAACATACACGCCGCGCTTGCGCTTGTTGATCTCGTACGCCAGGCGGCGCTCGTCATACTTGATGCAGACGAGCGGCTCGGCGCCGATGCGCTCCATGAGGCGGCGCACCTCCGCTTCGACCGCCGACCACTCATGGGCGGCCGTCGTATCGAACAGGAACATGCCTTCGTAGAGTCTCAAGACCGCTCTCCTTCGTTGTCAGACTGCTTCGAGCCACGCTGACCTCCGCCAGCGCGACGATTGATTCGGTTCATCGCCGTGTCCACACCTTCACGCACCCAGCATTCCACGGCGTCAGCCGCGACCTCGAGGGCGTGATCGATCGCTTCACGCTCGAACGGAGCGAACTGCCCAAGCACGTGCGACACCGTCGCCGCACGCGCCGACTTCCCGATCCCAACCCGCACGCGCGGAAACTGATCGCCGCCCGCGAGCCGGATGATGTCCGACATCCCGCGGTGTCCGCCCGCCGAGCCACGGGCCCGCACGCGCACATCACCCAACTCGAGGTCCAAATCGTCATACACCGTCAACACATCCGCGAACGTCAGCTTGTAAAACCGAGCGACGCTGTTCACGCTGCGCCCGCTGAGATTCATAAACGTCATGGGCTTCAGCAACAGCACCCGCTCGCCCGCAAAACCGCCTTCGCCCAGCACACCCTCGAAGCGGCTGTGATGACGCGACAAATCCACATCCCATCGACGACTCAACAGGTCGAGCACCATGAAGCCCACGTTGTGACGCGAGCCCTCGTACTGTCGGCCGGGATTGCCGAGCCCGGCGACGAGTTTCACTCACGACTCCTCGTCCTCGTCGGCCTTGCCGCGCGAGATCACCTCGGGCTCGGCCCCGCCTTCGCCTTCAACGGCCTCGTCTTCCTCGGCTTCCCGCTCGACCACCGCCTTCACCGTCGCAACCACGTCATCGTCATCGTGCATCGACTTGACCCCTGCCGGCAGCGTAAGCTCACGCACGCGCAGGTTCCCGCCAAGCTCGATGTTCTCGACGCTCACCCGCAGTACATCGGGGATCGCCTGCATCGGACCTTCGAGTTCGATATCGTTCAGCATGAGCTGGAACACACCGCCCTCGCGGACGCCCTTCGGCTCGCCCTTCGGCTCCACCGCGACTGTCACCCGCACCTCCTCTTGCAGATCCACCCGCATCAAATCGACGTGCAGCAACTCCACACCCAGGTGGTCATACTGCAGATCTTTGATCAGATACGAGTGGGTGCCGCCGTCGCGCTCGACGTTGACGATGTGCGCCGCGTGGCTCAGCACCATCTCCAGATCATGCCGGTCCAGCGCCAGCGTCTCCGGCGCTTCGCCGTGACCGTACAAAACGGCCGGAACCAGCCCGCCGCGCCGCAACCGCTCGTTCGCATGCCGCCCGCCAGGCTCACGCGACTGACCTTTGACTGTTTGCGTCTCCATCAGACTCGCTCCTCGGCCGCAACCCTTTCGGGACGGCGCCCAATCACTGGATAAACAGACTGCTGACCGACTCATTGCGATGAATGCGGCGAATCGCTTCGCCGAGCAGCTCGCTCACCGTCAGCACCTTGAGTTTCGTCATCTCCTCGGCGGCGGGTTGCAGCGGAATCGTGTCGCTCACCGCCACCGCCTCGATCGATTCCGCCGCCAACCGCTCCAGCGCCGGTCCGGCGAGCACCGCGTGCGTCGCCGCCACGATCACCCGCTTCGCGCCGTACTGTCGCACGACATCCGCCGCCTGACGCACCGTACCCGCGGTCGCAATGATGTCGTCGACCATCAGCACCGTGCGCCCTTCCACGCTCCCAATCATGTGTTGCATGATCGTTTCCGACCCGCTCGTGCGCCGCTTGTCGATGATCGCAAGCTCGCCATTCAGCCGTTCCGCATACACCCGAGCGCGCTTGATGTTGCCCACGTCGGGGCTCACCAGCACAATCGGTCCCGCATCCAGCGACGTGAAAAACGTCGTAATCACCGGCTCGGCCGACAAATTGTCCACCGGAATGTCGAAGAACCCCTGAATCTGCGCCGCGTGCAGATCGCACGTCAGCACCCGATTCGCCCCCGCCGTCGTCAACAGGTTCGCCACCAGCTTCGCCGTAATCGGCACCCGGCCTTCGTCTTTGCGATCCTGTCGCGCGTACCCGAAGTAGGGGAGCACCGCGGTGATCCGCTGCGCCGACGCCCGCCGCACACAGTCGATAAACACCAGCAATTCCATCAGATGATGGTTCACCGGGTCGCATGTCGACTGAATGATGAACACGTCGCGGCCGCGCACGTCTTCGTGCAGCTTCAACGACGTTTCACTATCCGGGAACTTCTCGACCTGAGCGCGCCCCAGCGGCAATCCCAGATACTCGGCGATCTTCGACGCCAGCGCCGGGTTGCTGCTGCCGGTGAACACGCGCAAGTTCGTCATGCGGCGCCCCCGACGAGCACCGCGTTGTCATCCACCCGTTGGTCCCCGCCCAGCGTGATGTTCGGTCCAATGCGGCAATTCACGCCAATCTGCGCCGGACCGGTGATCGCTGTGAACGGATAAATGATCGTGTCTTGCCCGATCGTCGCGCGGTCGTCGATCCACGTGCTCGCCGGGTCGACGATCGTCACCCCGCCATCCATCAGCTTGCCCAACACCCGGTCGCGCATCACGCCGTTCACCAGCGCCAAGTCACGCCGCGTGTTGATGCTGAAGATGTCTTCCGGCGGCATCGCGGTGATCGCCTGCACCCGCCAGTTGCGCTCCAACGCCATCGCCAGCGTGTCGGTGATGTAGTACTCGTCTTTCGGCGGTTGCGGCTGCAGCGCGTCGAGCATCGTCAGCAATTCAGCCGCGCGAAAGCAATACATGCTCGGGTTGATCTCGCGGATCTCGAGCTGGTCCGCCGTGCAGTTCGATTGCTCGACAATGCCTAGCAGCTTCCCGTCCGCGTCGCGATGAATGCGCCCGTAGCCGCTCGGATCGTCAATGATCGCCGTCGCCAGCGTGATGACGGCGTCGGCCGCAATGTGCTGCTCGATCTGCGCCTTGAGCGTCTCAGGACGCACGAGCGGACCGTCGCCGCACAACACCAACACGTGGTCAAACCGGTTCGCGATGTGGTCGCGACAAACCCTCACCGCATGACCGGTGCCTTGTTGCGGGTTTTGCTCGATCCAGGCGATGTCGGCCGCGTTGGCGAACGCCTCACGCACCAGTTCCTGCTTGTAGCCGACCACCCCCACGCATTCACGCACACCCGCCGCCCGGCACGCATCGAACACATACGCCAGCATCGGCCGCCCGCACACCTCGTGCAGCACCTTCGGCAACTCGGTCTTCAGCCGCGTGCCCTTGCCCGCAGCCATGATCACGGCGCCGATGCGTGGATCGCTCAATGCAAGCACTCCTGCGGCCAAACGCCATCCACACCGGCGCCAAGCGGCGCGCGAACGGCCGCGTGACGCTGGCGACGGTAGCTACCCGGCCTGGACTCGAACCAGGAATACCAGGACCAAAACCTGGTGTGTTACCATTACACCACCGGGTAAACTGACGACCCGGTCGCTGGAAAAGACCAGCGGTTTGTCGTTTTCGGCGCCGCCAATGCGTTCGGTTAGCGCGGGCGAAGACCCGTCCGGAAGCCTGAGCCGTCTGCCGCGTGCCAGACGTCCCACCGTGAGCCGCTGCTCACACGCTCCTTGCGAACGAGCGAGTCCTCCAGTCGCGACGCCGACCGGAGTCTTGCTAGTAAACCCAAAACGCCAGAACGCGTCAACCCGCCTACCGCGTTCGGCAACAATGAAACTGAAGCCGCGCCGCCATGCGCATCCAAACCGCAACATCAACCATGATCGCCAGCGGCAAGCGGCCAGCCGATCGAGCGGCCGACCGCCGCCGACCCTACCATGCGATAACGTCGCAGACGCCGTTACCGCGAACCGCAGCGATCAACAGGAGCCCTCCCCATGCCCGCCGCCACCGCAACCCACGAGCGAAACATGGTGCACCAAACCCTGCCCTGCGGCGCTGAGTTAGGGGTCGAGTCCCTGCCGGGTCGGCGAACCGTCACGCTCGCACTCCGATTCCTCGGCGGACTCGCGCTCGAGGCCCCCGAGCACACCGGCGCCTGCAGCCTCGTCGAGTCGCTCCTGTCCAAAGGGACTGAGCGCTACGACGGCCGCGGCATCGCGAACGCGTTCGATCACATGGGCGGCAACCTCAGCACCGCCACCGGCCGCCAAACCTCGCTGCTGCGCGTCCTCTGCCTGCCAGAAGCGCTCTCCGAAGCCATCGACCTGCTGGCCGAGTTGATCCGCCGACCCACCTTCCCCGAAGACGCCTGCCGCGTCGCCGTCGATCTCGCCCGGCAAGATCTCACCCACCTCGAAGACGAGCCGCAAGCCCTCCTCCGCCGACACACCCAACGCCTCACGCTCGGCGACCAGTGGGGCCGCGATCCCGACGGCGAGGCCGACTCGCTGCCTCAGCTCACGCGCGACGTACTCGTCGACCACTGGCGCAAGATGTATCAAACCGGGCGCATGCAGGTCGCCGCAGCCGGACCGATCGACGCCGAGCGGCTCACCGACGCGCTCGACGCCGCGTTCTCCGGGCTCGGCAGCGCCGATCGCGCCGGGCGCGACATCGTGACCCGCGACATCGCCCCGCGTCGTCTGCACGTGCCAAAAGACCTCAAGCAGCAGTACATCGCCATGACGCTCCCCGGGCTCCCGCGCGATGACGAACAGTTCGCCGTCGAAAAGGTCATGCTCAGCGTTTTGTCCGGCGGAATGAGCGGTCGACTGTTCACCGAAGTTCGCGAAAAGCAGGGACTGGTGTACTGGGTCGGCGCCTGGCACGAACAGATGCGCGGCTGCGGCGTGATCCACCTCGGCGCCAGCACCACCCCCGAACGTTGCGACCAGACGTTCGACACCCTGCTGCGCGAGCTAAAGCGCCTCGGGCGCGACGTGACCGACGACGAGGTCGAACGCTCGCAGAACCAGCTCATTGCGCACCGCGAGACCGAAGACGACCTGACCCGCGCCCGCGCCGCAGCCATCAGCGACGACCTGTTTCACTTTGGACACCCCAGACCGCTCGCGGCGCAGATCGCCGCAATCAAACGCGTGACCCGCGCGCAGGTGCTCGAACGAGCTCGCAGCCTGCCGCTCGACCAACTGTGCGTCGCAACGCTAGGACCGCGCGAGTTGGCCGTCAGAGCCTGACCTGAAGCGTTTCGCGCGACGTAGCCCTGACGGATCGAAGGCCGCGTGTCGCGTCGTGCACCGCTGCCCGGCGTCCAATGCGACCGATGCACGAACACGCCCCCCAACGCGCGTCCACGCTCAACCCGCCACGCGGGTCTCCCCGTCAACCTGCATGATGTGGTACGAATACGCGGTCGCGAAAAGTACGCTCAGCACAATCGGCGCCAACAACGCAAATGACGTCGACATCGTCCGGAAGGTCGCACACAAGTCAGGCGCGACCGTCGCAGCGAACCCGACCAGGCCCACCAGCATCAGCACCACCCCCTGCATCGTGAGCGTCACCACGGTCATCGTGCGCGTACTCAAAATCGTGAGCATCAGCCCTAGCAGCCCCGCGACAGCCCCATAGATCAACGCCCATTCCTGCGGCAGGGCGAACTGCTGCGTCAGATACATGCCCAGCACGCCCCACACAAACGCGGCGGAAGCCGTGAGCGCCGAAAACTCGAACCGCGTGCTGACGAACGCCGCCCCCGCCGCGCAGCCCGCCGCACACGGCAGCAAGTCGAGCCCCACGCCGTGCGCCATCAGTAGTCCGACAAACCAGCCACAGGCGGCGCAAGAGAGGCCGACGAGTGCTCGGTGAAAGCGGACCCCGTGAAAGGCGTAGATAAATCCGACCCCGAAAATCGCGAGCCCGGTAATGCCGGGTTGGGTCGTGATCCATTGAAAGACGTACTGCTGCACGGCCATAGAGCGTTACCTGCCGGGTTCAAATCCGGTTCAGCCGGAACCATCTCGTGGAATCGTTCCAAACCCGAGTGGACTTGAGCAAGCCCCAGCGCCCGTTGCCGTCAAAAGTCGATCAAAACGATCACCACAAGCGCAGCGATTGCTGGATT
This sequence comes from uncultured Planctomycetales bacterium, assembly GCA_964563855.1. Lineage (GTDB taxonomy): Bacteria > Planctomycetota > Phycisphaerae > UBA1845 > Fen-1342 > JAFGRR01. The sequence continues at coordinate 21,513 of CAZLYU010000014.1, read as the reverse complement.
ATGCAACAAAAATGGTGCTTAAGAAGGCTACATCGCGTGTCGGTGAGTTCAACGAGGGAGGGACTAGACGCGCAGCCCCACGCGCGACACGCGTCAGAATCGGCGTGGGCCGCGCTACGCATTTTTTGTACAGTGGGGGGGGGACGTGTGACGCGGGTGACGTGGTCGCGGAGGGTGCGCGATGGCCGAGTCGGTTGCCGATCGAATCACGACGCAGTGTGCTGCCTGTGGGGCCCGCTTCCAGGCCCCGGCCCAAGCCATCGGACGCAAAGTTAAGTGTCGCAAATGCGGCGAGGCGTTTGTCGTCGAAGCCCACGCGCCGGACCAGCCCGCCGCGGAGCATGCGGCGGCGGCCGAACACGTCGCGTTTGCATGCAATGATTGCGGCAAGCAAATGAAGGCCCCGGCCAATGCAGCCGGAAAGCGCGTCCGCTGTCGCCACTGCCAAGCACCCACGACCATTCCCGACCCGGATGCGGGAAACGCCGCCCCTGAGGACGACGTCTACACCTTCGCCGAAAGCCCGGATCTGTTGGCCGGTCTGGCGGGTGGCGAAGCGGTCGACGAGGGTGAACCCTGCCCGGCGTGCAAGAAACCCACGCGGCCTGGGTCGGCCATCTGTTTGAGTTGCGGGCATCAGCTCATCGCTGCGGGCCGCGTGCACGCCGACGCGGACACCGCCGGCGCTCCGACCACTCGCCAGGCTCGTCCCGCAGCGGCAGGGGGGCTCGGCCTGGGTATGAACTTCCGCGACAAGAGCGCCGCCTCCGCTGGCGGCCGGCTGATTCTCGGGACCCTGGTCGCCTGCGTGGGCGCGGCCGTCGGCGCTGCGCTGTGGGTCGGCGCCGGCTACATCTTCATGGGCTTTGAACTGGTCGAACTGGCCCCGGTGGTCGGGTTCCTGGTCGGCGGCGGAATGGCCCTCGGATCACGCGGCACCTACTTCACCGGTGGTCTGCTCTCCGGCGCGGTGTGCATTGCGGGCATCATCGCGGCGAAGCTCGCACTCGCGGGGGTGTTGGTTGCCGACGAACAGGCGTTCGAGGCCGCGATCAGCCTCGACCGCGGACGCGACGCACGCGGCATGTACATCGATCGACGCATGGAAGTCGAAACGGTGCAGATCGAAAAGCGCGGCATCAACGCGTGGAGCGACAAGGAAGGCTATCGCGAGGAAATGACCGCCGCCCGCCAGCGCGTGGCTCAGGAAGCGGATCAACGCTCTGAAGTCGAACTGCTGCGCTTCGTCTTCCAGCGACTCGAGCAGGAGCGCCTCACCGAGGAGTATCAGAACGAAGTCGAGCAACAACCGGTGATGGGCATGTCGCGACAAAATCAGTTAATGATGGAGGCGGAGGATCGCGCCATCCGCGACGCCGAAGCCTTGGCGCAGACCGCCACCGTTTCCCATATGCGCACAACGATCGATGAGAAGCGGCGTGAGCTGTTGATTGATCAGATTGTCGAGCACGAACTCGGCAGCAACCCGAACGCGTCGTATGACCAAGTGGCCGCCAACGCGACCTCCCGCGTCGCCCAAATGAGCATCGACGACGTCGCGGCGGAAGAACAGCGTTTGTTCAACATCGAACAGGGCGTCGAAGCCGCCGTCGCGACCGGGTTTGTCTTTTTGGGGCTCTCCTTCCCCAGCGTCTACGGTTTCCTCGTCCTCGCCATCGCCGTCGCGGTCGCATTCACCGTGGGCTGGAGCGGCGCAGAGTGGATCCCGTCGATCAGTTGATCGGCTGGCGCGCCAAACCTTGCCCCAGTCTTTGCTGAAAGCAGGGCGGCGCGCCGACGCTCAAGTAGGAAGGTCTCCGACCGTAAGAGGCCGGAACGTATCACAGCGGCCGCAAGCCAAGCGGGCCTGCGTGAGGTCTACGCCCCCGCCGGCTTCGCCAGTCGAATACCGAGCTCGTCGAGCTGCTTCTGCGAGACTTCTCCCGGCGCCTGCGTGAGCGGGCAGAACGCGCGCTGATTCTTCGGAAAGCTGAACGTGTCGCGCAGGCTGTCGAGCCTGAGCATCAGCATCACCAGCCGGTCGAGACCCAGCGCAATGCCGCCGTGCGGGGGCGCGCCATATTGCAACGCGTCGAGCAGGAAGCCGAATTTCTCCTTCTGCTCTGCATCGTCGACGCCGAGCACTTGAAACACCGCCTGCTGCACCTCTTTGCGGTGAATACGAATGCTGCCGCCGCCCAACTCCACGCCGTTGAGCACCAGGTCATACGCCTTTGCACGGCAGCGGCCGGCGTCTTGCGCGGTCACCAGCGCCGCGTCTTCATCGAGCGGCGCGGTGAACGGGTGATGCACCGCATACCACCGCTTGTCTTCCGCCGAGAACTCGAACATCGGAAAGTCGACCACCCACAGGAAGTTCCACTGGCCCTCGGGAATCAGCCCACGCCGCTCCGCCACGACCGCCCGCAGCCACGCCAGATACTTGCAGACATTGGCTTCGCTGTCGGCGGCGAAGAAGATCAGGTCGCCGGGGCCCGCGCCGGTCGCGCCGAGGATCTGCGTCACCACCTCTGGCGGAAAGAACTTCGCGCTGCCGCCTTCCAACGCCGGCTGACCGTCGGCCTCAGTCACCTTCACCCACGGCAACCCGCCGGCCCCGATGCCCTTCATTTCTTCGGTGAGCGCATCGAGCTGTCGGCGCGGCATGTCGCCGCCCCCGGGCAGCGCGATGCAGCGCACCACGCCCCCGCGCTCAATCGCACCGGTGAACACCTTGAAGCCGGTCGCTCTCGCCGCCTCGCTAATGTCGGTGATGTGCAGGTCATAGCGCGTATCGGGTCGGTCGACGCCATATGTCCGCAGCGCCTCGGCGTAGGTGATGTGCGGGAACGGCCGCGGAATGTCGACGCCGTGAATCTCGCGCATCAGGCCGACCATGCAGCCTTCGAGCATGTTCATCACGCTGTCGGGTTGTACGAACGACATCTCGACGTCGAGCTGCGTGAACTCGGGCTGACGGTCCGCCCGCAAGTCCTCATCGCGGAAGCAGCGCACGATCTGGAAATAGCGATCGAAGCCGCTCACCATCAGCAACTGCTTGAAGAGCTGCGGCGATTGCGGCAGCGCGAAGAAGCTGCCCTGAAACACGCGCGAGGGCGTCAGATAGTCACGGGCGCCCTCCGGCGTGCTGCGCGTCAGAAACGGCGTCTCGATCTCATAGAAGCCATTCTCGTCGAAGTAGTCGCGCAAATACTTGGCGATGCGGTGACGCATATGCAACGCGTGCTGCATCTTCGGTCGACGCAAGTCGAGATATCGGTAGCGCAGCCGTGTCTCGTCGTTGGTCTCGATGTCGTCGTCGATCTCGAAGACCGGCGTCGGCGAGCTGCTGAGAATCTCGAGCTCGCGTCCGTTCACCTCGATCTCGCCCGTCGCCAGCTTCGGGTTGGTCATGTCGCTCGGACGCGGCGCAACATCGCCGCGCACCGCGATGCAAAACTCGCTACGCAGCTTGCCGGCTTCCTCATGCGCGACCGGATCGGTCTCCGGATTGAACTTCACCTGCACGATGCCCGAGCGGTCGCGCAGATCGACAAACACCATGCCGCCGTGATCACGACGATTGTCGACCCAGCCCGTCAGCAAGACGGTTTGGCCGACGCGGTCGGCGGTCACTTCCCCGCAATAGCAGGTCCGCTCGTGATAGGGCAGAGACACGGTTCGAGACTCCTCGAGACAGCGACCGGTGCGGTCGAATCCAAGCGACAAAGCGGGCGAAGTGTACCACGTTGTTCAACCTGCACAGCCCCGCGCAACAAAACGGCCCGCATCAGCCGAAGACGCGGGCCGTGCGGCCAAATCAACAGGCGTCGCCGGGCGCTGAACGCCCACCGCGCAACAACGGCTACTTCGCGCCGGCCTTTTGACGATCGCGGGCCTTGGTGATGATCTCTTCCTGCACGCTCTTCGGCGCCTGGCGATAGGCGGCGAACTCCATCGAGAACGTGCCCTGGCCCTGCGTCATCGACCGCAGGTCGGTCGCATATCCGAACATCTCGCTCAGCGGCACCTCGGCGATGATGTTGGTCGTATCGCCTTTCGGATCGGTGCTCTGCACCATACCGCGACGACTGGTCAGATCGCCCACCACCGAGCCCTGGTTGTGCGTCGGGCACTCGACCTCGACCCGCATGATCGGTTCCAGAATCGCCGGCTTCGCCTTCTCATACGCCTGCTTGAACGCGTCGCGGGCCGCGGTCTGGAACGCCATGTCCGATGAGTCGACCGAGTGGCTCGACCCGTCTTCGAGAATCATCTTCACCCGCACGACCGGATAACCCGCGAGCGGACCCTTGCCCGTCGCATCTTTAAAGCCTTTGTCGCACGAGGGGATGTACTCGGTCGGAATGCGACCGCCGAACACCTTGTTCTCAAACTCGTACTCGTTCTCGGCGTCGTCCGGCAGCGGCTCCATCGTGCCGACCACGTGACCGTACTGACCCGAACCACCGGTTTGCTTCTTGTGTTTGTAGTCGAACTTCGAGACCGCCGTCGGCGCCTCGCGATAGTTCACCTTCGGCGCGCCGACCTCGACCGCGACGCCGTACTCACGTTTGATGCGCTCGATGTAAACCTCGAGCTGCAACTCACCGACGCCGGCGATGATCGTCTCGCCCGACTCCTGATCGGTGTAGACGTGGAACGTGGGGTCTTCGCGGACGAACCGCTGCAGCGCTTTGCTGAGCTTGTCGCGATCGCCGCCCTTCGCGACCGAAATCGCGAGCGTGATGACCGGCTCGGGTGCGTGAATGTTTTCCAGCGAGTAGTTCACCCGCTCGTCGCAGAAGGTGTCGCCCGACGCGCAATCGACGCCGACAAACGCGACGATATCGCCCGCCGACGCCACTTCGACGTCTTGCTTGTCGTTCGCGTGCATCTTCACCATGCGGCCGATGCGGACGCGCTTCCGCGTGCGCGTGTTGATGACCTGGTCGCCCTTGCTGATCTTGCCTTGGTAGATGCGGGTATACGTGAGCTGTCCAAACTGCTCGTCGACCAGCTTAAACGCCATGCACACCAGCGGGCCGTCAGGATCGGACGAGATTGCGACCTCCGCCCCGTCGTTGTCATTGTCCTTCGCGTAATACATCTGATCGAGCGGCGAAGGCAGGTAACTGACGATCGCGTCGAGCAACGGCTGCACGCCCTTGTTCTTGAACGCGCTGCCCATCATGACCGGAACAATGTCGCGCGAGACGGTCAGCCGACGAATGGTCGTCCGCAACTGCTCTTCGCTGGGCTGCTTCTCTTCCAGCAGCATCTCCATCAGCTCGTCGTCATACAGCGAAATCGTGTCAAGCAGACCGTGCCGCGCACGATCCGCCTGCTCTTTGAGATCGCCCGGAATCTCAGCAATCCGAACCGCCTCACCGCGCTCGCCGTCGAAGAACAGCGCCTTCATCGTGATCAGGTCGATCACGCCGGTGTGGTCGTTCTCGAGCCCGATCGGAAGCTGCAGCGCCACCGCTTCGAGACCCAGCTTGTTCTCGATCTCGGTGATCACGCGGGCCGGGTCGGCGCCCGTGCGATCAAGCTTGTTGATAAACGCGATCCGCGGCACGTTGTAGCGCTTCATCTGACGGTCGACGGTCAGCGACTGCGACTGCACGCCGCCCACGCCGCACAGCACCAAAATGGCGCCATCCAGCACGCGCAGCGAACGCTCGACCTCAACCGTGAAGTCGACGTGGCCCGGCGTATCGATCAGGTTGATCACGTGCTCGCCCCAGCTCACGTTGGTCGCGGCCGAGGTGATCGTGATGCCGCGCTCCTTCTCGAGCTCCATGTGATCCATCACCGCACCGTCGCCGCCGCCACGCACTTCGCCGATCTTGTGCGTGCGGCCGGTGTAGTACAGGATTCGCTCGGTGAGGGTGGTCTTGCCCGAGTCGATGTGCGCCGAAATGCCGATGTTGCGTAGTTTGCTGAGTTCCATCACGTCGCCGCCTGCAAAATCACCTCAATCATCCGACGCTCACGTCGCGTCGTGTTCGTCCGCTTTCGCCGGGCCTCGGGTTTACCAGACGCGGCCCACGCAAAAGTGGCTAAGAGCTCGTCATTCGGAGGAGCATGCCGACGTCACGCCTCTGGTGGCGTTGACCTGCTCAACTGGGCTTCACCCCTCGCTGAGGGGCTGCCGGCGAATCGCCCCGCGCCGCCGGACCGGTCGGTGTTCATACGGCTTCAATGACCGCGCAAGCAAGGCGCGATCTCCGCTAACACCCTCTCGACGAAGGAGATTACTCGCACCGCCGTTGACATTCAACTATCGACCGAGGGAACTCATAACATCTTTACATACGCCGCGCCAAGCGCAACCAATGCCAGATTGCCCGACCCTCGCCACACGCCTACCATTCATTTGGTCAGGCGGCGTGCCGTCAGGCCCGTTCCCCGAGGAGCACCCGCCCCCCAATGTTCTGCTTGACCCGCCCAATTCGTGTTGCTCTCCTCGGCCTGACGCTCGGCGCGACCGCCGCCAACGCCCAGATGCCGCCCCAAGCTGTTCAAGCGGCCCGCCTCGAGCAACGGTCCGTTTCGCCTTCCATACCGGTCGTCGGCAGCGTCACAGCCGACCGCGTGGCCGCGGTCGCATCCGAAGTCGAGGGCTTGCTCACGGAGTTCGTGGCTGGAACGGGGGCGTATGTTTCAACAGGCGACGTCGTCGCGCGGCTCAATAGCGACGTCGCTGAGCTCCGTCTCGAAGAGGCCCGCGGCCGGCTCGCCGAGCTCGAAGCCGCCCTCGCCGAGCTCGAAGCCGGCACCCGCACCGAGGAGGTCCAGCGCGCCGAAGCCGACCTGCAGGAGGCCGAGGCACTCTACGACCTCTGGTCCCGCGAACAGACCCGCGTCAACCAGTTGTTCGAGCGCGGAGCGGGCAGCGTCAAAGAAAAGATCGAAACCGACATGAACTTCGCCGCCGCCGCCGGCCGCAAAGCACGCGCCGCCGCCGAGCGCGACCTCGCGAAGAACGGCCCCCGGGCCGAAGTCATCCTCGCGGCGCGCGAGGCCGTCGCCGCCCAGCGCGCCGTCGTGACGCGACTCGAGCGCGATGTCGACCGAGCGGCGATTCGCGCCCCGTTCACCGGCTTCATCACCGATCGCCTATTGGAAATCGGTGAGTGGGTCGAGCAAGGCGAAGCCGTCTTCGAGATCATCCACGTCGACACCGTCCGCGTGCGCCTCGATGTCCCCGAGTCGGTCGTGGCGTTCGCCAAACCCGGCGTCGATGTCACCCTCGAATTGCCGGCGCTGCGCGACCTCCGCACCGCCCCGATCACCCGACGCATTCCCCTCGGGCGCGACGCCGCCCGTACGTTCCCGATCGAGATCGATCTGCAAAACACCGAGCACGAGGTCCTCCCCGGCATGTTTGTGCGCGCCAGGGTTCCATCCGGCCCGGCCGCGCCGCGGCTGATGGCCCCGCTCGACGCCATCATTCCGCAAGGACTCAGCAAACAGCTCTACGTCATCCGGGGGGAAATGGCCATGCCCGTCGCCGTCGAAACCGGACTGCAGTCTGACGGCTACGTCGAGATCAGTGCGAACGGCGTTCGCGCCGGCGATTGGGTCGTGGTGCGGGCCAATGAGCGCCTCCGCGGACCGTCCCCAGTCATCCCCACCAACATGCAGGGCCAGCCGCTCGATGCCGATGCCGCCGCCGACGACGCCCCGGCCGCCGCGCTGCGCACCGAAGCCAGCGGGGACGGAGCCCAGTGAACATCATCGCGCTCTGCGTGAAACGACCGGTCGGCGTCTCTGTTGGCGTGTTGCTGGTGCTGCTGTTCGGCTCACTGGCCCTCACGCAAATGCCCGTACAGCTCACGCCCACGGTCGACGTGCCGATCGTCACCATCACGACCCGCTGGTTCGGCGCCAGCCCGCAAGAGATCGAACGCGAGATCGTCGAACGGCAGGAGGAAGAGCTACGCAACGTCCAGGGTCTGAAGGAGATGAAGAGCGTCGCCCGCTACAACGAAGCGGAAATCACGCTCGAGTTCTATCCCGACATCAGCCGCGACGCCGCCATCCGCGAGGCCGACAACCGCCTCGGCCAGGTCAGTGAGTATCCGGTCGACGCGGAAGAGCCGGTGCTCGCCGCCGCCGATACCGCCCGCGACAACGAAATCGCTTGGCTCATTTTGCACACCCGCGATGGCGACGACGCCCGCGCCCCCGAACTGTTCGACTTCGCCGAAGACTTCATCCAGCCGCGTCTCGACCGCGTACCCGGCGTGGGCTCCACCGACATCTACGGCGGCATGCAGCGCGAAGTGCAGGTGCTCGTCGACGCGGCCAACCTCGCCGCCCGCGGCCTGACATTTGAACAGGTCGCCACCGCATTGCGACGGCAGAATACCAACGTCTCCGCCGGCGCGGTGTCGGAAGGCAAACGCGACTTCACCGTACGCACGCTCGGGCAGTACGAGAACATCGAACAAGTGCTGAACACCGTGGTCGCCGACACCGCCGGCGGTCCGGTCTACATCCGCGACGTCGCCGACGTGCAGCACGGCTTCCGCAAACAATACGGCTTCGTGCGCAGCAAGGGACAATACGTCCTCGCGTTCCCGGTCCGCCGCCAAACCGGTGCGAACGTGATCAAAACCATGGAAGGTCTCCGCACCGCGATCGCCGCCATCAATCGCGAGGTGCTCTCCACGCCGCACCAAGGCCTCAAGCTCGAGCTCGTCCAGGTCTACGACGAGACCGTCTACATCGATCAGGCGATTGCAATGGTGCGCACCAACATGATGATCGGCGGCGCACTCGCCATCGTCGTGTTGCTGGTCTTCTTGCGTAGTTGGCGACCGACGCTCGTGGTCGCGCTCGCCATCCCCATCGCCGTCGTCGGCACGCTCGTCGTCGTCTGGGGCCTCGGCCGAACCATCAACGTCATCTCGCTCGCCGGGCTGGCGTTCGCAGTCGGCATGATTGTCGACAACGCCATCGTCGTGCTCGAAAACATCTATCGCCACTACGAAATGGGCAAACGCCCCGTCCAGGCGGCGATGGACGGCGCCAGCGAAGTCTGGGGCGCGGTGCTCGCCAGCACCCTCACAACCATGGCGGTATTCATCCCCGTCATCCTCGTGCAGCAGGAAGCCGGCCAGCTCTTCCGCGACATCAGCATCGCCACCGTCGCCGCCGTCGGACTGTCGCTCATGGTGGCCCTCACGGTCGTGCCGACGATGGCCGCGCGTTTCCTCAGCCGCCGGCAAAACCGCTCCACGATCGCCAGCCATGACCAGGCCCACGAAGCCCACGGCCTGGCGCGACACGCCAGCCGATTCATCGGCGGCATTGTGCGCCAGCCGGTGTTGCGCGTGTTCGTCATCGCGTTCATGATCAGCGCGTCTTTCGCACTGCTGCCATTCCTGTTGCCCGAGACCACCTATCTGCCCAAGGGCAATCGCAATCTGGTGTTCGGCGTGCTCCTGACGCCGCCGGGCTATGCGACGGATGAGTATCGCCGCATGGGCGCCACGGTCGAGTCGGTCGTCGCTCCCTACTGGCGCGCCGGCGGAAAAGACCCCAACGTCGATATCGAAACCCTGCAAGCAGAGTGGTCCGAAATCGCACAGGGCATGCTCGCGAGCGGCGGCGTCCGCGAATTGGCCGGCCCCGAGCCGCCCTGGTGGAACCTCACCGCGCGCCTCCAGCGCGACCGCATTCGCCGCGAGTGGCTCACCCCGCCGCCGCCAATCGCGCACTTCTTCTTCGTCACCTTCAATGGCGGCGCCTTCATGGGCGCCCGCAGCGCCGACGACGCCCGGGTGCGCCCCGTCGCCAACCTCCTCACCGTCGCCGCCGGCAAGATTCCAGGCGTCTTCGGCTTCTTCCAGCAGACCAGCATTTTCGGCCGGCGCATCGGCGGCGGCAGCAGCGTCGAGATACGCGTCCAGAGCGACAGCCTCGAAGCCGTCACCCAGGCGGCCGGCGCGGTGATGGGCGCGACCATGCAGAAGTACGGCTTCGTGCAGCCCGATCCGCAAAACTTCGCCCTTGGGCGCCCCGAACTCCAGATCGTGCCCGATCGCGAACGCGCCGCAGAACTCGGCCTCACCGTGCTCGATGTCGGCCTCGTCGTCGAGGCCGCCGTCGAAGGCGCCTATGTCGGCGACTTCCGCTTCGAGGGCGGCGACACCATCGACATCAGCCTGCTCGTCCAAGGACGCGACAATCGCTCCACGCCCGAGATCGCCGAAACACCGATCTACTCATCCCGCGGCGGCATCGTGCCCCTCTCCGCGGCAGTGCAACAGGTCAGCACATCAGCCCTCGACCAGATCAACCGTCTCGAACGCCAACGGGCCGTCACGCTCACGGTGAACCCCAGCGACGCGATCTCGCTCGAAGCCGTCATTAACGACATCACCAACGACATCGTCCCATCGCTGCGAGAGGCGGGGGCGATTCCCCCGAACGTCACCGTCTCGCTGGCAGGCAACGCCGACAAGCTCGTCGAAGCCCGCAACACCATGATCGGCGAGTGGGAAGGCTTCACGCTCGCGTCGCTGCTGAACATCGGCGCCAGTCGCTTCTTCCTCTCGGTGCTCATCGTCTATCTGCTCATGGCCGCGCTGTACGAGAGCTGGGTATACCCCTTCGTCATCATGTTCAGCGTGCCGCTCGCGATCTTTGGCGGCTTCCTCGGCCTCAAGCTCTGTTACCTCGGTACGCTCATGACCACGTCGCAGCAGATTCAACTGCTCGACGTCGTTACGTTCCTCGGTTTCGTCATTCTCGTCGGCATCGTCGTCAACAACGCCATTCTGCTCGTCGATCAGGCCCTGCGCAACGTGCGGATTCACGGCCTCGAGCATGACGAAGCGGTTCGCCAGGCCATCGCCGCCCGCATTCGCCCCATCCTCATGACCACCATGACCACCATCGCCGGACAGGCGCCGCTCGTCTTCATTCCCGGCGCCGGCAGCGAGCTCTATCGCGGACTCGCGTCGGTCATGCTCGGCGGACTGCTCGTCGCCACGCTGGGGACGCTGCTCCTCGTGCCCAGCGTGCTGTCGCTCGTCTTCGCCATCCAACGCGCGCTGGGCGCGGCGCCAGCCGCAACCACCGCCGGCGGATCGGGCGCCCCGGCGATCACCCACGATCGTTGACCCCCGCGGCTCAGGCCCCGCCTGAAACGTCACTGCCGAGCCGCGGCATCCAACCCCGCATGAGTCTCAATCACCACCAACACGTTTACCAACCCGTCGACAACACCGTCGGGCGCACGCTGCTGCTATTGCACGGCACTGGCGGCGACGAACGCGACATGCTGCCTCTGGCCACGGCGCTCGACCCGCACGCCGCACGCCTCAGCCCGCTCGGCAACGTCCGCGAAAACGGCATGCCACGCTTCTTTCGACGCCTGTCGGAAGGCGTCTTCGACGTCGACGATCTACGCGGCCGCACCAACGTCCTCGCCGATTGGATCGAGACCGCTGTGCAGCACTACCAAATCGACCCGGCGCACCTCACCGCCCTCGGCTTCTCAAACGGCGCAAATATCGCCGCCGCCATCCTCCTGTTGCGTCCCGGCGTCTTGCGCTCCGCCGTGCTGCTGAGCCCGATGGTCCCGTTCCGACCCGACCCCACACCCGATCTGTCCGGCGTGCAGATTCTGATTGCAGGCGGCCGGCTCGATCCGATCGCCCCGCCCGAGCAGATCGAGGCCCTTGGCGCACTGCTGAGCGACGCCGGCGCCAACGTGAAGATTCATATCGGCCCCGGCGGACACGAGGTATCGACCGACGTGTTCCTCGCCGCGCAGCGCTGGCTCGCCGAACGCCCAAGGGGGCGATAATGACGATCAGGCTTTACAGCCCGACGGTGTTGTAAAGTCGTCCGGAATGTTCACAAACCCGGCGCACACTTGCTACGATGTCCAGTACATGATCGTTGCGACCCTAAAACTCGCATGCACGATCTGCGTGCTGCTCGCGACCGTTGGCCTTGCCGCGCCGCCGGTGTCCGCCTGTTGCTGCGAACCGAGTCACGACGTCGAGCAGCAACCGGTAATGGCGGTTTCGATGCCTTCATGCTGCAGTCAGCCGCAACCCCACAGCAGTCCGCAGTCATCCAACCCAACCGACGAATCCGACGACGGCCGCAATCCATGCGATTGCCCGCCCGGCTGCCCGGCGCCGTGCAGCAGCGCGAAGCCGACCTGTCCTCCCGTGCTCGCCATCCCGCTACAGGTCGGCGCTCAGCGGATGACGACGCTCTTCGAACTCGCGGCCGAGTCGCCGCCAGAAGCCCCCGAAAACGACGTCTTTCACCCTCCCAGACGCTAAACGCCAGCGCTCGCGCCCGCGAGGCAGCAGCGTGCCACCGGCGGTCACAGACATCGATACTCACCGGTTCTGCCCTGCAGTAGCCCCCCGAGGCCCGGCGAATCGTGTCTAAATCCGCGCGAGCCTTGCGACGGCTGCCGCGTCCGCCTGACTGACCAACGATAATCGGATCATGCAAGAAGCGACGCAACGCACCTACCGGGCGCCGCGCGAAGCGACAGGAGTGTGACGTGTCCACGATTGATCTCCAGCAGTTGGCCGGCGCCCCTACGGCGCAGCCAACCGCCCTCGCACCACCGCCACGCCGTTGGCGCAGCCGCGTGCTGATTCCAGCCGTGGTCTTGGCGGCGACCGCCGGCATCTTTGCGTACGCCCTGCGCGATGCAGTGCGACCGACGCTCGCGGTCCAGGCAGTCCCCGTCATCGAGAAGCGCGGCGCGGACGGTGTCGGCCAAGCCGCCCGCGGCGCGGTCGTCGCGCAGGCCCCGGGATGGATCGAACCCGACCCCTTCCTAATCCACGTCGCAGCCCTCGCCGACGGCGTCGTCGCCGACGTGCTGGTGCTGGAAGGTGCAACCGTTGCCAGCGGGCAGGTCGTCGCGCGCCTGGTCGACGACGACGCCCGTCTGGCGCTGGAGCGCGCCAAGGCGACGGTCGGTGAACTCGACGCGTCGCTACAGGCCGCGCACGCACGGCTTCAAGAAGCGCAGCACAACTGGAGCCACCCGATTGAACTCACCCGTAAACGAGAAACTGCGCGGGCCGCTCTCGCCGAGCGACGCGCCGAACTCGATCGCTGGCCGGCCGAGCTGCAACGCGAGCAGGCCCGCGCCGTCTTCCTCAAAGCCGAGTTCGACCGCGTCCGCCCGCTGCACGAGCGCGGCGTCACCAGCGACATCGAACTGGTGCAGGCCGAGCAGGACTACCTCGCACAAGCGGCGGCCGTCGAAGTGATGCGCCGCCGTGAGGCGATTCTGAAAGCGCAGATCCGTCAGCTCGAGGCCGAGGTCGCCGCCGCGCAGGAAGACTTCGAGCGCCGTATCGCCGACACCCGCGCACTCGCTGGCGCCAAGGCCGCAGTCGCCGCGGCGGAGGCGGCGCTCGCTGAGGCGCAGGCGGCTCGCGACGAGACAGCGCTGCGGCTGGAGCGGATGCAGGTCCGTTCGCCGGTGGACGGCGTCGTGATGCAGCGCCTCGTTGCGCCGGGCAGCAAGGTGATGATGATGATGGACTCACCCCATTCCAACCACGTGCTGCATCTCTACGACCCCAACCATCTGCAGGTGCGCGTCGATGTGCCGCTGGTTGACGCGGCGAAGGTCGGCGTGGGGCAGCGGGCCGAGGTGATCGCGGATGTGTTGCCGGGGCGCACCTTTACGGGCCGGGTCACGCGCGTCGTGCATGAGGCCGACATCCAGAAGAACACGCTGCAAGTGAAGGTCGCGATCGACGCCCCCGCCCGCGAACTCAAACCCGAGATGCTCGCCCGGGTGCGCTTCTTCGGGCGCGGCGACGGCGCCCCCGCAATCGCCGCCGCCGCGAGCGCCGAGCGCCCTTTCGCACCGCGCGCAGCGATTCAATCGCCGGAGAGCGATCCGTTTGTCTGGAAGATCGACCGCGTCGCTGGCGTCGCGCGACGTGTCGCCGTCGAACTCGGCGGCGCCGCGCAAGACGACTGGGTGCACATACGATCCGGTTTGCAACCCGGCGACCGCGTGATCACTTCACCGCCGAGCGCCATGCGCGACGGCGTGCGCGTACGGGAGGACGACGCATGAGCCTGATCGAATGCCGCCAACTCACGCGGACTTACACGAAAGGCGCCAGCACGATCACCCCGCTGGCCGACCTCGATCTTGATGTCGAAGCCGGCGAGTTCCTGGCGCTCATGGGCCCCTCGGGCAGCGGCAAGACGACGTTGCTCAACCTGATCGCCGGCATCGACCAGCCGACCAGCGGATCGCTCCGCGTCGATGGTCACGAGTTAAGCCGCCTGTCGCGCAGCCGACTCGCGCCGTGGCGCAGCCGCTACGTCGGATACATCTTCCAGCTCTACAACCTCGTGCCGACGCTGACCGCGTACGAGAACGTCGAATTGCCGCTGCTGCTCCACAAGCTCGGCCGCCGGCAACGACACGACCGCGTCTCCGCGGCCCTCAATCTCGTCGGCGTCGCCGATCGTCATGACCACTTCCCGCGACAGCTCTCCGGCGGTCAGGAGCAGCGCGTCGCGATCGCCCGCGCCATCGTCACTAACCCACGCATCATCGTCGCCGACGAACCCACCGGCGATCTCGACGCCGCCAGCGCCAAGGCGATCATGACGCTGCTCACCCAGCTCAACGAAGAACTCAACGTCACCCTGGTCATGGTGACGCACGACGCGCACGCGGCCGAGTACGCCCGTCGCGTGCTGCACCTCGAGAAGGGCCGACTGGTCCAGGCGACCCAGCGCACCGCCGCCGTGCAACAGGAGGCGTCCGCATGATCGCCCCACGCTTCATTCCGCTGATTCTCAAGCAAACGTGGCGAGCGCGCACCCGCAGCCTGCTCACCATCGCGGGCGTCGCCGTCGCGATGTTCCTCTTCGCCGGCGTGCAGGCGATGCAGGCCGGCGTCGATGCGGCCACCTCCGCCACCGCGAAAGACACCACGCTCATCGTCTATCGCAAAGACCGCTATTGCCCATTCACCAGTCGACTCCCGCAGTCATACGAACAACAGATCCGCCAGATCGACGGCGTCGTGCGGGTCACGCCGATGAAGATCGTCGTCAACAACTGCCGGGCCAGCCTCGACGTCGTCACCTTCCGCGGCGTGCCGCGCGACGATCTCTCGATCATGGTGGAGCAGCGCATGGAGCTGCTCGACGGCTCGCTCGACGAGTGGCGACGACGCGGCGATGCGGCCCTCATCGGCGAAGTGCTTGCCCAACGCCGCGGCTTTCGCGTCGGCGATCAATTCCAGGCGGCCGGCGTGCAGGCCTACGTCGCCTGCATCGTGAGCTCCGCAGCGCCGCAGGATCAGAACGTGGCGTACGTCCACCTCGACTTCCTGCAGTTCGCGTCCGGCGGCAGCGCCGGCGGCATCGTGACCCAGTTCGCCGTCACCGTTCAAGATCCCAACCAGCTCGACGCGGTCGCCGCCGCCATCGATGACCGCTTCATCGCCGACCAGGAGCCAACCGCGACCAGCGCCGAGAAGGCCTTCGTCGCGCGAGCCGCAAGCGATGTCATCGAGATCGTCGGCTTCATGCGCTATCTCGGCTGGGCCAGCCTCGCGGCAGTGCTGGCGCTCGTCGGCAACGCGATTGTGCTCAGCGTCCAAGACCGCTTGCGCGATCACGCCATCCTGCAGACGCTCGGCTACGCAAGCGGCCGCGTCGCGCGGCTCATCATCGCTGAGGGACTCGTCCTCAGCCTCGTCGGCGGCGCGTTCGGCTCAGCCCTGGCAATCGCGTTTCTGCGCTACAGCGCGCTCGCGCTCTCCGTCGACAGCCACAGCATCCCGATCATTGCGTCGCTCGACATCTTTCTCTGGGGCGTGCTGATCTCGGCAATCGTCGGCGTCGTCGCGGGGCTCGCACCCGCGTGGCAGGCCAGTCGCCGCGACATCGTTTCCTGCTTCCGCGCCGCGTAGATCGGAGAGCGAAACCATGCTGAGACTACTCCCCTTCGAATACGCCGTCCGCAATCTCGGACGCTCGCCGCTACGCCTGTGCGCCAGCGTCTTCGGCGCCGCGCTCGTCGTGCTGCTCGTGCTCACCGCCGGCGGCTTCGTCCGCGGAATGGAGCACAGCCTGGCCACCGGCGGCCGCCCAGATAACGTCATGCTGCTCGGCGTCGGTAGTGAAGAAAGCGTCGAGCGCAGTCAGATCAGTGCGAACGCCGCGACGCTCGTCTCCGCCAGCGTCCCGGGCGTTCGCACCCTGCTCGGCCAGCCGTTCGTCTCGCCCGAGGTGCACGCCGCCGTCGTCTTGCGGACGAGTCAGAACGCACCCACCGAGCACCAGGCCGTCATGCGCGGCATAACGCCCGCAGCGTTTCTGGTGCATCCTCAGGTGCAAATCACGGCGGGTCGCGCGCCACGCGCCGGCGCCTACGAGTTGCTCGCCGGCGCGATGGCGGCCACCCGCCTCGACCTTCCCGAGCAAGCCGTAGCCATCGGCGAAACGCTGTGGTTCGACAATCACGAATGGACGATCGTCGGCCGCTTCGCTGCGCCGCAGACTGTCATGAATGCCGAACTGTGGCTGCCGCTGACCGATCTGCAGATCGCGACGCGCCGCGAGAACACCCTGTCGACCGTCGTGCTCACGCTCGACACCGCCACGTTCGAAGACGTGCAACTCTGGTGCACCCGCCGGCTCGACCTCGACCTGACCGCCATGCGCGAGACCGACTATTACGCCGGTCTGTTCGCGTTCTACGGCCCAGTCCGCGCCATGGTGTGGGGGACCGCGGCGCTGATCGCAATCGGCGGACTTTTTGGCGGACTGAACACCATGTACGCCGCCTTCGCGGCCCGCGTGCGCGAACTCGGAGCGCTGCAGACGCTCGGCTTTCCCCGCCGCGCGCTGATCGTCAGCTTCTTGCAGGAGTCGTTGCTGGCCACCGCCGGCGGCGCGATCCTCGCCGCGGTGCTCGCGCTCTGGCTGATCGACGGCGTCGCGGTTCGCTTCTCCATGGGAGCCTTCGCGCTCTCGATCGACGCACCCGTGCTGCTCACGGGACTCGCCGCCGGCGCCGCGCTCGCGGTCGTCGGCGTCATTCCACCGCTGTGGCGTTGCTTACGAATGCCGATCGTCACCGCCTTGCGCGCGGGATAACGGTTCAACCTTTTAATCCACTGGGAGTGATCACCATGAACCTACCAATGCCAGGAACGATGCTCTTGCTCGGCCTCGCGCTTCTCGCACTGTCGGGATGCGAACGCGGCGCCGACTCCGACGGCGCCCGCTCGGCCGAGTCCGCGTCGGCCGCAGCGCCGCCAACCCTACCGGACGCGCTGTTCGTTGATACCCCGCCGGCGGACGCGCGACCGGTTGGCGAGCTCTTTACCGACGCCGAAGCCGAGGGCAATGTCGTTATCACGGGGCGCATCGGCGGTCGCCTCGAACCCTTCGTCGATACCGCCGCTGTGTTCGTCATCGCCGACGCGCAGTTAAAGTCGTGCGACCAGCGGCACAACGACGGTTGCCCAACGCCGTGGGACTATTGCTGCGAGCCGCGCGAAAATCTGCTGAGCAATCTGGCGACCGTGCAGATCGTCGACGAACGCGGTCGCCCGTTGCCGATCGGATTGCTAAATCAGAAAGGCCTCAAGCCCCTCGCGACCGTCACGATCGAAGGCGAGATGCTGCCGCGCGCCACCCCCGAAGAACCCCCGGTCATCAACGCGCGGCGAATTCACGTCGCGCCCGAGGCATAGCGGCCTTGGCCTGGATGGATGCGAGGCCGAGGGAGGAAAACGCGCCGGAATCCTCCGCCCCTGCGGTATGATGACGCGGACGACCCGGCGTACTCACGCCGCGTCGCGCCGATAATCGCGTTAGAAATCGTCGCCGGGCCCCTATATCGGGTGGGCTGAGCCAATCTGCAAGCTGTCGTGAGGCATATCGAAACGATGAACGTCATCGTCCCGAGAGTCAGCGTCGTGCTACTGATCAGCGTTGTTTCGGCGTCGAGTCACGCGTTTCTGACCCCGCTTCCCGCGACGGTTGATACGGAAGAACCCGCAGCGCTGCGTTCGCAAGCGGTGCATGTCGACGCGCGATCATTGCGCGACGGCGCCAAGCGCGGCGCCCTCGCGATCACGCTATTTGATGACCTCGACATCGAGGTGAAGCTCGAAGCCGTTGTCGACGAAGCGCCGACTGCTGCGTGGCGCGGACACATCGTGGGTGACCCGAGCGGCACGTTCACGCTGGTGCAGCGCGACGGCGTGTTTGCCGGAACCATCGTCACCAACGGGCGTCTCTTCCAGATCGTCCCAACGCCCGACGCGACAATTCTGCGAGAAATTGATACGACGCAGTTGGGCGGCTGCGATGAAGTCATCGCCCCCGTCGAGCCGACCAGCCCCGAACCGCTCGCGCCCCTCACCGCCGATGACGACGGGTCGCTCGTCGACGTGATGGTGCTGTACACCGACGATGTGGTGGGTGCGTACGGCGCCTCGGGGGCACAGGCGCTGGTGAATCTCGCCATCACCGAAACCAACACCGCGTATGAAGACAGCGGCGTCGATCACCGCCTGCGCCTGGTGCACGCGGAAGCGGTGGAGGCCGACGAGTTCAACACACCCGGAAGCCTGCTCTGGTCGCTGACCAACACCTGGGATGGATGGCTCGACCAGATTCACAGCATGCGCAACACCTACGGGGCGGATGTCGTCGTCCTGATCGTGCAGAACTACGGTCCCTGCGGCTCGGCCTATCGCATGTCGTCGCTCTCGACCGGCTTCGCGAGTTCAGCGTTCTCGATCGTCCGCGCCAGTTGCGCCACCGGCTATTACACGTTCGGCCACGAAATCGGCCACAACATGTCGTGCACCCACGATCACGACAACTCGTCGAGCTCGCTCTACCCCTTCGGCTTCGGCCACCGCTTCGGCAACAACGCCTACCGCACGGTGATGGCCTACAGCCCCGGCACACGCATCCTGCGATTCTCAAACCCGGATCGCACCTACGCCGGGTACGACACCGGCGTGCCGGTCGGGCAATCGCGGCAGGCCCACAACGCGTTGGCGATGAATCTCACCTCGCCCACCGTCGCCCTGTTCCGCGCCAGCACCTTCACCGACTGCAACGACAACGGGTTGCACGACCTCAGCGAAATCGCACTAGGAAAGCTCGAAGACAACGACGGCGACGACATCCCCGACGTGTGTCAGGCGTCGTTCATCCTTGCCGACATGAACTGTGACGGCGCAGTCAACGCCGGCGACATCGACGGGTTTGTGCTCGCCGTCACCGACACCGCCGGCTACATCGGTCAATTCCCAGAGTGCGACTGGCGACACGGCGACTGTACGGATGACGGCCTGATCAACGCCGGCGACATTGATTGCTTCGTCGATGCAGTCGTGTCAGGCGGCTAAGCGGTCCCGCATGCGGACCATGCGTAGCGTCAGCCGTGCGGAGTAGACGATGTGGCGCACGGCGCACCCCAAGCGCTTCGCCGCACACGCCGACACGAACGACGCTGCCTACCTGAGCTGCACCGCACGCTACGCTTTCGCGAACACGAACCCGTCGCCGTTCACATCGACCGTGATCGCGTCGCCGGGGCCGAATTCACCGCTGAGAATGCGCTTGGCCAGCGGATTCTCCACCTGCTGTTGCAGCAAACGCTTCAACGGTCGGGCGCCATACACCGGGTCGTAGCCGTCCGACGCCAACTGATCTTTCGCCGCATCGCTCAGGCGCAGCGTCATCTCGCGGTCGGCGAGGCGCTGCTGCAGATACGCGGCCTGCAGATCAACGATGCGCCGCAACTGCGCCCGGCCGAGGCGATGGAAGATGATCGTCTCGTCGACGCGGTTGAGGAACTCGGGGCGGAAGAACTTCTTGAGCTCATCGCGCACCTTCATCTCGATCTCGACGTCGACCAGCGCGTCGGTCTGCTCGGCGACCGCCGTTCCACCGCCGCGGGTCACGCGCTCATCCTCGCTTTGCGACGAGAGCTCCTGAATATGCTGCGAGCCGATGTTGCTGGTCATCGCGATGATCGTGTTGCGGAAGTCGACCGTGCGGCCATGACCATCGGTCAGACGTCCGTCGTCGAGCACCTGCAGCAGCACGTTGAACACGTCGGGGTGCGCCTTCTCGATCTCGTCGAGCAAGATCACGCTGTACGGCCGCCGGTGCACCGCCTCGGTCAGTCGGCCGCCCTCTTCATAGCCGACGTAGCCGGGAGGGGCGCCGATCAACCGCGCGACAGAGTGCGGCTCCATAAACTCCGACATGTCGATCCGCACGAACGCGGCCTCGTCGTCGAACAGAAATTCCGCCAGCGCCTTGCACAGCTCGGTCTTGCCGACGCCCGTGGGCCCCAGAAACAGGAACGAGCCAACCGGGCGGTTCGGGTCGCCGAGCCCGGCGCGGCTGCGACGGACCGCGTCGGAGACCGCGCGCACCGCCTCGTCCTGTCCGATCACGCGGTCGTGCAGCCGCAGCTCCATTTGCATGAGCTTCTCTTTCTCACCCTCGAGCAGCCGCGTCACCGGCACGCCGGTCCACTTGCTGACGACAGCGGCGATCTCATCCGCGGTGACCTCCTCGCGCAACAGGCCGCCGCCCTGCGCATGCAGCTCGGTCAGTCGCTGCTCGCGCTCGGTCAGCTTCTGTTGCAGCGCGGGCAGCTCGCCGAAGCGGATGCGCGCCGCGGCCTCGAGCTCGCCCCGGCGCTGCGCCTCGTCGAGTTCGGTCTGCTTCTGATCAAGCTCGACCTTGATGGCCTTGATCGCATCGATCGCGCCCTTCTCGTTCTCCCACTGCGCGGTGAGACCGCGATCCTGCTCCTTGAGTTCCGCCAAGAGCTTCTCGTTGGCGTCGAGCTGTTTGCGACTGGCTTCGTCCTTCTCCTTGCGCAGCGCCTCGCGCTCGATCTCGAGTTGCATGATGCGCCGTCGCAGTTCGTCGAGCTCGGTCGGCAGCGAGTCGTTCTCGATGCGCAGACGGCTGGCGGCCTCGTCGATCAAGTCGATGGCCTTATCCGGCAATTGCCGATCGGTGATGTAGCGTTTCGAGAGCGTCGCCGCCGCAACGAGCGCCGCGTCCTGAATGCGCACGCCGTGGTGCGCGTCGTACCGCGGCTTGAGGCCGCGCAAGATCGCGATGGTGTCTTCGGCGCTGGGCTCGCCGACGTAGACCGGCTGGAAGCGGCGCTCGAGCGCTTTGTCTTTCTCGACGTGCTGCCGATACTCCTCGAGCGTCGTCGCGCCGATGCAGCGCAGCTCGCCGCGTGCGAGGGCCGGCTTGAGTAGGTTGCCCGCGTCGGGCGACCCCTCGGTCTTCCCCGCGCCAACCACCGTGTGCAGCTCGTCGACAAAGAGAATGACCTGTCCGTCTGAGTCGGTCACCGCCTGCACAACCGCCTTCAAGCGCTCCTCAAACTCACCGCGATACTTCTCCACCGCGATCCGCGCCCCCATGTCGAGAGCACACACCTTCATCTTCTTGAGCGCC
>CAZLYU010000013.1:29224-70620 GCA_964563855.1 uncultured Planctomycetales bacterium | reverse complement strand
GGCCGCGCCCGCCAGTTCCGCTAGCATCCCGATGGTCCAGAAGATCGCCTACGGCGTCGGCATGCTGGGCAACCAGATGTTTCCGGCTGCCCTCGGCGTGTTCATGGTCGTGCTCGTGCAGGGGCTGGGGTTCCCGGGTTGGATGTGGGGGATTCTGTTCTTCCTGCCGCGCCTCTCCGACGCGCTCACCGACCCCATCATGGGATTCATCAGCGACAACACCAAGTCGCGATTTGGCCGCCGACGCCCATACATCCTGATCGGGGCGATCGTCGCCGGCGTGTCGTATGTCCTCATGTGGCAACTCTCTCCAGACAACTCCCTCACATACAACTTCTGGTACTTCCTGCTGTTCGCGTTCGCCTTCTATCTCGGGCTCACGATCTTCGCGACGCCCTACGTCGCCATGGGCTACGAGATGAGCGACGACTTCCACGAGCGCACGCGGCTGATGGCGGTCGCCCAGTGGATCGGCCAGTTGGCCTGGGTCATCGTCCCATGGTTCTGGGTCGTCATTTACGCTCCCGACAGCTTGACGCAGCTCGGCGCGTGGCTGAGCGAGTCGACGCCGCTCGGCTTTCTAAGCCCGGCGCTCGATGGCGTGCACGCACAGATCGACGGCCCCGACCCCGCCGCCGTCACACGCAACCTCGCGCTGCTGGTCGGGCTCGGCTGTATGCTGCTGGCGATGATTCCGGCGATCTTCTGCAAGACGCAGGTCGTCGATTACTCGAAGCTGCAGGACCTATCCCTCGCCAACCTCGAGCAGAACATCGCCAAGTTGGTCCGCGGCTTTACACAGACCATGCAGCTCAAGCAGTTTCGGCAGATCTGCATCGCAACCTTCTTCGTCTTCAACGCGTTCAACACCGTCGCCGGCCTGAGCTGGTTCATCATCGTGCACTACATGTACCGCGGCGACGCCGGCCCCGACGGCGCCGGCAACTGGCCCAGTTGGTTCGGTACGGCCAGCGCCGTCGCGACCTGCGTCCTCGTGATCCCCATCGTCACGCTCATGGCCCACAAGCTGGGCAAGCGGCGCGCCTTCATCATCTCGCAGTCGATCTCGCTGCTGGGCTACGTCTTGTTCTGGTTCACGTTCAAACCCGGCAACCCCTACCTCATGTTCCTGCCGCTGCCGCTCTTCGCGTTCGGCATCGGCGGCCTGTTCACGATCATGATGTCGATGACCGCCGACGTCTGCGATCTCGACGAACTTAACACCGGCCAGCGCCGCGAGGGTGTCTTCGGCGCCGTCTACTGGTGGATGGTCAAGTTCGGCTTCGCAATCGCCGGTCTCGGCGGCGGACTCATCCTGGAGTGGGCGGGATTCGGCGGTGACGGGGAGCGCGAGACAAACACGACGATTCTGCGGGCCGCCTACGTCATCATTCCAGCCGTCGGAACGCTGATCGCGATTTGGGTCATGCGTAACTACGACCTCGACGAACAGCGCGCCGACGAGGTCCGAGCGGAACTCCAAGCCCGAAGAGCGAGCTAGATTGGTGTGCCCCAGCCCGATCCGCTGTGCGTTAGTTCCCGGCGGCGGATGACACCGCGCGGTCGCGAATCTGAGGCAGCACACGCACTTTCCGGCTCACATGGTGCTCGACGTTGTCGACCGTTACGACGATCAACTCGAGCGTGTGCTCGCCCGGTTCGGTCAGCGTCCGCTGGCCATTCACTTCCGACCCGATCGGCTCGCCGTTGAGGATCCACAAGAAACTCGCCGTGTCGAGCCAACTGCGCGGCGCAGCGGCGGAATACGACAGCCGCAACGGCTCGATCCCGATCGCGGACGAAACACGAATCCCGACGCGTTCATTCACGACCCCGTCGTCATATCGTGTTTCGCGATCGGCGACGCGGTCCCGCTGCGGCCGACGCGCTTCGGGAACAAATCCACCCGAAAGAATCGCCAGACCGGCCGCGTTGCCGTCGATCGCCTGCCGATCCGCAAGCACTCTCGGAGGCGAGTTGGCTTTCACGCCGGTGATGCGGGCGAAAAAGTCGGCGGAAAGGTCAGGCGTGCGCTGATGGCCCAGTCTCCGAATCAGAACCCAGCCCATGTTGCGATACCCATAGCGGTCATACCACTGCACCGCCTCCGCCGATTCCTCCCGACAACTCGCAAAATCGTTTTCGGTATTGATGATGAGAATCGGGTGATCGCGCGACTCGCTGACTCGCGCCAGATCAAGCACCTCCCACGAAAAGTTCGATTGGCGCGGCGACAAGGCGTTAAAGATGCTCGGGTAACGATTGAACATGTAGTGCGCCATGTAGCCGCCGGAAGACCATCCGGTCGCCAGCACGTTGCTCGGGTCCGCCTGGGTGGTCGCAAAGAGGTGATCGAGCACCGCGAGCGTCACCTCTTCGTCTTTCTTGAATTCCGGGTGCCGCGTTTGCAGCGGGAACTCTTGCATCAGGTCCGCCGCGCCGAGCTCCGGCGACACCACGACGAACCCGTAGCGATCCGCTTCGACCGCCCATTCGCGCGCCTGCCAGACCGAGTTATCGAACGGCTTCATCCCGTGAAAGCTCACGACCGTCGGCCAGCGACGCTGCTTCAGCTCGGCGTCGGTGGCGTCAACGTAGTCTTTGGGCAGATAGCGCCAGTAACCGCGCTGCGTCTTGGGCTCGACGATGCGCGTCAGCATGCCTTGCCCCTGGTAAGCCGGCACTTCGCACCCGACCAGCGGGAAGAGCAAGGCGAACAGAATCGTCGTTGGCAGCAACTGCATTCGCGGCATGGATTTCCTCGAAACGTTCATGAATCTTCGGCGGCGCTCGCCCTCCGCGACACTAAAGACAATACCCGCCGACACCGGTTTGTCGAGCATCGGCGTGGTCTCGCGGAGCCTCGCCGTTCTGCCGCGCATGGGCCTCAAACCCGCTGTGGGGGCGCAAAATCAGCTTCCGCCGCGGGCCAGCACCACACGTATGCGACGAGCGCGACGAGCAGCGCCGCTACCGCCGCCCCACCGCTCCACGTCGCCGCGAGCCAGAGACCATCCCATATGAGCAGCGCGGAGACGCCGGCGGCAGCGAGCGACGCCAGCAGCATCCAGCCGACCACCACCGGCCCCGACCCCCGCACCGACCTGCCGCCCGGCACCGGCAAAACCCGTGCGAACGCCCCCTGCACGCCGAGCATGCCGAGCTGCGCAAACAAGCCGACCATAACCGACGCAACGCCAATCACGAGCCAATATCGCCACGCCGGATCGGTCGGCGCCTGCTCGTCGAAAAGATCTTTGCTGAGCAGCGCAAACGCGACTCCCAGCACGAACGGTGAGTAATAGGTCCAACGTCCCATAGCGAGCGGGATCTCCAGCGGTCTCGCAATGCGCAACGCCACGTTTCAGCGTCGTTGCTATCATAGCGAACCATCAAACAGCCGTCCGGCCGACGTGCGCCGGATCGCGCAACGAGCCTCTCACCGCGAGGGTCCGCGCCGTGCGGGTCG
Organism: uncultured Planctomycetales bacterium; assembly: GCA_964563855.1. Classification (GTDB taxonomy): domain Bacteria; phylum Planctomycetota; class Phycisphaerae; order UBA1845; family Fen-1342; genus JAFGRR01. The sequence goes on along the minus strand of CAZLYU010000013.1, from coordinate 67,151 downwards.
CAATCGTGGGCGCCACCGGCGCCGTCGGCCAAGAGTTTGAAACCCTCCTCGCCGAGCGCGAATTCCCGGCGGATGAGTACCGCCTACTGGTCTCCGAGCGGTCCGCCGGGCGCGAGTTGTCGTGGTGTGGCAAGACGTTGCGGGCGCAGCTTCTCGAAGACGGCGCCTTCGAAGGCGTCGACGTGGCGTTCTTCTCGGCCGGCGCGAGCACCAGCCGCGCCTTCGCCGCCCAGGCCGTCGAGGCGGGCGCCGTCGTCATCGACAACTCGTCGGCCTTTCGGATGGACGCCGACACGCCGTTGGTCGTCCCCGAAATCAACCCCGACGCCGCCCGGGCGCATCGCGGCGTCATCGCGAACCCGAACTGCTCGACCATCATCATGCTGATCGCGTTGTGGCCGCTGCACCGCGTCAATCGCGCGCGACGCGTCGTGGTCGACACCTACCAAGCCGCCAGTGGCGCCGGCGCCGCCGCGATGGCCGAACTCGAACAACAGTCGCGCGACGTCTTGGCTGGCGGCGAAGCCAAACCCGAACTGTTCCACGTGCCTTGCGCCTTCAACGTCTTCAGTCACAACACGCCGATCGGGGACGACGGGTTGAACACCGAAGAGCGCAAACTGATCGCCGAGTCGCGCAAGATTCTGGGCGACGACGCGATCCGCATCGCTCCAACCTGCATCCGCGTGCCTGTGCTGCGGGCGCACACCGAGGCGCTGACGATCGAATTCGAGCAGCCGATGCCCGAGGCCCACGCCCGCGCGCTGCTGGCCGATGCACCGGGCGTGCGCGTCGTGGACGATCGCGAAAACAATATCTTCCCGATGCCCATCGACGCCTCCGGTCGCGACGACGTGCTTGTCGGCCGGATTCGACAGGATGCATCGCTCGCCGACCAGCGTGGCTTGCAACTGCTGTGCAGCGGCGACCAGTTGCGCAAGGGCGCCGCGCTCAACGCGGTCCAAATCGCGGAGCTGCTCTTCCCGAACTAACCCACAACTTCGGCGCAAGGATGCCGCCATGATCACAAAAGCCACAGTCGTCGGCTCGGGCGCGATGGGCACGGTGATGGCCCAACTGTTGGCGTCAAACGGCATCCACGTCGCGTTGCTGACGCGGACGACCGCGCGCGCCGATGAGTTGCTCTTCCAGCGCGAAAACCGCCGACACCTGCCCGGGTTTCGGCTTTCACAGCGCGTCACACCGACGGCTGACGCCGAGCGCGCTCTCGCGAACGCCGAGCTGGTCATTTCCGCTCCACCGAGCCAGCACGTCTACGGCACGTGGTCGGCGATCGGATCGGACGTCGCCCCCGCCACTCCCATTTGCAGCGTGACGAAAGGCCTCGACGTCGATCGCTTGTTGCGTCCCCGCGAAGTGCTGGCGGAGCTCGCGCCCGGCTGCCCGGTGGCGGTTCTCTCCGGGCCCAGCATCGCCCCGGAACTGGCCCGCTGCCTCCCTGCGACGGTCGTGGTCGCGTGCGAGGTCGACGAGGTCGCCACCCTCGTGCAGAACGTGCTCAACACCTCATTCTTCCGCATCTACACCAACAACGACGTGCTCGGCGTCGAGTTGGCAGGCGCGCTCAAAAACGTCATCGCGCTCGCTGCCGGCATGCTCGACGGTCTTCGCGCCGGTGACAACGCGAAGGCCGCGTTACTGACGCGCGGCCTCGTCGAGATCACGCGGCTGGGTGTGGCGATGGGCGCCCACGCCGAGACCTTTGCCGGGCTCGCGGGCGCTGGCGACCTGGTCACGACGTGCGTGTCGCCGCTGGGGCGTAATCGCTCCGCCGGCGAACGCATCGGTCAGGGCGTTGCGCCCGATGTTGTCGTGCAGGAGAGCCCGGCGGTCATTGAGGGCGTCCCCACGACACGCGCCGTGATGCGCTTGGCGCAGCGTTTCGAGGTCGAGATGCCGATCACCGCTGCCGTCTATGACGTGCTCTTCAGTGGCAAAAGCCCCATCCACGCGATCACCGACCTCATGCAACGCCCACAAAAGGCCGAACAGCGCGCCTGAAATCAGTTGACACGGCGACTGCCCAACTTGTACGTTCGCATTGACTAGTGTTTGTCCTATCTTTCGCTGGACTCGGCGTACGGGAGCGCTCATGGACGATGGAGCTCCGCTGGCAGGGATGTCGGCCCCGCCTGAAATGTCTGACCTGCGACAACAGCTCGTTGAGGCACAACGCCTCGCCCTCGCCGGCACGACCACGGCGATGCTGGCGCACGAGTTCAACAACCTCATGACCCCGGTCCTGGCGCGCGCCATCGACGCGGTGCAACGCGACGACCCCGCGACCATGAAGAAAGCCCTCGAGCGCACGGTCGCGCAGGTGCAGAAGGCGCAGACGTTGATGAAGTACGTCTTGCGCATCACGCGGCCGGCGAGTGATTCCGCCGACAGTTGTTGCTGTGTTGCCGACGCGGTCGAGTCCGCCTTGCTCGAGGCGGTGCGCCCATTCGCGAAAGACAACATCGAGGTGAAGTTGTTCGTCCCGCGCGATCTGCACGCCCGGATTCGCGACTTGTTGCTCGAGCAGGTCTTGCTCAACCTGCTGATCAACGCCCGCGACGCGATGGTCGATCGGCGCGGAGAGATCACGATCTTCGCCGAACGCGTTCGCGACGAAGTGCATCTCTCGGTCAGCGACAACGGCCGTGGAATCGCGCCCGAAGCGATCGAAGAACGCTTCGCACCCTTCCTCGCCGGCGACGCCCGCGCCGATGCGAACTGGCGCCGCGTCGGCCTCGGCCTGCAAGTGTGCCGGCTCATCGTTCAGGACCATCACGGCCGCATCAGCGTGTCAGCGAACGCCGAACGCGGATGCACGTTTGAAGTCGTCCTGCCCGTCGCCGAGCCAAAGGAAGGCTGAGGCCGTTTCGGCGCGTCGCGCTACGGCTCAGTCGATGAGATGCCGCGCCGGCTGATCTGCGCAGCGGGAATGGTCTCGGCGCTCAGATCGCCATAGATCACACGTAAGTCGCCATCCTCCAGGCGATACTGAAGCAGCACCCCGTCGGGATCAAGCGCGCTGACGTCGTCGCCGAAGTACTCGGGCTGACGCTCCTCGCCGAGCAGCGTCATGTAGAACAGCATGGCGCCAGTCAGATCGAGCGCTCGCTGACCCGCCGTTTCAGCAATGACCTGCTGCGGCGCAGGCTGATCGGCGTCCTTCTTCGCGGCGATCTTCGCAATCTCAACCGCCACACTCGCGGCGGCGGCCGACTGCAACTCCATCTGATTGTCGAGCGCGAGTGGATAGCTTCCACCGGTGCTTTCAGCGAAGAACTGCATCGCGCGAATGAAAGACGATTCGTCAATGGGCGGAATCGTCAGATGGATCGCCAGACTATCTTCCGGAATCTGAGGCTCAAAGACAGCCGGTTCAAGATTGGGCCGCCAGTCAAAGTCGAGATAGGTCACGCGTCCCTCAAAACCGCCGGAGTAGGTCGAGGTGAAATTCATCTCGAAGCGGTGCGGCAGCATAGACTCGGCGTCCACATAGAGCCGCGCGGCGCCCTCCAGCATCGTGTGAGTGCGCGACAGCTCCGCCACCGGCAGTTCGAACGCCAGCAGAATGCGGCCGTCCTCCTCGACGGGCGCGGCTTCGGTAACCGCCGCGTTGTGCGGGATCTCCATGAGCTGGCGAATGAACTGATCGGGTCGGTTGGCTTCCGGCAAGTCGGCGACGGCGGATGCATCGACGTACGTCACCATGTTGGCGGTCGGCGCAAGACTGATGACGTCATGCCCGTCAGGACTGACGTACACCTGCGACAGCAGCGATTCACCAGCGAACACGTCGACCCGCGTCCCCATCGATTCGCTCATGAAGATCTGGCCCGTCGCGTTCTGACGCATCGGGCCCATGACCACATCCAGCACGATGCCGCAGTGCACACGGTCCGCGTGACGGAGCCGCTCCACGACCTGCGCAAACGCCGATGGCGACGCCCCAGGCCAGAATAGCAGCGCGGCGACGATGCAGGCGGCGGGCGCCAAAACGGCGGCAGCGCCGACGAGCGGGCGACGAGACAAAGTCATGACAGTGGCTCCCAGATGTTGGATGTCCGTGACGCGCGGCGCGGCGGCCGGAGCGTCTTCCGGCAATGCGGCGCGCAGTCGCGCGCGCAGCCGGTCGTGGTCGTGATCAAAGGCTTCGTACGACGCGATGCGACGCGCATGCGTTCCGCGGGCCGCCGCGAATGCCGCTTGGCAGGCGTCACACTCGGCCAGGTGCGCTCGCAGGACGTCAGCTTTCGGACGCTCGAGCGACTCCATCGCCAACAGCGCGAGTTCGTCGGGTGTTGGATGTGCGTGCATGCAAAGACTCCTCATCGCCGAAGGCCGCCCGCAAACGAGCCACGGCGCTCGACAAAGCGCGATAGAAGCCGGACCGTGAGAGACCCGCAGCCGCGCGGGCCTCCTCGACGCTGCAGCCCTGCAAGTAGTACGCGTGCAGCGCCAAACGCTCGGTGTTCGTCAAAGTCATCGCGTTCCGAGCGCCGCCCGCCGTTGCTCCATGCAGCATGCGCCGCAGATCCAGCAGATCCGTCGATGCCGGCGACGCGGCTTCAATCTGCCGCGTCCGGTCAGATGCGGCGAACAGGCGGCGCTGGTTGCGGTGTTTCAGCCGGCGCGCTTCACGGCACACCTGCCGACACACGCCCACCAGCCACGCCGTGAACCGTTCCGGACGCCGCAGCGTGTGCAGGCGCCGGTAGGCGCGCAAAAACGTCTCTTGCGCTAGATCGGCGGCGAGGTCCATGTCGCCCGTCGCATCGAAACACAGTGCTCGAATCAGCCGACCGCGGCGGTGGTAGAGCTCCGCGAAGGCGTCGCGGTCGCCACCCAAGGTGGCGTGCACCAGGTCAGCGTCGGTCACTGCGTCTCGCATGAACCTCCTCGCGTTGAGCGGCCGTTCTCCTGATTAAGTGGCCGCACGCGCGCCGCTGTCCACGCAAATCTCGAAAATCAAAGATCGAACAGCGTTCCCGCCGGTCGTTCATTTGTCTCCAGCCCGAGGCGGCGCTGCAGGCGGCGAATCGTCGCGGGGGCGTGACCGGCGTAGTGATTGTTGACCAGCACATACACGGGCGTATGGGCCGCGAGATGACGGATCGTCTCCGCGACGCGCTCGATATCGGCCCCGCGATCCACCACCTCACGCTTCCACTCCGTTGTGATCTTTTCCATGCCCACGCGATCGCCGATGAGCCGTAGATAGGTGAACGCTCCAATGGGCGCATCCTGCTCACGAACGACGCGGTCGATCGGCGGCAACTCGACATGCTCGCACAACACCGCCCCCGCGCCGTGCTCGCGCAGCAGATTGAAGTAGTCGCGGGTCAGCCAGTCGCGGTTGCGAACTTCGACGACGAGCGGCGCGTGCGGGCGCCACCGCTCGAGAAACGGCCCCAGCCGCGCTCGAAACGCCTCTGGGGTGTTGAACGCACCGCTGCGGAAGCGGGGAAATTGCAGCACCAGGGTCAGCAACTTGTCGCCGAGCGGCTGCAACACATCCACGAACTGCTGCATCTGCTCGTCGACATCAACCAACACGGCGTCATGCGTGATCGTGCGCGGCGCTTTCAACGCAAAGCGGAACTGTGCGGGAGTTTGCCGCGCCCAACGCTCCACCACCCGCCGCGCCGGAATCGAATAGAACGAACTGTCGACTTCGACCACCGGCAGAACGCGGGCGTACGCCGCCAGAAACGCCCGGCGCGGCGTCTCCGGCGGATAGAACACCCCCACCCAGTCGTCGAACGCCCAACTGGTTGTGCCGAAATACACCGGCTGCATGCCCTCTCCCGCGCGTCGACGGCGGTCGCGCTGCGATACGATACCGCGATGCGAGATTCTCGCGGCAACGCAGACCAGCGCGATGCACGGCGCAGCATGGTGCGCGAGCAGGTGCTGAAACGCGGCGTGACGGATCGCCGGGTGTTGGCGGCGATGCTCAAGACGCCGCGCGAATGGTTCCTCGAGCCCGAGCAGCGCAAGCACGCCTACGCCGACGCCGCGCAGCCGATTGCCTGCCAGCAGACCATTTCACAGCCCTTCGTCGTGGCGTTCATGACGCAGGCACTGGAACTGCGGCGTGACGATCGCGTGCTCGAGGTGGGCGCCGGCTCCGGCTACCAGACCGCCATCCTGTCTCGCTTATGCCGCCAGGTGTACGCCATCGAACGACATCAGCATCTGCTCGACGCCGCCAGTCGGCGCCTCGCGCGGCTTGGGCTGGCAAACGTTTCGTGGCGGTGCGGCGACGGCGCCGTCGGCTGGCCCGGCGCAGCCCCTTTCGACGCGGTGCTGGTTGCAGCCGGTTCGCCGGACGTGCCCCGCGCGCTGACCGACCAACTTGCCGACGGCGGCCGTCTCATCGCGCCGGTTGGCCCCAAGAAGCAACAACGCCTCGTTCTGTTGCGACGACATGCCGACCGCATCACAGAGCGCGACTTGATGGCGGTGCGCTTTGTGCCGCTCATCGGCGCCAGCGGCTGGCGCGAGTAGCTGCTATCAGTTGCTTTACACGACACGTTCGGCCGCGCACACTCGCACGCAGCGTGTCGCAGTCGCAAAGGCAATCGCTGAGCAGGGAGCCCGCGCATGGCGAGCGAGTGGCCGAGCGCCGTTTGTGCACTTAGCGGAAAGACGATCAAACCCGGAATGCCGCACTTCAAGACGACCGGCTCGTTCCTGCCCAAGAGCGACAAGCTGCACACCTACTGCGGACAACCCATCGACTGGGACGCTTACGCCGATTGGAACGAGCGGCCGCGCTTTGCACGGGCCTACGTCCACGAGTGGGTGAAGTCCAACAAACGCAATCCGTTCTGGTGGACCGTGGAACTTAACGACGAAGTCTACGTCTCGGTCAACCCGCAACCCGGCGTCGAAGAAGCGTCGGTGCGCTTGATGAACGTCGGCACCGACATTCGCGTCCCGCTGCCGAAGTGGTCCGACTGGCTCGCGAATCCGGACGCGGTGCGACCGAGCGCCCACACACTCGAGCGCGAAGAAATCGAGCGGGTCTTGCCGCGGCTGCGCGAGAAGTTTCCGACCGACCTGGACCTGGTGGACGCAATTCGCGACGACTGATGCCACAGCGCGGGCCGAGCGAAGATGAACGCTGGATGCGCCGCGCACTGCGGCTCGCTCACCGCGGTCTGGGCGCCGTCGAGCCCAATCCGGCCGTGGGCTGCGTCCTCGTGAAAAACCATCATATGGTGGCTGAAGGCTGGCATCGTCGCTTCGGCGGTGCACACGCCGAAGTCGACGCGCTGCGACGGGCCGATGACCCCCGAGGGGCAACCGCCTACGTCACGCTCGAGCCCTGCGCCCACCACGGCAAGACGCCGCCCTGTGTGCGAGCGCTCTTGGAAGCGGGGATCGCGCGGGTCGTGATCGGTACGCGCGACCCGAATCCACGCGTGGTCGGCGGTGGCGCCCAAGCGCTGCGAAACGCCGACGTCGACGTCACGCTGGGGGTGTGCGAAGCAGCGGCGACCGCGCTGATTGCGCCCTTTCGAAAGTTGGTGACGCGCGGGCGGCCATGGGTCATCCTCAAGTGGGCGCAGAGTCTGGACGGGAAGATCGCGACCGCGAGCGGCGCCTCACGCTGGATCACCGGCGAGGCGGCCCGTCGACATGTGCATACCGTTCGCGGGCGGGTCGACGCGGTTCTCGCCGGTGTGAACACCGTGCTGAGCGATGACCCGCAACTGACGGCGCGGCACGGTCGACCGCGCCGCCGTGCGACGCGCGTCGTGCTTGACACCCACCTGCGCACGCCCGCCACAGCGGCCTTGGTGCAGACGGCGGGAGCGTGCACCACTTGGCTCTTCTGCGGCCCCGACGCGCCCGTATCACGTGAGCATGCACTGACGGCGCAGGGTTGCCGCGTAACGCGCGTGGCATTGGACGCCGCTTCGCAACGTGTCGCGCTCGAGCCGATTCTCGACGCGCTCGGCAAAGCCGCGATGACCAACCTCGTCGTGGAGGGCGGCGCGCACGTGCTCGGCGCGTTCCTCGCCGCCCGTCAGTTCGATGAAGTGCAGGTGTACACCGCTCCAATCATCATCGGCGGCGCAGCGGCGCCGGGCCCCTTCGCAACAGGCGTGCTCGCGCTCGACGACGCGCCCCGCCTCACACTCATGGCGGAACGCCGCGTCGGAGCCGACCTCTGGCGGCAGTTTCGCTTTCGCGGGGCGTAACCCCCAATCACGATTCTTCGACGGAGCTCGACATGTCCGACGCATATCGCGACGACCTGGCGCACATTCACAACGCAGGTTTCGCGCACTACGCCCGCGGAGCGATCGATGTCATCACGCCGGCATTGCAAGCCGCAGGCCTCACGAGCGGCGTCGTCGCCGATCTTGGCTGCGGCGGCGGGACCTTAGCCGAGAAGCTCTTGGCGGCGGGCTATGACGCTTTTGGCGTCGACATCTCACCGGCCATGATCGCCGCGGCGCGACAGCGTGTGCCGCGGGGCGTGTTTAAACTGGGCTCGGTGCTGGATCACGACCTGCCGGCGTGCGTGGGCGTTTGCGCGGTCGGCGAGGTGTTCAACTATCTGTTCGACGAAGACAACAGCGAGGCCCGCCGACACGCGCTGTTCGAGCGGATTTATGCGGCGCTCGCCCCCACTGGCGTGTTCATTGCCGACTTCGCCACATCAGAGCGGGCGCCCGATGAGGGCGTGCGCCAAGGGTTCAGGCAAGCGGACGATTGGGCCGTCTTGGTCGAGCATCAGGCGGACGCGTCGCGAAGCATTCTCACACGTCACATCACCACCTTTCGCCAAACGGGCGCCCTCTTTCGGCGTGACCGCGAGGTGCATCGCCTGCGCTTGCTCGACGCCGTCGCGGTGCAAACGACGCTGAGCGAAATCGGCTTCGCGGTCGAGCGATTTGATGCATACGGCGATCAGCCGCTGCCAGCGGGTTGGGTTGCCTTGATCGCCAGGAAACCGTGACCGCGGCCCGGCAAGCGACGCCGACGCTCCGACGACGCGAAAGACCCGCTTGCCGGCAACTGGGTCTGCACTGGATGATGTCCGCAGGACGCTGCACACGGAGGTGCGGCGTGTTGACCACTTTCACGCCGATGTCACCCCGTGCGGCTCGCTGCAGTTCGCAGGCGTGTGGCGGCAGTTCGCGGGCGTATGCGTCACTGGCAACTGCGAGAACGCCTGATGGTTGGTGGCGCGGCGCTGCTCGTGCTGATCCTGCTGTGGGTGGGGTTTCGCTCGTGGCTGTTTCGGGCGCGCTTGGACTGGTCCATTCAACGCGGACTGCAATTGTTGGAGGGGGTCCATCGCGCCGAGAACGTCGGCCCGATCGTCTTGGAGTGGGAGCAGCAAACCGGCCCCTACTGGCGCGATCACGCCGACGACATGAGCACGCGATTGTTCAATCGACACGACCTGAGCGACGCACGCGTGCGCTGGCTGCTGCAGGCGGTCAGCGGCGCCTACTACGGCGACCGCCTCGACGATTGGCGGCGGTGGCGCCGCGATCGAGAACGGCTCGCCGAAGGACGAGCGCCCGAAGTCTCGCGCGGCGCCCGCGTTGAACTCGAAGCACTACCAACCGCCCCCGTCGGGCTCACCGCTTGGTTCACCACCATATTGGTGCTCGACGGTCAGATCTTCGTCCCATCGCTTGGCGGCATCATTGCCGACGCCGACGACCCCGGCGACGGCGTCGTCCGCATCGACGGGGTGTCGCTCGAATCGGAGCTCATCTTCTCCCCGCCCGACCGAACCCCACGCGACGTGATCGGCATCGCCGCGGCGGATGACGGACTGTTCGTCGCCTGCCGCAACGGCTTCGTCTACCACACCACCTACGACGGCGAGCTGCGCTGGCGCGAGTTCTGCGTCAGCGCCATTGTCTCCGTCCCGCTGGCGGTCGACCTGAACGGCGACAACGTCCGCGACGTCGTTGTCGTCACCGAATCGGGATCGGTGGTCGCGGTTAACGGTCAAACAAACACCACGCCGTGGGTCGCGTCGTTGGGCAGACGCCCCAGCCTCGACGAACCCGGCCCACTCGTACAAGCGACCATCGCCGCTGGAGACGTGCTCGGCGGTGATGACCTCGAGTTGGTGATCGTCACGGAAGCCGGCGACATTACCGTACTCAGCGCCCGCACCGGCGCCGTGCGCTGGCGCTACGGCGTGACGCCGAACCAATACAGCGGGCCGCTCACGCTCAGCGGCGCGCCCGAGGGGGCTAGCGCTTTCTTCCTCGGCGACGCGCGCGCCAATGTATGGCGGTTCACGCGACAATCGCGCGACCTGAACGCCGTGACGCTCAGCACACTCGGACTCCGCAGTCTTGCGGCGATCACGGCCGATGTGCGCACGCTGGACGCCGGGCCTGACGCACCCGTCGAACTCGTCGCATGCGTCACGGGGTCGCCTGCGTTGATTGACGGCGCCGTCTGCGTCATCGGGGCTCAAGGTCTGCGCTGGCGATATCCACCCGGTGGGATGATCTGGACCGCGCCGGCGGTGGCGGATGTGAACGGCGATCGGGCCAGCGAACTGATCGTCGCCTCCACGCAACACGGCGAAGACGGCGTTGCGGGCTTGCTGACCGTCGTCTCGCGTGATGGGCATGCCCTCGCGCGACAGCAATTGCCGAACCCCGTGGAGGCCCCCGTGGTCGTAGCCGACGTCAATGGAGACGGTCGCCTCGAGATCCTGGTCACCGATACCAGCGGTGTGCTGCGCACGTTCGCGACTCGCGGCGTCGGCGGACAGGTCGAGTGGGGATTGGCGGCGGGCGATACCGGCAACACGCGTGAAGCGCTGCAGGCATACTCCTGGGGACAAGTCATGAGCGGCTTCCAGAAACGCTGGCGGCCGGACCCGTAACATCGCGGCAGAGCACGGATTCAACCCTTGGCGCAGGCCGAGCCGGCGACGCGCTGTACCATCAGGGCATGTCTCGCAACGGTCGTGTTATTGTCGCGATGTCGGGAGGCGTCGACTCCTCCGTCGCCGCATGCCTGCTCAAGGAGCAGGGCTACGAATGCATCGGCGTATTCTTGCGGGTCGGCGTTGAAGCCCCCGTTGACGAGACCTGCAGTCTCGACGCGCAAGTCGATGAGCAGCCCAAGCGGCGCCTGAAGCACGGCTGCTGCTCGGCGACGGATGCACTCGACGCGCGCACCATCGCCAACCGGCTCGGGATTCCGTTCTACGCCCTCAACTTCAAGGCCGACTTCGATCGCATCATCGACTACTTCGTGGACGAATACGGCCAGGCGCGCACGCCGAATCCGTGTGTGCGGTGCAACATCGACGTGAAATTCGGCCGCTTGCTGCGCTACGCCGACGCGATGGACGCGCCGCTGATTGCAACCGGTCACTACGCGCGCATCGTCCGCGACGACAGCGGCGCCGCTCGGCTCGCACGCGGCGCCAATCACGCCAAAGACCAGTCATACGTCCTGTTCGGCATCCGCCGGCCCGACCTGCAACGCTGCTGCTTCCCGATCGGCGAATATGCCGACAAGGCGGAGGTGCGCTCCATCGCCGCCTCACTCGGCCTGCAGGTGCACGACAAGCCCGACAGTCAGGAGATCTGCTTCGTGCCCAACGGCGACTACCGCCAACTGGTGCGCGAGCGACGCCCCGAGGCGTTTCAACCCGGCGAGATGCAGGACGCGGATGGCAACGTTGTCGGCCAGCATGAAGGCGTGGCCGCCTACACGATTGGTCAGCGCCGCGGCCTCGCGCTGGCGATGGGCTACCCGATCTACGTCACCAATATCGATCCGCAATCCAATCGCGTCACCGTCGGCGACCAGGAGGCGCTGCTCAGTCGCGAGCTGCAAGCCGACGACGTGAACTGGCATGTCGATCCGCCCAACGCTCCCCTTCGCTGTCGCATCAAAATCCGGCACATGCACACGCCCACGCCCGGCGCAATCCACCTGCGAAGCGACGGCGACGTGGTCGCCCGTTTCGACGACCCGCAAACGGCGGTCACGCCCGGTCAAGCGGCGGTATTCTACGACGACGCCGAGCGGGTTATCGCGGGCGGGTGGATCCGGAGCCGCTCAGGAGACAAATAACCGCCAGACGTCGACGAATACCTTTGCCGACACAGGGAGACCCCGATGCTGCTGGCCAACATCCAAGCGATCCTCAATTGGATCGACATCGCGAAGCTGCCGCTGTTGATCGGCATGATCATCGCGGTGACCGCGATCATCATGTCCGCCAGTCGCGCTCGCTCGCTCGACCGGCTCAAGCAATCGCTCGTCGACCGCGGGATGTCGCCTGAAGAGGTCGAGCGCGTGGTCAAAGCGCGGCCGAAGGATTAGGCGGCCGCGCTTCGCGAGCTCCATCCCGTCTACCCCCCCGCGGGCGCACCGTCCTTCGCCAGACGCACCTCGATCGCCCCCGGCACGTGGATGTCGCGCTGCGGATACGGGATGCCAATGCCCTCTTCGTCGAACCGCAACTTCACGTCGCGCATCAGATCCCAGTAGACATCCCAGTAATCAGACGTTCGCACCCACGGACGCACGATCAGGTTCACCGAATTGTCGCCCATCTCGTTCACGCGGATCAGCGGCGCCGGTTCAGCCAACACCTTCGGATGCGCCCGGCTCATTTCATCCAGCACGCGCATGGCATGGTTGACGTCGGCGTCGTACGAGATGCCGAACACCAAATCGACGCGGCGTGTGCTGCGACCGGTGATGTTCTTGATCACGCCGTTCCAGATCTGATTGTTGGGAACCAACATGATCTGGTTGTCGAACGTGAGCACGCGCGTCGACACCAGGTTCATCGCTTCGACCTTCCCAAACACACCGCCCGCATCAATCACATCGCCGACGTCATACGGACGGTTGATGAGAATGAGAATGCCGCTGGCGAAGTTGCTCAGCGTGCCCTGCAGCGCAAGACCGATGACCAGGCCCGCGGCGCCGATCACCGCCAGCAGCGGCCCTGGGTTCACCCCCAGCATGCTGATCGCCGTGATGAATCCGATCGCCAGCGTCACGCGACGGACGCCGGTCACCAACAACGGCTTGAGCAGGCTCGACGACTTGGGAACCCGCCCCACCGCCGCACTCGCCAGCCACGCGAGCACCAGGCTGAGCGCCCAGAACGCGGCCAGCACGGCGAAGAAGCTGAGAATGTTGAGGCCAATCTCGACCCCCCCATCCGGCGCGAACAGCCAGGCCCGCACCTGCGCGTAGAGCACGGTGGGGTCATACAGGTTCAACTTCTGGCCCGTCGCGCTCGCGATATAGTCGACCACTTCGGTCGGATCGCCGCCGCGCAACTGCACCAGTCTGATCGTCGCGTTCATGCGCTCGACGATGGCGCGAATGATTTGCTGCTGCGCCTGCGACTGCTCAGCAAGTTCAGCCTTCAGCACATCGAGCGCGATCTCGCGCTCATTGGGGTCCACGAACCCCGCCAAGAACGCCGCCTCCGCTCGCAGGGCTCGCGCATCAGCAAGTTTGTCGGCGTTGTTCAGCAGGATGTCGTAGCGAATCCGTTTGCGCACTTCCCGCTGCAGAATCTCCTGCCACGACGCCAGCCGCTGCTCAATTTGCGCCAACGTCAGCGGCTGCAATTCCAACTCGAGCTCGGAAACTGCGATCTCCCAGGGCCGCGGGCGTTCATGCACCGGCGGCTCGGCACGGACAATCGCAATCAGCTCTCCCACCCGTCCGCGCACCGCCGCCGCCGCCCGCTCCTCTTCCGAAGGCTCCTGCGCCTCGTCGGGCGCCGCGGCTTCCGGCGACTCGTCCGCTCCCAAACTGTCAATGGCGGAAACGTAGGCACGGGCCGCCGTGATGTCGCCCCCCTTGCTCTCGACAGCCGCCAGCACGATGTTGACCCGGCTCACGAGATCCGACTTCGTTTCCAGCAGCGCCGCGATGCGTTCGTCGAGTTCGGCGAGTCGCTCCTCGTCGCGCTGGGGCGCGGCGATAAGCTCCGCACGCTGTACCAACTCGTCGGTGGTCGCGAGCGCGTGCGACTCCAACTCCGAAAGCATGTCCCCCTGCAGCGCCTCGAGTTCCTCCACGCGCAATGGCTGCACCCGCAGCCGCAGCTCATCGACCGACACGGCGGTCGGGTCGAAGCGTCGACCGTCAGTGGAGTCGGCGGATTGGGTGGTTTGCGCGACCGCGGCCGCACTGCACGCGAACGCAGCGCCCACCAGCAGCATCACTACAAGTACGTCTCGACGCATGAGCGCCCTCCGGCATCGACATCGGCTAGCGATTCTTGGGTACGTCAGGCGCGGCAGGCCCTGGGCTCGCTCGATCGTTTGAAAGTGTAATGCGGCGAAGCCGAATCGTCAGGGCGCGTCGTTACCCGAGCTGATCAGGCGCGACGAACACCAATGTCATTGTCCGCGCATTGAACGCGATGTGCGCCAGAATGCAGACGAGCATCGAACCCGTTCGTACGCGGACGTAGCCAAGCACGATCCCGAACGTGAAGAGCGGCGCCATCGACTGCGGCACATGCTGGTGCACCACAGCGAACAAGCCGGCGCTCGCGATAATCGCCGGCCACGCGCGGCCGCCGAAGCGCCACAGACCGCGCAACAGAACCCCGCGAAAGAACAGCTCCTCCACGATCGGGGCGACGATGACCGCCGAAAGAATCAGCAAGCCGGCCCCCGCGACGGTTCTGGCGTTGCCACGCGCCGCCTCGAGGATTTCGTGCTGCGGCGGCGGGTCGAATCCGTTCGCCTCGAGCAGCGCCATGGTCGCGGCAAGCTGGGTCAACGAGAGCATGAGCGCGACCAGCGTCGCCCCGCACGCCGTCGTCAGCATGACCCCAACGGAAACGCGACGGCGCTCGCGGCCCGCGAGCGGCTCCTGTCGCAGCAGCCACACGAGCAGCGGGATCACCAACGCCTGCCCGATGCTCCAACTGGCCAAACGCGCGTACCAACTGTCCGATCCGGACGGCGTCACTTGCTCGAAGGCCCCGCTTCCCATGAGTGTGAGCACCGCGATGGACGGCGCGATGAAGTAGAAGAACGCCCCGAGCCCAGTGAGAATGAGAACGTCTTCGCGCGACGACGCGAGATCCGCGCCAGACGCCAGCGGGTTGCGCAAACGTCCCGCGCGCGAGAGCCGCAAGAACCAGATCGCCAGCACCAACCCGCCGGCGACTTGCAAAATGGTGTCGATCCGTTCGGCTGCCTGCGCCACGTCGCTCCGTCCAATACCGGGCGCGATCCAACGATCGCTACGGCCAAAACGACGCGATCGTGACCACCAGCCACATGAGCAGCGTAACGGCAAATTTCCCAACGAGCGCGATGAAGCGTCCGACCCCCGCGCCCGCACCAGCAGTCACCGCCGGACGCAGCAGCATCCCGTAGCGCATCTCGACGACAATCGTGCCGAGCGCCGCCCCGACGCACGCGCCCGCCAGTGCAGAAACGATCGGGATCCACCACAAGACGACCGCTCCCACCAACCCGCCGACAAACGATCCGACGAGCGCGCCGATGGCCCCGCGCCGCGTGCCGCCCCCATGACGCGCGCCGACATAACTCCCCACAAACTCAACCGCTTCGCTCAACAGCGCCAAGCCCGCGGCGACGACCATCACCGGCAATCCGACCAGCCACGCCGCGCCGGGTGCGAGCCAGAGCGACTGGACATACACCGCAAGCAGGGTTGACGCGAGGATCAGCCACGGGCCCGGCAGTCCGACCAGCACCGTCAATGCCCACAACAGATTCAGCAGCGCCAGCCCGCTAGCCAGCATGATGCCCATAAGCCTGCTTCAGCTCGCGACAACGACCTCGAACGCCAGCGCGGCGTGCACGGCGACGCCAATGCGTGGTTATTCGGCGTCGCGCACGGAAGATTCGGACTCGCCTTCCGGGTCAGCGGGCGGCTCATCAAACTCCATCATCTCCTCGGCGACGGGCGCCAGCGTGAAGCAGCGCGCGATCGTATCCTGATCAATCTCGAAGAAACCGTTGTAGCCCAGCGCGGCGACCGCGTCGGCATGGTCGAAGCGCGCCCGCAGCAGGAAATCGCGAATCTCGCCAACCGTCTCGTCGTCGAGCGTTGCCGACGCCAAAAACAACCAATCGGGCAGCGACGCCGTCCGTCCGATCGCTCGAAACTTGCGACGCGCCGGCTCGTTGCTCCGCTCATCCACCTGCGGCAACTCGCTCCACACCGCTTCATCGACGAAGGTCGCGTCCGCCGCCCCCTCCAGAAGCATCAACATTCGCTGGCGCGCATTACCTTCGTGCGGACCGAGCAGCGCCGTCACCCGCGTCGGCCCGGGCAGACTCGCAACGTCAACGCCGGCTTCACGCAGCAACGTGGCGGCGGCATAGTGCGTGCGCGCATCACCGCGCGGACCGAAAACCACGCGACGCCCACTCACCTCGCTTGCCTGCTCGATCTCCGAATCCGCCGCGACAATCAGCAGCGCCGGTCGCGCCACACTTTCACGCGTTGCGCCGGGAGCCGCGATCACCCGCAGTGAGACGTCGTCTTGCATGACGGCGAGCTGTGCCGGCGTCGCGACGGCGAGCTCAAACCACCCGCTGGCGAGTTGCGGCGCCGCTTGAAACGCAAACACCGGCTCGATCTGCACCTCTCGGCCCATTTCGGCGCTCATCGCCCGGAGCAGTGGGTCGAACGCCGTAAACGGATTGATGACGTCGACCGTCGACTCGGTGACGAGCGCGGTCCGTAAACGGTCGGGTTCACCGAGCAGATTGAGAAACGATCGACAGCCAGCACTGCCGCTCAACGTGAGCAGAAGTGTCCCGATTGCAATAACCAACCGCCGCCGTTGACCACCCGACTTCATGCCGCTGCCTCCGTTCGGCCGCATTCGTTATGTTTCGACATCTTGCGTCGCCGCGAGCACATCCCGGTCAAACACCGGGCCTTCCTGACATGAGAGCGCCCAGCGTACGCCGCCGGTGGCATCATAGACGCGCACAACGCAGGAGAGACAGGTCCCCAAACCACACCCCATGTAGCGTTCGATGCAGAGCTGGCAGTCGTAACCGAGCTGTCTTGTGCTGCGCGCCACGGCCGCCAACATCGGCTCGGGGCCGCAAGCGAGCACCAGCGGGGTCTGCGCGTCGGGCGCGTGTCGCGCGTTGTACTGTGCGAGTCCGTCGGTCACGCGCCCCGGCAGGCCGAGTGTGCCGTCGTCGGTCGTGACGATCGCGGGGTAGCCCGCACCGCCCGGTAGATCGAGGCACACAAGCGCCGCGCCGTCCGCGCTCGGTTCGCACAGCAGCTTCAGCGGCAGCAAGGCGCCCGTCGTCACGCCAAACACGACCGTCACGTCGGTCATGCCGCGCGCTTGCAGCTCTCGCGCGGCGTACAACAGCGGCGGGATCCCGACACCGCCGCCGACCAGCACGATCGGCCTAGATTGTCGCGGGAGACGGAAGCCCTGTCCGTGCGGGCCGGACACATCTAGTTCGTCACCCGCGCGCAACGCGTCGAGCCACGTTGTCCCGCGGCCGATGGCGCGTGAGATCACGGTGAGAAACGCGCGGGAACCATCGTCCCAACGATCGGCAATGCTGAACGGCCGGCGGAGCAGCGGTTGGGCGGCGGCCGACGCAGCGTGCATCAAATTCGGCGATTCACCCTCACGCCACTCAACGAGGCGCGGAGCGTCGTCACCGGCTGGACGACACTGGAGTTGGAGGAATTGCCCAGGGTGCGACTCGGGAAAGTGCGACGCCTGAACCGTGAAAGTGACGTGCTCGTCGCACGGGTGCGTAACGTCGACAACGCGAACGAGTGCAGCACACTGAAACATAGAGTCACTGAGCGAGGCCAAAAAAAACTTCCGGGACCGAACCGGCGGTTGATCCCGGAAGCGCGCCACGGCTAGAACAGCCGCTAATTCGTCGCGACACGAGTGACAACGACCCGCTCGCCGTCTCGGAACTATACCCGATGGTTTCAGGGGTGTCCATAAACACCGGCTTTTTGTAAAGCGCGCTCACGCCTCATCTTAAACTCATGTCATTTAAACACTTACGATCGGGAGAGTACGGCGGCGTCGAGCGCTGCAGTGCCGCCGGACCCCCGGAACCGAAACCGCGCACGACACCCACAATACGCCTCTCAGGCGTACCCCGCCCCATGGGTCAACGGCATGCCTGAATCACCCGCCGATTTCCCCGCCATCGATGTGGCGCTCGCGATCGTGATCCGCGCAAACCAGGTGCTGGTCACGCAACGACGCCACGATGTTCACCTCCCCAATCTGTGGGAGTTCCCCGGTGGAAAGCTCGAGCCCGGCGAAGACGTTCAGACCGCAGCGCTGCGGGAGTTGTTCGAAGAGACTGGCGTGCGCGCCGCTGCGATCGAATCGCTGCCATCAGTGCGCTGGCGCTTCGAAGACCGCTCGGTCGTGCTTCATCCGCTGGTCTGCATCTGGCGCCAGCATGAGCCGCAGCCGCTGCATTGCGTTGCTTGCCGTTGGATGGCCCCAACCGCGCTCCTGTCGCTCGACACGCCCGACTCGAACCGGCGCATTGTCACCGAGTTCCTGGAGCGGCTGCCTGCCATCAGAAGCCGGCATGATCAATGAGTGGCCGCGGTGCTCGTCAACGCCGGCGACCGAAGCGCGCACGGTGCGTCAGACTTCCTTGACTTCCTTGGCCTTATCGGTCGCGAGCGCGTCGAGTTCCTTGGTGTACTTGTCGGTCAGCTTCTGAATCTGATCCTGCGCCCGCGTGACCTCATCTTCCGGCAGCGAGGCGTCTTTCTTCGCGACATCAATCGCTTTGTTCGCATCGCGCCGAATATTGCGCACCGCGGTCTTCTGCTGCTCGGTGAGCTTTTTGACGTGCTGCACGAGCTGATCACGCCGTTCGCTCGAAAGCGCCGGCACGGGCAGCCGGATCATCTTGCCGTCGTTCTGCGGGTTGATCCCGAGATCACTCGCCTCGATGCCGCGCTGGATGTCCTTCAGCGTGGTCACGTCGTACGGCTTGATCACGATCACGTTGCCCTCGGCGACCGCGACGTTGGCCAGCTCTTTCAGGTTCATCGTTGAGCCGTACGACTCGACATTGACGCGCAGCCCGTCGACCAGACCGGTCGAAGCCCGTCCCGTTCGTACGCCGCGAAACTCCTGCTTGAGGAATTCCACCGCCTTCTTCATGTCCGCTTCGGCACTCGAGACAATCGCATCGGTCGCCATCGCCCGCACTCCCAGTCCGGCCCCGGGGGGCTGTCAAACTCGTCCAGAATCCAGGTCCAGAGAATAGCTGCGCGGCGTGCCGCGGACAATTCACGCCGCCGCGAAGCTGAATTGTGGCTGCTGCATTCTGCGGCGGCTTCGCTACACTGCCCGCCATGCAAACCAACTTCGCCGACACCACTGTCTCCGTCGTTTTCCAATACACCGACAAGTTGCCGTACGACGCGGCGGCCTTTGGCGCCGCGCTCAGTGCGGCGTTGGACCAGGATCTGCCGCCCCGCGAGCTGATCGTGGTGGATTCGCGTGGTTCCGACGCCAAGCCCGATTTCGCGCCCGCGGGCCTCGACGCCAGCCGACTGCGACACGTGCCCGGAACGTTCAAGAATCGCGCCGCCGCCCTCAACGCCGCGCTCAACGCCGCCACTGGCGACTATCTGCTGGTCGTGTTCAACGAGGCGGCGGTCGTCCGGCTGGTGAAGTCGGCAGTGCGCACGTTCGTCATGGGCGCGATGCGACGCAACGACCTGGCCGCCCATCCCGTTGATCCAGCGGCGCTGGTGTATAGCGACTACGACCGCGTCGAAGCCGACGGCGCCCGTCGCGAAGTGCACTTGCTCGACTGGCACCCCGGCCGCTGCCGAGACATGTTCGACCTCGGATCGGCGGTGCTGCTGCGAACCGCGACAGTGCGTGAGGTGGGCGGATTCGCCGAGCAGTACAACGCCGCCGAGTGGTACGACATGCGACTGAAGCTGGGTGAAGCTGGCCGGGCCGCCCACATCGCCAACCGCTACAGCGGTTCGCTGTACGACGTGGCGGCGCCGGCAAAGGCGCACAACGTGTTCGATTATCTGCTGGCTGGAAAAGACGTGCAGCTCGAGATGGAGCGGGCGTTCACCGAGCACTTAAAGCGTGTCGACGCCTACCTGGCCCCGGGCGCCCACACCAAGACGGTGTCGTACGAGCCGAGTGAGCTCGAAGCGTTCAACGCGGTTCGCGCCAGCGTCATCATTCCGGTCAACAATCGGCCGCAATTCATCGGTCGCGCGATCGAAAGCGTACAGGCGCAAACCGTCTCGGCCGTCGAGGTCATCGTGGTCGTCAACGGCGGCGAGTCGGACCCGACCTGCCCCGAGGTGCGACGCTACATGGAAGGCGGCGACAAGTTTGAAGCCGCCAAGCCCGCCGTCCGCCTGCTGACGGTCGACGTCAACAACCTCGGCGTCTGCTTCAACACCGGCCTGGTGCAGGCGCGGGGACAGTTTTACGTGCAGCTCGACTCCGACGACCGCCTGAAGCCCGATGCGGTCGAGAAGATTCTCGCGGTGTTCGACAGCGACCCGACCATCGGCATGGTGGTGGGTTCGTACGAGGTCTGGACGCTCGACGAGAAGTCCGACACACTCAGTCGCAATGAAGACATCCCGGTCGTTACGCACGACGAGTGGACCGCCGACAACGGCCGCAACAACCTGCTGCGCATCAACGGCGCCGGCGCCCCCCGTGCCGCGCACATCAAAGTGATTGCCGAGGCCGGCTGGTTCGGCGTGAACGATACGCCGCAATGCCGCAACTACGGCGAAGACTACGACCTCGTGCTGCGGATCAGCGAACGCTACACGATCGGTCGCGTCTGGGATCCGATCTACGAGGTCATTCGCCACGCCGGCGGCACCGACCACGCGATCGACGAAGCCACCATCGCCCGCAACGACAACGCCAAAGACGCGATGCGCATCGAGGCCCTCGAGCGGCGCCGGGCGTTGAACGCCGCCAAGTAGCACCACGCATGCCACTCACCGGGAAAGAGCGGTCAGCGCTCGTCGCGCAATCGCACCCCCTCAAACCCGTCGCGCGCGACGTGGCGGGTGAGGTCGGCGACGCGTTTATCGCCGAAGTCCGGCGAGCGCTCGACAAAGATCCCCTCATCAAGATTCGCCTCGACGCCCAAACCGGGGCCGAGTGCGAGCAGGCGGCGCGGCGAGTCGCCGAGCAGGCCGACTGTGAGTTCGTCCGACGGATTGGGCGTGTCGCCGTGCTCTTCCGCATGCCCGACGAGACGAGCGAACCGCCGGATCCCACGCGGTAGCCGAAGCGCTTCACACGCCGGCGACGCGCTGGACGACTTCGGGCAACACAGACAAGAGGCGATCGATGTCCGCCTCAGTGGTGTATTTGCTGAGCGAAAGGCGCAGCTCGCCCTGAGCGACTTCCGCCGGAACGCCCATGGCCTGCAGCACCGGGGACGGCTCCAGCGACCCCGAAGCACACGCCGCGCCGCTGCTGACGCAGACACCCCGTTCACTTAACAGCACCACTAGCGCCGCGCCCTCGACGCCGGGGAAGCAGACGCACGTCGTGTTCACCAGTCGCGGTCCGCGGCGGCCGATGATGACCGCCTCTGGAAACTCGCTCGCAATTCGGTCTTCCAGCGCATCGCGCAGCGTAGCCACGCCGCGCAGCGCCGCCTCGTCCAGCGCCATCGCATGCCGGGCCGCCGTGCCGAGCCCGACGATGCCGGGTGTGTTGAGCGTGCCGCCGCGGCGCCCGCGCTCCTGCCCGCCGCCCGCCATGAGCGGGACGAACGGTGCTCCGCGGCGGATGTAGAGGGCGCCGACGCCCTTCGGTCCGTGAAACTTGTGTGCACTGAGCGAAAGCAGACTGACCCCGAGCTGTGCGACGTCGATCGGCAGCTTTCCGACCGCGTTCACCGCGTCGGTATGCACCGGAATGCGGCGCTCCGCCGCGATCTGACAAATCTCGCCCAGCGGCAGCACCACGCCGGTCTCATTGTTTGCGAGCATGATCGACACCAACGCGGTGTCGTCGCGCAGCGTGTCGCGCAGTTGTTGCAGGTCGGGCGCGCCGTGGGCGTCCACCGCAATGCGCGACACCTCGACGCCTTCACGCTCGAGTTCATCCGCCGTCTCGGCGACCGCGGGATGTTCGACGGTTGAAATCACGAGATGACGCTTGTCGGGCCGAGCGGCGAGCACGCCCCGCAGCGCCGCCACGTCGGCCTCGGTTCCGCCGCTCGTAAAGACCACTTCGCGCTCGCGGGCGCCGATCAATTGTGCGACCGCGGCGCGGGCTTCATCGATCTGCGCCCCGACCGCCGCCCCGAAATGATGCGTGCTCGACGCATTGCCGTAGTGCTCGGCCAGCAGTGGCGTCATTGCGGCGACGACGGCGTCGTCGCAACGGGTGGTGGCGTTGTTGTCGAGATAAGTCGCTTGCATCGCGTCGCCTCACACATTGCGGGTCGCTGCTTCGATGCTAGCGACGCGCGGCGTCGGGATGAACAACAGGCAGCTTCGACCGGCAATTCACGACAAGACCGGTCGGTTGCCGACCACGCGGGTTTCGCCGACACTGCCTGACTCGTCGCATCGAGGCAGTCACGATTCGCTTTCTCTGGAGTTCGCGCGTGAACAAATTGTGGGGATTGATACTCGGGGTGTGCGCCGCGGCGCCGACGCCGCTCTTGGCCGAAACACAGCCCGCGCCCGACCTCGTCCGCGCGATGCAGTTACGCGAAGACGTGCGCCGCATGGTGTCGCTCGCGCGCGACCGCGTTTATCCCGCCCTCGCGAACATCGAAGTCGTCACCGTCAGCTATTGGGGCGGACAGGAGCGCAAGGGGAGCGGCGTCGGCAGCGGCGCCATCATCGACCCCAACGGCTACATCATCACCAACTACCACGTCGTCGACAACGGCGTCGAGTTCACCGTGCGGCTCGCCGACAAACGCGAGTTCTCGGCGCGTCTCGTCGGCGAAGACCCGCTGACCGATCTCGCCGTCTTGCAGATCGATACTTCGCAACTCGACCCCGGTGAGACGCTGCCCGTGGCCGAGTACGGCGACTCGTCGCAGCTCGAGGTCGGCGACTATGTGCTCGCCATGGGATCCCCGCTCGCGCTGTCGCGGTCGGTTACGCTCGGCATCGTCTCCAATGCCGAACGCGTCTTCGCCGACAGCGACGGAACCACCGGCGAGATGCAGATCAGCGGGCAGAGCACCGGCATGTTCACCCGCTGGATTCAGCATGACGCCCTGATTCAACCCGGCAACTCCGGCGGCCCCCTCGTCAACCTGTTCGGCGAGATTGTCGGGGTCAACGCTTTGGGCGGTCGCGGCCAGGGCTTCGCGATTCCATCCAACCTCGCCCGCGAAGTTGCTGAGAAGCTCATCGCACACGGCGAAGTCGAACGCAGCTACGTCGGCGTCAGCCTGCGATCCATCGCCGACACCGGTTATGAGCGCGGCGTCCTCGTCAACGCGGTCGTCGAAGACAGCCCGGCGGCACGCGCGGGGCTAAAGGCGGGCGATGTCATCGTCGCGGTCGACGACCAACCAGTCACCGTGCGCTTCGTCGAGCAACTGCCGCCGTTGGTCAACGACATCGCCCGGCGACCAGTGGGTTCCCGCGTCCGCGTCGCCTATTTGCGTGACGACGCCGAGCAAACCACGACGCTCACGACCGCGCGCCTGCTGAAGGATGTCGGCGACCAGAACGTGTTCCGGTTGTGGGGGCTGACGGCGATGGACATCACCGAAAAAATGGCCCGCAATCGGCGGCTGGCGTCAGACAACGGTGTGCTGATCACCGGCGTGCGCTCCGGCGGTCCGGCCGAGTTGGCCGAGCCTGCGCTGCGCCGCGGCGACATCGTGCAGCGCGTGGGCGACCAGGACGTGAACATGATCGAAGACCTCATCCGACTCTACGAATCCGAGGCGGCGGCCGACCAGCGCGATCCGCTGCTGTTCGCCTTCGACCGCATCGGCCGCAGCCACGTCACGCTCGTCAAGCCCAGACCCGACGACCCCAGCGATCCGCCGCGCGAGCTGCCCACCGCGTGGATCGGCGTCGCAACGCAGCCCGTCTTGCGCGAGTTGGCGGAACAGCTCGGCGTAGACTCGGCGGGCGGTTTCCGCATCACGCGCGTCTATCCCGGAACGACCGCCGCCGAAAGCCAACTCCAGGCCGGCGACGTGATCATGCAACTCAACGGCCGACGCATGCGGCCGCGCGGCGAACAAGACGCAGGGATGCTCGAACGCGCCGTCCAGCGGCTCGACATCGGCGCCGACGCCACGCTGACCGTGACGCGGGGCGGCGAGACCCTCGAGGTCGGGCTGCAACTGGAGCGCTCCAGGACCGAGCCCCACGAGGCGCGGCGCGCTCGCAACGATGACTTCGAACTTTCGGTCCGCGAAATCACCTTCTTCGATCGCGATGCGCTCCGCTGGAGCGACGACGTGCAAGGCGTGCTGGTTGAAGGGGTGGATCAGGCCGGGTGGGCCTCGCGGGCGGGTGTCGCCACACGCGACGTCATTCAGCGCATCAACGAGTACACCATCGAAGACCTGCCTACTTTCCGCGAAGCGATGAAGACCATCGCCGCCGAACAACCGGAGCGGGTCGTGTTCGTCGTGCTGCGCGGTCCGGCGACCAGCTTCCTGTTCGTTGAGCCGAGCTGGACGCCAATCACGGCCAACGAGGAATGAAGCGGTCGCGCCATTTTGATTCATAGGAGCGGACGAGCGTCGCGAGTCGCCGCCTTAACACTTGTCTATTCATCGGAGATCACGCGTGAACATGCGTCTGGGAATGTTGTTCGGCCTCGGTGTGGCCATTGTGTCAAGCGCAACGGCTGATGCGGTGGGAGAAGCGTACCAGAAGATTCGCGAAGCACATGGCGCCGCGATTGTGACAATCAAATACGTCCCCACGTCGCCCACCGGCGAGCGACAGCAGGAAGTCGAAGTCAGCGGAACCGTGATCGACCCGAACGGCCTGGTGGTCACCGCGAACACACGCATGGGCTACAACCCGGTCACCGAACAGTCGATCACACCCGCCGACGTCCGCGTGATCGTCGGCGAGGAAGGCGAAGAACTCGCCGCGGAACTGGTCGCGCGCGACAGCGCGCGTGATCTCGCTTGGCTGCGGCTCACCCAATCGGCCGAAAGCCCGCTCACGCACATCGCGTTCAAAGGCGGGGCGAAAGTCGAAGTCGGCGAACGCGTCTTCACCCTCCGCCGCACCGACCGCTTCTTCGGCCGCACGCTGCTGAACGGCGAGACGCGCATCAACGCGCTCTACAGCCAGCCGCGCGAGCTCTACGGCGCCTTTCAATTGCAGATGATCGCTGAACCTGGCCTGCCGGTGTTCAATGCCGACGGCGACGCGGTCGCGCTGTTGGCGTTCCAGATCCCGGATCCCGACACCATCCGCGCCATGGGCAGTCAGCTCAAATCGCAGGACGTATTCGTCCTGCTTCCCGCCGCTGCGGTCAATCGCGCCACCGAACTGGCCCGCGAGCAAATGGCGGCGACGCCTGCCGCGGAAGACCCAGCCGACGCCGTCTCGGAAGAACCCGACGCCGCTGCCGAATCCTCCGACGCCAGCGAGTAGCGTCGAGAGCCCGGCCTGGGCGCAGCGCGGATTGACCCGCCGCAGCCCGCATTTTTATACTCGCATCTCTCAATTCAGCGCAGATGTGCAGCCGCGCGAGGTAGCCCATGGCGGAAGTCGTTCTCACCGATGTCACCAAGATCTATCCCGGTGACGTCAAAGCCGTCGACAATGTGAGCCTCACCATCAACGACCGCGAGTTCGTCGTCTTGGTCGGCCCGTCCGGCTGCGGAAAATCAACGACCCTCCGCATGGTCGCCGGCCTCGAAGACATCTCCGGCGGTGAGATTCGCATTGGCGAGCGGGTCGTCAACAGCGTGGCGCCGAAAGACCGCGACATCGCCATGGTCTTTCAGAATTACGCCCTCTACCCGCACATGACGGTCTACAAGAACATGGCGTTCGGGCTGCTCTTGCGCCGCAAGTTCGGGTTCTGGGACTTTCCGCTGTGGGCGCTGTTGAACCCATCGGGATATCGCAAGGCGCGGGCCGAACGGAAAGAAATCCACGAACGCGTGCAGGACGCCGCCGCGGTGCTGGGCATCTCCAATCTTCTGCAACGACGCCCCAAGGCATTGTCCGGCGGCCAGCGGCAACGCGTGGCGGTGGGTCGCGCGATTGTCCGCCAACCGAAGGCCTATCTGTTCGACGAACCGCTGTCGAACCTCGACGCCAAGCTCCGCGTCGAGATGCGCGCGGAGATCAAGAAGATCCACCGGCGTGTGAACACCACCACGATCTATGTGACGCACGATCAAGAGGAAGCCATGACGCTCGGTGACCGCGTCGTGGTGATGAAAGACGGGATTATCCACCAGTGCGCGTCGCCGTTTGAGGTCTATGGCCAGCCGGTGAATCGCTTCGTCGCCAGTTTCGTGGGGACGCCGCCGATGAACTTCCTCGAGGGGCGCCTCGTCAAAAGCGACAGCGGCGTCGTGTTTGAGGGCGGCGGCGGGTCGTTGGTCGTTCCGCCGGAGCGGCATGCGGAGTTGGCCCCATGGGTCGGCCAGTCGCTGGTCATGGGCGTGCGACCGGAGATGTTCGAGATCGCCGCCGTCGGTAACGGCTCAAACAACGTCTTGCGTTTCCATACCAACGTGGTCGAGCCGCTGGGTGATCGGATGGACGTTTACGTCTCAGCGAGCACCAGCGAGCGGCTGATTTGCCGCGTCAGCGCCCGGGCGCAGGTGGCTGAAGACGCCCCGGTGGATATGCAAGTCGACATGGAGCGGGTACACTTCTTTGAGCCTGGCGAAGTGGGGGCCGCAATCCGGTCCGTCTAACTTCGCATCGCACGCCGCGGCGACCTCGTAAACGTCGCGCGGCGTGGCAAGCTGACCCGTCGGCCATCGGCCGGCAATCGTCTCTGGGGTCGCCGCGGCGGCCCCTTTTTGTTGGTGCGCGGACCGCCTCTGACACGCAGCGCGGCGCGCAGACATCTGAATAGGGTGAGCGGCGCGCCGCAGCGCTGCCAAAGTGAGATGCCACCATGAATCAGGATCTGCTCCGCATCGTCGACAGCATCTGTCGAGATAAAAACATCGATCGCGAAGAGTTCGTCGTCGATCTCGAAAACGCCATCGCCAGCGCCATGCGGAAGACCTACGGCGAAACGGAAGACGTGGTCGTCAAGCTCGACCGCATCAACGGCGGCATCTCGGCGACCATCAACGCCGACCCGGTCGACATGGGCACGCTCGGCCGCATCGCGGCCCAGACCGCCAAGCAGGTCATCATTCAGAAAACGCGCGAGCGCGAACGCGTCAGCGTGCTCGAAGAGTTCAGCGAACGGCAGGGCACGATCGTCACCGGCGCGGTTACCCGCATCGAGCGCGGCAACCTGATCGTGAACATCGGTCGCGTCGAAGGCTTTCTTCCCCGCAGCGAGCAGATCCCCGGCGAGGCCCACCCCGTCGGAGCCCGCATCCGCGTGCTCATTCTCGAGGTGCGCGAGCAGGGCAATCAGGTGAAGATCATCCTCAGTCGATCGCACCCCGACTTCATCCACCGCCTCTTCGAACTCGAAGTGCCTGAAGTGTCGGAGCGCATCATCGAGATTCGCGCGCTCGCCCGCGAAGCCGGCTATCGCAGCAAGGTCGCCGTCACCAGCATCGACTCAAAGGTCGACGCCGTCGGCGCCTGCGTCGGCGTGCGCGGCAGCCGCATCAAGAACATCGTCGACGAGCTGTCCGGCGAAAAGATTGACATCGTGCGCTGGAACGAGTCGAGCCAGATCCTCATCCAGAACGCGCTCAAGCCAGCCGAAGTGCAGGAGATTGCGCTGTGCTTCGAGCTCGGCAAGGCGACGGTCGTGGTGGCCGAAGACCAGTTGTCGCTGGCGATCGGCAAACGTGGACAGAATGTGCGCCTCGCCGCCCGTCTCACCAAGTGGGACATCGATATCATGACCCCCGCCGACTACAACAAGAATCTCGAGGTGCTCGAAGCCACCGTGAAGATCGTCACCAACGGGGATGACGTGGTCGTCGATAAGCTGATCGCGATCGGGTGCATTTCGGTCGCGCATGTCGACGAGGTCGGCCCGGAGCCGCTCGTGGCCGAACTCGAGCTCGACGCCGAGCTGGCCGACAAAATCGTCTACGAGTGCGCCGAAGAAGCCATTCGCCAGGAAGAAGCGAAGGAAGCCGCGGCGAAACTCAAGGCCGAGCAAGCCGCGCAAGAGCCGATCGAAGAAACCCCGTCGGCCTTCGTCGCCGAAGAGTCACTGCCCGAACACCAGGAGCAGGACCAAGAGACCGAGACGACCGCGGCGAGCGGCGAGCCCGACGCCGGCGCAGCGGCTGAAGAAGCGCCGGCCCCGGCTGACGCCGATACGGCCGGCGAGATCCCCGTCGCCGCCAGCGTCGAGACCGAACTGGGCGCACCAGACGACACCCCGCCGCCGACCGATCTCGACGAAGACGCCCCGCCGGCGACACCGGCGCCCGAAGCCGCGGCGGTGGATCCGAACGCCGCACCTGACGAACCGGTGAGCACGACGGAAGTAGCGGTGGCCCAGGAAATGGCGGCCGAGTCGACGCCGGCGCCCGATGACGCGGCGGTGGACCAGGAACCCACGCCGCCGCCGACGGAACGTGTCGACGAGCCCGCCGCGGACACTTCCGCCACCCCCGACGCGTCCGGCCAAACGCAAGA
Source organism: uncultured Planctomycetales bacterium (assembly GCA_964563855.1). Lineage (GTDB taxonomy): Bacteria > Planctomycetota > Phycisphaerae > UBA1845 > Fen-1342 > JAFGRR01. The sequence continues at coordinate 38,345 of CAZLYU010000013.1, read as the reverse complement.
CAGCGCGACGAAGCAGTAAAGGCCCCTTTTTCACGAGAAGGAAACGAAGATGGCGGACTTTCTACAGAAGCTCGGCATTGCTTCGAGCAACCCCGGCGGCTTCGCAGGCGAGTGGATCGGCTCGGGCCCCGAGCTCGAGGTCATCACCCCGATCGACGGCGCGACCATCGCCACCGTGCAACAGGTCACCGAAGACGAGTACGACCGCATCGCCGACCGCGCCCATCAGGCGTTTCTTTCGTGGCGGCAGGTTCCCGCGCCCAAGCGCGGCGAAGTCGTGCGCCAGCTCGGCAACCGCCTGCGCGCACTGAAGAGCGAGCTCGCGCAGTTGGTCACGCTCGAAATGGGCAAGATCATCGCTGAGGGCGAGGGCGAAGTGCAGGAGATGATCGATATCTGCGACTTCGCCACCGGCCTGTCGCGTCAGCTCTACGGCCTCACGATGCATTCCGAGCGGCCCAAGCACCGCATGTATGAACAGTGGCATCCGCTCGGCGTCGTCGGTGTGATCAGCGCGTTCAACTTCCCCGTCGCCGTCTGGAGCTGGAACACCGCCATTGCCGCCGTCTGCGGCGACAGCACCCTTTGGAAGCCCGCCAGCAAAACCCCGCTGACCGCGATCGCCTGCATCAAGATCGCGCAGCAGGTCGCCGAAGAAGCCGGGGTCGATCCGGCGATCTTCTCGCTGAGCATCGGCAAGGGCTCGACCGTCGGCGATCGCATGTTGCACGACAAGCGCGTCCCGCTGGTCTCGGCCACCGGCTCGTGCCAGATGGGCTATCGCGTCGCCGAAGTGGTCGGCAAGCGCGTCGGCCGCACGATTCTCGAGCTCGGCGGCAACAACGCGATCATTGTCACGCCGAGCGCCGATCTCGACATGGCGCTGCGGGCGATTCTGTTTGGCGCCGTGGGGACCGCGGGCCAGCGCTGCACGAGCACGCGCCGCATCCTTGTGCACGAGAGCATGCGCAGCGAGCTCGTGACGCGGCTCACCAAGGCGTACGAAGGCGTTCGCATCGGCGATCCACGCAAGAGCGAAACGCTCATGGGGCCGCTCGTCACCCACGCAGCCGTCCAAGATCTCCAAAACGCCATCAAACGCGTGAAGGCCGAAGGCGGCGAGATTCTGTACGGCGGCGAGCCCCTCGACGGGGCCGACTATCCCGGCGGCCACTACGTGAAGCCCTGCATCGCAACCGCCAAGAACGAAGCCGCCATCGTTCAGGAAGAGACGTTCGCCCCCCTGCTGTACATCATCCCCTACGGCAAGGCGTCAGCCCCCGCCGGCTTCGATGCCGACGACATGGCCGCCGCCCTGCATCTGCACAACGACGTGCCGCAGGGCCTGTCGAGCGCGATCTTCACCACCAATTTGCTCGAAGCCGAGTACTTCCTGAGCCACGTCGGCAGCGACTGCGGCATCGCCAACGTCAACATCGGCACCAGCGGCGCCGAGATCGGCGGTGCGTTCGGCGGTGAAAAGGAGACCGGCGGCGGCCGCGAGAGCGGTTCCGACGCGTGGAAAGCCTACATGCGCCGGCAGACCAACACGATCAACTTCGGCCTCGACCTGCCGCTGGCGCAAGGCATCTCGTTCAGCTAACGCGCCCCGGGCGACAAATTCCGCCTGCGTGCGGTTAGAATGGAGACCGGAAGACAGTCCGGGGTGTAGCTCAGCCTGGCTAGAGTGCGTGGTATGGGTCCACGAGGTCGCTGGTTCGAATCCAGTCACCCCGATTCATGTAACACCGGCGCCCAACAGCTGCGCCACAGCCCCGCCGTCCGCAGTCAACCGTTTCGATCGCCCTCCGGCGATTCCGCCTTCTCCTGTCGCCGCCGGATGCGACGCGCCCGTCGCCGGGCCAGCGCCTGAAGGTCTGTGGTCGCGTCAGTCTCGTCCACGATCTCGATCCCCAGCAGCGTCTCGATCGCATCCTCCAGCGTGACGATCCCTTCCAGCCCGCCGTACTCGTCAACGACCAAGAGGATGTGCTCTCGATGTTGCAGCATTAAATCCAACGCGCTCGACACCGACCCCTGCTCGGGAACCGACTGGATCGGCCGCTTAAACTGGGAGAGCGGCGCGTCGAGCTCTCCCGCACGGTAGGCTTCCGTCAGCTCGAACCGCGTCACGTACCCGGTCACGTCGTCCAACGATGCTCCATACACTGGCATCCGCGCGTAACGCAGTGGACGCGCGTCGGCCATAACCTCTCCAAGCGTCTGAGCCTCGGGCAACGCCATGAGCACCGTCCGCGGGGTCAGAATTTCAGCCAGCTTGATCTCACTGAGCATCACCAGATTGCGGACCGTTTGATACTCGCGCGCGTCGAGCGACCCCGTCTGACGACCCAGCAGCGTCGCCGCCACGAACTCGCTCCGGGTCAGCGTTTCCGTCTTGCCGGGCGCCGCTAACAGGCGACTGATCGATTGCAGGAGCACGACGATGGGAAACGTGATGAACATCATCAGTCGAATGTTGACCGCGGTGAATCCCGTCAACGATTTGGCGTGAACCGCTCCCAGCGTCTTGGGGATGATCTCACTCAGCACCAGGATCAGCACCGTCATCACCGCACTGGTGACGCCAACCGACGCGCTTCCGAACAACGCGGTCGCCTGCGCGCCCACGCCCACCGCCCCGACCGTATGCGCGACGGTGTTGAGCGTCAGAATCGCCGACAGCGGCCGATCGACCTCCGACTTCATCTTTTGCAGATAGCGAGCGGCGCTCGAACCCTGCTCCACGCGCATCGCGAGGTGGCTGGCCGAGACGCTCAGCAGCGTCGCCTCCAGCATCGAGCAGAGAAACGAAACGCCCAAAGCGATCGCAGCAAAGGTCAGTAAGAGCAACATGGCGGCGCCCTACCAGCCGACGATGAAAGCGCGGCGTGGCCGATATCAGTCCGCGCGCGGCGACGCACCGCTCACGAGCCGCGCCCGCAGCAACCCAAAGAAGGTCGGCGCGGTCAGCACGCGCACGCGCGTATCCGCCGCCGTCACGCGCCGCGTCACATCCGCATACCAGCTCGGCGACTTCAACACACTCCGCACCCAGTGAAAACGCAAGCCGTTCGCCCGGCGCTCCGCAACCTGCGCGCTGAGCGCATCGGCGGCCTCAGCCGGATCGTCGTGGTTGATGTCGGGCCCCGCCCGCAACACCGGTGTGCCGCCGCTCGGGCCATCGATCAGACACATCTGTTGCAAGCGATAGCGCTGTGACGCCTGCTCCCCGACTTTCGCCGGAGGATCGCCGGGCATGGTCTGCAACACGATGCCGTCCGGGCTGAAACGCGCATACGCCGCCAGCACCGCTTCGTTCGGCGGCGCCGCACGTCCGTTGATCACGAACCCGCTGATCCGCTTGTCCCACCGCTCGTAGTACGGCGTGCAGTGCCGCTCCCACGCCGACAATCCATCCGGCAGCCCGGATATAGGCCGTGGCTCGGAGAGCATCGACGGGTTTAGATAGCCGGCGCCATTGTCGCCGGCGATGAATGCGTCGTTGTCGGTCTGCGTCGCGTAGAGATGCGCGAGCACATGCGGGGCCCGCACCGCGAGAATCGGGCTGATCGCCCAGCTGAGCGGAACGTCGCCCCGCGCCGCATCGTTCCACAACTCCGGCATACGCTGATAAAGCCACGCAGCGGAGTCATAGTCGCCGACGTAATACATCACATAGTCGTGATCCGAATCGGATGACCCGCGATCACTGCTCAACGTTTCGTGTTTCGGCGTGGCTGACTGTCGATAGCGCGCCTCAAGCGGGAAGTGTTGGAAGAAGGACGCGTTCGCCATCGCGCCATAGCCGATTGCGTCCGCGTCGATGAACGCGTTGTACGCGCTCGCCAGCCGGATCAACTCCCACTCGGTCTCCACACCGTGCCGCTTCCCGCCACAGTGCGGCAAATCTGTGTATTTGAACGCCCAGGGCGTGAAGCCGCCGACGTGTGTAAAGCGATCGGGGTCGCGACGATAGAGGCTGTGAAGCACGCGGCGCAGCGCCCCCGCGTCGGCGCCCAGCGGCTGGTCGGGCTCGTCGATCGGTTGCTCATCCGCCCAACAATTGAGATCGCAGAAAAACGCGCGGCGTGACACGAAGTAATCGTGGTTGGTCAGCGTGTGGTGATTGGGCACGCTGTGGTGGGCATGGTTGATCCAGTAGGCGTCGATGTAATAGCCGAGCGCGTCGCTCGCGCAGCGGCCGCTGTCGATGAGCTGCTCACGCCCCCAATCAACAACGCCGGCCTTCAATGAGACCGGCGCCGCTTCGTCGCGCGACTCCGCCCGCCGCGCCGCCGCCAAGAACTGCTCGCGCAGCGCGGGGTCGGTCAGGTCGCGTTTTACCGGCAAGCCCGGCCCATCGGGGCGCAGCACCAGCCGCTCGTACACGCTGTCGTGCGTCTCGTCACGACGCACGGCGATCAGGTCTTCCACCCCCGCAAAGCTCGACGCGAGGTTGCTGGTTGGCGCGAGCGTCGCGTCGTACAGCACGACGCCGTCGATGTCGCCGCGAAACGCACCCACCAAACGCTCGAGCGTATCGACGCGTTCAACCGCCGCGCCCGCAAGCCACCGCTCAGACGCCGTGAGGTGTTCGAGCCAAAAGTCGTCGACGTTGCGACCGTCGCACTCGACGAAACGCACATAGAGCCGCGGCCGCGTGCGGTTCACAACTCCCTGCAGCGTCGCGACCGCGTGACACGCGTCCCACGCCCGTGCCGCCTCGGCCGGCTCGCGCAGGTCGACGCTGAGCGTGTGGGTCAGGTCGTAAACGTGAACCGTCATTGAAGGCATAGCGTTTGATAGGCGGCGAAGCCGCATCCGTCCAGCAGCGCCGCCCAACGCTTCGTGGCACGCGTCGCGAGATCGCGCGTCTGGATCGGCTCGCCTCAACGGGCAGGCGTCTCGCGCCGCGCTGGCTCCGGCCACAAGCGTGTGAACAGCGTTTCAAGCAACTCAATCGCGAGCGTTCCCGTGCGGCCGTCTTCATCAAGCGACGGGTTGAACTCGACGAACTCGATCGAATGCAGTTTGTCCTGCTGCGAAAGCGCCGTGAACAGCGCGCGGGCTTCATCCGGCGTCAGACCGCCGTCGACTGGCGTACCCGTTCCGGGCGCCGCCGCCGCGTCGATCGCGTCGACATCGAAGCTGAGGTGGACATGGTCGCAGTCGTGTGCGAGACGATCGACCAGCCGCAGCGTTTCGGCAATCACGCCCGCCGCCCGCCAACTCGCCATGTCATGCACGGTGACGCGACTGGCCGCGAGCGCCGCGACTTCGCCGTCATCCAGTTCGCGGGCGCCAAGAATGACCGCGTCTTCTTCGCGCACCATCGGGTCTTTGTCGGCGATGTCGCGTAGTTCGAAATGCCCCCGGCCGCAGGCGACCGCCAGGCTCATGCCGTGCGCGTTGCCGCTGGGACTGGACAAGGGGGTGTTGAAATCGGCATGCGCGTCGATCCAGACCACGCCGAGCCGGCCCGACGCGTCCGCAAGTCCCGCCAAGACCCCGATCGCCAGGCTGTGGTCGCCGCCGATGATGAGCGGAAACGCCCCGCCGTCAGTGCGCATCAGGCTGAACACGGCGTCGCGCACGTGTCGGTTGACGGCGACGATGTTGGGAAAGGCGTTGATATCGAACGATGGCTGGGTCTGGTCAGATTCGTAGGCGCCGCGAATGTCGCCGAGATCGGTCAGAATGTGGCCGCAGCGTTCAAGCCGGGTGATCAAACCCAACTCGCGAAGCGCTTGCGGCCCCCCTTCCGCGCCGGGCCGACTGGCCCCGCCGCCGGCGGCGACGCCCAGCAGTTTGACAGCGCGAGATCGCATGATGCCGAGCGCCAGCGTCCTTCAGTCAATGGGTGCGTTGCGCGTCGCTTCGCCCGCCACAACAAACAAGACTCGAATCCTTCACGTCGCTTGCCGCGGCGGCGTCGCGTTGGCCCGCCGTCGCGCGTATCATCTCGTGACAAGCAAGCAGTGTACCGCTACACCAGTCGGCGTGGACCCCACCCCGCCGCTTCTTCTGCGGAGCGCCCCTCTTGGAATTCCGCCTCTCCGAAGACCAGCAACAACTCCGCGACGCGCTGCGTACGTTCTGCGACGAGCAGATCGCCCCGCACGCCGCCGAGCGCGATCGCACCGGCCGCTTTGAGGAAGGGCTCGTCGGCAAGATCGCCGAGATGGGGCTGCTCGGCCTGTATGTGCCCGCTGCGTATGGCGGCGCTGAAATGGATCTCATCAGCTACATGATCGCGGTTGAAGAACTCAGTCGAGCGTGCGGCGCCACCGGCATTCTCATGTCGGCGCACCACTCGCTATGCGTCGACCCGATTTTGCGTTTCGGCAACGAAGAGCAGAAGCAGCGCTATCTGCCGCCGCTGGCCGTCGGTGAGAAGATCGGCGCGTTTTCACTCACCGAGCCGGGCAGCGGCAGCGACGCCGGCGCCGCCCGCTGCAACGCAGCGCTTGCTGGGGATGAGTGGGTCGTCAACGGGACCAAGTGCTTCGTCACCAACGGCGCCGAGGCCGACGTGTTCGTCCTGTTCGCAGTGACCGACCCCGACGAGCCCAAACGCCGCATGTCGGCGTTCATCATCGAGCGCAACGATCCCGGCTTCAGCATTGGCAAGCTCGAAAAGAAAATGGGCATTCGCGCCAGCAGCACCGCCGAGCTCATCTTCGAAGACTGCCGCCTGCCCGCAGACCGCTTGCTCGGCGAGCGCGGCCGCGGCCTGCGCATCGCGCTCAGCACGCTCGACGGCGGTCGGCTCGGCGTGGCGGCCCAAGCGGTCGGCATTTCGCAAGCCGCGCTCGAAGCCGCGACCGCGTACGCGACGACCCGCAAACAGTTCAAACAGCCGATCGCCAATTTCCAGGCCGTGCAGTGGAAGCTGGCCGACATGGCGACCGAGATCGAGGCCGCCCGCCTGATGATCTACCGCGGCGCGTGGCTCAAACAAAACGACCGCCGCTTCGCCACCGAAGCAGCCCTCGCGAAGCTCTACGCCAGCGAAGTGTCGAGCCGCGTCACCAACGCCGCCTTGCAGGTGTTTGGCGGCTACGGCTATTGCGAGGACTATCCGGCCGAGCGACTGCTGCGCGACGCCAAGATCTGCGAGCTGTACGAGGGCACGAGCGAGATTCAGCGTCTGGTGATCGCACGTCAGCTCATCACCGAGCCCGAGTGGGTCACGCGGTAGCGCCGCCGGCCGGTCAGGCGGCGCCTACAGATTCAGCCCGCTCTTCGCACGCGTCGCCCAGGCCTGCATGAATCGGTCGACACTCGCGCGTACCTCGTCCGCCGCTTCAGCCGCCGACCCCCAGCCCTCGTTCCGCACCTTCGCGCCCTCGAGATCCTTGTACGTCATGAAGAAGTGCTCGACCTCGCGAACGAAGTGATCCGGCAGATCTTTCAGATCGTGGATCTGAGCGAAAATCGGGTCTGAGTTGGGAACGCCCAGAATCTTGTAGTCCGGCTTCTCGCGGTCGACCATGCGAAAGATGCCGATGACGCGCGTCTGGATGAGACAGCCCGAGAACGTCGGCTCGCTCACCTGCACCAGAATGTCCAGCGGGTCGTCGTCTTCCGCCAGCGTCTGCGGAATGAAGCCGTAATCGCCCGGATAGTGGGCGGCGGAGTACAGGTAGCGATCCAGCCGCATCAGTCCGGTCGCCTTGTCCAACTCGAACTTGTTGCGACGCCCCTTCGTAATCTCGATGATCGCGTTCACATCCGTGGGCAAGTCCGTGCCGGCGGGCACGCGCATATAAGGGTTGATTGGCTCCATAACGCGTTGTCGCTCCGAAACTGGCGGGCTCGTGTCGCCGGCCCGCGGCCGACCCGTTCTCGCCAGATGGTAGCGGAGCGCCCGCCGCTCGCGAACCGCGATGATCAATCGCGACCTTTCCGCGCCGAGTTGGTCCCGTCAGCGTTGCGGCTCTATGCTGCCCATCCCCGATCCGACCGAAGGAGCTGCGCCGTGGTTCAGGAAGAGATCACCCTCGAAGGCCACATCATCGATTCGCTCGTGCTCACCCGTGTGCTCGACGAAGTCGTCGCGTTCGGCGGCGACTTTCGCATCGTCGAAATGCACGTCGGCGTCGGGCGCCACGACCGCAGCCACGCGCGCCTCGAGGTCGCCGCCGAGACCCCCGAGCTTCTGCAGCAGCTCTTGCAACAGCTCACCCAGGCGGGCGCGATCGTCCACCAACACGCCGAGGCCGCGCTGCAGCCGGCCGACCTCGACGGCGCCTTCCCCGACGGCTTCTACGCCACGACCAATCTTGCCACTCTCGTGCGGCACGAAGAACGCTGGTGGGAGGTCGAACTCCCCGAAATGGATTGCGGCATCCGGTTCGATCCCGACGTCCCGCGCTTCGTCTGCGTCCCGATGATCGACGTCAAGCAAGGCGACCTCATCGTATGCGGACACCGCGGCGTGAAGGTGGTCCCCTATCAGCGCGGGCGCGAGCGCGGCGTCTTCGACTTCATGACGTCCGCCGTCTCCACCGAGAAGCCCAAAACCGCCCTCATCCGCAACTGCGCGCGCCGAATGCTCAAGTGCAAACAGGAAGGACGCAACATCCTACTGGTCGGCGGCCCCGCCATCATCCACACCGGCAGCGCCGACCGGGTCGTCCACCTCATCGAACGCGGGTACATCAACCTCCTCTTCGCCGGCAACGCGCTCGCCGCGCACGACATCGAACACGCGCTTTACGGCACCAGTCTCGGCGTGTTTCTCGAGAAAGCAACGCTCGCCGAGACCGGCCACGAGCACCATCTCCGCGCCATTAACACCATTCGACGACTCGGCGGCATTCGACCCGCCGTCGAACAAGGCGTGCTCAACGCCGGGGTCATGCACGCCTGCGTGAGACACAACGTTCCCTACGTCCTCGCCGGTTCGATCCGCGATGACGGCCCCTTGCCCGACGTCATGAGCGACGCGATCGACGCGCAGCGCCGCATGCGGGCGTCGATTCAGGAGCACAACATCGGCTTCGCGCTAATGATCGCGACCGGGCTGCACTCGATCGCCACCGGCAACCTCATCCCTGCCGAAACCCCCGCGGTCTGCGTCGACATGGAGCCAACCATCCTCACCAAGCTCGCC
>CAZLYU010000013.1:0-29214 GCA_964563855.1 uncultured Planctomycetales bacterium | reverse complement strand
CCGAAGATCGGCATCAGAGGCAATCGACACACCGGACTCGAACATGGCGGCAAACCCGGACCTCAAGGCCAAGCTCGCCGATCGCGGCTCCTATCAAACACTCGGATTGGTCACCGACGCCGCTCCGTTCCTGCGTCTGCTCGTGCAAGAGCTCGACGCGCTCGAGGCCGCGCCGGAGCGCAACCGTGATGAAAGCCGCGGCGCGTGAGCCCGCGCTGATTTGCGTCGCGCGGCGCACGCCGTTACGCTCCCGCATCCCGCGAGTCAAGAGCATGGCGCAACCTCGCACGCCGGCCGGCGGCGTCTGATGTAGACGCCGCGCCGCTGCAGTGATGAATCAGGAGTAATCGATGGCCAAGAGCAAGCACGACGTGACCGATCTGAGACTGGCGCCGGAAGGCAAGAAAAAGATCCTTTGGGCTGACCGCGACATGCCCGTGCTCGCGCAGATCCGCGAGCGCTTCGCAAAGCAGAAGCCGCTCAAAGGACTCACCGTCGGCTGCTGCATGCACGTCACCAGCGAAACCGCCAACCTCATGCGCACGCTGAAAGACGGCGGCGCCAACGTCGCGCTCTGCGCCTCAAACCCGCTGAGCACCCAGGACTACACCGCCTCCAGCCTCGTCAAAGATTTCGGCATCTCGGTGTATGCCCGCCGCGGCGAAAGCGTTCAGGTCTTCTATAAGCACCTCAACGCCGTGCTCGACACCAAGCCCGAAATCACCATGGATGACGGCGCCGACCTGGTGAACCTGCTGCACACCAAACGCAAGAAAGACGCCGCCAACATCGTCGCCAGCATGGAGGAGACCACCACCGGCGTCATCCGCCTCCGCGCGATGGAAGCCGAGAACGCACTCGCATTCCCCGTGATCGCCGTCAACGACGCCACCACCAAGCACCTCTTCGACAATCGCTACGGAACCGGTCAATCCACGCTCGACGGCGTCTTACGCGCGACCGACATCCTGCTCGCGGGCAAGAAGGTCGTCGTTGTCGGCTACGGCTGGTGCGGCCGCGGCGTCGCCTTTCGCGCTCGCGGCGCGGGCGCCCAGGTCACCATCACTGAGGTCGATCCGCTCAAGGCGCTCGAAGCCGTCATGGATGGCTTCGATGTCCGTCCGATGAGCGAAGCCGCCGCGTCCGGCGAACTCTTCATCACCGTCACGGGCAACAAGCACGTCCTCCGCGGCGAGCACTTCAAGAAAATGCGACACGGCGCCATGATCTGCAACAGCGGTCACTTCGACGTCGAAATCGATATCCCCGCGCTCAAGAAGCTGTCGCAGAAGGTCAACACCGGCGTCCGCGTCAACGTCGACGAATACGTCATCAACGCAAAGAAGAGCATCTACCTCTTGGCCGACGGCCGCCTGGTGAATCTCTCCGCCGCAACCGGCCACCCGGCCAGCGTCATGGACATGAGCTTCGCCACCCAGGCGCTCTGTGCCGAGTGGACCGCCAAGCAAGGCAAGAAGTTTGATATCTCGGTGCACGATGTGCCCAAAGACATCGAAGACCAGGTCGCGCTTCTCAAGCTGCGCGCTATGGGCGTGAAGATCGACAAGCTCACCACCGACCAGGTCAAGTACCTCGCCAGCTACGGCGAAGGCACCTAAGCAGCGATCGCGGCCCTCGCCCGTCACAGACCCGCGCGATACATGACAACAGGCCGCGCCTCGGAGCCCGGGGCGCGGCCTGTCTGGTCCAATCGTCCGCGAACGCGGTAGGGAGCGGGAGTCCTCACTTCAACAATAGGCCCTCCCAAAGCGGCTGCGCCAAATTGCTGACTGGGTCCGAGAGTACCGCACCGCTCGCGAGTTGTGGCCGAAGCCCAACGCACACCGGACCACTACGTCTGCTAACCACAGCGTGCTTCACGCGGCGTTTGAAATCGCGCCGCGCATATTCAAGCCTTTAGAGAGCGTAGCGGTCTACCCAGACCGCAGTACGGGCGACAGCTTCCGATCGCCACGTAGGAGGGTTACACCGTGAACCCTGTCGCGCCCGTCACAAATGCAGTTGGCCCGCCGCCGCCCATGAGGCTGGAGAGCGGTCACAAGAGAGAAGAACGTCCGGTCGAAGATACGTCACAATCGACCGAAACCCGCGTCGAACAACCGCCCGCCAAGGTTCGCGACGAGGCGATTCTCGCGATGGTCGAAGACAGTGCCGAGCAGTTCAGCTCGCTGCTGTTCGAGGGCGATCGTCGCGACGCCCCATCCGCCGACGCGATCGGCAGGAACGTTGATACCTACGCCTGACGCGACGGCGTTCATACGACCGGGGCGGCCGACGCCCGCCCAATGGTCGGAGCATCAGTCGCGCCCGCGTGCAACGCCAGCGCGCGGCTGACGATCTGCGCTTGCGACGGCAGCACGAGCTCCGCCGCCGGCCCGAGCGGCACATAGCTGTCGACGCCGGTCACACGCTCGGCGCGGACGGCCCCGCCGCAGCGCTCCAGCAACAGCGCCATCAAGGGTTCCGCCATTCCACCCGAGCGGCGCCCCTCATCCACGATTAACACGCGCCCGGTGACGCGCGCCTGTTCGACGATCCAGTCTTCGTTGAGCGGGTGCAGCCAGCGCAAATCAACCACGCGCACCGCCAGACCGTTCTGCTCGAGCAACTGATGCGCCGCCCGCAGCGACAGATACACGCCGTTGCCATACGTCAGAATGGTGATCTGAGCGGCCGGTTGATCGCCGCCGGCTTCGAAGCCGTTGGTCGCCGGATCCGCACCCGGTTCATACACGCGCCCCTCACCAAGCGGTATGGCGACGCCGGGCGCCGGATAGTTCGTCAGCCAGCGCCGATCCCCCGGCGCATGCAGGTCCTTGGTCATGTATAGCGCGATGGGCTCCATGAACAACACGACCCGCCCGTCGACCTTCGCCAGCGCCAGGCACGTCCGCAGCATCGCCGCCGCGTCGTCGCCGCGACTGGGGCATGCAATGACGACGCCGGGCAGTTCGCGCAACGATCCGAACCCGTTGTCGTTGTGGAAGTGCCCGCCGAAGCCCTTCTGATAGCCGAGCGACGCAATCCGCACGACCATGCCGTTGCGGAATTGCCCGTTCGAGAAGAACTGCGTCGAACACGCCTCGCCGCGCAGTTGGTCGATCGCGTTGTACACGTATGCGAGGTACTGAATCTCCGGGACCGGCAGCAGCCCGAGGTGCGCGGCGCCGATCGCCATGCCCAGGATGCTGGTCTCGTCGAGCAGCGTGTTGAAAACGCGGCCGACGCCGAACGCCAGCGACAAGCCGGTGGTGACGTGGTAAACGCCGCCCTTGGCCGCGACATCTTCGCCAAACACCACCATCTCGGGATACTGCACCAGCAAGTCAGCCAGCGCATGGTTGATCAGCACGGCCATATGCCGCGGCTCGCGATCTTCCGGCAGCTTCTTCTCGACCCCGTGCGCCCGCGCGCGTTTGTTCGCGTCGAGAGCAGCGCGCCCCGCCGCCGCCTCCACCGCCGCCGGCGTCACCGGCGCCAGCGGCCTGACGATCTCGGCAGCCGACTGCAATTGCGGCCGATCGCTCAAGCCGAGCGCCAGCGCGTGAATGCGCCGCGCAGTCTCGTCGTAGAGATTGAGCACCTCGGCGGCGCTCAGCAGACCACGCTCCATCAAGAGCCGCGCCGTGCTCAGCAACGGGTCGCGCGACTCCACCTCGGCAAGTTCATCCAGCGTCCGATACTCGGTCTCGACGTCGCTGCCCGCGTGCCCCATCAGCCGCACGACCTTCAAGTGCAAAAACGCCGGCTTCCGTCGCGAACGCACATAGGCGGCGGCCGCTCGCGCGGTCGCGTACGCATCCACCAAGTCCAACCCGTCCGCCTCAAAATAGCGCAGCTCCGGCCGGCGGCTGAAGTTTGTCTCGATCCAGCCCGGCGGCGTGCGCACCGAAATGCCCAGGTCGTTGTTCTCGCACACGAACAGAAGCGGCAGCGGGAGGTTGTTGTACGCCGAGTAGCTCGCCGTGTTGAACGCCGCCGTCGCCGTCGCGTGATTCGCCGACGCATCCCCGAACGTACACAAAATGATTGCATCCGACGGCAACGGACCCGCGGCCCCAAGACGTCGCGCCCGCGCCATCGCAAGCGCCGCCCCAACCGCCTTCGGCAAATGACTCGCAATCGTGCTCGTCTGCGGCGGAACCCACAGCCGACGCGACCCCCACACCTTGTGCCGCCCGCCCGCGATCGGATCTTCCGCGGCGGCCATCAAGCCCAGTAGCGTATCGCGCACCAGGTCGACCTCTGGCGCTTGCCGCGCCCGTTCAACCATCAACGCCCCGCTGCGATAGTGCAGGAACGCCGGGTCGGTCGCCCGCAGACAGCGCCCCAACACGACATTGCCTTCGTGCCCGCTGCTGCCGATCGTGTAGAAACTGCGGTTCTCCTTCCGCAGCTCACGCGCGATCAAGTCAAGCTGGCGGCTGATGACTTGCGACTCGAACAAGGTCACCAGATCCGCACCCGTCAGGTCGAGGTCATCCCGCACCGCCCCGTCGCGCGCCACCCGCCGCACGATCCCCAGATGCGGCCCCGTCTCGGTGCAGAAACGACGAAAGTTCTCATTGATGACGGCGGCGCGGTTGATCATGAAGATGTAGCCCAAGGTCGTTCGGCTATGTGTTTACGTTTTCAACCCCACCAACTTCCGGCGCCTGCACCCGAAGCAGTTGCTCCAGACCCATTTGCAACGTCATCGTCGCATGCGGGCAACCATGGCACGCGCCCGTCAGACGCACATGCACGATGCGCTCCGGCGTGAGCCGCACGAACTCCACATCGCCGCCGTGCGCTTGCGTCGCCGGTCGAAAGTCTTCGATGACCGCACGCACGCGGCCTTCGAGGTCACTGATGGCGGGTGTGCTCATACGTCAAGTTCGGGTCGCGGGTGCAGGTCGCCACATCCCGCACAGAGTAACACTTCCGACTTCCCGTTCACATCGCTGCGCCCCAAAGATCGTCGATTTTCTCCGCTGCTTTGCGACATGGCAGACGAGCGGCGTCGCGTTCGCTACGCTGCCCGCACGCATGACGACCGACAAACGCCAATCAAACCCCGATCTCCGCTATCCGATGTGGGGTTTGCTCGCCCTCGACGCTTACGTCCGCGTCGCACTCTGGGGCCTCGCGTTCTTCGCCGCCACCTGGCTGCTCAACGCCATCAACTGGTGGCCCGCACACCATCCGATCCGCGCCGACCTCGCCACCGTTTGGCACTGGGCGCGCGTCGCTGTCCACTGGATTCTGGCGTTCAATGTCGCCTATCTCGTCGCGCTCATTGTGTTGCGGCTGCTCGTGCCCACACCCCGCGAGGGTCGCTACCCGACGCGCGGCCGGCGCCCCAGCGTGCAGGTCTTGTTCTCGGGATTGATCGGCGTGTTGACCCGCGCCCGGCTCGACGCCCCCTTTCCCGCGATGCTCGTCTTCCATCTCGCGAATCTCCCGCCGCTGGTCTGGCTGTTCGGCCCGCTCTTCGGTCCGCGGTCGCGCTCCGTGCAATTCACCGAAGCGTGGATTCTCGACCCGCACCTCGTCACCATCGGCCGCAATGTCGTCATCGGACTCAACACCATCGTCAGCGGACATTGGCAGGACCGCGACGCCGTCGAGTTTCGTCCAGTCGTGATCGAAGACGAAGCGCTGATCGGCGGCGGTGTGATCGTGATGGGCGGCGTACGCGTCGGTCGCGGCGCGATGATCGGCGCCAGTGCGCTCGTCATGCCCAACACCCAGATCGGACCCAACGAGTTCTGGGCCGGCGCCCCGGCGCGCAAGATTCGCGACCTGCCCAATCTCACTGAACCGCCGGCCGACACGGGCTCCACCGCCGCATGATCAACCGACTCGCGGATTGGTGGTGTCGCGCACCGATGCGGGCCAGACCGTGGCTCACGCATCCGCGCCTGCCGCTCGCCGCCGCACTCCTCACGCTCCTGCTCTGCTCCCCCGCGCTGCCGCTCGGATTGGTCGGCGACGACTTCGCCCACCGCGGATTCTTCCTCAACGGCGGCTTCGACCCAAACGATCCACAGCCCGTCACCGAAGTATTCGCCCCGCTGCGTGGCGATCCGCAGATCACCCAACGTTGGATCGACAGCGGGGCCGCGCCGTGGTGGACCGACCTGCGACTCAAGCTCGCCTTCTGGCGACCGCTGGCCTCACTCACTCACGCATTCGACTGGCGCACCCACCAGAGCCCCTTCCTCATGCACCTGCACAGCTTGCTGTGGCTCGCCGCCCTCGTCGTGCTGGCGGGCGCAGCGTACCGCAGGCTCATCGGCCCCACCTGGACCGCCGGCGTCGCCACCCTCCTCTTCGCGATCGAAGACGCCCACGGTTTCGTCGCCGCCTGGATCGCGAATCGCAACGCGCTCATCGCCAGCACCTTCGGCGTCGCCGCATTGCTCATGCATGCAAAATGGCGCCGCAGCGACGGTCCATCGCGCGCGACGGGCGTCGCCGCGCCGCTGCTCTTGATGCTCGCGTTCCTCGGCGGAGAGACCGGCATCGCCGCCACCATGTACATGATCGCCTTCACGTTGACGCTCGAGCACGGGAATGTCTGGCGCCGCGCTGCAGCCCTCGCGCCCGCCCTGCTCGTGACCGCCGCCTGGTGGCTGACGTACAAGCTCGGCGGCTATGGCGCGGCGTATAGCGGTCTCTACATCGATCCCGGGTCAGAGCCCATCCGCTATCTCGCCGCCGTGTTCGAACGCGGTCCCATTCTCATGCTCGGGCAATGGCTCACGCCCCCCGCTGACTTCTACTACCTCGCGGCCGACCACGTGCCACGCTACATGACGGCGGCCGGCGTCGCCGTGTTGCTGCTGCTCGCCGTGATGATGCGGCCGCTGCTGCTGCAGAGTCGCGTCGCGCGCTTCTTCGCCCTCGGCATGCTGCTCTCCACCGCCCTCGCGTGCGCCACGCTCCCGAACGATCGGCTGCTCATCATGCCCGGATTCGGCGCGCTGGGCCTGCTCGCGTGCTACTTCGAACACGTCATGACCAGCATTCCATCAGCGAACTGGCTGAAGTGGACGCGACGGTTCGGCGTCGGTGTATTGGTGCTCGTGCATGTCGTGTCAGCGCCGCTGCTGCTGCCGGTTCGCGCTTGGAGCCCGACCATCCCGCGCAATGAACTGCGCATGTACGACTTCCTTCCAGCGCCCGCCAATGCCGAGCAGGAACTGGTCTTCGTCAACGCCCCCAACACGTTCCACCATTTGCTCGTGCCGTCATATCGCGACGCACAGGGTGCGCCAGCTTGGTCGCGCATGTGGGCGCTGGCCGACGGCACACAGCCGGTGACGGTGACGCGCACGGACCGCTGGTCGCTCCGCGTGCGGCCGGCCCGCGGCTTCTATCCGACGGCCGGCTCAGACCCCGCAGTGCAGCCGCAACTCGACCAGAACTTCGACCCGCTCTACGGCGCCCAGCGCTTGGCGCTGCTCTTCCGCGATCCACGCCGGGCGCCCGTCTCACGCCCCGATACGACCGCGGAAGACCGGGGAAAGCGCGTCGCGATCACACCTGCATTCGAAGTATGGCTACTGCAGACGACCGCCGACGGACGCCCGCACGAGGTGCTCTACGTCTTCGACGACCCGCTCGACAGCGACCGATGGGCGTGGATCGTGGCCCGCAACTGGCGCTTCGAAAGCTGGCGCCCGCCCGCGATCGGCGAAACCGTCGTCATCCCGCCGGTGACGCAGTAGACGCGTACTTCGGCGTCGGCCCCAGAATGCGGCTCACCTTCGGCAGCCAGGCTGCCGGCACGCGCGACGGACTTTCGCTCGCAATGCCCAGCACGAGTCCAAACACCACCAGCACGTTGGTCATGAAGAAGAAGATGAACTCTTCCAGCGGCAGCACCCCACCGATGAGCACCTGGTGAAACGACTGCTCCGGATCGATGGTCCACGTGCCGCTGCTAATCGCCAGCGCGTCCGCGAACGCGAGCCAGCCCGTCGCCGTCCCGATCGACGTCAGCACCAGCCAGCGACAGCGCCACAGCGTGTCGGCGCCGAACCAGAGTTGCAGCATGACCGGCGGCAATGCCCACGTCAGAATCAAACACAGATACGTCGCCGGCCGATAGCCCACGATCAGCGGCACGAAGCACAGCGCCCAGAACACGGCGACAACGAGCGTGATGGCGTTATTGAACCCGCTCCGCTTCGTCGGCTGCAGGGGGCTCGTCGGAAGCCACTGCGCCAACAGCCACGTCAGCAGCCCCGAGAAGACGGTTTGCAGAATGAAGAAGCAGTACTCTTCGAGCGGCACCCACCCGATTACCCAATCCTTGAGCACCAGCGACTCGTCGTACCACCACACGCGCGTCGCCACCAGGTAGTTATCCCACGGCGTCGTGTAGACAAACGCGATCACGACCAGCGCACCGATCACCCGTAGCGGGTGACGCCCGCGCAACGTGACATGTGGGGGGCGGTGCACGACGGCGTGCCACACGGCGAGCAGCACTGCCGGCAGCACGACGAACATCGCCAAAAAACCAAAGTAGGTCATCGGAAGAACTCTATGAAGCTCGGCGGCCATATGCGCCGCGCGCGTCGCGAAGCACCGCCCGCGCCGCATTGCGCCCCGCAGCGCCCATGATCCCGCCGCCAGGGTGTGTGCTCGCGCCGGTCAGATACAGGCCGCGAATTGGCGTGCGATAGTTGCTCAGCGTGAGCGCCGGACGCATCAGGAACATCTGGTCGAGCGACATCTCCAGGTGCATCACGTTGCCGCGCAGCAGCCCGAGCTCGCGCTCGAGATAGAGCGGCGTCTCAACCAGCCGACCCTCGACGGCGCCAGGCGCATTGGGCGCGTACGCAGCCAGCGTCTCCAACATGTGATCCGCCTCACGGTCCGCGATGTCGTCCCAGTTCTCGCCTGACGCGAGCTCGTACGGGTAATACTGCCCCCACAGAAACATCGTGTGCTTGCCCGGCGGCGCCAGCGAATCGTCAACCGCCGAGAACGTCATCGCGATCAACCCCGGCTGCGACGACGGCTTGCCGGCGAGATAGTCGGCGTACGCGCAGTCGAGGTACTCCAGGCTCGGGCAAATGAACTGCAAGGCGTGATGCTGCGGCCCGGGGGCGCCATCGGTCGGCGACGGCGCCGCGGTATAGTTCGGCAGCTCGCGCATCGCGCACCGCAGGATCATGCCAAAGCCGTTGCCGACGCGGCTGCGCTGAATGAGTTGCGACGCGCGCTTCGGCAGTGCGTCGTCGGGCAGCATCTTGTAGAGCGTTTGGATGTGCGCGCCGCTGACCACGCGCCGCGCGCGGATCTGCTCGCCGCTCGCGAGTTCGACGCCGGACGCGCGGCCGCGCTCGACCATGACGCGCGCAACAGGCGCATCCGTGCGCACCTCACCGTCATGCGCCATGATCATCTTGGCCAGCGCCTGCGTAAGCATGCCCGACCCGCCGCGCGGGCGCTTCACCCCGGTCTCGTGATACATCGGGTGCCACAGCGCAAACGGCGCCGAGAACGGCTCGGTCGGCGGCGGTCCCGACTGCGCCGCCATCCACCCGATGATGGCCTGCACGTGCGGCGTTTCGAACATCTCGCGAATCGCCTGGCCGTAGCTGCGGAAAATGGTCGTCAAGCGTTCGGGCCACGCTTTGCCAACGCCGCTGCCCAGCACCATGTGGCGCAACAGGTTCCAGCCGGTGGGCGCGTGCAAGAAACTTTTGACCATCCCCGCCGCGATGGGCCGCCACTCGTTGACGAAGTCGCGATACGCGTCAGCGTCGCGCCGACTAACGGCCGCGATGCTCTCACAGGTGCGCTCCAGGTCCTTCCAGATGGTGATGCTCGATCCGTCGGGAAACGGGGCGAAGAACAGCGGGTCGACATCGATGTATTCGAGGCCGTAGTTCGCTAGCTCCAAGTCGCGGACGATGGGCGTGTGGTGAATCAGAATGTGGGCCGACCCACCGAGATCGAACTTGAACCCCGGGATGATCTCTTCAGTCACCACCGCGCCGCCGACGACTGGTCGACGTTCGAGCACGATGACCCGGGCTCCGGCCTGGGCGAGATAACCGGCGCAAACCAGCGCATTGTGACCTGCGCCGATGACGGCGACATCCCAATCACTCATGTAGGCTCCGCAGCTCCGCTCGTGTAAGGCGATGGCTGTAGAATCATAGCAGCGGCGCTGAAAATGGTCAGCGTGCGCCGGCGTGTGGCTGGCGTCCGCGCGCATTTCTATAATGATCGAGCGAGTCGAACGATCGCCTTCGGGCGGCTACAGACGCAAACCGGCGCGCCCCAGCGCGCGCGCCAGCGTGGAGCTCCGTGGAACAGAAAGATCGCATGAGCCGTAAGGCGGTGGTTATTGGCAGCGGTTTTGGTGGAATCGCCGCCGCGCTGCGCGTTCGCGCTCGCGGGTACGACGTCACCCTTGTCGAGAAGCTCGACACGCTCGGCGGCCGGGCGCGGGTGTTCGAGCGCAATGGTTTCATTTACGACGCGGGCCCAACGATCATTACCGCGCCGTTTTTGATCGACGAATTGTTCGCGCTCTTCGACCGCAAGACGGAAGACTACGTCAACATCGTCCCGGTCGAGCCGTGGTATCGCATCCGCTTCGACGACGGCGATGTCTTCGACTACGGCGGAACGCTCGAAGACATGGAAGCGCAGATCCGCAAGTTCGAGCCGAACGACGTGCCCGGCTACCACGAACTGCTGAAGCACACGCAGCAGATGTTCGAGATCGGCTACGTGAAGCTCGGTGATCAGCCTTTTCACAATCCATTCGCGATGATCGGCCTCGTCCCGTACCTGCTCAAGCTCCAGTGCTGGAAGAGCGTCTACGGCATGGTCAGTCGCTACATCAAAGACGACAAACTCCGGCGCGTATGCAGCTTTCATCCGCTGCTGGTCGGCGGCAATCCGTTCACGACGACCTGCATCTACTCACTCATTCACTATCTGGAGCGCAAGTGGGGCGTGCACTTCGCGATGGGCGGCACCGGCGCAGTCGTGCGCGGCCTGGCCAAGCTCATGAGCGAAGTCGGCGTCGACGTGCGCCTCAGCAGCGAAGTCGAACAGATCGACGTGCAAAGCCGCAAGGTAAGCGGCGTTCGCCTGACGTCCGGCGAGACGCTGCCGGCCGACATCGTCGTATGCAACGCCGATGCGCCGTTCGTCTACAAGCACCTGATCGCGCCGCAGCACCGCCGCACGTGGACCGATCGCAAGATCGAACGTCTGCGGTATTCGATGGGGCTGTTCGTGCTCTATTTCGGCGCGACGCGCACCTACCCCGACCTCGCGCATCACACGATTCTGCTCGGCGAGCGCTACAAAGGGCTGCTCGAAGACATCTTCGAACGCAAAAAGCTTTCGCAAGACTTCAGCCTCTATCTGCACGCCCCCACGCGCACCGACCCGTCCATGGCGCCGGAAGGGTGCGAGACATTTTACGTGTTGGCGCCCGTGCCAAACTTGCAGGGCGACACCGACTGGGAGCAGGTCGGTCCGCGCTATCGTGATCAGGTCGTGAAGTATCTGGAAGACACGGTCTGCCCCGACCTCTCGCAGCACATTACCGAAGACTTTTACGTGACGCCGAACTACTTCCTGAACGACCTCAACACCCTGCACGGGGCCGGCTTTTCGATCGAGCCGTGCTTCACGCAGTCGGCCTACTTCCGTTTTCATAACAAGTCGGAAGACGTGAATGGGCTCTACTTCGTGGGCGCGGGCACGCACCCCGGAGCGGGAATGCCGGGCGTGATGACGTCAGCGAAAGTCGTCGATCGTCTGCTGAGCGGAGCCAATGGCGTCCATTAAACAACAATTTGTCGACGTCGAACCGCTGACGCTGGATGCCGACTTCAGCCTCTGGACGCCGCGTCGGGTCATGGCGCATCACGCCAAGACGTTCTTCTGGGCGTCGCGGCTGCTGCCCCGCCGTGTGCAGCCGGGCATCGAAGTGCTCTACGCCTTTTGTCGCTTCGTCGATGACGTCGCCGACGAAACAGGTTCAATCCCCGCGACGCACGCCGCCCTCAGCCGCATTCGCGATGATCTCTCGCGCGGCGAGAGCCGGCTGCCGCCCGTGTCCGCCTTTCTCGATCTGGCGAGAAAGCATGACGTCGACATCCGCATCGCACAGGAACTGGTGGCCGGGGCCGCATCAGATATCGATGCCGTGCGCATGACCGACGAGCGCGACCTGCTGCGCTATTGCTATCGCGTGGCGTCGACCGTCGGCCTGATGGTGTGCGGCGTGCTCGACGTGCGCGACAAGCAAGCGCTGGCGTACGCGATCGACCTCGGTCTCGCCATGCAAATGACGAACATCGCGCGCGACGTGGTCGAAGACCTGGCCCGCGATCGCGTGTATCTCCCGGCGACCTGGGCGCCGGCCGAAACGGTCGCGCAAGCGATTCACACCAGAGATGACGCGGCCCGCCCCACGGTGCTGGCCGCGGTGCACCGCTTGCTCGATTTGTCGCACAACTATTACCGCAGCGCGGATCACGGCATGTGCTATCTGCCGTACGGCGCCCGCTGGGCGATCATGACCTCGAGCCGGGCGTATGAGGCGATCGGAAAAGTCATCCGTGGCCGCGGCAGCCGCTACTTCGAAGACCGTGCGTACACGCGTAAGCGTCTGAAGCTGTGGTACACCTTGAAGGCGATCACGCTGATCGGCACGCAGCCGGTGTTTCGCGACACGGTGATGGCCCCCCGGCATCGCGCGGAACTGCATTGGGCGCTCGACGGCTTGCCGCACGCTGATGCAACGGCGGAACTCGCGACCGTGAACAGGTGACGCGAGGTCGCTTCAGGCGACGTCGCCCCGCTGATCCCGCCTAGTATTCGTCTTCGTCCGAGTCGATCGTGTCGTGCCACTCCTCGAGGTTTTCGAGGTACGCCGCCGTGCCGCGGGCCACGCACGTGAGCGGATCGTCAACCACCGACACCGGCAATCCGGACGCCTTTTGCAGCACCTGACCAAGCCCGCGCAGGAGCGCGCCGCCGCCGGAAAGGTGGATGCCGTTGTCGACCAGGTCGGCCGCGAGTTCGGGCTCGACCTGTTCGAGCGTCCGGAGCACCTCATCGACGATCGCGCCGACCGGCTCCTTGAGCGCTTCGCGGACTTCCTCGGCGCCGATCACGGCGCGGCGCGGCAGGCCGCTGATCATGTCGCGACCCTTGACCTCCATCGAGCTTTCCTGGTCTTGCGGCGCCGCCGAGCCCACCTCGATCTTGATGCGCTCCGCCGTTTGCGGACCGATCATCAGGTTGTAGGTGCGCTTCATGTAGTTGATGATCGCTTCGTCCATGTTGTCGCCGGCGATACGCAGCGAGTTGCAAATCGCGATGTCGGCGAGGCTCATGATCGCGACCTCGGTCGTGCCGCCGCCGATATCGACGATCATGGATGCGGTGGGCTCGGTTATCGGCAGGCCCGCGCCGATGCCGGCGGCCTTCGGCTCTTCCACGAGGAACACGCGCCGCGCGCCGGCCCGCTCGGCCGAGTTGTAGACCGCGCGCTTCTCGACCGCCGTAATGCCGTACGGCACCGCAATGACCACGCGCGGATGCGCGAGCCCGCGATTGCCGTGCACCTTGCGAATGAAGTAGCCAAGCATCGCTTCGGTAATGTCGAAGTCGGCAATGACGCCGTCTTTGAGCGGTCGAATCGCGGTGATGCTGCCGGGCGTGCGCCCCAGCATCTCTTTGGCGACAATGCCGACGGCGTTGCCGTTGTCGAGCACCTGGTTGGTGCCTTTGCGCACCGCAACCACCGACGGCTCGTTCAGAACGATGCCTTCGCCGCGCACCGCCACGAGCGTGTTGCACGTGCCGAGGTCGATGCCCATGTCTACGCTGAAGAGTCCGATCAGTCGGCGGAGGAACACCGCGATCTCCGATGCGTCTCCATGCACCCCGCGCCGGCAGCGACGCGCGCCATCCGTGGCGCCGTGGGGGCGCTTCGCGCCGGCGGTATCATGGCGTCGTCAAGCGGCTGAATCAACCGGTGACCGGCGGCAGAACCGTCCCGAACAGTGAGATGCTCTTGTAAACAACGAAACCCACGGCGATCAACATGCTCAGAAACGCGACCAGCATGAGCACCGTGTAGATGTCGTTGTCAAAGCTGGGCCGGCCGCGCGGGCCGGGCGAGTTGATCTGGCTCACGTGGGCCTCCTAGCCGTTAGCTCTGCTCAAAAGAGACGCGATCGCCGGGCTGAATGTCGTCTTGCACGTAGTCCAGCTTGCCTTGCGAAGATTCCGCGAGCACGCGGTCGATCCGCAATTCTCCCAGGTAGCGACCGCCGCGATGCACCATCAACACCATGCCGGGCTGCACACCCGACGCTTCACCGATATTCACCGATGCGTAGACGCCGTTGATCTCGTCGATCTCGCCCTCAATCGGACCGGCGACCGTCGGCTGGACCGGGGCGGCGGTGGTCGCGGCGGCTGACGGCGCGGGCGCCTCTTGCGCCGCAATCAGCTTCTGCTGCAAATTGCGAACCTGCTCGCCCAGAATCGTGTTGTTCGCCGTGAGTTCCAGCACGCGCTGGTTCAGCGCGGCGAGCTGCGTTTGTCGCGTGAACTGCTCACTGAGCAACTCATCACGCTGTTTACGAAGACCTGAAACTTCGGCGCCCAACACGTTCAGCGTCTCCTGCAACCGCGTGCGGTCGCCTTCCGCCAGCACACGCTGGTCGCGCTCCCGCGTCAGCTCGAGCGTCTGCTGATCAAGCCGCTCGCGAATCTGATCGAGGTCGTCGCGCAACTGATCGATCTGCAGCTCCTTTTGCGCGATCGCGTCTTCTTTGATCAGCGCGTTCGCCGCCGCCGCGTTCTCAGCCGCTTCCTTCTGAACAAGGGCCGCGTCGCGCTCCTGCTGATACGCAATCGCCTGCTCGCGGTAGTTCGCCCATTGGGCCGAAGCGGAAATGAATAGGACAGACGCCGCAACGGATAGCACCGCCGTCAGCACAACAAACACCTTGGTCAGCATACTCACGAGCCAGAACCTCCAGGGCGGCGGGCCTGCACCAGGGTGACGCCTCGGCGTCGTCGACACGTGACGGAAGGCGTTTGCGGCGGCCATCCGCCACACGAACGCGCCCGCCCGCTTCGCATCGCGTCGATTGTGCGCGCAGTGTTGACAGCCCGCAATGCCATGCGAGCCGCCGAACAGAATTGTGCCGCCCCTGGCAAGCGGGTCATGGCCGAACCCGGCTCCGCCAAATACCCTATCAGGAGCAATGGAAATCAGCCTCACCCTGCGCGAACCGCGGCGACGGGCCGAACTCTTCGGCGCCGGCGACCGCTATCTGCGACGCATCAAGCAGACCTTCGGCGTACGCATCGACGTGCGTGGCGACGCCGTGCGACTGCACGGCGAGCCGCAAAACGTCTCACAAGCCGCCAACGTCATTGAACACCTGCAGACGGCACTGCGCAGCCGGCCGTATCTCGAAGACGCCGATGTCGACGAAGCCCTCGCAAGTGTCGCCGCCACCGAGCAGGACGGGCAGACCGACGCGCTGGCGAGTTTCAATCGCGGCGTGCTGACGCGGCCGCGCACCGCCGGTCAGCGGGCGTACGTCGAGGCGATGCTCGAGCGCGACCTCGTCTTCTGTCTGGGACCCGCGGGCACAGGCAAGACCTATCTCGCGGTCGCGGTCGCGGTGCATCTGCTCAAGCTCGGTCGCATCAAACGCATCGTTCTGGTGCGTCCGGCCGTCGAGGCGGGGGAACGGCTGGGCTTTCTGCCGGGAGACATGCAGGCGAAGGTGAATCCCTATCTGCGACCGCTGCTCGACGCGATGCACGACATGATGACCTACGAGCAGTTGAAACGGTTCATGCTGAACGATGTGGTGGAAGTGGCGCCGCTGGCCTACATGCGCGGGCGCACGCTCAACCACTCGTGTGTGATCCTCGACGAAGCCCAGAACGCGACCCCGTCGCAGATGCTGATGTTCCTGACGCGACTTGGAAACGAGAGCCGCATGATCGTGACCGGCGACGACAGCCAGGTCGACCTCGAGCCGGGTCAGTCATCCGGCCTCGTGGATGCCGTGCGGAAGCTACGCGACACCCCAGGCTTATCGATCTTGCGTCTGCAAGACGTAGATATCGTTCGACATCCGCTCGTGGCCCGCATCGTGAATCGTTACGCGGCGCCCGTCGGTGATTCGGCTCAGACGCAGCGGCCGCCGTCCGCGATGAACGACACAACCCAGACAGCTGACCCGTCGAAACCGCGTGGCGACCGGCAAGCCGACGACCCGCAGGTCGATAATAAGTAGCGTCATAACACGCCACCCCCGTATCGGCCCACGCCGGCCCAGCCCCGCCCGACAGAGACACCTGACAGGACGTTCAGGTTGCGTGCGCCAGACTTGCGGGGTCGCAACCCCCGAGCGAATCGGATCCCCCTCGCTCCCAGGAATGCATTGACTTCCCGCCGGCGATTAACAAAGCTCATAGGTCTATGTTCGGCATCGTCCGCGAATCCTCGCGGCGCAAAGAGATTCGACGGACCAAAGCTGAGCGCTCCTCAGCACGTCTCCGCCGCTGGCGCCAAGTCATCTTCGGCCCGGCGCTCACCGGAGCGGCGCTGCTCGCGTTGCTGGTCGGCGTGCTGGTGAACCTGGGTGGCTCCGCGTTTTCGTTGCGCGTTGGGCAAACGCTCGACCGTCCGCTCGTCGCGCGGCTGCCGTTCTCCGTCTTCTCATACGACGCCACCCTCGAACGCCGCACAGAAGCCCGCTCCGCCTCGCCGAGCGTGTTTCGGCTGAACGTCGCGTTGGTGCGCGAGGTGCGTGAGACGCTCGCGACGATGACGCCCCTTTCCGACGACGCGTCCGCCACCCAACCGACGGCGTCTCCAGACGCCCCGCCCACCGCCGAACAGTGGGCGACGTGGATCGACGCCGCGATCGAACGGCTTCGCGGGCAGCCGTTAGCGGCCGAGAACGAAGCGGCGTCGCGCCGCTCGCCGCGCTCGGTCGTGCTGATCGACCCCGTAACCGGTCAGGAGCGGGTCTTGCCGCGCGTCGAACGCATCACCGACGATAGCCTGCGTGTCGCGCTGCGACTGATCAGCGAGCCGTTTTCAGCGCCGCGACGCGACGCCGTGCGGGAGGCGCTGCTCAGCGTGATCGCCCCCGAGGGCGCCCTCCGCGGCTTCTATGTATTCGATGCCGCCACCACGACCGAACGCGCGACGGCGGCGGCGGCGGCGATCGAACCGCAATACGTCGAAATTCCGACCAACGCCGTCATTGTCGAAGCCAACGCGAATGGACAGGTGATCGTCTCGCGCGACGACTTCGATCTCGCGCGGGCCGAGTTTGACGCCTATGTCGCCCGCGTGAACGAAACCGCCGGCTGGCTGAGCGCTGCTGGCGGGACGATCATCGGCCGCGGTTTGCTGGCCTTTCTCGCCACCTTTGGCGCCGCCTTGCAGTATTGGCTGACCGGGCGACAGTCCGCCGAGCGCATGCAACGCCGACTCGTCACGGCCGGCGTGCTGCTGCTGCTCGTCGCTGTGGTGCGGATCATCTTCGTTGCCGTCCCGTCGATTCCGCCGCACTTCGCCGTCGGCGTGCAGGTGCTCGCGGCGATGCTGCTGTCGATCGTCTATCACCGTCAGTTGAGCGTTTATCCGGGCGTGGTGGCGCTGGCGCTCGTGCTCACGCTGGCGGTCGACCAAGGTCTGGGCTTCCTCTTCATTTTGCTCGGCGCGTCGGTCGTGGTGGTCGACCTGCTCAGCGATGTCCGCAGCCGGGGACAAGTGGTAGGCGTCGGCAGCCTCGCGGCCACCGTTGCGCTGGTGCTCACCGCCGCCTCGGGAATGATCCAGGGCCAGACCCTGAGCTACCTCGTATGGATCGCGGGCTGGGCGGCCGGCACCACGCTCGCGGCCGGGTTTTTGATCGAAGGATTGCTGGCGGGCATCGAGCGATTGTTTCGCGTCAGCACCAGCATGACCCTGCTGGAGTGGTGCGATGCGAGTAAACCCCTTATGCGCTGGATGGCCGCCGATGCACCCGGGACATACAACCACAGCCTTCTGGTCGGCGCCTTGGCCGAGAACGCCGCCGAAGCGATCGGCGCCAACGCGCTCCTCTCGCGCGCGGGCGCCTACTACCACGACATCGGAAAGATCAACAAGCCCGGCTACTTCGTCGAAAACCAGGCCATGGAGCCCAACCGCCACGACCGACTCTCGCCCGCCATGAGTTTGCTGATCATCATCGGGCACGTGAAAGACGGGGTGGAGATGGCCAAGGAATACAACGTTCCGCGCAGCCTGCATCCGTTCATTGCCGAGCACCACGGCACGACGTTGGTCGAATACTTCTTCCATGCCGCCAGCAAATCACGGAAGCCTGACGACCCCGTGGTCTCTGATACCGAATATCGCTACCCGGGGCCCAAGCCGCAATTCCGCGAGACGGCGGTCGTCATGCTGTGTGACGGCGTCGAGGGCGCCGTCCGCGCGATGGCCGAGCCCACGCCGGGGCGCATCGAAGATGTGGTCGACGCAATCGTCCAAAAGCGGCTGCAAGACGGACAGTTCGACGAGTGCGACCTTACCTTTCGCGAAATCGCCATGATCCGCGCGAGCCTCATCAAGACGCTCAGCGCCATCTATCACTCACGCATCACCTACCCGAGCAGTCAGCCGGAAAAGCAGCCGGCCACTGCCTGACTTCTCATCTTGGGCATAGAGGTTAAGAATTGAAGACCTGCCGACGTTGATGTCAGCAGGCCTTCCGGCGTTTATCTCGTCATACGCCCGGTGCATGCGCCTCGCGTCGGGGCATCAAGCACGGACGCATGTCGTTACGGCTGCAGCTTAGTCTAGTAACCAGCCCGCGCCGTCCGCTCGTCGGGAATGATGACCGCATCGATCACGTGAATTACGCCGTTCGACGCGTCAACGTCGGCGGTCACCACCTTGGCGCCGTCGATGCTTAGGGTCTTGCCGCTGGGCTTAATCGTGACATCGTAGTCAGCCAGCGTGCCGGCCCCATCGAGCTTCGCCGCCTGCGCCGAGTAGACCCGGCCCTCAACCACGTGGGCCTTCAAAATGCGCTGCAGCTTCGAACGGTTTTCGGGCTTCAGCAGCGACGCGACCGTGCCCTCAGGCAGCTTGGCGAATGCGTCGTCGGTCGGCGCGAAGACCGTGAACGGACCGCCGTTGGCCAGCGTGTCCGCCAGCCCGGCCTCCGTCGCCGCCTTCAGCAGTGTGCCGAACGCACCAGCGCTCTGCGCGACCTGCACAATGTTCTTGCTCTCCGGCAGGATCACGCTGTCGATGACGTGAATGACGCCGTTCGACGCCTTGACGTCCGCCGCCGCGACCGTGGCGTTATCCACCATCACCTTGCCGTCTTCGACCTTCAGATCGATCTGCTGACCCTGTAGCGATACGGCGCCGTTCATCCGCGTGACCTTCGCGGCGGGGTACTCGCCGGCAACCACGTGATACTTCAGGATCGCTTGAAGCTTGGCCTTGTTCTCCGGCTTCAACAGACTCTCGAGCGTCGCCTTCGGCAGCTTGGCAAACGCGTCGTCGGTCGGGGCGAAGACGGTGAACGGTCCCTCGCCCTGCAGCGCGCCGACCAGGTCCGCTGCCTTGAGGGCCTTCGCGAGCGTGTTAAACGAGCCTGCGTCGACGGCGACCGCGACGATGTCTTTCTCCATCGCGACCGTCTGTCCGTACGCCTTGTCGCCGGTGCTGCACGACGCGGCGAACGCAGGCGAGACAGCGCCTCCCAACAACGCACCCGCAGCCAACAATCGAATCAAGCCAGTGTTTCGCATTTCCTACTCTCCGTCGGCGTGGGCTATGACAGGCCGCCTGTCGCTAGCCGTCCAATGTCAACTCAAAATTCGTTCAAAACGATCAGTAGGTTCTAGGAGCAAGCCCAACGAAGGCAAGGAATCGCAGGAAATTCGACAAACGGAAGGGCGAGGCGGAGGCGCGAGCCTCGTGACCGCTCACGAGAGTATAGAGCCCGCACACCGCCTCCTCGACGCGACGAGCCTCAACGACCGATCGGCGCTGATGCGCGCGCGGCGCGCCGCGCCACAGCTGCCGCTATGTCCAAATGTCGGCGATCTCAAAGGCCAGCGACACCGTACCGAGCACGGCGTCGGCGATGTCGCATCCGGTCTGCAGCAACATTCCGGTCGAGCAAACGGCCAGGGCCGGCCAGCGTTTCATCAAAGTCGTCATCAGATCGGCTCCCTTCAGGGCTTGCGGTCGTCGTCCGCCATCACACGCAGTATAACCCGGTCAAGCAAGGTCGATGCCGCGGATTGACCGGCCGACCGCCGGCCCGCTAGCTTGCCGCAGACGCAGTGCCTCGCACCCCAGGAAACCGATGACCGCCGCCGCGCATGAGAAAGAACCCATGGCCGAGTGGCTCGCGTCACTGATCGGCTTCTTCATCCTGTTGCTCATTTTCAAGACCTTCTTCATTCCGCTGTTTGTCATCCCGACGGGCTCCATGGCGCCCACCCTCGCCGGAGCACACGCCTTTCACACCTGCGCCAATTGCGGCTACACCTTCACCGTCGGCATGCACCCCGTCGGCGCCGAACCCGTGATCGACTTGCGCTGCCCGAACTGCCGCTACGAACAGACCGTGCGCGAAGCGCGCCAATTGGGCACGTACGCCCCCTCGTTCGGCGACCGCATCACCGTCCTCGGCTGGCCTTACGACGTCCGCCGCGGACGCATCGGCCCCGCCCGCTGGGATGTCGTGGTCTTTCGCAATCCCGAGGCGCCGCAGATGAACTTCATCAAACGCCTCATCGCATTGCCCGGCGAAACCGTCGAGCTGATCGACGGCGATATCTATATCGATGGCGTCGTCGCCGCCAAGCCGCCGGCCGTGCAGGAGACGCTGTGGCTCCCGTTCTACAACCACGACTATCCGGCCCGTGAACCCGTCGGCGACAATGGCCGCTACTGGCCGCGTTGGACGCCGATCGAAGGTGATGGCTGGACCAAGCTGGATGAGCGTGTGCTCTCGGTGAACGCAGCCGAAGCCCGCTCCGTCGTTCAATTCACCAACCAGTTGCGAGACGGCGACGTCTTGTCGGAAGCCGAGATCACGGATCTCTACGGCTACAACGCGCCGCACTCGGGCGAGTCGTTCGAGAGCGTGACCGACACCCGCCTCGCAGGCGTCATCCACGATCTCACTGGACCCGGCTACGTCGAACTCGGCGTCACCAAGTACGACGCCGCCTTCGCGGTGCGGCTGCACGGCGACGGTCGGCTGGTGCTGATGCACGGCTCGCTCGACCGGTTCGACGATGCACCCGTGGCCGAAGTCGACGGAGTCGCGCTCACCGCACCCGTGCAACTCAGCTTGGGCGTCGCGGATCGCAACGTCTGGGTGCGGTTGAACGGCGAAACGGTGGAAGCGCTGCAGTGCACGGCTGACCGGACACCGCTGTCAGTCGAAGCGTTGCGACAACGTGACCAGGCGCGCCGCAAGCCGGGGCCGCGTCTCACGCTCGCCGCCGAGCGCGCCACCGCCCGATTCGCGCACCTGCGGATCGATCGCGACATTCACTACAAACGCGGCAACCCTCCGCATGAAGCCCTTCGCGCCGTCGACACGCCGTTTGAGCTAGGGAGCGACGAGTTCTTCGTACTCGGCGACAACTCGCCCAGCAGCGCCGACGGGCGCCTGTGGCGGCGGCACGGCTCGTACATGCTCTCCGATCGCTACGCCGACTATCAGATTGGCGCGGTGCCCGGCGACCAGCTCATCGGCCGCGCGTTCTTCGTCTACTTTCCCGGGCTCCTGCCCAGCCTAGGTGGGCCGGTGATGGCGCCCGACTTTGGCCGCGTTCGGTGGATTCACTAACCGACCGGCGTTCGGATCGGACACGACGTTGCGCTTCGCGCCGCCCACGTCCAACGAAATCCGTCCCACCGTGCCGCCGCCAGACGACGCAGGCGGTGGAGCGAGCCGCGCCGCGTGGCTCTCCACCAGCGAAACGACGCAGACACTCCTCATGGCGCTCATTCTGGCGTTCATCTTCCGTGCGTTCCTCATCGAGGCGTTCATCATCCCGACGGGTTCGATGGCGGAAACGCTGCGCGGCGCATACGGCACCACCCGCTGCCCACGCTGCGGGCACCAGTTCGACTTCGGCCCGTCCGGCCCGGCGGCGGACTTCAACGCCGCCTTCATCCCGCCCGTCGAGGTCTACTGCGTCAACTGCCGCTGGCGCGGCGAAACGCCTCCGAGCATGGGGCAGCCCGGCGAACGCGTTCTGGTCGCGAAGTGGCCCTACTGGCTCGGCGGTCCGTTCAGGCCCCAGCGCTGGGAAAGCATGGTGTTTCGCGCGCCGCACGACCCGCAGCAAACCTACGTCAAACGCATCGTCGGCCTGCCGGGCGAGACGATCGAACTGCTCGGCGGCGATGTCTTCATCAACGGCGCCATCGCGCGCAAACCCGAGTGGGCGCAAGCCCGCCTTTGGTCCCTCGTCGTCGATCAGGCTGCGCTACCGGCCGATGACTCGTCCCCGCTGCGTTGGCGTCCGATCGGCGCGGCCACCAACGGCTGGTCCGGCCTCGCGACACGCGTGCTATGCTTCGACTCGTCGGCCCGCGAGACGATCCAGCTCAATCCGGCGTTCCCGGTCCGCGACCTGAGCTCGTTCAACCTCGGCGAGTTCAACTCCAATGTCACCGATCTGCGGATCGTGGGTGAACTGACTTGGCGCACGACTCTGGGGTTCTTCGAAATCACGCTGCTGAGCGGGCTTCAGAACTTTGCAGTGCAAATCGCAGCCGACGGCCGCGTGTCGGCCGAGCGCTGGGCGGATGGCGACCCTGAGCGGCGTCTGATCGCGACGCGCAGCATCCCGCGAACAACCGGCCGACCGACGGCGTTCGCCTGCGCCCACGTCGACCAGACGTTCGTGCTCACGCTCGACGGTCGCGAGGTGATCCGCCACGCATACGAACTGCCGACGAGCGCGCGGCGCCGCCTGCGGGTGACCGGGCCAGCGAGCATTCAACTCGCGGGAGCCGAAAGCGCATTTGCACTCCGCCGACTACGCGTCGAGCGCGATCTGCATTATTTGGAAACGATGCGGACCCTCCGGCCGCGCAGCGGGACCCCCTTCGTCATACCCGACAATCAACTCTTCGTTCTTGGAGATAACAGCGGATTCAGCCTCGACAGCCGCGAGTGGCCAATCGCCGAGACACCCGCTTGGAGGTCGGAAGGAACGACGCCGCAAGAGCTGATTGTCGGCCGAGCGTTTATGGTCTATCTTCCCGGTGTGGCGCCCGGCGGACGGGTCGACGGCGCGGCGTTTGTGCCTTGGATCGGCCGCGTTCGCTTTGTACCGTGAATGCGTGTGAGGATCTGGTTAGCGCCATTTGTGCACACATCTATCTCGAATTGGGTGTGTGGCGATATCCATTGGCCACGTCCGCGCGGCGTGCAAGCGATCACGGCGGCGAGCGACCCCGGAACCGGATTGCAGGTAGCAACCTAAACCTTTTTTTAAAAGAGCTTTAGGCGAGCTTTCGCAGCCGCGTTGCTTGCTCGGCGCCACGGCGAATCCCGCGCGACGCGAGCTCCCTGTCACGGACCCACGACGGTCGGCCCCGCACCGGGATTCACAAGTTATCCACAACCGTTTCTCTGACATGTGGTGAAAACAGATGCTCTTGCGGGTCGAAAAGCTTGCCAAGCTTTACAGCGGTCGGCGTGTTGTTGACAGCGTAACTTACGCCGTCGACGAGCGAGAGATTGTCGGGCTGCTCGGCGCCAACGGAGCTGGGAAGACCACCAGTTTCCGAATCACCGTCGGCATGATCAAGCCGGAGTCCGGCAGAGTATTTTTCGCCAATCAGGATGTCACCCCTCTGCCGATGTTTCAACGCGCCCGCCGTGGGATGGGATATCTGTCACAGGAGCCGAGCGTCTTCCAGCGACTCACCGTCGAACAGAACCTGCTCGCCATCTGTGAGACCCTGAGGATGACCGCCCGCCAGCGCCGACAGCGCGTGGACGAATTGCTCGAACAGTTCGGTTTGGGCGTCGTGCGGAAAAATCTCGCGCGACAAGTGTCCGGCGGCGAGCGCCGCAAGCTCGAAATCGCGCGTGCGCTCATTCCCAACCCCCGGCTCATCATGCTCGATGAACCGTTCAGCGGGGTGGATCCGCGCGCCGTCGAAGACCTGCGTGCCGAGATCATCCGCCTGCGCGACGCGGGAATCGCGATTCTCGTGACCGATCACAACGTGCACGAGACGCTACGTGTCACCGATCGCAGCTATGTCATCGACAAGGGCTGCGTCATCGCCTCCGGAACCCCTCACGAAATCGTCAACAACGCCGCCGTCCGCGATCGCTATCTCGGCAACACATTCCGCGGAGACGAGTTCACGCCCATCGGCGACGGTCAACACAGCGCCGTCGAACCCCGTGAGAACGAAGTCGGTGCTTCGCGTTGACCATCTCGACGAGACGTCCTGCTCGATCGCCCTCAAGGTGACGCCCGGCGCACGATGCGACGGCGTGATTGGCGTGTACGGCGACGTGCTCAAGGTCGCGGTCGCGAGCCCGCCGGAGCACGGCCAGGCCAACGCCGCGGTGCAGCGCGTGCTCGCCAGGTGGCTCGAGCTGAAACCAAACCAGGTCGAGTTGGTCAGTGGGCTCAGCAGTTCCCGCAAACGCGTCCGACTCGCCGCCTCCGCCGAGACGGTGACCGCCGCCGCCGCGTCGCTCGGAACGCCGTCAGCAAACGCCGGTTAGCGCCGAAGGCCCGCCGTGCAGACCACGCTCGACCCGTCCACGCGGCCTTAGATGTACTCTTTGACGTGCGCTTCGAGCTTCCGCTTGGCTTCCTTCTCGATCTGCCGCACCCGCTCGCGCGTCAGTCCGACCTCACGGCCGATGTCCTTCAGCGTCATGGGCGCGCCCTGCTCGCTGTTGAGTCCATACCGCAACTGCAAGACGCGCGCTTCGCGGTCGGTGATGTGATCGAGCATCTGTTGCACGAAGTCTGCATCCGACTCGGAGAAGAGTTGCTCAAACGGCGGCGGCGTGCGCGAATCGGGCAGCGCGTCAGCCAGCGCCCCTTCCTCTTCCGACGCCGCCGCCTGCGTCGGACACGTACAAGCCTTGATCGCTTTCGAGATGGCGGAAGCGCGCCGACGCGTAATTCCTAAGTGCTGCGCGATCTCTTCTAGAGCGGGCTGCCGACCAAGTTCACCAGCCAGCTCACGCATCGCCAACCGCATCTGACCAATCTGCTCCATCAGATAGCTGGGAATGTGGATCATCTGATTCGCCGTCTGAATCGCGCGGCGGATGCCCTGATCGATCCAGTAACTCGCATAGGTGCTGAAACGCGAGCCCACCGACGGATCAAACCGATCGACCGCGTTCATCAGCCCCACGTTCCCCTCGTTCACGAGGTCCTCCATCGGAAGACCACGGTTGCGGAACTGCTTCGCCACGCTCACCACGAGTCTCAGATTCGATTGAATCATCGTGTTGCGCGCGTCGGCGGCGTCACGCTGAATCCGGTTGTAGTCGGCGATGGTGATCTCGCCCTGCGCCAGCCGCTGCTGCGAGTCGGACGCGGCCCGGATCTTCTCTCCGAGCGCGCGCTCCTCATCCGCCGTGAGCAATTGAAAGTCTTTGATCAGCTTGAGATAGTCACCCAGGCCGGTCTCACCGCGGTGCGTCGAGCGCGTCATCGCCTTGGCCTCCAACAGCGGCGCCACGGGCGCGACAACTCAACAGCACGACGTGCCTCGGGGGCGCCCCGCTCATACATCGGCGTGCGGCGGGTCTTGCGCCATCCGCGAAGTCGCCGAGATGCTCGAGCCCTCCCATCTCGTCCGCGCAGCCCCGATTATCGCACCGCGACGCCGCCCCGCTTCACGCGACGTCTGCTAAACCGCTGCGGAGTCGCAGTCGGCCGCTTGCAGCAGACCCACCTCGACCAACATCCGCCGCGTCAACTCCAACGGGAGGCCGACCACATTGGTGAAGCTGCCCTCGATTCGCTCAACCAGCGCGTCGCCGACACTCTGGATTCCGTACGCCCCCGCTTTGTCGCGCCAGTCATCCGTCGCGAGGTACTGCTCGATCGCAGCAATGTCCCGCCGCATCCAGACGTGCGTGCTCGCCGCGCGAATCAGCCGCACGCGCGGCTCGCCGAACCGCAGCAGGGAAACCCCGGTGATCACTTCCGACTGGGCCCCAGCCTGCAACATCAGCATGCGACGGGCGTCATCGACATCCTTCGGTTTGCCAAGGATC
The DNA here is from genome assembly GCA_964563855.1 of uncultured Planctomycetales bacterium. GTDB lineage: Bacteria > Planctomycetota > Phycisphaerae > UBA1845 > Fen-1342 > JAFGRR01. The sequence goes on along the minus strand of CAZLYU010000013.1, from coordinate 2,857 downwards.
TCACCGCCGATCGCCGCGACCGTATCGGCCCCCAGCACCCAGCAATCCGGATGCGCAGCCGCGACCGAACTCGCCTTGAAGTACGCCAGGGCCGACGCCCACTGACGCGCGGTCGTCTGCGGCGCACGCCACTCGGGCTCCGGCACCGTCGCGGGGATCACGCGGAACGGGACGCCGAGCTGACCGACGAGCTCCCGCCGACGCTCGCTGCCGGAGGCTAAGATGAGCGAAGCTGCGGCCAAAGTTGGGTTCCTGCGTCAAAGGCTGAGGCTGCTTCCGACTAACCACTCAATACGTATACCCGACCCAACGCCGCGGGTTCAGATCGGCGGGGCGATTCTTCGCAATCAGGGATGATGACGACGCTTCGCCGCAGCCTCGCGTCTTCCCGGCTGCTGACACCCCCCCGGGCCATGTAACCGGTGACGGGGTCGGCGGGCTTGGTGCTGAAGCGGTAGGAGTTCACCCGCCCGTACGGGCCCAGTCCAGACTCCACGCGACAAGCTGTCCGACGTTGCCGTTGGCGTCGTACGTGTACGCGTAGTCGCCGGCCTCGACATAGCCCGGCTGGCCGCCCACGCCCACCGCCGCCTGATTACGACGCCATCAACAACTTCTAACAATAGCTCGGTCGAGCCGCCCGCCCCCCGCCGTCTCTTTCCTACCCGTCAGCCATCGACGTCATTTGTGAGTGGGGTGCTCTCCGTCGCGAGCAGGTAAGCCTCCAAATCGATTCAGCCAGCGCCCGAAGTACGAGGGCAACGACTTCTGGCCGCCCCAACTGAGCACCTCTTCGAATTCAATTTCAGCATCCGGCCTCCCAAGCACTTCCAGCGATAGCCGGAAACGAACCGCGTGGGATTCCCCGAGCTTGTGATCTTGACCGCGACCGCCGAGCAGCACAAGTAAACGTTGCATAAATGCGTCAATGCAGGCTCGAGCGAATCGCAAGGATTTCTCTTGCGCGACATCATCCAGCGACGCTAGCTCCTTAAACGGCTGCGCCTTCATCACGCCGAGCTCTTTCTCGACGTGCGGATTCGCTATTCTCCTCTCCGCGTCGGCTAACACTGAACCACGGTTCCACATTAGACAATAACCAAGCAGGTCCACGAGCACTTCATGCCGTGCTGCAGGATCGTCCGGAAGATCAGTTATTGAGAGTGGTAATGGAGGCAGTACAGGCATTCCTAATCCAACTTAATATAGTCTGCAGGATGAAGCTCTTTGTTCAACTGAATCAGCTCCCTCAGCTTCTCTACGGGAGCATTTGTGAACTCACGCAAGATTCGTATCTCATCCGCCAGGAGCTCACGGGCGGTCAAGCCGACTCGCCGGATCCACCACATGGCGGGGCGTTCGGCGACTTCCACGCGGTCTCGCTCGGCGGCGTGAAGCGACTTCTTCTGAACGTGATCTTCAGCTTGTGCAGCGCCATCCAGATCGATGACAGCGAACACTTACCCCCCCCGGTCGCTCACGCAACTCGCCTAGCGTCGCGTCCGGCTGGCGCCGCTGTTGTTCAAGCAGGTAGTCACGATTGATCTTGGGCAAGCGGCCAACCTTCGGCATCGCCCCGCGATCCCGACCTCCCGCCGCCGCTGCGCGGTACGTTAAGCCTTGCGTGAATGGAGCCGATGAGATTCGAACTCACGACCTCTTGCATGCCATGCCGGTCTCGGTCCGGCCTAAGACTCGTAAACGACGTTACCGACGCGGTTTACGGATTGCAAGTCATGCGGCCGTTAGCGCGGTTTGGGGCGGTTTTCGGCCGCAAGCGCGGCGACGCCGCGCTAAGGACGGCGCCCGGGGCAATCAATCCGCGCCATCGGACGCCCGCGCGTTCGATTGAGACCGGTCCAGAGCGAGTGACCTGCCCCCGCGACGCAGCCGCTTGCACGATGCGACGTTTGGACGTGATGCTACGGCCGACGCTGGAGCGGCTCCGCCGCTGGTCGGGCCGCGGGCTGGCTATGGTGCCGGACCCGCGCACAATGGTAAACTGAACTTCGGTCGGTGCGACGCCGGCAATCAAGCGTTGGTCCTTAAGCAGAAACGGACACTGATCCATGACCTATTCGAGAATTGCTGCCACATTCATCGTCTGCCTTTGCGCGCTGCCCTCCATCGTGCACGCGCAGGGGGCGGGTATCGAGTGGGACATTCTCAATCAGGAAGTCATGCATCTATACGGCGCGGGCAAGTATGACCGGGCGGTGGTGGTTGCCCAGAAGGCCCTGCAGGTGGCCGAACAGAATGCCGGCCCCGCCCACCCCAATGTGGCCACGAGCCTGAACAACCTGGCCGAGCTCTACCACACCCAGGGGGAGTACGCCAAGGCCGAGCCGCTCTACAAACGCGCGCTGGCGATCCGGGAGAAGGCGCTCGGCCCCGACCACCCCGATGTGGCCACGAGCCTGAACAACCTGGCCGAGCTCTACCGCGCCCAGGGCGATTACGCCAAGGCCGAGCCGCTCTACAAACGTGCGCTGGCGATCTGGGAGAAGGCGCTCGGCCCCGACCACCCCGATGTGGCCACCAGCCTGGAGAATCTGGCGGTCCTGTATCGCGACACCAAGCGAGATGCTGAGGCGGAAGTGCTGGAGCAACGCGCGGCACGGATTCGGGCGATCGGCCGATGAATGCGGCCACGATAAGACCCGCGAAAGCGAACAAGCGAGAGAACCGCAAAGCCGCGCGACCTGGACGAAGTTCCGGCTTACATCGGACACGCTGGACGCCGCGGCGACAATCGCCCACGAATCACCAACCGAGAAAGACGCCGACCTTCTGGCCGAGCTCGAACGCCGCGGCCGGGAACGGGCGCTGCTCTACAAGGTGCTCGTGCTGACGGGGC
>CAZLYU010000012.1:57418-74063 GCA_964563855.1 uncultured Planctomycetales bacterium | reverse complement strand
GCTTGGGGGTTTTAGACCGAGAACGTCACGCCCTCCACCGCGCTTGCGGGTCGCAGGGCCCAACGAGCGTGACCAGACGGGGTCTGCGCGTGTCGCCGACGGCCCGCCGCAGCCCTGCGGCGCGCCGCGAGCGTGTCTCAAGACCAAGCGTCGGCTTTATCCCGTCGAGCGACAACGCGTTGTCGCGAAACTTGGGGGGGCCTAGACTGCGGGCAAGTTTGTTCGTCAAAATCCGCCGCCCGTGCAGCGGAAGGAGTTCCCGCATGTTCACCCCACGACTCGTTCTCTCCTGCCTCGCCGTAACCACGCTGCTCGCCTTGGGCTGCGCCGGCGGCGGCGGCACGCCGAACCGATTCGGATCGCCCTTCACCTTCCTCCCCGGCGGCGGCGGGACGACCGGCCCCGGCAATTCGGGCGTCAACCCCGGCGGGGCGCTCGCCGGCAACGACCGCTCCAACGTCGATCCCTGCACCCTGCCGCAGAACGAACGCTTCATCCGCATCTCCATGCGCAACAACAACCCCGACGACTTCATCCACTACTTCGTCGCGTTCGTCGCGTTCGTCAACGACCCGGCCGGCGCGAACGGCTTTGTCGACGGCGCCGTCTGCCCAACCGATACCGCCCTCTACCGCGCGAACGGCTACACCCGCGAAATTCCGGCCGGCGGTCAGCAGCAGTTCGGCAACTACTGCATCCAGGGCCCGGCGCTGATCTACTTCTACGAGAACGGTGCGTTTCGGCAGACCGGCGGCATGGGCAACGCCTCGCTCGCGTCGGCGATCGGACCCGCCAGCGGCGCCGTGCCCACCTTCGACAGCTTCTTCACCGCCGCCGGCGCCCAGATCCCCGTACCAAACCTGATCATCTGGCACAACCCGGGCACCGGATCGGGCGCGTCGCTGCTCACCACGCCGATCTCGAGCGATCCGTGCAACCCCGCGACCGGCTCCGGGTTAGCCAACTGCAGCCGCGACGCGTTCTACTACGTCGACGAGTTCGATCTGCTCGCCGGAACCCCAACCCGCGGCGCCGGCTCGGGTCGGCGTGAGCCAAATGAGATTCAAGACACCGCCTGCCTCAGCGGCTCGCCCGACGAGGGCTGGCATCAGCTCGCCCCGGCCGGCGTGAGCGCCGCCAACGCGCTCGACTTCGAGTTTCTCCGCGGCGGACGGATCGAGTATGTCTTCATTCGCGACGACCTCGACCCGCCGGTGCCGCAGTTGGTCTGGGAAGTGACCGACGCACGCAACGTCGTCGCGCACACCTTTGATCCCGCGACCGGCGTGCAGTAGATCGCATTCGGTCTGTCGCCGGCGGCTTCGGCTGGGTACCTTGCCCGGCATGAAACGGTTGCTCACCGCTGAAGCCCTGGCGTCCTCACTCGCGGATTTGGCGCAGCGGATCGCCGGCGACGCGCCCGGAGCTGTCGCGCTAATCGGCATTCGCCGCCGCGGCGCGATTCTCGCCGAACGCCTGCGGCCGCTCGTGACCGCGCAGGGCGTCGACGCGCAGCACCTCGGCGCGCTCGACATCACGCTCTATCGCGACGATCTCACCGCCATTGGTCCAGCAGCGATCGTGCGCGGCACGGAGATCGACTTTCCGATTGACGACGCGTGGATCGTGCTGGTTGACGACGTGATCTATACCGGCCGCTCGATCCGCGCCGCGCTCACCGCGCTGGGCGACTACGGCCGGGCGAAGGCCATCAAGCTTGCGGTGCTGGTTGATCGCGGCGGTCGCGAGCTGCCGATTCAGCCCGACTACTGCGGTCATGTGGTCGACGCGGGGCCGCACGAGATTGTCGAGGTGCAGCTCAGCGACATCGATGACGCCGAAGGAGTGGTCATCAATGACCGCACCCACCGATAGCGCACCAACCTGGCGTCGCAAGCACCTGCTGACGCTCGAGTCGCTCGATGCGGCGGAGATTGAGCTGGTATTGCGGACCGCCGCGGGCTTTGAGGAGATCTCGAAGCGCAGCGTAAAAAAGGCGCCCGCGCTGCGCGGCGCCGTGGCCGTCAACATGTTCTTCGAGGAAAGCACGCGAACGCGCATGAGCTTTACGCTCGCGGCTCAGCGACTGTCGGCGGATGTGATCGACTTCTCGGCGAAGACGTCGTCGGTGCAGAAAGGCGAATCGCTGCGCGACACGGCGCGCGCCATCGAAGCCATGGGCGTCGACCTGATGATCGTGCGGCACGGCGCGGCGGGCGCGGCGCAGCGCGTCGCCGAATCGGTGAACTGCTGCGTCATCAACGCCGGCGACGGTGAACACGAGCACCCGACGCAGGGTCTGCTCGATCTCTACACGATTCGACAGCGCAAGGGTCGCATCGCGGGACTGCATGTCGCGATCGTCGGCGATGTTGCGCATTCACGGGTGGCGCGGTCCGACATTCATGGCTTGCTCAAGCTGGGCGCGCAGGTCACGGTGGTCGGTCCACCCGCGCTGGCGCCGGCGGCGTTTTCCGCGCTCGGGGTGCGCGTGACGCACGATCTCGACCGCGTCCTTTCGGAGTTGGACGTCATCAACCTGCTCCGCATTCAGCGCGAACGCATCACCTCCAACGCGTTTCCCTCAACGCGAGAGTATGTACGCCGCTTTGGCATGACGCCCGCCCGCCTGACGCGTTGTCGCCGCGACGTGTTGATCATGCATCCCGGCCCGGTGAATCGCGGCATCGAGGTGGCGCCCGAGATCGCCGACGGGCCGCACTCGACCATCCTCCAGCAGGTGACCAACGGTCTGAGCGTCCGGATGGCGGTGTTGTATCTGTGCCATCAGGCGGCTGAGGTTCAGCCGCCCGGCAAACCTCACTGAGCGTCGACGAGTTCCGCGATCAGCGAGTAGGTGAGCAGCAGCGTGACCACGGCGCTCACCCCGATCACCGTCACGCCAAACACCACGACGAACGTTTGACCGCTAAGCCAGCTATTGCGCATCGTGGCGATGATGTGTGGACGCGCCAGCACGAGCATGCTGATGATCATCGCCGCCGAGGTCACGGGAACGGATATGGAATGCGCGTAGCTGTAGATCCACGCCGCCGCGCTCACTTCGAGTTCGCGCCCCTGTTCATAGCGGATGAAGTGGCCGCGCACGTAGTACTTCGCTTCGACCTGGCCGGCGCCGTTGGGAGCCAGTCGACGTTCGCCGTTGTGCGCGTCGCCGCCCAGCGCCGCATAGCTCACGGTGTAGACGAGGAAGTTGAGCATCCCGATCACGATGACCCAAATGCACAACGCGTTTCGCCGTTGCGTTGACCAGCGCCCGCCGGACCGCACCGCGGCGGCCGGCGGCGTGAGCTGATCCAGGTGAACCGGCGCTTCGGGATTCATTCTCCCCCTCGCGGAATTGACGCTTGCGTACTGCCGGCGATCAGCCCTTCGAGCGGCGACGACGCCGTGGCGTACAGCTTCCGCGGAATGCGTCCCGCCCGGTGGGCCAGATAGCCCGCGTCCAACGCGTATCGCATGGCGTGCGCCATTGCCACCGGATCGCGTGCGGAAGCGATGCCTGTGTTCAGCAGCACGCCGTCCGCCCCAAGCTCCATCGCGACGGCGACGTCTGATGCGGTTCCCACCCCGGCGTCGACGATCACGGGATAGCTCGCGTCCTCGCTCTTCAACTGTTCCAGAATGATGCGAATGCTGTTCGGGTTGAGCACCCCCTGGCCGCTGCCGATCGGCGACCCGAGCGGCATGACGCTCGCACAACCGGCCTGCTGCAGTCGTTGGCACAGAATCGGGTCGTCATTCGCATACGCCAACACAACGAACCCGTCAGCGAGCAAGACCTCCGCGGCGCGCAGCGTCTCGATCGGGTCAGGCAAGAGCGTCTTGCGGTCGCCGAGCACTTCCAGCTTCACCCAGCGCGATCCAGGGTTGTCCAAGCCTTCCAGCAATTCACGACCCAGCCGGGCCGCTCGAATCGCGTCGTCGGCGCTGAAGCAGCCGGCGGTGTTCGGCAAGATGATGAAGCGCTCGAGGTCCAGCGTGTCGAGCAGGCTCTGGCCCGCGCGGTCATAGAGCCGCTCGCGACGCACCGCGACCGTCACCACCTGTGCGCCGGATGCGTCCAGCGCCGCGCGCATCAGCGCATAGTCGGGCTCGCCGTCGCGCAAATACTTGCCCGTGCCCACAAACAGTCGTGAGCGAATCTCGAAACCCGCGATCGTCATCGGCGGCGGCGTCACGTCATCCTCCTCCCACAAGCGTCACGACTTCCACGCGATCGCCGGGCGCGAGCAATGTCTCCCCAAACCGGGCTCGTTTCACCAGCGTCTCGTTCAGCTCGACCGCGACGTGTTGCGGCGTCAGGTCGAGGCTGGCGATCAATTCCGCAACCGTGCGGATCGACCCCACCTCACGCGTCTCGCCGTTGATCTGTAGTTGCATGGGCTTTCCTTCTGTCACATGCGTGATCTAGAAGTTTAGTCCTGTTCTTGCGCGACGGGCGGCGGCGAGACAAACAGCGGCGGCGGCGACAGCGGCGTGGCGTCCTCGGGCCGCGTCATCTCGTCGTCCGCAACGAAGACCGACCAATCGTACCGCAGCATGCACAGGCGGTCGCGCCAGCCGTCGTAACTCACCCGGGGATCCACCTGACACAGTTCGAGCAGCAGCCACGCGGGGTAGTCGGCCCCGGCGGCAATCCCCAGCGGCGCGCCGCCGCCGAAGCGCGGGTTGCACTCGATACAGCAGATCCGATTTTCGGACGTTACGATGCACTGGATGGTCAACAGGCCGCGACCCGACGGACCAAACGATTCAGCTACGCGGCGCCCCGCCTGCATAATCGCGGGGTCTTTGACGGTGATGCCTTTGCTGACCTCACCACTACGCACCGCCAGCCGTCGCCGTGGCACAACGCAGCCCACCGCGCCGCGCAGACCGACGTAGACATCCAATGTGTACTCCACCCCGGTGATGAACGCTTGCACAATCGCATCTTCGCGACCCGCCAGGTATTGCGCGAGTTCACGCGCCGACCTGATCTTCGCCAGACCGAGACTCGAACTGCCCGAATTCGGCTTGCCAAACACCGGAAACACCCAATCCGACTTCACGTCCGCTTCCGCCCGCGTCCACGTCTCCGGTGTGTCGATCTGGTGGCGGCGAAAGTGTTGGAATGTCAGATCCTTGTTGCGACAGATCGCCACGACCTCCGCGTTCGGCGTGAGCACCGCCGCACCCAACTGAGCGAATTGGTCGGCCGCCTCGGCGAGCTTCAGAAGGTCGGTGTCGATGGTGGGAATGACGGCGTCGACGCGCTCTTCGCGAGCGATGTCGCGCAGCGCCGGGATGTAGGCGTCGTCGTGAATCGGCGGCGCCATCACCACCCGGTCCGCACAATAGGTCGCGGGAGCGGTCCCATCTTGCTCGGTTACAACGATCCGAAGCGAGCACCCCAAACGAGCGGCCGCCCCACGAAAGGCCTGCAACAGCTCAACGCGGCGCCCGACGCACGTGAACAACAGGGTCAGACGACGATCCCGCAGCACACCTTCCATATGCGGCAGAATTGCATCTCCGCAGCGGCGAGTCAACGGCGTGCGTCCGGATGCCGCATGCGACTCGTCAAGTCGTGCTCGACCCGCTAGACTTCCCTCCACGTCGGGCGGAGCCCGACGCCGTCAGTGCTACCGCACCCCTCGCTCGGGAGAACGACGAAGATGAACCCGTTGCAGCGTCACACGCAGAAGCTCTATTGGTTAGTCGCCAGCGGCGCCCTGCTGCAGTTCGCCGGGTGCGGCCTCAGTAGCCGCGAGTGGGCCGCCATCAGCGAGAGCGTCATCACCTCGTCGCTGACAACGCTCGCCCAACAGTTTCTGCTCCTGTTCTTCCCGACGGTCTAACGTCCAGCGCGGCAACGGCACGCTTCGTTCAGCCAACGGTCGGCAACCAGCCGCCCAATTCATCGGAGGTTTGCTCAGTGGGAAGCCACGCGCGTAGTCAAATCCTCATCTCATGCCTCGGACTTGTGACCGTCGCCACGCTGGTCGGATGCGGCGGCGGGGGCGACGGCAGCGTCAAGATGCTCGTGCGCGACCCCGTCTGGCCCTTCCGCGACTACGACCGCATCGCCGTTGTACCGGCGGCATACGTCACGCCCGCCGCTGCGGCCGAAGCTGAGACGCTCACAACGGTGCTCACTGACGAACTCGCCCGCAGCGGCGCGTTTACGCTCGTAAGCCGTCAAGAACTCGCCTCGGTGCTTAAAGAGCAAGATCTCGCCCAGCTTTCCGACGTCGTCGACCCGTCGACCGTGATCCCGCCCGGCGGCATTCAGGTCGCCGAGGTCCTGATCACGCCGCGCATCACGCAGTACGACCTCGACTCGCGGTCCGAACAGAAGCAGCGCATGCGGTTTCAGCTGGTCGGCGGCCGACTGCGGCCGACGCAGGTGCTCGTGACGGAAAACACCAATACCGCCGTGCTCGCGGCCAGTGTTCGCGTCATCGATGCCGAGACCGGCGCCATCATCTACGCCTCCCCTGCAGAGCCAATCGAACGCAGCGTCTCGGAAGACGACGCGCTCCCCGAGCAGACCCCCGAGCAACTCGCGGCGTTCGCCGCCCGTGATCTGGCGATTGAATTCGCCCGCGATCTCGCGCCCTCGCAGGTCGAAGTCGAGTTCGAGCCGGAGATGCTGAAGGTCGCCAGCAGCTATTACGACGGCGCGTATGACGAACAGAACAACTTCGAGGTCGCCGCAAACAACTCGATCGTCATCGCCGTGGTCGGACTGCCCCAGGCCTGCGTCGGCCATGAGTTCCGCATCGCGATCACGCCTGAAGAATCGCGGCGCGACGTGTTCGGCGGCCCAAATCAGGAAGTGTTTACCTGGTCGAGCGGCGCCGACGTTCGACGGGGCGTGTCGTTCACCGTGCCGATGAGCGCCCTCGAAGCCAGCGGAGCCTCCGCGTTCACCGCGAAGCTCTACTGGACCGGCGACGACGCGCCCGCGATCACGAAGAACTTCACGTTGGAGTTCCCAAAGCAGTCCAGCTAGCGGCGGCGGCCGGTGTCACGCTCGTTCAGACCACCCGAACCCGCGAACCTCGACCTCAACCTCGCCCCGATGGTTGATGTCATGATGTGTCTGATCATCTTCTTCCTGCTCGCCAGCAAGATGGTCGCCAGCGAAAACTTCGAGATGCGCCTGCCGTGGGCGACGGCGGCGCGCGAGCTCGACAAAAGCGAGCTCGGAAACCGCGTCACGATCAATGTCGTCGCCGGCGACGAGCAGGCCGGCCTTCAACCACGCTACATCACCGCCGAGTGGGACGGCCAGCAAGTCGTGCAGGTCGAACGCAGCCCGCTCGGCGTCGAGCAATTGCTCGTCGAACGCCAGCAGCGCGCCGCCCGCCTTGGGCAAAACCTACGCTGCAAGATCCGCGCCGACGGCGACGCCGCCTACGCCGACGTCGAAGTCGTGCTCCGTGCATGCGGCGTGGCGAACATCGGCAACATCGTCTTCGCCGCGCGGCAGGGAACCGACCCGGAAGGGGCGCTGTAGTTGTGCCCCATCTCGGTCGCCAAGCCGTACGCCCGCGAGAGAGCATTCCCAACCTGGCCCCGATGGTCGACGTCATTATGGTGCTGCTGATCTTCTTTCTCCTCGGCGCATCACTTGAACTCGCCCCGGAAGGCGCCCTGCAAACCCAACTGGACCCGCGCAGCGGCCCGGGCGGCGGCGTCAGCATCTCGTTTGTCGAAGCGGTGCAGATCGGCCTGCAGAGCGTGGGTGACGATGACGTGAACATCTACGTCAACGCGGCGCCGCTCGACGGCGGAACGTTCGCCGACCTGCGCGCGTTCCTCAGCCGCCGGATCGCCGCGGGCGCAGATCCCAGCAATCCGTTGGTCATCGCGCCGGGAACGCGCGTCCGCTGGCGCTACGTCATCGCTGCGATGGACGCGGCCGTACAGGCGGGGTTCAAGAACGTGCAATTTGGGGTGAGCATTGATGAAGGGTGACGCACCGCGGTCGCACTGGCGGCGCACCGCGCATTTCGCATGCATCGCATGGCTCGCAGTCTTGCCGCCGGCGGCCGCGCTGGCGCAAAGCACTGACGACATCGACCCCGAATTACTTCGATTGGTCAGCGAAGGTCGCGGAGATGAGCTCAAAGCGCGCCTCGGCAGCGGCCGATCCGCGCAAGACTTCATGCTGCTCGGCCGCGCTATGGCGAATCAGGCCGCTCGCGCGCGCGACGAGCGCTCGCGCGAGCGGGCGTTCGAAGCTTCGCAAGCGTTCTATGAGCAGTGGATTGAATCCATCGCCCGCGCCCCCGCCGGATTGGCCGCCAAACGCGAGTTCGAAGCGGCCGGTGCGCACTTCGAACTCGGCGCCATGCTCAGCACGCGCTGGGCCGGTCGAATGCTTGATGAACTGGAGATCACCGCGGGATTGCGCGGCGACCGTCGCGCCGCCCGTGAACGACTGACCGCTGCGCTGGAGCACTTCAATCGCGCCGTCGAGATCATCACGCCGTTGCGGGATCAGCGTCGCGAGCGCGAGGACGAATTTTTCGCGCTGGGCATCTACGATCGTGTCCAGACGCTGCTGCTCGACGCGCAGCTACGGCGGGCCTGGACGCAGTACCTGCTCGCGGTCGTAACTGACGATGCGCAAGCCCGCGAACGATTGTTGCAGGCCGCCGAAGCGAACTTTCGCGAGTTGATCGCGTCGCCGTTTGTCGGGGCGATGATCTACAACGTGCACCTAGGGCTGGGCCAGACGTTGCGCGAGCTCGGGCGCCATGACGCATCACTCGCCGCGATCGCCGACGCGACGCCCGAAGACGTCAACCCCTCATTGCGGGCGCAGGTGACCTACGAACGCGGCCGCACGCTGTTGGCGGCGCGACGCTACGAAGAAGCGCGACAGGCGCTGCAGCCGCTCGTCAGCCGCAATGTGCGCCAGTTGTCGCCCGACGAGCAGCCCGCGTTGCTCTACTTCAATCTCGCAAAGATCTACCACGCCCTCGCGTTCCTGCGCGAGGCCGACGAGCTGAGAACCCGAGCAGCCGGATCACTCTCGGAAGAGGTCGCACTGCGCGACGCCCAGCGCCGGCGGGCGGCTGGGCTGGAGGCCTTGCGCGATCTCGGTCGGCAAGGCGGTTCGTGGCCGGCGCTCACCCAACTTCTGATCGCTTCACAGGTGGATCGCTCGGCAAAGGTTGCAGACCTGGCGCCCGAGGAATTGCTCTACTCGGCGCGCGACCTCTTGAACGAACAAAAGACCAGCGCTGCGTTGGAGCGTTTGTCGGCGTTGGTGGACCGCGCGGAAGTCGATCCCGACCTGCTCGGCGAGGCGCTCTTCGAGCAGGGGCGAGCGCTCTACCAGACTGGTCGGACCGCCGCCGCCGCCGACGCCTTCGATCGCCTCGCCCGCGAGCTGCGCGATCACGCGAAGGCCGAGGAAGCGGCGCGTTTCGCTTATCAACTCCTTAGCCAGTTGGCCGATGCCAGCGGCGCCAGTGCAGACTACGCCCGACTCGCGGCCACGCTCCAGAATCTGATCGAGTCGTTCCCGCGGCATCCGCAACGCGAAGAGGCGACGTGGCTGCTGGCTCTCGCGCAGCAAAATGCCGGCGACCACGAAGCCGCGAAACTTGCTTTCTCAACCGTACCAACCAACTCACCGCACTGGGAGGAAGCACAGTTCCGCAGCGCGATGCTCTTGCGGCTCATCGCGGAGGACGCCGGCGAGCAACAGGCGGCCTTGGCGGCGGACGGAGCGCAAGCGCTCGAGACCTACGCCGCCGCCGCGCTGGACCGCGCATCAAGCCCGGGCGCCAACCCGCGAACCGAGGAGTGGGCCGCCGAGGCGTTGCTCAACGCTGCTGAGCTGCGCGCGTCGTCCACACTACGCGAGTACGACGCAGCACTCGCCGTTGCTGATCGCTTCGAACAACTGTTCGCCGTGCAGCGCTCCGCGGGACGTCTGCTCGGCGTGCGGATCCGCGCGTCCATCGGAAAGTCCGAATTTGACCGTGCCGCAGCCCTGCTCGACGAGTATCTCGCCGTTACGCCCACCGAGCAGGTCGGCGGCGTCTTGAGCAGCCTGGCGAGCGGCTTGCGCGCCGAAGTGCAGCGACTATCGGATTCGGGCGACGCCAACGCTGCGCAACGTTTGGCGCGTGAAGCGCTGCCAACATTCGAACAACTGTTGAAGTGGGCGGTCGCCGACGTCTCGCGGTCGGCGCTGGTGATGCCCGCGCAGTACAGCTTGGCGCAGATGCAGCATGCTGCAGGCGAGCATGAGGCCGCCGCCGAGTCACTCATCAAGCTCCTCGCGATGGCGCCGCGCAACGGCGCCTATCAAGCGCTGCTCGCCCAGACCCTCACCGCCCGCTACGACGAAGATCCATCTGATCGTCGGCGTGATCTCGCGGTCGCCGCGTGGGCGCGTCTTCTGGCGGACGCTGCGTTGCGTGAGCACGCCCCCGATCAATACTGGCAAGCCCGCTACAACTGGCTCCGCCTGCGACTCGAAGCCGGCGATGCGCAGCAAGTGGCGAGCGCGATTCGCGAGCAGCGCGTGTGGGCGCCCGAGTTGGGCGGCGATCCCTGGCGCCAACGACTCGAGGCCCTGCTCGAACGCGCCGCCGAGCAAGTCGAAACGCCGTAGACGCACCGCCTGTTTTCTTTCGCTACGTCGCGACGGGCTGCGCGTCGCCAATCCGCACCACGCGACCTCCCGCCGCACCGTAGATGCGCTTCGCCCCGGCGAGACGCAAGACACGCGCGCACTCGGTCAGCGTCGCGCCCGTGGTGATCAGATTGTCGACCAGCAGCACCGTCTTGCCCGCAACACGTTTCGATTGCGTGACGCGAAAGGAGTCGCGCACCTGTCGAAAGCGAGCCGCGCGCGATGCGGCCAACATCTGACTCGGCCCATAGCGCGCCCGGCGCAACACCTCGCGAAATGGGCGATTGAGACGCCGGGCCAAAGCCATCCCCAGCTCATGCGCATGATCACAGGGCCGCTGCCAACGGCGCAAGCGGTGCATCGGAACGGCAGTCACCAGGTCGATCTCATCCACCCAAGGCGCGGCGGCGAGTTTCAGTGACAGCGCGCTCGCGATCAGATTCGCCGCTTGCGCCCAGCCGCCAAACTTCAGCGCCGTCAACAAGTCGCGTATGACGCCTTGATACGCGCCCGCCACCACGATGGCGCGACAGTTCCAGAAACGCTCAGCGTCGCACCCTCCGCAGCGCGGCGCAGCGCGTTCGCCCGTACGGGAGAAGATGGTCTCGGGGCGCGCGGCGCGGCCGCAGCGCGGGCAGGCGTCGCTGTTGAGCAGATCCTCGAACCCATCGACCAGATCCGGATGCAGCGGTGCGTGATCGCTGGGCAGCCAGACCCCCGTGACGACGCAGCGTTGCGGCATGAAGAGGTCGAGCAATGCGTGTTCGACCACGCTCCAGCGTGCCGCAACGCCGACGCGATTCGTCCGCAACGCCCGCGCGAGCTCATGCCGACCCGTCATCATCCGCTTCTGACGGGTCGGCGGCGGCGTCAGCCGAGTCGCCGTTGTCAAACGGCGAGACGCGCGGCTCGCCGCTGTCGCTCAGTTGCACCTTTTCGATGCGTTGCTCAACGTTCTCGAGAATGCGTCGACAGTGTGACGCGAGCTTCATCGCTTCCTCATACCGCGCAACCGAGTCCTCGATCCCAATCTCCCCGCTCTCCATCGCCGCCACGATTTCGTCGAGCCGCGTCATGGCTTCTTCGAAGGTGTGTTTCCGAACAGGTTTATCCATGCCGCGCGCTCCGCGACTCAGGCGTTGAGATCGGTGAGGTGTTTGCTCTCGAACGTGCACTCATGATCGCACAGATCCACGAGACCGCCATCGCGGAGCCAATGAGCCGCCGCGACGCTCCGACACAAATGCGCATCGAAAAACGCGGTGGTGGCCGCGATGATCCACGCATGATGACGCGGATCGCGCGGCGGCGGCCGTAAGCCGATGCCCACCCCATCGCTAAAGGCGAAATGATTCGCGCGTTTGAACACCACCAGATACTGATCGCGCCCCGGCGTCTCCTGATACGCCACGATGCGCTCCTTCGTCAGCTTGGCTTGAAAGTCGCGATCGTGCGTACCGGTCAGATGCAGCACCGGAACGTCGATCTCCCGCCACGAGTCGTCGAACAAGCCAAACATGCCCTTCGGCTGACTCGACATCGCCGCGACACAACGCACGCGCTCGTCGATCTCGCCGTGCGTACGCCCGTCAGGCGTGCGAAAACGAAGCCCTACCAACGCGAGCGTGCTGAAGGCCCCAAAGCTGTGACCAGCGGCGGCGAGTCGCTCCGTATCAATGCACTCGGCAAGCTCGGCGTCCTGCTCCATCCAATCGAGCACCCGCCGGAGATCGATCGGGCGTTGCCGCCAGTGCTCGGGGTCATTGAGCGCATTGTGCATCGCGGGCCACGGCCGGCTCGCACCGCGCCACAGCTCGCTGTTCGTCCCCGGATGGGTGACGTTCACCGTGATGTAGCCGCGCTCCGTCCACGCCCGACAGAGATAGTCATAGTGTTCGTGCTCGGCGCCGAGGCCCGGCGAGAACAGAATCGTCGGCAACTTTCGTTCAGTCGCACCGCGTGGCGTGCAAATCCGCAGCGGCAATCGCCGGCCGCAACTCAACTCGACGCCCGCCTCACGCGTGACAACCTCGCAAACCGCCGAGCGGGGCTGGCAATCCAGTGTGGCGGCGGCGGGCAAACTGCGATGCATGTTGCCTCTCGATCCTTCCAGTGAATGCGTTCTCGCGACGCCCATCCTGACGCGCCGCTGCAACTCGCGTGAAGCGAACTAAGTCGTTGTGCTCGATGCGGCCACATCGATCATCGTCGCCCTCGGTGCACCGTCCGTCGTCACGGTGGTGGCGACGATGCGGCCGTCGAGCATCTCAAACACCCGTTCGGCGCGCTGCGCCAAGTGGGCGTCGTGTGTGACGAGCACGAGCGTCTGGCTCAATGTCGCGCGCAGCCGCAGCATCAGATCGACAATCCGCTCGCCAGTGCGCGAGTCGAGCGCGCCGGTCGGCTCATCCGCCAGCAAGATGCGCGGCTCGTTCGCCAGCGCACGGGCGATAGCCACCCGTTGTCGCTCTCCGCCCGACAGCGTAGACGGCAGATTGCCGGCCCGCTCGGCCAACCCAACCATATCAAGCAGTTCACCCGCGCGTCGAGCCCGCGCGCGACCCGGTCGACCGGCGGCCAGCAACGCGGCTTGCACGTTCTCGCTCGCGGTCAGCGAGGGCAGCAAGTTGTGCAACTGAAAGACCAGCCCAATCGCGTTGCTGCGAAACGCATCCAGATCACCAGCGCGTAATTGACGCAAGTCGTGACCGTCAACCGTCAGCTCGCCGCGGTCCGGCGTGTCGATGCCCGACAACATGTGCAGCAACGTGCTCTTGCCGCACCCGGACGGACCGCAAATCGCGACAAACTCACCGGGTTCAATCTCCAGATCAAGGTGATCAAGCGCGGTGATCCGCCCATCTTCGTACTGCTTCACCAGGCCGCGCGCCCGCACGATCGGCGCTCGCTCATCACTCATACCGCAGCGCCTCGACCGGGGAGATGCGCGTCGCCCGCCACGCGGGCGCGATCGCCCCGATCATACTCAGCAGCAAAGCGATCCCGAGCGCAAGCAGGAACGGCGGCGCGTCGAACCGTGGACGCACAAACGTGCCGATCGCCTCGAAGTAAGTCGTCGAGTGCGCCAGCGCGGCGCCGCCCAAAGACCCAACCAGCCACGCCATCAAACCAACGCCGACCGCCTCGAGCAGCACCATCTGCGTCACGCGCGATCGCGACCAGCCGACAGCGCGGAGGATACCGATTTCGCGGGTCCGTTCGAGCACCGTCATCCACATCGTGTTGGTCACGATGATCGCCCCGATAATCAGCGCAATCAGGCTGATCGCGTACACCATCGCTTGCGTCATTTCCACCCCACGGTCGACCTTGCTGAGGTCTTCCACGCCGGCGATCGTCGCCAAGCCGGGGTTCGCCTGTTCGATGCGTTCGCCAACCACGACCGGATCGGCCCCCTCGCGCAGCTTCACCAGAAATAGCGTCGCCTTCCCCGGTCGCGCCGCCAGCGTCTGTGCGCCTTCCAACGTCGTCAGCAAAGCCGCGTCATAAAACGGGATCTCGCTGGCGAACGTGCCCACCAGCCGATAGTCCAACCCCATGAGCTCGACCGTGGCGCCAACCTCGAGGTTCTGACGACGCGCGGCGGCGTCGCCAAACACCACCTCGTTCGGCGCCGCGGCCCGCCGGCCCTGCGTGATGCTCGCGATTTGCACCGGAAACGCGTTCGGATCGATCCCGATCACGACCTGAACCAGCTGATTCGTCGCCAGCGGAACCGGATGCAGCACCACCGGCGCCGCTTCCACCACGTCCGGATCCGATTCGAGCTTCGGTCGCACCTCGGCCACCGACAAGGCGCTCAGAATGTTGGCGGCGATGCCGGCTTGTTGCACCGTGAGCGACGCGCCGCCGGTCCGAAACAGGTCGTCCGCCATCGAGTACGCCCCACGAACCAGCGAGTGGAACGCGACAATCGCCACGACCCCGAGGCTCACGCCGAGCACGGTGAGGCTCGTTCTCACGCGTTGTCGAAAGAGATTGCGAAAGGTGAGGCCGGCCACAGTCAGCGGCGCTTGTTTCTGCATCGGTCTATCTTACGCGCGCTCGTCAGGCCCCGCGAGGCCGTCCTCGCGAATGATCTTCAATCGCCTCCGCCGACCGGTTCGTCGCAGTTCCAGCAGCACTCAAACGTGCCAGGATTCTCCTCACCACACCCCGCACACAACCACGCGCCCGCCTCGGCGACGCGGGCCTCATCCGCAGCCCGCTCACGCTCACGCCGCAACAGCCAGCGCAGCTCATAGTAAAACTCGCTCGGCGCCAACAGCTTCGCGCTGAGCGGTCCCGCGCCAAAGTAGATGTCGAGCATGTCTTTGTGCTCGCTGCGAATATACGGCACCAACTCACGCGCCAGCATGTTCTCCACCTGCATCACCGTCAGCCCCGGGTGCATATCACTCGTGATACGCATCCACGGACGCTTTGGCGCCGGCAGCAACGGCGTTTCCAGCGGTCGCGCACATGACGGGCACGCGTGCGAATGCGCCCCCGCCAACGCCGACCCGCACGCCGGACAGTCAAGCCCCCAATCCGGGATCGGAAGCGTCTCGGCGTGAATGCGCGGCGATCGAAACCGCGTCGACGTCGTGACGATCTCCGCAATGTCGAGGTCGACGCCGCACTCCGGACAGCGATGCTCGGGCAGACCGCGCAACGGGTACTCGCAATCAGGGCACTTCAGGCCCCAGTCGGGAATCGGTAGCTGCCAAAGGTCGATCTGCATGCACTGAGCTTAGCGCGGTTCAGCCAACGACGTCTCGCCCCGCCGTTCACGAACGTCACTCACCCGCCGGCGTACGAAGACCACTCCGCAACCGCTTGCTCGAACGCCCCACGGTCCGGAAAAGCCTCCGATCGCACGATCGCCATCCGCGCCACATCCGGCATCCCGAGATTGGGCACGAACGGCGTCACCAGCGCGCGATCGCCGTTGCGGCGGACCGTCGGACGAGCCGACCACGAGACCTCCACCGCGTTTCCACCCCCCGACACGCGCAGACCGCTTTGATCCCACGTTATCTCGACCCTGCCCATGGGCAGCGGCGCGGCGCCCTGGTCGATTCGTTTCAGCACGGCGCCCTTCACGTCCGACATCGGGTCGCCGTCCAGCCCCCACAGCTCCCAACGATCCCACAGCCACTTCCCAGCGATCCAGAGACCGGCCGCCAACGGCGCCAGCGCGAACGCCGCGAGCGTCACCGTCGAGGTCGCCCCGAACCGCAGCGCGACGAAGACCGCAACCACGGTCAGTCCGACGAGCAAAACCGCGGCGGGCCCCCAAAGCATCAGCCGATCCCACCAACGATCAAATCGCCGCGCGGCCCCGAACGCCCCACGCTCCACCCGCGAGCCGGCGATCTCATCCAAGGCCCACGCGTAGTCTTCTCGACCGAGTTCGTATTGAGCTAAAGCCGGCTGCAACGTCCTAGCGCTCCTCTCCGTGACGCGTCTGAGTAGCGCGTCTCAACACTCGCACCGCCAGCGTCGCGCCGCAACTGTCGCGCTGCCGGCGTCGCACCGCCAGTGTCGCGCCGCAAATCTCGCGTCGCGACGCGTCAGCGCCCATAGCCCGCCCGGCTCTCCGCATTCTATGCGCGTTGCAACGGCGTGACCGCACCGCACTCGCAACCACAGACAGTACCCGGAGCGGTCCTTGCGTTTGAAGCCGTGGTCTGACGGGAACGGCCGCTCGATTACCTGCAGCGTGATCCCTGTATGAGGCCGTGGACGCTCGGGTGCCATGGGTCAGCGAAGCTGACCCGTGCCGGCCCGCGGAGTCTCACCTCCGCAGGGTGCGAAAGCCGATGCTACAACGAAGAACACGGGTCACGTTCCGTGACCCGTGGCGCCCGCGCGACCCGCTCAGCCGTGGTCTGACCCTCCACGATCACCACGGCCGTCCGCCCGCCCGAGCAAACAGTTGCCGACGCGCTCCGCGCGCAGGTATCTTCCATG
>CAZLYU010000012.1:52423-57318 GCA_964563855.1 uncultured Planctomycetales bacterium | reverse complement strand
TGGGCGGGGTTACGGAAGTCCGTGCCATCGAAATCATCTGCGACTTGGCGCCGCTTGTACTGGATTACCGTGCTCTACGCGAGCTCTCAGCGTTTGTTAATGAGAATCGCGGCGTAGAGCGTAGCAGCAGTGAGTGTCTCGCAGACAGTCTTGAAGATGGCCAGAGACGCCTAGCTGCTTTTCATCGGTTCTGGATTGCATTGGCCAACGAAGGGCGGGTGAGTGCTGAGCGAATGCAAAGGCTCTTGGCCATGGACGAGCGCGAAGCTGACGCTGTGCAACAGAAGTTAAGATCATCTGGTCTGATTGTTCATGACGGCGGCTTTGTTCACGCCGTCACAAGGCTCGGAGCGATGACGCGCGCCAAATGCGCGTCTTGCGGCCGAGTTGGCGAGGCTCCCAAAGCCTTCTGGTTTGAGGCTATGAGATGTCCCTTGTGCGGGCGACATTCCGAGTTCGTGATTACTGAGTAGTTACCACCGTTTGGTGGATGGCATCGCCACGGGTCAAGTGTGGCAATCCGGCCGTGGTTGACGTACGAGTCCGGCGAAAACGTGAAGGGCACTATCATTCTCTGCACTTTCACGGGTTTGCCTCGGCGAGCTTGGCGATATCGACCGGCCACTAGCCCTCCCCCTCCTCCCGATCCCGCTGCGCCTTCAGCGCCGCCCACTCATCCTTCGTCACCAGCACCTCGCGCGCCTGCGACCCCTTGTATTCACCCACCAGCCCCGACACGTACATCTGCTCGATCAGCCGCGACGCACGACCGTAGCCGATCGTCAGCTTCCGCTGCAGCAGGCTCACGCTCCCGCGGCCGCTCGCCACGATGATGTCCACCGCCTGGTCGAACAGCTCATCCCGTTCGTCCAGCTCGCCTTCCATCGCCGGGTTGCGCGTCAGCTCGGGGTGAAAGCTTTGTTCACACTGGCTCGCCGCGTGCTTCACCGTGCTCCGCAGCTCCTCATCGTCGATAAACGTGCCCTGCGCACGCACCAGCTTGCTCTGCCCCGGCGGCAGAAACAGCATGTCGCCCTGACCCATCAGCACCTCGCCGCCGTTCTGGTCGAGCACGATGCGCGAGTCGAGCCGACTGGCCACGCGAAACGCGATGCGGCTCGGCAGATTGCTCTTGATCAGTCCCGTCACCACATTCGCGCTCGGCCGCTGCGTCGACACAATCAGGTGAATGCCCACCGCGCGGCTCTTCTGCGCGATCCGCACCAGGTGAAACTCCACTTCCTTCGCGCTGGTCATCATCATGTCGGCCAACTCGTCGATGATCAGCACCATGTACGGCAGCCGTCGCGGAATGCGGGCGAACTCTTCTTCGTCGGTCGGGTTAAACCGCTCGCGCAGCCCCGCTTCGCCGAGCTTGTTGTAGCTGCGAATGTCTTTCACACCCGCCTCGGCCAGCAGCGCGTAGCGCTCATCCATCTTCGTGCTCGCCCACTCCAGAATCGCCGACGCGCGGCCCATGTCGGTCACGATCGGGCACATCAGGTGCGGAACATCCTTGAACATCGTCAGCTCGACCACCTTCGGGTCGACCAGAATCAGTTGCACCTCGCTCGGCGTTCGCGTCAGC
The DNA here is from genome assembly GCA_964563855.1 of uncultured Planctomycetales bacterium. Lineage (GTDB taxonomy): Bacteria > Planctomycetota > Phycisphaerae > UBA1845 > Fen-1342 > JAFGRR01. The sequence continues at coordinate 55,730 of CAZLYU010000012.1, read as the reverse complement.
AAGAAGCTCATGACGATGCTGCTGATGCACACACTCTTACCCGACCCCGTCGTCCCCGCGACCAGCAAGTGCGGCATGCGCGTCAGATCAGCCACCAACGGCGCGCCCGACGCGTCTTTACCGAGAAACAGCGGCAGGTCGGCCTTCGCGAGCTTCGCTCCGGCGCTCACGATGATGTCCTTGATCCGCACCTTCTCTTTGTCGATGTTCGGCACCTCGATGCCGATCGTGTTCTTCCCCGGCAGCGGCGCGACGACCCGCACCGCCGGCGCCTTCAGCGCGCGGGCCATGTCGTTCGTCAGCGAGTTGATCTGACTCACCTTGATGCCCGCGGCGAGCTTGAGCTCGAACACCGTGATCACCGGGCCGGTCTCGATCGCGACCACCTGCACCTCCAGGCGGAATTCCTGCAGCGTCTGCTCCAGAATCGCGGCCTTGTCGCGACACCCGCGCTCGATGTCCGCCCGATCGACCGGCGGCGCGTCTTCGAGCATCGCAATGCTCGGTAGTTGATAGCCGCGGTCGTCAGGCGGCTGATGCGGCTCAGCGGCCGCCGCTTCTCGACGACCAAACAGCGCGTTCAGATCGAGCTTCGCCGCCGCGGCGGACGCTGCCGCCGAAGTGCCGGCGGCGTGAATCGGCGGCGGCTCGGGCAGCGCGTCTTCGTCGGTCTCTAATTCGTCTTCCGTCGCCTCCCCATCCTCTTCTTCGTACTCATACTCATACGCTTCGTCATCCCCCTCCGCCGTGGCTTCGGTCTCGCCCGCGTCGCCGTCGCCGTCTTCTTCGACGTACTCGTACTCATACTCGTCGTCGTCGCCACCGTCGGCGGTCGCGACGGCCGCTTCGTCCGCCTCGACCTCGCCGCCATCGTCGGCCCCGCTGTTCACGAACAGTGTGTCCTCATCCGCGGGGGATGATGAGCGCGCCTTTCCGGACTTTGCGCTCTTCGCGCGCACACTGCGCGGGTGAGGGCCATTGCCATTCCGCGCGCCGTTCGACGCGGCGCCTACCGCCGCGCTCAGGCGCGCCCCCGCGCCAACGAGGATCGGCGCGGTCTGTTTCGCCGCGGCGCCGGCCTGTTGCGCACTGCGCACCACGAGCTCATCCGCCGCCAACAGCAGCCCGATCAGCAGCAGCGTGACCAGCGCGAGCGCCCCGCCAAACTCCCCCAACTGCGGCGCGAGCACCGCATTCAGCGCCAGTCCGACCGCGCCGCCCGGACCATTCATCGGCAACCCGTCGCCCGCCGGCACGAGCATCGCCGCGAGCGCCCCCACCGCCGCGATCACGCAGACTGCGCCCGCAAAGCGCAGCCACAACCCACCGATGCGCCCCACGCGGCAATACGCGACGAATCCGACCGTCAGCAACAGCAGCAGCGCGTAAACCCCATAGCCGAAGTAATACAACCCCGCGTGCGCCAGCCACGCACCGATCGCTCCGCAGACGTTGCTGACGGTGGCGGACGCCGGGTAGACGGTGGTTCCCGGCGAATCCGCCGGATCGTAGCTCACGAGCGTCAGCCATCCGAACACGACCGCCGCCGCGAACGCCACCGTGATCGCGAAGCGAACAACCGCCGATTTCAGATCGTCGTGGGTCACGCGTAAAGCCTTCCGTGACGTGGGGCGCTTCGGGCGGCGTCCCTGCCGGTCCCGCCCCTCACCTTCTTGACGATATCGCCGACGACCGCCGGATGCGATAGTCTCCGCGCCAGAGCCAGCGCGTGACGGCCGCGCGCTACGGAGATTGTGGGATGTCGCGAAACGGTGTGTTGAATTCGAGCATCGGCGGAATCGGCGGCACGCTGCTCGGCTCGTTGGCGGCGTTTGGTCGCTTCTGCCTCTTCGGCGCTCGCGTCTGCACTTACGCCCCGCTCGAGCTCGCCACCCTGCGCGGCTGGCGCCGGCTCTTGCCGCAGTGCTACCTCGTCGGCGCCCGCTCGGTCCCCGTCATCATCCTCACCGGCGCGTTCGTCGGCATGGTGCTCATCGTGCAGGGCTACGAACAGTTCGACAATTCCGGCGTCGGCGAACGCATCGGCTCGATCGTCAACGTGTCCGTCGCCGCAGAGCTGGGCCCCGTGCTGGCCGGAGTCATGCTCGCAGGACGCGTCGGCGGCGCGCTCACCGCCGAGCTGGGCACCATGAACGTCACCGAGCAGTTGCTCGCGCTGCGGTCGATGGGGGCCGAACCGCTGCGACTGTTGGCGGCGCCACGCTTCCTCGCGTGCCTGCTCCTCTCGCCGCTGCTCACCCTCTACGCGAATATCGCCGGCGTGCTCGGCGCGTGGGGCGTCTACGTGGGAATGTTCGGCGGCGACTCGGAGCCCTACTGGTATCACACGCAACAGTTCGTGCTGATGTGGGACGTGTGGACCGGGCTGCTCAAGTCGGTCACCTTCGGCGGCGCGATCGGACTGATCAGTTGCTACAAGGGCTTCACCTGCGAACGCGGCGCTGAGGGGGTGGGCCGCGCGTGCACCGAAGCGTTCGTGAACAGCTTCATCGCGATTCTCGCGCTCGACCTGGTGCTCAACATCATCCTGAACGGCTTCTTCGAACTGCTCTACGGCTTCCGAGCGTTCTTCTGAGCCGGCGGTCGTTGCGAGCGACGTCAGCCCGGCGACCGGATCAAAGCGACACAGACGCCGTCAGCGCGAAACCGACGCCCCGAATGCCGCGACACAGACGCCGTCGCCGCGAATCCGACGACAGATTCGCAGCGACACGAGCGCCGCGCGAAACGGCCACCATGAACGCGGCCCCGCTCCGAACGAAGCGGGGCCGCGCTGGCGTACGTCGCTGTGGGCCGCGAGCTACTGACAGCCGCCCGCGACGATGGCGTCCACGAACGCATCAATATCGCCGGCGTTGACCGAACCGTCGTCGTTCGTGTCAGCGGCGATGGCCGAACAAACCACGTCGCACACGTCACTGCCATTGCTGAGGATCGCGCGCACGAAGCAGTCGATGTCTGCGGCGTTTACGACCCCGTCACTGTTGACATCTGCGCACGGGCACGTCTCGCAACTGTCGATGACGTCGTTGTTGTTCCGATCGAGACTGGGATCAGCGTCGATCTCGCACGTGTCGAGTACGCCGTTCGCGTTGCAGTCAAATGGGTCGCGTTGCAGCAAGACGCTGACATCGTCGGAATCCGAATTCGCGGTGACCACGTCCGCAGCACCGTCGCCGTCGAAGTCGGCGATCGCAACCGAAATGGCGCCGTTACCAGCGGCGAACGACTGGGCTGCCGCGAACCCGCCGCCGCCATCGCCCAGCAACACGCTGACATCGTCTGA
>CAZLYU010000012.1:30609-52323 GCA_964563855.1 uncultured Planctomycetales bacterium | reverse complement strand
CCCAGCAACACGCTGACATCGTCTGAACGCGAATTCGCAGTCGCGAGGTCGAGCAGGCCGTCGCCGTCCAAGTCGGCGATCGCGACCCATCGTGGATCATCCCCAACGTGAAACGACCTGGCTCCGGCGAACGTGCCGTCGCCCCTGCCGAGCAGAATGCTGACACGGTCAGCGACCTGATCGGCGGTCACGAGGTCGCGAGTTCCGTCTCCATCGACATCAGCGATCGCGACCGAGACCGGAACCGTCAGTACCGCGAACGACTGGGCCGCCGCGAATGAGCCTGTACCGGAGCCCAGCAACACACTGATGTCGTCTGAGTTCGCGTTCGCGGTCACCACGTCGACGAAGCCGTCGTCGTTCAAGTCTACCCGCAGGCGCCCCTCAAAGCGAAATTATCAGCAGCGCCGCCGCGGCGCTCCCTGTGTTAGCTTGAGCAACATGCCCGATCGCTCCACACCCTGGCGCTACGTCAGCCGCAGCGGTGAGAAACTCGCCGCGGCGCTCGCGACGTTCGAGATCGATCCCGCGGGGTGGACATGCGTTGATCTGGGCAGCCATACCGGCGGATTCGTCGACTGTCTGTTGCAGCACGGCGCGGCGCGCGTCTATGCGGTCGACCCGGGGGCAGGCGTGCTCGCGAAGCAACTGCGCGATGACCCGCGCGTGCACGTTTGCGAGCGGACCAACGCCCTCAACTATGTCACGCCGGAACCGTGTCAGCTCGCGACGATCGACGTCGGCTGGACGCCGCAGCGGCTGATTCTGCCGGCGGCGCAGCGCTGTCTCACGCGCGAAGGATTGCTGATCTCGCTCATCAAGCCGCAATACGAGGCGCCGAAGTCGCAACTGCGCGGCGGAGTCTTGCCCGACGACGCGCTGCCCGAGACGCTGACGCTGTGCCGCGACGACGCCGCCGACCTGATGCTCGAGATCGTCGCGGAGCTTGAGAGTCCGCTGCGCGGGCATGGCGGCAATCGGGAGTTTTTGTGGCTGCTGCGCAGCGCGGGCTAGACTGGCGCATGACGCGTCGGCGTTGGAGCAGCGCGACACGCGGAGCTGTCGCAACCGAGTCACGCCCGCCACGTCAGACAAAATACGCTGACGCGACGTTGGGCCTCGTCGTGGAAACATCCCTACGGCCGTACGGTGGAGGACGCCTCAATGGGACGGATCGTCATCGCCTGCTTTCGCCCGAAGCCGGGCCAGACCGACGCATTGCACGCTGTGGTGCGCGATCACTACGGCATTCTCGCCACGGAGGGGTTGGTGACCGACCGCCGGCCGATCGTGATGGTTGCGGCCGATGGCGCGGTCATCGAGGTATTCGAATGGAAGTCGGCCGCAGCGATCGAGGCGGCGCACAGCAACCCGCGCATCGCTGACCTATGGCGACGGTTCGAGGCGACGTGCGATTACATTCCGCCGACGTCGATCGCCGGCATGGATAGCTACTTTCCCGAGTTCGCTCCGTTGGCGAATACGTGACATTTGGCTGAAGCGTCACGTCGCGTGAGAACGGCGCGCGGGCTGTGGGCCGCACGCGCCGTCAATCACAGCTTAGTCAAACAATCGATAGAGCCCGACGTCATCAAAGTAGATCGCTGCCGCCGTCGTTCGACTGCCCACGACGATGGCCACCTCCGATGAAGTCTGTCCGTGATCGGCGATCGTGAATGGGTAAACCGTCTCCGTCCAGGCGCCGACGGCCGGCTTGAACCAACGCGCGTAGCGCACGTCGTCGACGAAGAACTTGAGCAGGGCTTCATCGTTCGGACCCAACGGCGCACTGGCCTGCGCATTGGCGACAAGGATGTAGTTGCCCGGCGGGAGATACAGCGTCTGCCCGACTTCGCACGCCTCATTGGCCGACGAGACGCCGAAGAACCGCATCGCTCGCGAGCCGCTCAAGACAGGCGCGGTCACCACATCGATCTGCGTGCCGCCGGGGCGATACTCGAACCACGTCCCGTCAACCTCGAACGATTCGTCGATCGACACGAGCGTACCAGGGGAGGCCGCCTGCAGCAGCGTAAACATCTTCTGCGCTTCGTAGGCGACCCGCGAGCCGGGGTGCGTTTGGAGCGCCTCGATGGCGTCGACCACCGCCTGGCTCTGCAGCGCCCAGTCGTAAAGTCGCCAGAAGTTTTCGACGCCCCAGTCGTCGCCGCGCAACCACTGCATAAAGCCGTCGTCGAGATCGACGAAGTGCGCCGTCGCCGGGTCGGCGGCCAGCTCGGCAAGGATGACGTGCCGCTCTTCCGCGTACACGAGGCGCGACACGGCGTCATCGAGTGCGAGCAACGCCTCCGCCTCAGAACCGGTTGGATAGACCTCGTAGGCGAACTTCGCGCGATAGGCCAGCGCCGTCGCTTCGTAGTAATCCCAAAACCGCGCGAGCATCGCGGCGCGGCGCTGTCGCACCGGCGTGTCGGCCTTCGCGACCACACCATCCATCAGCACGCGCAACGTAGCGACATCGTCGTCGGACAAATGATCCAGATAGCCGGGCAAAACATGCGAAACGTAGTGGCCGCTATCGCCCTTCCACCACGAACCACCCACCACGGCCTGCGTCCAGAACGACTCCCAGAACGCGTAATACGCGAGCAGGTCTTCGGCCGCTGCGGGGCCCACCGCACGTTCACACCACTCCGCCATCAAGGCATCCGGATCCGCCTGAGGATCCCATAGCAATTGGAGCAGAACCCAACCCTTCGGACCTTCTCCCCACATGGGGTAAAACTCAGTCTTGTATTCCTCGACGCCTTGACTGTACGCCCACCGCAATGCCTCAGCGGTCATCTCAGGATAAAGACGCGGCGCACAAAACGGACTGCCCCACTGATAGTCAGACCAACCCACCCGCGCGGCGCGATTGAGCCAGCGCACCGTCCACTGCTGCAGATGATCTCGCCCGGCTTCTTCAGCCCAGAAATTGATGTCGTAGAGCACCCAGCACGTGACTTGGGGGTGCAAACGGAACGTCGGGTCGGTCGGCGGCTCGGCGGCGTTGTTGTAAGCCAGTATCGAGAACGAGTACCGATTGGGGTCGTCCGTCATCGCCAACTGCGCGAGCGTCGCGTTCACGACATCATTCACCCACGGGTAGTAATGGTTTGAAACCTGCTGCTGACCCAAAAAGTTCAACTCGGTCGACAACTGGGCGGGTTCAAACTTCTTACTGTCGTTAATCCCCAGCGACACCGTCGACATACCGCGCGACGAAAACCAGTACAGCATCTCGTCAACTGCTGCATCAACGAGCCCCGCAGCGGCGAAATTGAGCTGCCAATCAAGCTGACTGTCACTTGCCGGCGGAGCAATGGCGTAAAACTCGGGATGAGTCGCCGCGTACTTGCTGGGCGGGAAATGCCAATACATCCCGTGCTCAGAGCGCGTGACTTGCTCCATGCGGTTGCAACGCGCCCAGAACTGCAAATCGGGGCGACCCGTGAACTCGGTCAGATGACGCGTCTTGAACGCCGGAACTTCGCGGATGGTCTCGATCGGCGTCGGAAAGTCGCTGAGCAGCGGAACGTCCTCGCCATCCGGCCCGGGGTAGAGCCAGTGCACGCCGACCAGTTGTTCGAGGTAGTGATAGACGCCGAACTCCACGCCGTACGGATGAGTTCCGAGGATCACGCACGATTCGTCTGAGATCGGGTGAATCGTGAATCCGTCGCGACCGAGCGTCGCCAGATCCAGACCGGCCAACACATCCGCGTTCACCCAGCCCGGCTGCCCCACGCCGATGTTGTACGTTCCGGCGACAGGGCTCGTGCTCAGTGCGACCTGCTGCCCGGGAAGCGCGGCCGACAGATAGCTCCGCATCAACGTCGCCGCGTCTCTTTGCCAGCGCTCCCGCCACCCGATTCCGGCCGGGTAAACGATCGTCACATCGCCGGCCCAAAGCTGAACCGTCGGCTCAGGCTCCGGCGGCGGTGGAGGCGGCTCTTCAACCGGCGGCTGCGTCTCCGGCGCGGGTTGGGGTGCAGGAGCGGGCTCAGGTTCCGGAATCGGAGCCGGTTCCGGCGTCGGCGTCGGCTCGGACCCTGGCGGGACCTCAGTCACCGGCTCGTCGGCGGCCGGAGTCGCGTCCCCCCCATCGCCCGGAGCCGTCGGTCCCGGCTCAGGAGCAGGAGCGGGCGGCGCCTCGACAGGCGTCCCAGGCGCATCCGGGACACCCCCAACGTCCTCTCCGCCCGGGCCGCCAACATAAAAGCCCGGCAGGCCGCTCCCGTCGACGCTCGGGAAGTCTCCCAGCCCCGGCAGCGGCGACCGCCCCCCGGCAGGCGCCCCCGGCGTATTCGGCGCGTACGCAAAGTCGCCGAGCGGCGTACCGTCGGCAGCGCGCGGACCCCCGGCATTGAAGGTCGCCGTATCGCCGCCCTCGGGGCAACCGCCAAGCGCGAAAGTCAGGATGCACACCAGCAACATGGAGGATCTCGGGAGCCGTCCTATATTAGGCTTCCAGGTCAATCGCTCAATCATTACAAGCTGAGGCATCCCGATAACCACCTTTCGATCAACTGCCGCGCGGTCGCTGGCCGCAACCCGGAACTCCCCGGGTGTCCAGACCCCGTCTTCGCGCGGAGGGTCCTCATCGACGCCGGTCAAACCAACGTCGTCCCCGCGCGCAATAGCCCACACCCGGTCTGCACGCAGACGGGGCGCGGGTCGCTCCAAACAGAACTCTTCAATTCCGACCGCCGGCCCGCAAACGACGAGTTTTCGGTCAACGCATTCCACCCCCCGACGCTTGCCCCGCGCAGCGCTGGCGCTCTACGTTGCGCTCTGAAAGCCCATAAACATCACTCCGATGGAGCCTCAGGCATGCACAAGCTCGTCCTCGTCCGACATGGAGAGAGCGAATGGAATAAGGCCAATCTCTTCACCGGTTGGACCGACGTGGACCTTACCGACCAGGGCCGCGCCGAAGCCCGCGAAGCCGGCCGCTTGCTCCGCGAAGGCGGCTACGACTTCGACGTCGCCTACACCTCCGTCCTCAAACGCGCCATCCGCACCCTCTGGATCGCGCTCGACGAGATGGACCGCATGTGGCTCCCCGTCATCCGCGATTGGCGCCTCAACGAACGCCACTACGGCGCCCTCCAGGGGCTCAACAAGGCCGAAACCGCAGCCAAATACGGCGACGAGCAGGTGAAGATCTGGCGCCGCAGCTACGACACCCCGCCCCCCGAACTCGAGCCCAGCGACGAGCGCTACCCCGGCCACGATCGCCGTTACGCCGACATCAGCCGCGACCAGTTGCCCGTCACCGAGTGTCTCAAAGACACCGTCGAGCGATTCTTGCCCCTCTGGACCGATACGATCGCCCCGCTCATCAAAGACGGCCGACGGGTCATCATCGCCGCGCACGGCAACAGCCTGCGGGCCCTCGTGAAATACCTCGACAACATCAGCGAAGCCGAGATCGTCGGGCTGAACATCCCAACCGGCGTGCCGCTGGTCTACGAGCTTGACGCCGATCTGAAGCCCCTCAAGCACTTCTATCTCGGCGATCAGGAGAAGATTCAGGCGGCCATGAGCGCCGTCGCCGCCCAGGGCAAGGCCAAGTAAGCCGGCCGCGGCTGATCGCGGCTAATCCGCCCATCCGTTATGCTCGGTCGTCGAGCCGTTCCGACGCCTCGGCGTTGGACCCGAACCCGTTGCGGGCCGCAGCGGGGAGCACAGGGCGCATCCATGACACTCAGCCCGGTCGTCGTCTTTGTCATCGAGCCCGACGTTCGTGTTCGCGACGTCATTGGCGAACTCGTCCGCGAGGCCGGGTTCGATGTGCGTTTCTTCGACGCAGCGGCGCCGTTCCTCGCCGCGTGCGACCAGCAGACCCGCGGCTGCGTCCTAATTGATCTTGGGCTGCCCGCCGAAGAAGTGACGGCGATTCAGTCGGGACTGCGGCGCGGACCTTGCCGGTTGCCGGTGATCGTGCTCTGCGAAGACGTCGGCTCGGCGCCGTGTCGCGCGGCTCTCGAAGCCGGCGCCGTCGATGTGGTCAACAAGCCGGTCAACAGCCGGACACTCCTCGAGCGGATCCACGAAGCGCTCGATCGCGACCAGGAGCAGCGCGATACCGAAGCCGAGGTCGCCGAAACACGCAGCCGACTCGACGCACTCAACGCCCGCGAGCGCGACGTGCTCGACCGCCTCGTCGCCGGCGAGAGTTTGCAAACCGTCGCCGCCGCACTCGACCTGAGTCCCAAGACCATCGAGTCATACCGCACGACGCTCGTTTCCAAGCTCGCCGCGGAAGACATCCACGATCTGCTGCGCAGAGTCGCCGCCGCAACCTAGGCGCCATCGCCAAGATGACGAAGCGGCTCTTCATCGCCATCGAACCGACCGCGGCGATCGTCAGCGAACTCGACGACCACGTCGCTGCTTACCGTGACGATCCAGACGTGCGCTGCTTCCGTCCCGGACAGCTTCACCTCACGCTCCGCTTTCTCGGCGATGTCGACGCTGCACAATCGCGAGTCGTCGAAAACGCACTAGCCGCAGCCGCTGAGCGCATCCCGGCCGCCGACGTCAGTCTCGCCGGCTGGGGCGCCTTTCCGAATACGCGTACCCCGCGCGTGCTCTACCGCGCCGTGCACGACCCACATCGCGTACTCACGCGACTGGCCGACGCCCTGTCGCTCTCACTCGCAACCATCGGCGCCCCGCCCGACCCGCGACCGTTCACGCCCCACCTGACCGTGGCTCGCGCTCGCGGCGACCACGGCCGACGCCGACGAAGCGAGATCCTGCAGGACATGCCGGAAGCAGCGACCACGCCCTTCGCCGTACGCGAGCTGATCCTGTTCGAGAGCCGGCTCACCGCGGATGGAGCGGTCTACACGCCCCTGCAGCGGGCTGCACTGCCAACCTCGCCGCCGACTGACGTTTCGGGCGGATCGTCGCCGCGTTAGCATGCCGTTGTCGCATGAGGAGTTGAGCTCGCATGACGCTGCCCGCGAACGCGGTAACCGCGGTTTATCCCGGATCGTTCGACCCGGTCACTTTCGGACATCTCGACCTCCTGCGCCGCGCCGTGGACCTGTTCCACGAAGTGGTCGTGGGTATCGGCCAAAATCCCGGCAAAGCCCAGCTCTTCACACTCGAAGAGCGCCTCGCCCTCATCCAGCCGCACCTCGCAGCACTACCCAACGTACGCGTCAAAATCTATCACAGCCTCACGATCGACTTCGTGCGCGAAGTGGGCGGCGGCGTCGTCATCCGCGGCATTCGCGACGTCAACGATCTCAGCCACGAACTGCGCCAAGCCAACGTCAATCGCCTCATCGGCGGCATCGAGACCATCTTCCTCCTCACCAGCGACGAATACGTGCTCACCTCCAGCACCTACATCCGACAGATTTTCGAGCTCGGCGGCGAAAATCAGGCCCCGATTCAACGCCTCGTGCCCGAGAACGTGGTCGCCGCGCTCGCCAGCAAGCTGAGACGCGACGCATGAACCGCGCGAACACGATCGCGGTCCTCCTCGGCGGCATGCTGTGCGCCGCCAACATCGCGGCGACGCCCGCGCTCGCGGCGGAAGCCGACAGTGAATCAGGTCGCCTGCGCGAATTGGTCGACCGCGTCGCCCAAGATCGAGACCCACGCGGCGCGGCCGAGGCCGAGCTGATCCGACGCCTCACGAAACCACTGCTAGACGCCATCGGCCCGCTCACCGAACGTCCGCCCGTCGAGCAACGCCGCGTGGCTGCGCTGATCACGGCCCTGATCGCCGACCTGCGCATCGAGATTTTGCGATCAACGCTGCCCGAACCCGATCAAGCACTGCTCGACGACTTCCGCCTGAGACGTCCAGCACTGCTGCGCGAGGTGTTCGCCGATGATCCCACCGTGCGACGCGACGCGCTCGCGCGGATCGAACGCACCAGCGACGGCCCCGCCGGCGTGCTGCTCGCAGCGCTCGTCAACGACTCAGACATGGATGTCGTCAACGCCGCGCTCGACGCCGCCGTCGAGCTCAGTGACGAAGTCACCGCGCGTAACCTCCTGCGAGTCTTGCAGTGGCGATTCGCATTACTGGCCGACCCCCAGGCGCTGCAGCCCGACGAGCGCGTCATCTACGGCGTCGTCTTCGCCGATCAGGCCAATCGCATGGTCGCGGTCTTCGCCAACGCCGCATATGCCCCCGCGGCTCCCGTGCTGCGCGCGCTGATCGCGATCGAGCGCGCCCGTAGCGGGCCCCGGCGCTATCTACAGCTAAACACGCTGATCACCGCGCTCGGCGCGGCGGATGACGGTAAATCGACCGCACTGCTCGAGGAGCTGCTGCCCAGCGAGCATGTGCTCATCGCGCGCGTCGTCTCGCGTTCCGATTCAAACGATGCCGACCAGACGACCGCGGTCACCGTGACCCAGACGGTCGGCGACGCCGCCTTGCTTGCGCTGTTGAACCTGCACGACCGCGACCCGGCCGACTTCGGCTTCGTAACGTTCGGCGAAGAGCGCTACCGCGAGGCAGGCTTCGTCGACAACGAAACCAGACAGGCGGCCGTGCGAGCGTTTCGCACCTGGCGTGAACAGAACCAGGCAACCGACTAGGCGGTGTTTCGCGGACGAAAGTAACGCAGACCACAGCCCGCGCAACACAGCGTATGACGAGTTGAGTACGAACATGAGCGACGTCCCCGTCAGTGTTTCACAAGCCGCGCCAACGCCCCCCCGCGCCGCGGGGTCGGCGCACCTTGGCAAAAGCGCCGTCGCGGTCGTCGCACTGACCGCAGCAACGGTCACGTTTCCCTGGTACGCGGCCTGGGTGCTGCCCATCTGGGTCGAAGAGGGCCCGTTCGTGCAGAACACCACCGAGACCAGCGCCGTGCTCTCGTGGTGGACCTCGCGACCCGCCGCCGTCGAACTCGCGGTCAGCATCGACGGCCAGCGCTTCGAGACCGTACCGATCAACTTCGACGGTCGCCGCGGCCAAGCCGAGATCTCCGGGCTGGAGCCGGGACGCGAATACGACTATCTGCTCACGATCGGACGGCGCACACTTGTACGCAGTCGGTTTTTCACCAACCTCCCGGCCGATCGTCCCTGCAGCTTCATCGTGTTCGGCGACAGCGGTAAGGCGCACCGCGAACAGTACCTGCTGGCTCAGCAGATGCTCGACATCTTTCTCGATGAGAGCCGCAAGCTCGACTTCATCCTCCACACCGGCGACGTGGTCTACCCCGACGGCGAGCGACATCTCTACAAAAACCGCTTCTTCGGGCCCTACCGCAACCTCATCGAGACCATTCCGCTCTTCCCCTGCATCGGCAATCACGACCTCCCCGCGGTCGACACCTATCGCGACATCTTCGTGCTGCCCGAGAACGGCCCCCCCAGCGCCCCTGCCGAAGACAACTACTGGCTCGATTATGGCCCCGTGCGCATCGCGGCGCTGAACACCGAAGTTAGTGAGCAGGAAATGGCCGACGTGCAAGCCCCTTGGCTTCGCGACGTCCTCAGCGCGCCGGGGCCGATCTGGCGCTTCGTACTACTGCACCGCCCGCCCTACACCGCCGGAAAATACCAAGACAACGTCTCAATCAAACGAACGCTCGTGCCCATCTTCGAGCAGACCGGCGTCGACGTGGTCTTCGCCGGACACGACCACAACTATCAGCACCTCGCACCACCGCCAACCATCGTCGACGCCTCACCAGTGCGCTACGTCATCAACGGCGCCGGCGGGCATGTTCTGTACGAACGCGAACAACAAGCCCCCGAATATCTGCTCGCCATCAATGATGACGTGCACAGCTTCGGCTACGCAACCGCCACCAGCCGTGTGTTGCGCTACCAGCAGATCGATCTGCACGGCAATGTGCTCGACGAGTGGACCCTCTTCAAAAACGCTGACCCGACCGCCGATGACGCGGAAACCGAGCCAGCGCCGACGACCACAGCGGACGCCCCATGAACACCTACTTCCCCGACATTGCGCCGATCCGGTTCGAAGGCCCCGACAGCCGCAACCCGCTCGCTTTCAAGCATTACCACGCTGACGAGCGCGTCGGCGACAAGACCATGGCCGAGCATCTACGCTTCGCCGTCTGCTATTGGCACACCTTCAAGGGCGCCGGCGCCGACCCGTTCGGCCCAGGAACCATCCTGCGCAACTACCACCGCGGCGACAGCCCGATGCAGATCGCCGAGCAAACGCTCGAAGCCGCCTTCGAGTTCTTCACCAAGCTCGGTGTCGGCTTCTGGTGTTTTCATGATCGCGACATCGCGCCCGAGGCCGACAGTCTCGCTGAAACGAACCAGCGGCTCGATCACATCGTCGCCCGCGCAAAACAGCTCCAGGCCGACACCGGCGTCAAGCTGCTCTGGGGCACCACCAACGCATTCTCCCACCGCCGCTTCATGGCCGGCGCCGCGACCAACCCGTCCCCCGCCGTCTTCGCTTACGCCGCCAGCCAGGTGAAGAAAGCCATGGAAATCACGCACGAACTCGGCGGTGCGGGCTACGTCTTCTGGGGCGGACGCGAAGGCTACGACACCCTGCTCAACACAAACATGCAGCGCGAGCTCGACCACATGGCCCGCTTCCTGCACATGGCCGCCGAACACAAACAGAAGATCGGCTTCGCGGGCGCGCTCTACATCGAGCCCAAACCCAAAGAGCCCACCAAGCACCAATACGACTTCGACGCCGCCGGGTGCCACGCCTTCCTACACACCCACGGCCTGCTCGAACACTTCAAGCTGAACATCGAGGCGAACCACGCCACACTCGCCGGCCACAGTTTCATGCACGAACTGCAATACGCCGTCGACAACCACCTGCTGGGCAGTGTCGACGCCAACCGCGGCGACCTGCTGCTCGGCTGGGATACCGACCAGTTCCCCACCAATCTCTACGAAACCACCCTCGCCATGTACACCATCCTGGGCGGCGGCGGCTTCACCACCGGCGGACTAAACTTCGACGCCAAAGTGCGCCGCCAATCGATCGACCCGGTCGACCTCTTTCACGCCCACATCGGCGCCATGGACGCCTTCGCCCGTGGCCTGAAAATCGCCCAACGCTTGCTCGACGACGGCCCGCTCGAACAATTCCGCCAGCAGCGCTACAGCGGCTGGGACGGCGAGCTCGGTCAGCAGATCGAAAACGGCCGCGTCGGCTTCGCTGAACTCGAACGATACACGCTCGCTCACGGCGAACCCGAGGTCGTCAGCGGGCGCCAGGAGATGCTCGAGAACATCCTCAACCAGTATCTGACCTGACCGCGGGGCCGCACTCGCAATTGCCCCGCGTCTCGGTGCTGCGATCGCGTTCGGCGTCAGCGCCTCCCATCGCCCCACGCTTCCCGCTAACGTCCCGGCATGTCAAACACCGCCATCCGCCTCCTCATCGCCTGCCCAGACGCGCGCGGCATCGTCGCCGCGGTGGCGGCCTTCGTCACCGAGCATGACGGCAACCTGCTCGACAGCGATCAGCACACCGATCTCGACCACAACGAGTTCTTCATGCGCGTCGCGATCGACACGCGCGGCTTCGGCCTCACCGCCGACACCTTCGCTTCCGCCTGGACGCCCCTCGCACAACGCTATCACATGCGCTGGCGCGTCGCCTGGCCCACGCCGCGCAAACGCATGGCGGTGCTGGTGAGCAAAGCCGGCCACTGCTTGAGCGACCTGCTGTTTCGCTGGCAGGCGGACGAACTCGACGTCGACCTACCGCTCATCATCAGCAATCACGATGTGCTGCGCTCAGCCGCCGAAGCTGCCGGCGTGCGCTTTCAGTCGCGACCGGTGACCAGCGCAACACGCGCAGCGCAAGAGGCCGAGGTGCAAACGCTGCTGGCCGACGCGAACGTCGACTTTGTCGTGCTCGCGCGATACATGCAGGTGCTCTCACCGACGTTTGTCGCGCAGTGGCCGCAACGGATCATCAATATCCATCACAGCTTCCTGCCCGCGTTCGCCGGCGGCTCACCGTATCAGCAGGCGTATGACCGCGGCGTGAAGATGATCGGTGCGACCAGCCATTACGTGACCGACGAACTCGACGCGGGACCGATCATCGCGCAAGACACGACGCCCACCAGCCACCGCGACACTGTCCAGGATCTGATCCGCAAAGGGCGCGACCTCGAGCGCATCGTGCTCGCCCGGGCCGTACGCGCTCACGTCGCCGACCGCATCCTCGTCAGCCAGAACAAGACCGTCGTGTTCGATTGACCCCCGGCGGCGGCGCTCGCTACCGCTTCCGCCGCCCCATCAACAAGGTCGTCACGCCCCCTACCGCAATCCGTTCTCGACCCACATCACGCGCGACTCGTTGTCCACTTCCGAGTTCAACACCGCCACCAGGTCGATGTCGCCGTCAGCGTCGAGGTCGCCATAGCCCAACAACCCTACATCACCAGGCGGGTCGAACGTCGTGATCGCCAGCGGCGTCCACGGCTGCGTCGGGTCGGGTCCCGGTTCGAAGTAGCGCAGCGCTCCACCGGTGGCGCCGCAAACCACCTCGCGAACGCCGTCTTCGTCAAAGTCGAAGATCTGCACGTCGCGCGGCTCATAATTCTCGAACGTCACGATCGGGTACGTGCTCCAGTCAAACTCGCGCCGCGGGCCGCTCGGCGGCTGCACGAAGAGCATGATCTGCATCTGTGCCGCACCGCTCGCGACGATGTCGGGCCGACCGTCGCCGGTCACGTCCGCCACATCCATCGCCCACGCATCGCGAACACTACCCACCCGCCACTGCCGCCACGGAACTTCCGGCGACAGTCGACTCCCGCCGTTCAGCGGGTTTTCAAACCATGCGAGTTGCACGTTGTTGTCGGTGCGAGCCGCCGACACGAGATCGAGATCGCCGTCGCCGTCGAGGTCGTACGCGAACAGACCCGCAGCGCCGTCGCGGTCAAGCCGCAACTGACGTTCATGCGCCCCCACGCTCACACCCGACCACTCCCGACCGTCGGTCGCCGCGCCCGGGTTCAAAAACACGAGTACGTCGCCGTCAACGATCGAAATCGGCTCGACCGGCACTTCCGGCCGCGGCTCGAGATCAATCTGAAAGAAACGCGACCCGGCAATGTCCTGCCAGCCGTCGTTGTCAAAGTCGCCGATTTCGACGTCGGTGTAGATCGTGGTGATTTTGACGACGTAGTCTTCCAGGCGAATGCTCGCGCCCAGCGCCGCCTTGATCAGCGCTTCAATGTTCTCTTCGTCGACGGCGAACGCGCTCGATTCGATCCGCTCACGTAGCGCGTCGGTCTCATCCGGGTTGCCCCAGCCGCGTAGGTAATACGGCCCTTGCTCCGGCTGACGGAAATACCAGATCGCTTCGTTCGCCCCCGCCACGATGTCCAGCCGGCCGTCACCGTCGATGTCGCCGACCGCAACGTCCGCGAGATTCTCCATGTCGCGCTTGCTGTCCAGCGTCAGGCTGAAGTAGTCG
This sequence comes from uncultured Planctomycetales bacterium, assembly GCA_964563855.1. Lineage (GTDB taxonomy): Bacteria > Planctomycetota > Phycisphaerae > UBA1845 > Fen-1342 > JAFGRR01. The sequence goes on along the minus strand of CAZLYU010000012.1, from coordinate 38,891 downwards.
ACCACCCCCTTCTCCTGCTGACTGAGCAGAATCTGAATGACCGCCTGATCGCCCCCATAGCCCACCACCGGATCAATCTTGCCGTCGTCATTGAAGTCAATGCCAAACGGCCGCCGCCCCAGACCATCACCCGCGTCGAGATAGACCGCCGTCGTAACCGCCTGTCCGTCGATGAACGTCCGCGCCTGAATCAACTCTTCAACGAACGGATCGACGAACGTGCTCGCGATCGGACTGTTGGCCGGACAGCCGGTCAGCCCCGCCAACAGCAACCCAGCGAAAGCGAGCGTGATAACGCGATGACTCGAGAGCGAGAAGCGCGGCAACGGGCGCATGGGCGACCTCCGGCGAAAACTGCGCACAATCTGACCGTGGCATACAAATGCGGGCCGGTCACACGACTACGTGCTTATCGGGTCGGTTCAGCCGGTAGGGGGCTTTAGTTGCCAGCCGCGTTTTGGGCCCCGCGCATTCTGAGCCGGAGCACCGTTTGGTACGCCACGGGGCCGGGCCCAGGAGCGGCGGGCTGAGCCAGGATGAGGGCTAGGCCCCCACATAACGCGCATACGCCGCCCGAGCCGCCGTCTCGTCATCCACCCCCGACACGATCGCGCGACCGTCAGCGAACAGCGTGATCTCCACCGCGCCCCACCGCGCCCGCACCAAATACGCGTTTTGAGCGAGCAGCGCGTCGGCCCCAAACCGCGCCGCCGCCGCCGAGAGATCAACCGGCGCCTCCGTGAGCGGCGCCAGTTGCACCGCATTGCGGCCGCAGAGCACCGTCGCCCCGCGCCGCCGGGCGCCCTCCAAAAACTCGAAGTTGCGCTCGCCGCAACACACGCAACCCGGGTCGAAGGCGTCAGACAAGCTGACGCTGCGCTGCTCAGTCCGCCACGCATCAAAAGTCAGCATGCGGCGCGGCACGCTTTCCGGACCATCACAGAGCAGCCGAATCGCCAGCGCCGCTTGCCAGCTCGCCGCGATGTGCACCGCCGGCCCCAAAACCCCCGCCGTCTCGCACGTCTCCGCCAGATGCGACGCCGGCGGATCGGGAAAGACGCATCGCAAACAGGCCCCGCCAGCGCCAAACACCGCCGCGCGGCCTTCGACCCCAACCGCCGCGCCATACACCCACGGACGCCCCAGCTTGCAAGCCACGTCATTCAGCAGATATCGCGCCTCGAAATTGTCGGTGGCGTCGATAAGCAGGTCGGCGTCGCGGCACAGTTCCAACGCGAGCGGCGCGGCAAAGTCCGCAATCTGCGGATCAACGGCGACACTGCTGTTGATCGCCCGCAAACGCCGCGCGGCCGCCACCGCTTTCGGAGCGCCGTCATCCGCGTCGCGTTCATCAAAGAGCAGTTGTCGGTGGAGATTGCTGCGGTCGACAAAGTCGCGATCAATCAGCCGCGTGAACCCGACGCCAGCCCGCACCAGGCTCTCCGCCACCAGTGTCCCCAGACCGCCGCAGCCCACGATGACGACCCGGGACGCCCCGAGGCGCTGCTGGCCGGCCGCGCCAATTGCCGACAGCCGGCGCTGACGCTCGTAGCGCAACGCGTCATCAACCACAGCGGAAGTGTCCGTTTGCATATCACGGAGTTTATGCGAGCGCCGCTGCACGCGACCGGCCGGCGCACGTTCAGCGGGCAAACGCGCTCCGTCGCGCTTGCCCGCTCACGTCGTGAAACTTGACGACTTGCCGTACGCGCCTACGCCAGGAAGCGACGGCGCATCGCAACGAAACCAACCCCAACCAGGCCCAGCGCGCTGGCCGTCGGCGAAGGAATCGCGAAGGTCGTGATGAAGTCCTGCGTGGTCGACGTCAGGCCCATCAGATCGACGCTCGCCGACTTGCTGTCCAGACTTCGCAGCCACGTGTTGGCGAAGTCCACCACACTGGCCTTCGCGTTGTGCGCCTGAAAACCTTCGCTCACGCCGCCCAACGTCGCCGCGACGTAGCCGTTCGTCACGTCATAGTCGCCCGAATCCGCCGGTCCGTTCTTGTCCGCGCCGCGCTGGTACACGATCTCCCACACCGCGAGCTGAAAGGCGGAGGACTTGTCCTTGCTCGAGCCGATTTCGCTGTAGTAGTTCGACCAGAGGCGCGCCAGTCGGTCAGCCTGCAAGGCGCTCATCGGGCCGTAATCACCGTCCGGAACGCCAGGCAGCGTCGCCGGCTCGGTGACCGTCCACGTGTGGGTGCTGCCCGTGCTGATGCTGTCTTCGAGGTCGACGCAATAACCGTCATAGCTGCTCGCGAGGTACTCACCATCACCCGTGGCCGACAGCTTCGAGAACGTCGCCGTGCCAACTCGGACGTTGATGTTCTCCTGGCCGGCGCCCGAGATGCGAATCGCATGGCCGCGAATGCCTTCGAGCTTGCTGGTCACAGTGCCCGTGAGGCCGGCCAACGCCGCCGGAGCAGCCCAGGCGCCAGCGACGACCGTCAAAATTCCAAGCCGCAACAAGGAACGTTTCATGTGCTTCTTCCCGTATCAGTAGGTTGCTCGAGCGCCGCACCGACACAGGCGACGTCAACCGCAGCCTAGGCGCCCCAACGCCCCGACTCGAACGCTGCACCGTCGCTCAGACCCCCACGCCCGACGAACCCGTCGGGTCGCGTACGCAACGGCCCCGTTTATGAGCCGGCGGTTCTTCGAGCGCGTCGGATAAGCCCCCACCGTCCGATCAGGAAGAGACATAAAGAAAGACGCCCTCGAGAGAAGGCGCCTTTCGGACATTCATTTATTGTCGGCGACGGGCCGGAAAGCTCGGCCAAGCACGCTTCGAAGCGGTTCCTAGCGACGACGCGCGATGGCGGCGAAGCCGATCAGCCCCAGCAGAATCGCGCTCGGCTCGGGAATCGGAAAATTGGTGATGAAGTCCTGCGTATCGCTGGTCAGACCCGCGAGCTGGACGCCGCCCGACTTGCTGTCCAGGCTACGGAGCCAGTTGTTCGCAATGTCAGCGACCGCGTTGCTGGCGTTGTTCGCCTGGAAGCCGCTGTCGAGGCCGGTCGTGCCGGCCGTGTAGCCGCTCGTCACGTCGTAGGCTGACGAAGCCGTGAGCTCCGACTCGTAAACGATTTCCCACACCGCGAGCTGGAACGCGGCCGACTTGTTCTTGCGATCGCCGTTGTTGCCGGTCGCGAGCTCGCTGTAGAAATTGCCCCACAGCTTCGACAGACGATTGGCCTTTGCCGAGCCGATCGGACCGTAAGGCGTCTCGGGAACCTCGTCGGGGTTGACCACGTTCCAGTCGTAGGTGTTGCCAGTCTGAATCGCATCTTCGAGGTCGACGCAGAAGCCGACGTAGGTGTCACCGAGCCGATCGCCGTCATCGGTGCTGCTGTTCTTGTTGAAGGTCGCGATGCCGACGCGGACATTGGTGTTCGTGCGGCCGCCGCCCGACACCTTGATGTTGCGACCGAACACGTCGTCAAGCGTCGCATTCACCGTGCCGCTGAGGCCAGCCGACGCCATCGGCGCCGCCAACGCGGCCACGAGCGCGCACACGCCAAGATTCATTACCCGTTGCATAGCCTTCTTCCCTCTTCCTCAGTTTTGCTTTGCTTCGTTCCCAAAAACGGTCAAATACCGCTCCGCGGACTGACCGCAGCCTGAACCCATAGCTGCACAATACCGCGTCGGAACCGGTTGCAAAGCACCCTTGGTCCCGTAATAAATGAGATTTAAAGAACGGCTATGCTCCCCACGTCGACGCAGCCCGGCCAACAGCCGATAGAAGCGTCGGCAGCTTTCTACTACGCTCGGAGTCCGCCGTGTCAACGCTGCACGTCAATCTCGTCGGCAACTTTGCCAGCCCCAGCGCCGCCGAGTGGGGTGCACTCAACGCCTTGCAGCAGATCGAACACGTGAGCGTGCAGGCGTTCAACAGCCGCAGCGGGGAAGTACGCCGGCGCCGCGTGCCGCCGCTCAGCAAACTCACCCCGCGCAACACCGCCGACCTGCACATCTTCATGAAAGGCGACGGGGCGCCCCCCGAGCTGATCGCGGCCCTGCGCGGCCTGACCGTCTGCTGGTACGCCGAGCTGCTTCCCAACGGCCGCGTGAACGACGACGTTGCGCAAGCCAAGTTCGCCCAGCTCAGCGAGAATCTCGCGAGCTTCGACGTGGTCGCCCACCACAATGCCGACAGCCTCGCGTGGCTCAGCCGACAGCACCCCCGCGTCATCGAGGTCCCCCTCTTCGGCGTCGTGCGCGGCGTGCAACGCGACGGCGGCCCCCTGCGCGAACGCCGCTACGACATCGGATTCTGCGGCGCCCCAAGCCCGCGACGAGTCCAATTCATCAACCAATTACACGCCGCAAACATCCCCATCAAAACACCGGACAACTGGGAAAGCGGCGGCGGAATCTACGGCGACGCGATGTTCGACTTTCTCGCCAGTTGCCGCTACTTCCTCAACCTCCACTTCACCGCACAACCCAACTTCGAAACTCGCGTCCTCGAAGTCCTCGGCTCGCGCACCGCCCTGCTCTCCGAACGCATCAGCGGCGACAGCGTTCGTCCCGACGAGCATTATTTCCTGGTGAACCAGCCCGCCGACGTCGTAGCGCGCCTCCGCCAACCGCTTACCGAGGCGCAGCAAGTCGCGAATGCGGGCTATGAGCTGGCGTGGCGCGACTTTGACCTGCGCGTGGTGTGCCAGCGATTGATCACCGAGTCGCAGCGCGCCGCCGCCGAGCACCTCGCACCGCAATAGATCGTGCACTCGCGCACCGGCGTTCACACCGCGACCGCGCGAACACACGCCACCAAGCCGCCACTCAATCGCAGCAACATGCCGCGGTCCCAATTGCGACGCGCCTCACACCGCCTATGCTCGCGCATGAGCCAGCGACCCGCTTCCAAACGCGTGCCGCGACCGCGGGTGTTGACGTGGGCGCGGCGTTACCTACCCGAGTACTTCACCAACGCACCCGCGCGTTTTCACGCCGAGCTCTTCGCCGACTTAACGCGACGCGAGGCGCGACTGATCGCACGGGTCGCGCCGCGCGGTCATGCAAAGAGCACGTGCGTCGCGTTCGCGTTTCCACTCTGGATGCTCTGCGAGCAGCGCGCCAAAAACATCCTCATCATCACCCACGAGCGCACCCTCGCGACGCAGTTTCTCCGCGACATTCGCACCGAGTTGGAAACCAACGAGCGCATCCGCACGCATTATGGCGACCTCTGCGCCCCGCCGGAGAACGCCAAGACCGCCGCAAACGACGCGTCGGATGCAACACACCAGAAAAAGACCACCCGAGCCCGCAAGCCACGCGTGTCGCAGTCGGTGCTCACCACCAACACCGGCGTCACCGTACAGGCCAAAGGCGCCGGCGCCGCGCTGCGGGGCGTGCGCGTCGGGCCGCACCGGCCGGATCTCATCATCTGCGATGACATCGAGAAGGACGAACTCGTCGCCTCCGCCGAGGGCCGCCGCAAGCTCGAATATTGGCTGCGCCGCGTCGTCATGCCGGCCCTGGCGCCGCACGGCATGCTGGTCGTGCTGGGGTCGATCATTCATCACGATTCGCTGCTGGCGAATCTCGCGAATAAACAGCGTTGGCCGCGCTGGGACTATCGCGTCTACCGTGCGATCGAGGCCGAGGCGGATGCGGAAGGCGTCTATCGACGCATCGCGCTGTGGCCGACGCGCTGGCCGCTCGACCGACTCGACGCCGAGCGCGAGCGGGTCGGCACGCGCGCCTTTGAGCAGGAGTACATGGCCAACCCGATCGATGACGAAGTGCGCGTCTTTCACGAAACCTGGCTCAAACGCACACAGCCCGAGGATCTGGAACAGCCCCACCTCATCCCCCTCATGGCGGTCGATCCCGCCACCGGATCGGCCGGCGGCGACTGGTCCGCATTCTGGACCGGCGCCATCGATCCACGTAGCGGCGTAATTCATACACGCCAGTTGCTGCTGGAGCGCATCGGCATCGTCGAGCAGGTCCGTCGCGTTATGCAACTGTTCGAACAAACCCGCCCAGTACGCATCGGGATCGAAACCGTCGCGTATCAAGTCGCGTTACAGCAGATCCTCGAAGAAGAAAGTCGCACGCGCGGACTCTACATGCCGATCACGTCGCTCAAGACGCTGGCCAACAAGCGGGCGCGGATCGAGGGCACGGCGCCGTTCTTCGAACGCGGCCTGTTTCGCCTGCCGACGGTCATCGATGCGGAAGTGCTGGCTCAATTCCTGCAGTTTCCACAACACCGCCACGACGACGCCCCGGACGTCTGTGCGATGGCGATCGAGCTCGCCCGCGGCCTACGCAGTCTGGGAGAGCGGCCGGGCGTGCTCGGCAACGGCGACCCGCGGGCGCATCGCGAGCAATGGTGAACGGTGCGGCTCACGGCGCCGTGCGGCCGGGTGCGATACCATCGGCCAGCCGAGCCGTTCTCGACGCCATCACGGAGTTCGCATGCCCCGCGCCGATCGAACCAAGAACAACATCACTCCCAACGGCGAGCCAGCGCCGCCGTGCCTGTGCGTGATCTTCGGCGCCACCGGCGATCTCGCCGAACGCAAGCTCGCCCCAGCGCTCTACAACCTGCGGCGCGATGGCTTCCTGCCCGATCACTTCGCGGTGCTCGGCCTCGCAACCCGCGACATCTCCACCGACGAACTGCGCGACAAGCTGCTCAGCGGCGTACGCAAACTGGCCGGGTCCGACGTCGATGAACGCATCGCCGCGTGGCTCGGCGAACGCGTGCAGTATCGCTCCAGCGACTTCAACGACACGGCCACCTACGCGGCGCTCGCCGACGACATCGCGAAGACGACGGCGCAATTCAACACGCAGCACAATGTGCTGTTCTACCTATCGACACCACCACGGTTCTTCGAACCCATCGCCGAGCAACTGCAGCAGCACGGCTTGCTCGACGAGTCAGCAGGGTGGCGCCGTCTGATTGTCGAGAAGCCGTTCGGGCGCGACCACGCGTCTGCGGTGGCGCTGAACACGCAGCTCACGCGTTTGTCGCACGAAGACCAGATCTACCGCATCGATCACTACCTCGGCAAAGAAACCGTGCAGAACATCGAACTGCTGCGTTTCGCAAACGGCATCTTCGAGCCGATCTGGAATCGGCAGTTCATCGATCATGTGCAGATCACGGTCGCCGAAGCCGTCAGCGTCGGTTCGCGCGCGAAGTATTACGACCAGTCGGGCGCGCTGCGCGACATGGCCCCCAACCACTTGTTCCAGTTGCTGGCGCTGACGGCGATGGAGGCCCCCGCCTCCCTCGCGCCGCACGCCGTGCGCACCGAGAAGGCCAAGCTGTTCGACGCGGTTGTCAGACCCAAGCCGAGCGATGTGGATCGCATCGCGGTGCGCGGACAATATGGCCCCGGAACGGCGGATGGCGCCGCACAGGTCGCCTATCGCAACGAAGCCAACATCCCCGATGACTCGCCAACCGAGACCTACTTCGCATTCGAGCTGGCGATCGAGAACTGGCGCTGGATCGGCGTACCGTTCTATCTGCGTTCGGGCAAGTGCCTGCCGGCCCGCGCGACCGAGATCGTGGTGCAGTTCAAGCGACCACCGCTGACGCTCTTCGAGACCGGCGACAACTGTCAGGTCGGCAATCAACTCGTCCTGCGCTTGCAGCCGCGCGAGGGCATCGGCCTGTTCTTCAACGTGAAGCAGCCGGGGCCGCAAGTGCGTATGCAGACCGTCTCGCTCGACTTCTGCTACGCCGATTATTTCGGCGTGTCGCCTTCGACCGGCTATGAGACGCTGCTGTACGACTGCATGCGCGGCGACGCAACGCTGTTTCAGCGCGCCGACCACGTGGAGAGCTGCTGGGAAGTCGTCGATCCGATTCTGCAGCATTGGGCGGAAACCAAACCCTCCGACTTTCCGAACTACGCCGCCGGAAGTTGGGGCCCGCAAGCAGCAGACGCCTTGCTGGGGCGCACGGGACGTGCGTGGCGTGTGCCGGGAGGAGTGGGCTGCTGAGGCGGCGTCCTCGCGGTCCAAGGTCAAAGGTTCAAGGTCCAGGGCCGCAGCTCGCGACGCGACTCGCAGTCCGGGTCAAGGGGCCAACCGCCAGCGCAGTTGAAGGTTCAGGGTCCAAGGTTCAAGGTCCACAGCTCGCGACGCGGGGTGCGTTCTGGGCCGAGCGTCAGAAACACGGCTCCCGACGCGAATCCTGAACCCTGAACCGTGAACCTTGGGCCTTGGACCGCGCACCCGAAATAAGAACCGTGCGCGCCCGGCCGCCCGGGCCGGGGGCCCGGGCGGCCTCGACCCAGGCCC
>CAZLYU010000012.1:0-30599 GCA_964563855.1 uncultured Planctomycetales bacterium | reverse complement strand
GCTTCAGAAACTCGGCTCCCGACTCGAATACTGAACCCTGAACGTTGGAGCTTGAACCCTGAACCCTGAACCTTGGACCTTGGACCTTGGACCTTGGACCCCAACCCCCTGAACCCAACGTCGCTCGCTATGATGCCCCACCATGAGCGATCAACGACAAGAACGCATCGCCAAGCTCGACCAACTTCGCACGTTGGGCGTCGATCCGTACGGCGGCCGTTTTGACGGCGCGACGTCGAACGCCGACCTGCGCGCCGCGGGCGAGCGGCTGGATCTCGAACCCGGCGTCACGCCGGAGCCGACGCCGGAGAACACGTTTCGCGCCGCGGGGCGGGTCGTGCTGCAGCGCGCCTTCGGCAACCTCATCTTTCTGACGATTCGCGACCGCAGCGGGGAGGTGCAGTTCGGCCTGTCCAAGAAGGCCGTCGCAGAGCCCGGCTTCAAGATCGCAAAGCTGCTCGATCTCGGCGACATCGTCGGCGCCAGCGGCGTACTAGGCCGCACCAAAACCGGCGAGCTCACGCTATGGGTCGACAAATTCGCGCTGCTCGCCAAAGCGCTGCGTCCGCCGCCCGAGAAGTGGCACGGCCTTCAGGATGTCGAAGCCCGCTATCGGCGGCGCTACGTCGATCTGTTCAGCAACCCCGAAAGTCAGGCCGTGTTCATCCGCCGGGCGGAGATCATCGCCTACGCCCGGCGCGTGCTGCTGGAGCGCGGCTTCCTCGAAGTCGATACGCCGGTATTGCAGCCGATATACGGCGGGGCCGCGGCCCGGCCGTTCACGACGCATCACAACACGCTCGACATGCAGCTCTATATGCGAATCTCGCCGGAGCTCTATCTAAAGCGGTGTCTGGTGGGCGGACTGGAGCGTGTGTTCGAGTTCTCGCGAAACTTTCGCAACGAAGGCATCAGCCCGCGACACAACCCCGAGTTCACTATTCTCGAGCTCTATCAGGCTTACGGCGACTACCACGACATGATGGACATCACCGAGGCGATCATCGGCGGCGCGGCGCGCGACGTGATCGGCTCGACGACCATCCAGTTCGGCGATCGCGAGATCGACTACACCACGCCCTGGCCGCGGCGCACCTATGCGGATCTGTTCGCCGAGCACGTCGGCTTCGCGATCAGTGACGTTGCAGCGGCGCGGGCCCGGCTGCGCGAGCTGCGCGGCGCCGAGTTTGACGACGCTCAACTCGACGACGCGGTGGTGATCAACGAGCTGTTCGAACACTATGTCGAAGACAAACTGATCAACCCGACGTTCGTGATCAACTATCCGGCGCCGCTGTGCCCGCTGACGCGACGTTCACCCGAAGATCCGAACACGGCCCTGCGGTTCGAGGTGTTCATCAACGGCATGGAGTGCGGCAACGCCTACACCGAGCTGAACGATCCCGCGGTGCAGCGCGAGACGTTCAGCAAACAGTTGCGCGGCGAAGGCGACGAGACGATGGCCGTGATGGATGAAGACTTCGTTGAGGCGCTCGAATACGGCATGCCGCCGGCCGGCGGATTGGGGATTGGCGTGGATCGCGTGGTAATGCTGCTGACGGGCAGCCAGAGCATTCGCGACGTCATTCTCTTTCCGCTGCAGCGCCCCACGCCGGCTTAGCGCAGCACAAACCCGTTCCGAGGGCGAAAGCGGAGCACACCAAGTCGGGCGTGATCCGCTTCACCCTCGGTGGGTCAGAGACGGGAGGTCGATGTGTGTGGAGGGGGGGCGGAGATGCACGCGATTGCCTTCCTCGGCACGATTTGCATCGGCAGCGCGTCACACCTCGTCGCGGGCGCAGCGCCCGCTCCGCCGCAGTCGAATCGCGCTAGCTGCCGTGGAACAGACCGCTGATCAAGTCGAGCAGGGGCTGAAAGATGCCGCCGAACAGCGACTCGAAAAGGGTGATGAACGGCGCCAGAATGGACTCAAAATCAAACATTCTCAATCTCCTGGTCAAAAGAAATTGCACACCGGACGGTCCGGCGCACCACAATCACAATCGGAAAGAACGCGCGGGGGTCTCGAGTGCTCACTCAACGAACACGCGTCAAACGTGAGCTCGGGCGCCCCGCAGGCGTGCGGAGCGCTGGGCGGATGCTCTCCGCACGCCGTGGAGCCACTGCCCCAACACTTCGCCCTGTGCAAAGTGGTCGAGGCGCCCTCGCTCATCCGTATAACGCGACGGGCGCCGCTTGAGCCCGCAAAGAAAAAGTGCGGCGACGGCTATCTTCTCATGAGATTGTCGTAGCCCCGCGACCGGCTTAGCGCCAGCCAAGCCCCGAGCCCCGCGAGGCCGAGCACGATCAGCGCGCCTTGCAGCAACAACTGCGTCGACCACCCGGCGAGGATCGTCGCGTAGTGCGCCCCGAGCAGCAACGCGTTGACAAACAGCGCCGCGACCGTGGCGAGCAAGCCGTGCCGCATGATGAGCCACACCAGGAACGATCCGCACACCAGCCCAATCGTGATCCACGACAGCACCATGTGGCTGCCGCGGGGGGAGAACAGGCCAGCGATGACCAGAATCGCAACGGCCGCCGCCAGCCAACGCCGCTGCAGCAGCGCCGTCCCGATCACCAGCACCAACAGCAACGTCAGCGCGTTGTAGACCGCCAACAGCAGCACCGTGACCACCGCGCCAAACGCCTGACGGCCGCCGAGTAGTCCTTCCAGCACGTCGATCCGCGGATCCGCTTCGCGAACATCCAAACCGAGCCCCGCCGGCAACGCCGCATCCACCAGAATGAGCACGCGCAGCAGCACGCCGGCGGCGACGCCGATCAGCAATTCGCGCCCCACGAGCGGATCGCGCCACTGTCCACGTAGCACACGCGTCCACCCCACCACCGCGTCCGGCCAGTGACGCCGAAGGAACGGCTCCATCGCGGCATAAAACAGCCAGCTGGCGGCGCCAATCCCAAGAGAGAGGATGAGCCCGTGAAACGCGGGGGCGATATGGGTGACGTCGGCTGTCCATTTGTGGCCCAGCAACCACGCCATCCACGAGATCATCGCGATGAACATCCCGATGCGCAGGGCGCCGTCCGCGTCGCCGCGCCCCTGGCTGCGGTGTGCGATGGTCAGCGGAACCGCAGCCATCAGCAAAATGCCCCACAGGCCGACCTGCAGCGTGTTCGCGAGTAGGCCGGCCGCGGCGAGTCCACTGCTGTGTTCCGTCGTTGCGGGCTCAATCGCCGCGAGACACTGCAGCCGTTCGTCGGCGAGCACAACCAACAACGACACCGGCGCGGGGTCATCGTCACGCACCGCGTCGTAAAGACGCACTTCATTCGCCGGCGCCGCCGTCCGAAAGTCGAGCGTCTCGTAAGCCTCGCCGCTGAGCGTGCAGCGCGCCGCTTCCGCCAGGCGCTTCAGCAGCGCGTCCGACCACGGCGCAGCAGGCGCCCACGTGTCGAACAGCAGGAGACGCCCGTCGCCGTGCAACAACACGCGTTGTCCGGCGCGGGGCGGGTCGCTGAAGGTGACGCGCCCCCAGCGGCGGAGGTTATCGCCCCCGGCGGTAATCAGTGATTCCGGGTTGGCCCGGCGCCAGTAGACGAGGTCGTCGTTCAGCGTCGCAATTCGCCAACCCTCCGGAACAATCCGCGTTGGACGATCGAACTGCAACAGACCCGCACGCGCGAACCCCTCGGCGGCGTGCATCGGCGGCTCAGTCGACCCGCCGGCCGCCAGCAATTGGTTCGCCACGAAGCGGAGCGCCGCCGCTGGCTGCGCAGGCGAACGTTCACTGAGACGCGGGTTGAAGCTCAGCAGCAGGACGAATCCGGCGACGATGCCCGTCAGCAGCCACGCGACCCTGCGGGCGGAGAGCGCACGCCGATGCTCGATGGTCGCCAGTAACTCCGGCGACGGCACGACGCCGGCTTTGCGGGCTGTCGCCAGCGCGTCGCCGCCGGGCAGCGCCCCCGCGACGGCCAGCGCCGAACCGGGTCGATCCGCCGGCGACTTGGCGATACACCGCATGATGACGCGTTCGATATCCGGGTTGATTTGCGGCGCCGCGTCTGAGGGCGGCGCTGGCGTGCGCGACTTATGAAACGCGGCGACATCCTGCGCGCTCGAAGCTGTCACCGCGGGCCGACCCGTGAACATCTCGTAAATCATCAGCCCAAGCGCATAGATATCACTGCGCTCGGTCACTTCCACTCCCGCCAGTTGCTCGGGCGCCATGTAGCTCGGCGTTCCGGAGCGAATCTCGACGCCCTCCACGCGCCCGCGCGCAGCGAGGCCGAAATCGGTGAGCCGCGCCTGGCCGTGGCCGTCGATCATCACGTTCGCCGGTTTCAGATCGCGATGCAGCACGCCGCGCGCATGCGCGGCCGCCAACCCGCTGCACATCTGGTGGGCGAACTCGAGCGACTTCGCTTCCGAAAGAGCGCCAATGCGGCGCAGCAACGAGCGTAAGTCCTCGCCGTCGATGTACTCCATCGCGATGAGGATGACGCCTTCGTGAACCACGAGATCATGGACGCGGCACACGTTGGGGTGCGTGATCTCCCGCGCCAGGCGCACTTCGTTCCGCATCCGCTCGAGCAACGCCGCGTGCCGTGTGAGCCCCGGCGCGAGGAACTTGAGCGCCACCGGCTGATCGAGCAGTGTGTCGTGCGCGCGATACACCGCGCCCATCCCCCCTTCGCCAAGCTTGCTGACGATGCGAAACCGGTTCGCGATCAGTGCTCCCGACTGCGGCTCGTCGGCGCCGGATAGGCCGCTCGATGATCCCGCCGGCGTCTTCACGCCAGGCGTCGCGGGCGGCCCGGTTGAGATTCGCGTCGCCGGCTGCGTCGCAGAGACCGTCGCGCCGGTCTCGGTGTGCTGCGCGAGAAGCGCGCGAACCGCGTCCCGCTGCGACTCATTGGCACAGTGCGCGGCGAGATAACCCTCACGCTCCGCTTCGGGAAGATTCGCGGCGGCTAGAAAGTGCGCCTTGATCGACGCGTAATCGTCACGCGTCACGTCTGGCCTCGGTCGGCAAGTTGCTGGCGCAGCCACGCTTTGGCGTGCGTCCAGTCCCCCTCAATCGAGCGCTTCGACACGTCGAGGACGCTCGCGACCTCGTCTACATTGAGCCCGCCAAACAGCCGCAGCTCGACCACCTTCGCAGCCCGTGGGTCCAAACCCGCAAGTTGCTCGATCAGGTCGTGGATGACGATCACGTCGGCGGTCGCGACATCCACCGGCTCGCCCACCACCTGCAGCGACACGGGCGCGACATCGCCGCCGCGCTTCTGTCGACCGGCGCCCCGCGCGTGATCGACCAGCACGCGGCGCATCGATTGCGCGCAGACGGCGAGAAAGTGCGTCCGGCCGCGCCAATCGACGCGCGACTGATCGATCAGGCGCAGATAGGCCTCATGCACGAGCGCGGTCGGTTGCAACGTGTGCCCCGGACGCTCCTTGCGAAAATAGTTGGCCGCGATGCGGTGGAGCTCGTCATACACCAGCGGGACCAGCGCATCCATCTCCCGGTGCGGACCATCCGTCACTTGTCGCAGCAGGTCGGCAACGGTGTCGCGATCGCTCGTGGACATGACGTGATTGTCAGCGTTTAGCGTGGTTTCGGGCAACCGCTTTCACCCCGGACGACTCTGCAGACGCGGCGTTCCACTCCGATTGAAATCACGCGGTACACAATCCGACAGCAAATATCGACGCGCGGCGGCGGAACAACACGAGGAAGTCTGACGCGGAGCATCTGAACAGGAGCCGGGTGATGCGTACATTCATGCCGCTGTTTGTGCTGGCCGGGGTGATGACGATGGGGCTCGGGCCGACGTGCGAACCACCGCCCACTCCCGCCGCCAATCTCCCGCTCCTGCCGCCCGGAACGAACTACGGCACAACGCGCTATGGCGCCGCCACGTTGCCGGCGCTGGGCTCGGCGGAGCGCGCGCTGCTCGACAACGCCGTACGCCGCGGCTTGAGCGGCTTTACCTACTACGTCGATTGGGCCGACCTCGAAGCCAGTCGCGGACGCTACACGCTCGACACCTTCACCGAGACGCTCGGCGGACTCCAACAGCTCGGTGTGCAACCCTTCGTCAACATCACGGTCGGAGACATCGAGGCCTACAACGTGCCGGCCCCATTTGCAGACGGCGCCGGCGGCCTCACCCTGCCGCTCGACGATCCAGAAGTCATTAGTCGCTTTGGAATGCTGCTCGACCAGGTGGTCCCGATCGTGGCGGCGCATGGCGGCTTCTATCTCGGGCTGGGCAACGAAATCGACGCCCGCACCGACAATGTGTTCAGCGACGAGCTCGACGCCTATGTCCACTTCGTCGCCGCCGCTCGCGACCGCGTGCGGCGGCTCGCGCCAGACCTGGCGGTCGGAGTGACGCTCACCGGCGCCGCCGTACGCCATCAGACGCCCACGTTCACTGCAATGCGCGCGGTCTGCGACGTTGTGCCGTTCAACTGGGGACCGATCGAGCCCGACTTCCACGTCACGCCGCTCAACCGCGTGCGCGAGGAATTTCGCACCGCGCTTGCGGCGTACGGCGACGCACCGATCGTCATTCAAGAGTTGACCTGCCCGAGCGCCGCGGAGATGGGCGCCGACGTCGCGTGGCAGCAGCGCGCATTTGCGTTGCTGTTTGAGGAAATTCGCGCCACGGAGAACGTCCGCTTCGTGTCAGTGTTCACGTTCCAGGACTTCGACGCAGCCACCTGCGCCATCGTGCAAGCCGCGCTGATTGGCGATGAGCTGGACGACCTGCCGCCTGACGTCGCAAAACGACTGAGCGCGTACTTCTGCGAACTGGGTCTCGTGGATGAGCGCGGAACCGCGAAGCCGGCCTGGCAAGTCTTCCTGAATGAACTGGGGCCGGCTGACGGTCGCACGACCGGCATGGAGCGGGCCGCCCGCTGCGAGAGCGCTTAGCGTCGCCGGCGCCCTTCCGTCGTCTCGACGCTCACCTCCGCAATCGCGCCATTTTGCAGGCGAAACTCGCCAACCGCCGACACGCCGTCACGCGTGCGCGCGCGGATCGTCCCGCGGTCGCCATCGATGTCGAGCTCCCAGTCGCCGAGACGGTTCGCCTCCTGCGCCGCCTCCATCGCGAGCGAAGGCGGCAGCCACAGCTCGTCCGGCTGCTCCAGGTCGCCGCGCCGCGCCGCGCGTAGCAAGCGACCCATCGACCGCGGCGTTTCGCCGGCGAGCACGCTGCGGGCGGCGAAGTTCAAAAACGTCCGCGTCAGCGCCTCGATTTCCTTCGCTTGCGCCGGATTGCGCGGCATCTGCTCCCAAAACGCGGCGTACTCGCGATCCAGCACGCCCGAGCGATCTGAAAAGTGCGCGTTCCACGCGCTATCCCACGCCACGCCGCGCCCCACCTTGCTCAGCACGTCGCGAAACGCCTGCGCGTAGCGGCCGCGGTCATAGTGCAGCAAGAAGTAAACGACCGACCACGCCTGCTGATAGTTGCGCCCGGCGCGGTAGTTGACGCTCAAATCGTCCCACCACTCGGCGTTGGTCAGCGACATGAGTTCGCTCAGCGGCTTGAACTGCCGCGCGTTGATTCGTCGGGCCACTTCGCGGCGTTCTTCCTCCGTCACCACACCGAACACGTATGCGTCGCCGGTGAATAGGCCGCGCTCGAAGTATTCGGCCAGGCCCTCGTTCACCCAGACCGGCATGCGCGCACGAATCACGCGGTGCGCAAACTGATGAAACGCCTCGTGCTGCACGGTGCGCCAGGTGCGCTCGCCCGCACGATGCTCGGAAGAGACGTACAGCGCCGCACCGTTGTAGAGCCCGGAGCTTTCCCGCACGCCCGTCGCCTCGCTGTAGGCGGCGTGCGTCGTGAAGATATAGATCGGCTGCTTGGTTGACGCCCGGTCGTCGAACTCGCCGAAGTAGCTGCGAAACGTGTCGTAGAGCACGTCCGTGCGTAAGACCGCTTCGCGTACATCAGCGGGACCCTGCGCCGTGTGCAGAATGTAGTGCTCGGTTTCGACCGTACGCATCTCCGGCGCCGCGTGCACGGCAACCGCTATCCCCAGCAGTCCGAGCCAGCGTGTGATCGGCATACATCGTCCTCGCGCGTGTAGCTTGGCGGGAATTGGCGACTCAGGAGACGTCGGCGCGATAAATCACGACCCCGCCAAAGTTGAGCCCGCGCGACGTCACTGCGTCAAACCCGGCGTCACTAAGTCGCCGCGTCATCGACGCGCGGGTCTCGAAGGTCTGGATCGAGCGCGGCAGGTAGTCGTACGCGCCGCTGCGATCACGGCCGATCCATCGCCCGAGACGCGGCAACACCACGTTGCAGTACGTGTTGTACCCAAACCGTAGCACCGGGTTCTGGGGCGTGGCGAACTCGAGGATCACCGCGCGACCGCCGGGGCGCAGCAGCCGCCGCATTTCGCTCAATCCCGCCTGCAGGCTTTGGAAATTGCGCACGCCAAACGCGCAGCTCACCACATCCGCCGCCGCGTCGGGCAGTGTGGTCTGAGTGGCGTCGGCTTCGATGAGCTCCACTGCCTGCGGCACGTGGCGATAGTCGCCTCGGTCGAGCATTTCGCGCGCAAAGTCGACGCCAACGAGGCGCGCGAGTTGCGGCTGATGGGCGGCGAACGTTCGCAACATGTCGCCGGTGCCGCAGCAGAGGTCGACGACGATTTCGCCGGGCTGGGGCGCAGCCATGCGCACGGTCGCACTGCGCCACGACGCGTCCATGCCGAACGTTGCGAAGCGATTCACGCGCTCATAGCTCGGCGCGATGGCGTTGAACATCGCCCGCACGCGGTCGGCCTTGTCGGGGGCGGCGTGCGGATTGCTCAGCCGCTCCGCCGTCCAGGCGGGGGCCTGCGTGTTTCGCGACTGATCAGTTGCGGGCGCGGACATTGAACGTCTCCGGCCCACATGGTAGTCGGCCGCGCGTGCCTCGAGCGCTGGACGGTGCTGAAACAACAAGCGAGCGGCGCCCCGTGAAAGGGCCGCCGCTCGCCTGAAAGATAACCTCCGTCGATGCCGGTGGGAGCAGTTTGCTGAACCCCTTTAACAGGTGGGTGGCAGCCGGCGTTTCCGACCCAACGCTCGAGGCGCCTCCGCCGGAAAATCGCAATCGGTCAGCCTCCCTGGTTCAGCCTAAAGGTTCGAGCAAACGATCGCTCCCGGGTCGCACACCACAGAGGTCTAGCTAACCACTTCGGCACGCTCCCGCGTGCACGTTAAGTATAGCTAACGCTACGGTGACGTTTGACCCTTTTCCTGGCAAAAGCCAGCGGCCGCTGCCTGTCAATAACATATCGCTCGCGGTGCACCCCCAGGCCAGCGGCGCGCATAGAACGTTGCACCGCGGCCAGCAAAGTTTTTAGAGGATCCTGCGCCGCGGCGGGACCATAACCGCGGTTACGATGATGCCGCCCTCGATCGATTGGGAGTTGTTCATGCAGCCGTTCAGATCGCTTATCGCCCGACGCGCCGCCGCGCTCACCGCCACCGGATTGCTCTTTCTCGGCGGGTGCGACCCGACCACCCGCGCCATCGTCGAAGACGGCATTATCACGGTCAGCACGAGCCTGCTCGGCGCGCTCATTCAGGGGTTCTTTCAGGCAGCGAACGCGGCCTAGCTGTTTCGCACGCCGCTAGCGCTGGGCCGCAATCGGCATGCGCCGGCCGAATCCGAAGGCCTTGCTGGTGATCTTGAGACCCGGGGCGGCCTGTTGACGCTTGTACTCGCTCCGCGCGATGAGCCGCGTCATCTGCTCGACAGTCGCGCGGTCAAACCCATCGGCGACGATCTCGTCGACCGACATCAGACGCTCTTCGTAACGCTCCAAAATCGCATCCAGCACGTCGTACGACGGCAGGGTGTCCTGGTCGGTCTGATCCGGCTTCAGCTCGGCCGACGGCGGCTTCTCGATCGTGTTGCGCGGGATCAGCTCGGCGCCAGCGCTGCGATTGATCGCTTCGGCAAGCGCGTACACCATCGTTTTCGGAACGTCGCTGATGAGCGCCAACCCGCCGGCCATGTCGCCGTACAGCGTCGTGTATCCGACCGCGAGTTCGCTCTTGTTGCCCGTGCTCAGCACGAGCCCCCCAAACTTGTTCGACAGCGCCATCAGCGTCACGCCGCGGCAACGGGCCTGAATGTTCTCTTCCGCGATGCCCGGCTCGCTGTCGGCGAACGTCTCGCATAACTGCGCCTCAAACGCGGCATGCATCGGCTCGATGGGAATGATTGAAAACGCAATACCCAGATTCTGCGCCAGGCGCCGCGCGTCAGCCACGCTGTGGTCGCTGCTGAACCGACTGGGCATCGCGACCCCATGAACCTGCCCCGCTCCGAGTGCTTCCGCGGCGATCGCGGCAGTCACGGCGGAGTCGATGCCGCCGGACAAACCGACCACCACCCGCTCAAATCCGCACTTGCGCACATAGTCGCGCAGCCCCATCACCAGCGCCGCACGGATGCACGCCGGTCCGACGAGATGTTCGTGTTGCGGCGGCGTATCGAGGTGCTCGAGATCGACGACAAGCACATCCTCGGCAAACGAGACGGCCCGCGCGCACACCTCGCCAGCTGCATTCACCACGCAACTCGCACCGTCAAACAGCAACTCATCGTTGCCGCCGACCTGGTTCACGTAGCAGATCGAGCGCCCTAGTCGCCGCGCGTATGA
The DNA here is from genome assembly GCA_964563855.1 of uncultured Planctomycetales bacterium. Taxonomy (GTDB): domain Bacteria; phylum Planctomycetota; class Phycisphaerae; order UBA1845; family Fen-1342; genus JAFGRR01. The sequence continues at coordinate 19,945 of CAZLYU010000012.1, read as the reverse complement.
ACACATGAGCGCCTCACGCCAGCGCTGCTTGCCGATCACGAAAGGCGACGCGGAGATGTTGATCAGCAGATCCGCACCGGCGGCGACCTGCTCGGCCAGTGGGTCCACGTCGTACAGCGGCTTGCCATCCATTCGCTCCGCAAGCAGGTCTTCGCAGATCGAGACGCCGAGACGCTGCTTCCCCAGCGTGATGAGCGGCTGCGGGCCGGCGGGTTGGAAGTAGCGCGACTCGTCGAAGACGTCGTAAGTCGGCAGCAGGCGCTTCCTGTAGACCGTCTGGACCACGCCGTTCGCAATGAACGCCGCCGCATTGCTGAGTGGCCGGCCGGACGCTGCGGTATTGGGCTCTGCGAACCCGACGATCGCGGCGACGGTTCCGGGAAGGCCGGCCGCGAAATCGTTCAAGGCGTTCAGGTTCGCCGCGATGACATCACGTCGCAGTAACAGATCTTTCGCGGGATAGCCCAGAATCGCCTGCTCGGGAAACACGAGCAGGTCGGCCCCCGCCTGAATCGCGTCGCTCGCCGCCGCGGTCATTTTGTCGACGTTGTGAGCAACGGCGGCGACGGTTGGGTTGAGCTGAACAAGTGCGATCTTCACGGGGGCGAGTGTATTGCACGAATCGCGGCCTGGCAGCAGTCGAAATTTTCCGGATTTTTGGCTACTTGTTTCGGCTAAGCCCGGTACAATTCCGACCACGTGTGCGGGGAATTACGTCACGCGTGGAGTATGCTCAGGCGAGGACAGGCTGTGAGTGTGATCAACACGCTGGCCCCCGAACGTCAAGCGAGCAACGGTATGCCTCTGCGGCTCGTCGCGGATGAACGACGCATTACCCTGCTGGTGGTCGGCGAACTCGCCGAGCGCGCCGTCGCAAACTACCTGGCACACGAGCCGATGATCGATACGCAATCTGCTCCATCGATCACCGACGCGCAGTGGCCGGTGCAACAGGGTCCGTGCGACGCCATCCTGGTCGGCGTCACCCAGTCCGACCCCGACTCCCTGGATCGCCTCTATCAGCACGCCGTTCGACCTGTGCTCGCAATCATCGACGACTCGAGCGACGGCGTCGGACATCTCGAACGCGGCGCGTTTCAGGTCATGCCGCAATCCGACGTCGATAAGGGCTCGCTCATGCTGGCGATCGCCTCGGCCATGCTGCATCGGCGTCACCTGGAAAGCCTCGACGGCCTCCTCGAATCGCACCCCGACGGCATCCTGGCGCTCACCGCGGCGAACACCGTCTGCTTCATGAACAGCGCCGCCCGCAAGCTGATGGGCGAGGCCGTCGGCCTCGAAGCGCGCGAATGCTTCGGTCAACCCGTCACCGGCGAGCACGGCATCGTGAAAGTCGTACGACCGATGCGCAGCCGGGCGCAGGAGATGGAGGTCGAGTACCGCGTGGTTGACGGCGTGTGGGAAGGCAAACCCGCGCGGTACGTCTTCTTGCGGCACGTTGACAAGCTGATGAACGAACTGCGGCTGCTCGAGTCGCTCGGCCTGATGGAGCAGGCCCCGGTGACCGCGCGGGCGTTTGACGCCGCCCCCATCCGCGACTCCGTTCCAACGCACTTCGCGACGCTTTGCGAAAGCTACAAAGCGCTGCTGGGCGCCATGCTCGATCGCCGCATGTTCGGCGACGAAGTGGACCTGACCGAGCCGGTGACGGCGTTGGCGTCGCAACTCGGGGCGTTGCGCGCGTCGCCGCGCGACCTGATCGATTTGCACATCTACGCGACCCGCGAGTGCACGACCAATTCCGAACCGCAGCGCAGCGAAGCGTTTTTCGCTGAAGGACGTCTGCTATGCCTCGATCTGATGGGGAAGCTCGTCAGTTTCTACCGCAGCAGAGCGGTGCGTTCGCGTCGCGACGTGAGGCCGACATCGCGTCAGGAGACCAATGATGGCTGAGTACGTCCTGCGCCTCTATGTGACGGGTCGTCCACCCGCTGCACAAGCGGCGATCAACATGGTGCAAACCATCTGCGACGAAGAACTCGCCGGGCGATACGAACTCGAGGTCGTCGATGTGCTCGAACGACCACAACTCGCCGAAGACGAGAAGATTTTCGCAACCCCAACCCTCATCAAATCGCTGCCGCCGCCGCTGCGGAGGATGATCGGCGACCTTTCCGATCGCGAGCGGGTTCTGCTCGGGCTCGACTTGGTGAGTTCGACGCGCAGCACTCATGACGACTAGTCCGTGGCGTCGCCACTTTGCGAGGATTGAGCATGGAGCAGACCTCCGCCGTTGAGAAACTGGCCACGTGGCTGCCGGGATTCGACCACATCTCGAACGGCGGCTTGCCCAAGGGGCGCAGCACGCTCGTCGCCGGCTCCGCCGGGAGCGGCAAGACCGTGATGGCGGTCCAGTTCATCGTCGAGGGCATTCGCAAGACCGACGAAGGCGGCGTGTTTGTGACCTTCGAGGAGCCGCCGGAGCAGATCTGTCGGAACGTACGCGCCTTCGGTTGGGACCTGGCCAAGTACGAACAGGACGGCCGCCTGGCGTTCGTCGACGCCTCGCCGCAACCCGGCCAGGAAGTCGTCACCGCCGGAGATTTCGATTTCGGCGCGCTGATGGCCCGCATCGAGCACGCGGCCCGCAAGGTCAACGCGTCGCGCGTCGCGATCGACTCGGTCAGCGTGGCCTTCGTGCAGTTTCAGAACATGCACGCCGTCCGGCGCGAACTGTTCCGCGTGGTGTGCAGCCTGCGCGACCTGGAGTTCACCACGATTCTGACTGCGGAGCGCAGCCAGGAGTACGGCGCCATCTCGCGCTTCAACGTGGAAGAGTTCGTCTCTGACAACGTGATCATCCTCCGCAATGTGCTGGAGGATGAGAAACGCCGCCGAACGCTCGAAATCCTGAAGTATCGCGGAACGCAGCACGGCAAAGGTGAGTTCCCGTACAGCATCACCAAAGACGGCATGGTCCTGATCCCGCTCTCCGCCATGGAGCTGAAACAGCGTTCCAGCGAGAAACGCATCAGCTCCGGCGTCGAGCAACTGAACCAGATGTGCGGCGGCGGCTTCTTCCGCGACTCGATCGTGCTGACGTCGGGCGCGACCGGCACCGGCAAGACGCTCCTCGTCACGCACTTCGTCTCGGGCGGCGCCGACGCCGGCGAGCGCGGCCTGCTCTTCGCGTTTGAAGAGAGCCGCGATCAGCTCATCCGCAATGCGGCCGGGTGGGGCGTCGACTTCGAGAAACTCGAAAACGACGGATTGCTGCGCGTGGAATGCGCCTATCCCGAGACGGCGACGCTCGAAGATCACCTGATTCGCATGAAACACGTCATCGAGGAGTACGGGCCGGATCGCGTCGCGATCGACAGCCTCTCGGCATTGGAGCGCATGTCGACGCTCAAGAGCTTTCGCGAGTTCGTCATCGCGCTGACGTCGTTCATCAAACACAAAGAAGTCGCGGGGTTGTTCACCGCGACGACCACCGACCTGCTGGGCGGCGCTTCGATCACCGAATCGCACATCTCGACCATTACCGATTCGATTATTCTGCTGCGTTACGTTGAAATGTATGGCGAGATGAGACGGTGTCTAACCGTTCTCAAGATGCGCGGGTCCTACCATGACAAAGATATTCGCGAGTTCTCGATCGACAATAGCGGCATGCACGTCGGGCGGGCGTTCCGGAATGTCAGCGGCATTCTCGCCGGCCGCTTCACGTACCTCACACCCACCGAGCTCGAACGGATGGACGACTTGTTCCGCGACGCGAAATGAAAACTTGCGCTTTGGGCGCAATCGTGACCATGAAGTCGTGTTTCACCCACCGATCACTCCGATAGGAAACAGGTCGAGGCGTCCTCTCACGCTGTCGGCGCTCGACGTTCCGCACGAGGGAAACTGGTGACACTTGGATCCACTGACGCGCTAACCGCTGGCTTGAGCGACAATGCCGTCGCACAGCAGGACTCACCGCTCCGGCAGGTGATCGACGCCACGCTCGACGGCATTCTCGTGGTCGACGCCGACCAGAACATCCGCTTCGCCAACCCGTCGGCCGCCGCGCTCTTTGGCCGCCCGGCGGAAGAACTGGTGGGCGAGCCGTTCGGCTTGCCGATCGTTCCCGACGAATACGCGGAGGTGAACATCGTGACGCCGCAGGCCGCCGAAACGGTCGCGGAAATGCGGGCGGTGCTGGCGAAGTGGAACGACGAGGAGGTGTACGTCATCTCCTTGCGCGACATTTCCGAGCGCCGCCGTCTGGAAGAGGAGCTGCGGCAGGCGCACAAGATGGAAGCGCTGGGCAACCTCTCCGGCGGGATCGCTCACGATTTTAACAATCTCCTCACTTCGATCATCACCTGCAGCATGATGCTCATCGAACAGATGAGCGATGACGACCCCCGCCGACGCTACGCCGCCCAGGTCCGCGACGTCGCCCAACGCGGCGCCGCGTTGACGTCCCAGCTACTCACGTTCAGCCGCAAACGCGTGGTCCGACCGCGACGCCTCGATCTGAACACAGTGGTCTCGGATATGTCGACCATGTTGTCGCGCATCATCGGCGAGCACATTCAACTGACGGCGGAGTGCGCCGACGAGCCCGCCTGGATCATGGCCGACCGATCGCAGGTCGAGCAGGTCATCGTCAATCTCGCCGTCAACGCGCGCGACGCCATGCCCGAAGGCGGAACGCTGGTTTGCGCCGTCTCGGTCGACCGGCGTCGGCATGTGACCCTGTCCGTCCGCGACACCGGCCACGGCATGGATGACGAAGTTCGCGCGCGAGCCTTCGAGCCGTTCTTCACGACCAAACCCGAAGGCCAGGGCACCGGTCTCGGACTGGCGACCGTTTACGGCATCGTGCATCAGGCGAACGGGCAGATCCTGCTGCGCAGCGAGCCGGGCCTCGGAACCCATGTTCAAATCGCGTTGCCCTACGCCGACGCCGGGCGGACCAGCGGTGGCCAGCGTCGTCCCAGCTTGGTCGCACAGCCGGCCCGACAGGTCGGCTCGGTCTTGCTCGTCGAAGACGACGAAGACATTCGCGGCATCGTGAGTGAAGTGCTCATGCGGGCGGGCTGGCGGGTCGTCTCGGCCGACACGGGGGCCAGCGCGCTCGCCGTGCTCCGCGATGGAGAATGCGCCGACGTCGACCTCGTGATCTCCGACGTCGTCATGCCGGACGGCGGCGGCGGCGAGCTCTACCGCGAAGTGCGTCGCGTCGCCCCAACACTGCCCTTCCTCTTTATCTCCGGCTACCCGAAAGAATCGCTCGATTTGATGGTCGGCGACACGTGCGTCGGCTTCCTTAGCAAACCGTTCGCACCCGATGATCTGATCAACCAAGCCAGCGAGTTGGTCGAGCGACGGCGATCCGCCTCATCTGCTGAATCCGAGTCGGTTGCCTAACACCGGACGAGCGACCACGATTTGAGTACAGGCCACCATCGAGCGCTGCGGCTGATTGTCGGTGACGAAGAGGGGACAGAAAACGCGCCGGTCGAACTGCATCTCTACGTCGACCATCGATCGGGCATCACCGAGCGCAGCATCGCCCACGCGCGTGCACTCATCGACACGCTGCCGGTCGATTGCCTGCTGCGCGTCATCGACGTCTGTTCGGCGCCCCCCGAAACGTTGCGTGGCGTCGTCGCGACACCCACCATGTTGCGAGCCGACGCCCCCGACTGCGGGCAGGTGGTCGGCGATCTGTCGAACCAACGCACGGTCATGCTGACGCTGTTCCCCGAGTTCGCCAATCCGTAGCTTCTAGCTTCGTCGCACAGCGGCTACAGTTCGTCGATGCGACTTGAAGCTGAAGGAGCAACCAGCCATGCGCAGCAATGACGGCGGTGTGGAAGAGTTCGTCAGCGAGCCCATCAGCCCGGTTGACGCGGGATTCGACACCGCGGGCATGTCGCGCGGAGAGCCCGGTTTGCCGTGTTCATTCGCTTGGCGCGACGATCAGTACGACATCGTCGAAGTGCTGGAGCAATGGAAGGAATCCGCCCCCGAAGGCCATCGCGCGGGCGCGGAGGTCTACCTGCGTCGACACTGCTGGACATTGCGAATGTCGGACAACGCGATTTGGCGGATCTATTTCGCTCGCCAATCGCCGAGTCGCGGATCGCAGGCCCCGCGCTGGTTCTTGCTGACGCGTCAGGCCGTCGAGCCGACGAACCGCCCCGCGACGCCGCCGCGGCCGAACCCGCGCCCCCGATCGACGGCCCGCGACTAGCTCGCAAGCGGTCGCGTCATCCGTCCCTACCTGACCGCTTCGGGCGGAAAGACGATACCGCCTCACGCCCCTCGCGTACCGCAACGTCGACGCCTCAGCAGCAGCAACGCCAAGCTCAACGGAACCAACGTCGCCGGCTCCGGAACCGGCGGCCCCACCGTCGGCGGCTGCGGAGGGATCGCCGGCGGCGCGGTTTGCCGCGGCGGGGCGACTTGCGGCGACGGTTCCGGAGCGTCGTGAGGCGTCGAAGGCGAGTCGGGAAAACTCGGGACTGTCGGCGGAAGCGAAAGGTCACGAGTGAAGTCCTGCGAATTGAACGTCGTCACCGGCCCGAAATCGGGGGCGCCGCTCGCGGGCGTCGCACCCGCCCCGCCGCCGCCGCCGCCCGCCGTCGTCACCCCCGACAAGATGCCGTCGACCGACGTAAGCAGCGCGCCCGGAATTCCGCCGCCGAACCCCCCGACCGTCGTCAGCGGACCGCCGTGACGGAGCGGGGCCTGCGTGCGAAAGATGATGCAGACGGCTCGTGCACTCGCGCTCGCGCTGCTGCTGTTCTGCCGCGCGTCGATCCAGATCGCGCCCTCTGTCAGATACGATTGCTGCGGCCGCACCAACGGCTCCTTCCAAGCCTGCTTGGCGTTCGCGCGTCGAATCAGCGCTCGCACCACCGTCGGATCGAGCGGTCCGGCTTCTCGGGCCCGCGGCGTCTGAGTGTCGTGTACGCGCCACTGCGGCTCGCCTGTTGTCACGCTCACGCCGGCGCCGCGCAGCTCTCCTACGAAGCCGGTCGTATCCGCCGCCCCCCATAGTGCGAAGTAGAGTTGATCATGCGAATGAAGCGCAAGGCGATGGGCTTGCACCGCGTGTGCGGCCCCGCCCTGCCCCGACGCCACCATGCGCAGGCCGCGGCCGTCATGCGCACCGGCGTAAATCGCGTAGCGCTGACCCGTCACGATGCGGGTCGTCAATTCAAGGGCGTTGGCGTGGCTCACCAGAACAATCGCCGCGACCAGAATCGTAGGACGCATGGTAGCGACCCTCGTGGGCCCGGCGATGGATCACTTGAAAGCAGCGGCGCCCTTATGGTGGGAGCATTGGCGCCTGTCGACGTGCGGCGTTGGGTCGCGCCGCATCGCCTGAAAAGCTTAGGCGCTCGATTTTCTGAATTGGAAGCAAAACCGCGGAACACGGGCCGCCGAAGCGTGTCTGACGCTCACAGCCGCCGCATTACAGGCGCCTGGAGGCGGACGTTCGCCTTGACGTGAGAGCCTAACCGAGTATCAACCGACGCCGCTTGACGTAGTCCCACACAACGAATCGATCGAGTTCACCGCCCGATACGAAGATCACCCGCCCGCCCGTCGTTTCAGCCAGCCCGTGCGCGAACTGTACATCTTCGCGGCTCTGCGCCCACGTGCTCAGCAAAAAGATGTTGATCACGATGCCTTCATCTCGGCAACGCAGCCCCTCGCGCATCGTCTCGTCGGCCGTGCGTTCGTGCGGCGGATAGAGCAGAAAGAGTTCGCTGCCCTCAAAGTGCGCCGTCGGCAACCCGTCGGTAATCACAAAAACCTGTCGGTTCGGCGTGTCCTGCACGCCCAGCACCTGCCGCGCCAGCTGCAGACCGTGTTGAATGTTCGTGAAGTGCGGCGGCAGGATGGCTTCGCTGAGCTTCGGGTCGCTCATGTCCGCCCGCAGGCGCACCACCGGATCGTGAATCGTCACCGGCTTAGGCAGCAACTCGACCACTTCCGCCACGTGCTTTCGCTTGGCGAGCGTCGCAATTTCAATGAAGTCGAGGAAGTCGCCGGGATACTCGCTGCGGATCAGACCGTTAAGCGCCAGCGCCATGCGCTTCACATCGATGTAGAGCCCGCCCCAGCGCATCGAACCGGACATATCCATCAACACGCTGGTGGCGCACTTGGGGTTGTTGCGCGTCAGGTGAATCTCGATGTCGTCGGGCCGCATCCGCACCGGCAGACCCGGCCCGTTCCGCAGCAGCGCATTGATCATCGAGTTGGTCGTGTCCATGTTCGCCAGCGAGTCGCCGTATTCGTACGTCTTGGTGCGCTGCATCTCGACCGCGCCATCGCCCGACAGCTCGACTTGATGCCGACCGCTCTTGCTCGCGTGCAGATCGCTGAAAATCTGGTCGAGCAGCTTGCTTTGAAAGATGCGGTACGCCTTCGGCGACAGCGTCAGCTTGCCGTTCTCGCTGATTAATCCCTGCTCTTCAGCCTGGTGTCGCAGCAACTCTTCGACTTGCTGCTGAATGCGCGCCAAGTTTTCGAGTTGGCCTTCTTCGGCGAATTCCGCGAGGGCCTCCATATCGATGAGGTAAACCTTCGCCTCTTTCGCGGCCTGCTCGAGTTGCTGCAACAGCCGGTCGATCGTCTCCAGCTCGGCCTTCACCTTGAGCGCGCCCGGCACATCGAGCGCGCCGGCCCCGGTGAAGTGATACTTCGAAGCCAATTCGTCGACTTCGTCGCGCTCCACCAACCGTTCATTCACGTGCAACACCTGCGTCGCGAAGCGGCTCTGCTCGTCGGCTCGATACCACAGACGCTCAAAGTCGATCGGTTGCTGCCGTTGCACGGCTTTGTTAAACGCCTTGAGCAGATTGTTTGGCGGCCGGGCGTTCTTGATCGCCTGCTGAAACGCGTCCTCCGCCTCGCGGCGCACGCTATCGGTCTCGTGCGTCTCCAAAATCTTCCGCTTCCGCTCTTCGAGCATTGCCCGCAACTGATCGATGCTCGGACCGAGGCCCTGAATCTGCTGCGGGTCGATCTCGATCGCCTCTGCGAGTTGCTCCGGAGTCAGCCGCCGCATGCCGCCGTACGTGAGCATGTGCTCAAACGCCGGCGAGACCATGTCCGGCGGCGCCGCGTCGGGCATGGGAAACCGCGTCGGGTCGTGCTTGCGATACGTGTGAATGGGACCGCCGTGGCGACGCGGGTGATTCGACATGCTGAAATTGTAGAGGGCGCAACGTGCACGCTGGGGGTGCGAGCGAACATCGCTCGCACGATCAAGTGCCTGACGACGCACGCAGCGCTACTCAGGCGACCGGGTGGCCGATTACGTCGTTTTTGACAAGTCTGGTAGGCTCTAAGGGATGAGCGATCGTCCGCCAACGCCCAACAAGACGCAGCCCGATTGGGCCGATCCGCCCGTCCGCGTCGGTATCGGACCCTTCTCCAGCGCCATCAAACACGCCATCGACCGCGTGGCGGCGACGCTCGTGCTCATTCTGCTCTCGCCGGCGCTGCTCGTGATTGCGCTGCTGATCAAGCGGGACAGCCCGGGGCCAGCGCTCTTTCAGCAAACCCGCGCCGGCTGGTACGGCCGACCCTTCACGCTCATGAAGTTTCGCACCATGCGCACCGACGCCGACCCCTTCGGCGATTCCCCGTCGCAAGGCGAGGACCCGCGCATCACGCGTCTGGGCCGCTTTCTGCGCGAATCAAGCGTCGACGAGCTGCCGCAACTCATCAACGTCGTGCGTGGCGAGATGTCGCTGGTCGGGCCGCGCCCCCTCTTTGTGCAGCAAATCGCCGAATGGGACGCCCGGCAGCGCTGTCGGCTGCTCGTGAAGCCGGGACTCACCGGGATGGCGCAGGTGTTCGGGCGCGCCAGCGTCACGCTCGAGCGGAAGCTCGAGTACGACCTCGAGTACGTGCAGCGCGCGTCGCTGTGGTTCGACGCCTGGCTCATCTGGCGCACCGTCGGAGCGGTGCTCTTCAAACGCGGCCTCTATCAGACGCAGTACTCGGAGAAGCGCGCGGCGTATCGCGGCGGAGAGGGGCCGGGCGCGTCCCTCGCACCGCCGAAGTCGCAAGGGGGCGCAGCCGAGTGAGCAGCCACGACTCGACGATCGCGCCCGGAATCGCACCTGAAGCGGAGTCAGCGCTCGCTAACCCCGCGCCACGCGCCGAACCGCCCGCCGACGCCGACGCGCGCGTCGGCGTGATGTACGCCCTGATGGCGTATGGCTGGTGGGGGCTGATTCCGATCTACTTCAAGGCCGTCGCGCATGTGCCGCCGCTGCACGTGTTGGGACACCGCATCGTCTGGTCACTCCTGCTGCTGCTGCCAATCGTTATGCTGCGCGGCCGCATCACGGAGTTGCTGCGCACGTTCCGCCATCGCGACGACCTCGCACGCCTCTCACTCACAGCGTTGCTCATCGCGGGCAATTGGTTGGTGTTCATCTACGCGGTGTGCGCCGGCCACCTGTTGCAGTGCAGCCTGGGCTATTTCATCAATCCACTGGTCAGCGTGCTGCTCGGGTTCATCTTTCTGGGTGAGCGATTGCGCCCGATGCAACTCGCCGCCGTCTTGTTGGCGCTCCTCGGGGTGTTGGCGTTTGTCGTCGTCAACGGCGAGGCGCCGCAGGTGGCGCTGTTTCTGGCGATCACCTTCGGGTTCTACGGCCTGCTGCGGAAGACCGCCGGCGTTGACGGATTACTGGGCCTGACCGTCGAGACCGCGCTGCTCACGCCGATCGCGCTCGCGTTCCTCCTCATTGCGGCTCAGCAAGGTCAGCAGGTGTTTCTGGCTGGCGACCTGCGCGTCGATCTGCTGCTGCTGGCGTCAGGGGTCGTGACAGCCCTCCCGCTGCTCTGGTTCACGAACGGGGCGCGACGTCTGCGGCTCACGACGATGGGGTTCCTGCAATACACCGCGCCCAGCATGCACCTGCTGCTGGCCCTGCTCGTGTTTCACGAAGTGTTTCGGCTCGGCGACGCGCTCGCGTTTGCGTTCATCTGGGTGGCGGTTGGCGTCTATTCCTTCGATGCGTGGCGCAGCGCAAACGCTCCCCGCCGTGCTGCACACGCCCCTACTCGTACAGTAGGTACGCCGCGCGCCGCTGATTGAACTCCTCCAACTCGTCGCGCCACAAGTGGCTCAAGTCCTTGTCCGCTGACGTCTCTTCAACGTGGCGCTGAATGTCAGCGTTGATGACCAGATTGTTGACTTTCGCCACCTCGAATGTGTCGGGATACAGCGTTCGTAAAACCCGCGCGATCGCCAGCCCCGTTCGCGTCGGGTCAAACGCGTTGCGATCCAGCAGCAACACCTGCACGCCGCCGCAACGCTTGCCGGAGAACTTGCTGCTGGTCGGCGTGAAGAAGAAGGGCATAAAGCGAACTCCGGCAAGCTCGAGTGCATTCAGCGCATCAGCGAGCTTCCGGGGTTCGATGTACGGAGCGCCGAAGCGTTCGAAAGGCGTATCGGTGCCGCGACCAACCGAGACGTTCGCCGCCTCGATCATCCCGATCGCGGGATAGAGCACCGCCTGCGTCATCGAGCGCATGTTCGGCGACGGGTTGATCCAGTTCAGCGATGATTCGTCATACCACGTGTCACGCCGCCAGCCCTCCATTTCGATCACCGTCAGGTCGACGTTGATGTCGCGCTCGCGATTGAACATCTTGGCCAACTCGCCGACGGTCATGCCATGGACGAGCGGCGTGCGGTGATACGCCGTGAACAGGCCCTCGCGATCGTTGAACGGACCGAAGACGCGCGTCCCGTTGATGGGGTTGGGTCGGTCGAGCACGACGAAGTCGATGTCGTGTTTCGCCGCCTCCTCCATCGCATACGCCATGGTTGCGATGTAGGTGTAGAAGCGCGCCCCGATGTCTTGAATGTCAAACACGAGCGTGTCGACGCCGTCGAGCATCGCATCCGATGGACGGCGGGTCTCGCCGTAGAGGCTATAGACGGTCAGCCCGGTCAGTGGGTCTTCGCTATCGGCGACGCGTTCGTCGAGCAGGCCCTTCAAGCCGTGTTCGGGGCTGAAGATCGCGACCAACTCGATGTTGGGAGCGTCATGCAACAACTCGATCAGCGAGCGCCCCTCCCGGTCGACGCCGGTGTGATTGGTAATGACGCCGACCTTGCGGTTGGCGAGCGGTGCGAACTTGTCGCGCACGAGCACATCCAGCCCGGTGAGAACGCCCTTACTCTGCGCATGACTCAAACCGCTGACAATCAGCCGGCCGGTCGGCACGCGCTCCTGTTCGCCGCGTGTTCCGGTTGGCTGCGTCGCATAAGCCGACACGCTCAGCGTGAGCGCGAAAATCATCAGTATGGGACGATCGCCTGGGAGTCGGGTCATGACGGTTCCTCTTTGCGGGGCGGAATTTGATGTCCGTGCGGGTCGCGTCCCGGATCGTTGATGTCGCGCGCCAGCCGCTCGCGCAGCTCCGGTCCCGTGACATGCTCCAACTGCTCAGCCTGGAAGTGTAAATGATCCCGCGGCGTCGGCGTGTGTTGATCGACGTACGTCTCCCACAACCGGTGCGACCGCAACAACTCACGCGCCAGCGAGCGGCCGCGATCAGTGAGGGACAAGCTGTCATCGGTATCTGCGACCAGGCGACGTCGGCGAGCGCTCGCCAGCGCCAGCTTCGCGGCGTAAGGCGAGGCCTCGCTCCACTCGCTCACCAGTCGCAAGACATCGCGAACCGACGGGCGCCGATCCTCTTCCTCGAGGCGATAGAGCACTCCGAGCAGGTCTTCACGCACAATCTTCAATCCGAGCCGCAAGCGACGCCAGGCCGCGAGAATCAGACCGTGGCGCGGCGCGAACAAAACGGCGACGAACAGGAACACACCCACCAAGACCGCCATCATGCCGGCGGTTCCGGCCGTGACGCCCGTGAACCCGAACCAGGTGGGCGTAATCAGCGCTGCAACATGTCCGAGCGGCGCGCTCGCCCCGCCGAGCAACACGCTCAGCACGAGCACCGTCGGCAAACGGTCGCTCAGCAAGTGCGCAGCAGCGGCGGGAACGATCAGCATCGCGATCACCAGGATGCTGCCGACGCTTTCGAACGCAACCACCGCCGTGACCGCGATCAGCACCATCAGCACGTAGTGCAGCGTGCGGCTCGAGAAGCCCAGCGTCGTGGCCAGCGCGGGATCGAAGGCGGCCAGCTTCAGCTCCTTGTATAGCAATCCCACCACGAGCAAATTCACCAGCAGCAGCCCGCCGCTCGTGACCGCGGCGCGCGGCAGGTCGAAGCCGAGCAGCGAGATCTGGTCGAGCGGAGTGAGCTCGATGGCGCCATAGAGCACGCAGTCGGGATCAAGGTCGACATCGTCCACCGCGAATCGAATCATGATCAGCCCGAGTGCGAAGAGGATCGTGAACACCACCCCCATCGATGCGTTCTCCTCGACAGCCCCGGCCCGCCGAATCCACTCCGTCGCCGCTGCCGTCAGCACCCCGACAACGACCGCACCGAGCAGCATGATGACGCTCGCGCGGCTGCCCGAAATGAGAAAGGCGGCGGCAAGGCCTGGCAGCACGGCATGCGACAACGCATCGCCGAACATGCTCATGCGGCGCAGCAGCAGGAACACGCCCAGCAAACCGCACGACATCGCGGCGAGTGCGCCGACCACCACGATCCAGGTGTCTGAGACGCGCCAGACCAGTTCCGCGGGCCAGAGCATCAGACCGCTCCTCCCGCGAGCGTGTGCGGGCTGGGGGGTCGCGTCAGGTCGGGGTGATGCTCAACCAGACGCTCCTCGAGCTGCCGAATCATCAGCGGGTCGAGCACGTGCTCGACGCGGTCGGCGCCGCGGTCGACATTGCTGGCGGCAACGTCGGCGTACTCAATGAGATACAGCTCCCACAATCGGTGATTACGCGCCACACGCCACGCCGCCTGCGCCCCGGCCGCGGTGAGTCGGTAGCGCTCGTCCGCGCGGTCCGCCACGCGGTCCACCAGTCCCTCGCGCCGCGCCCGGCGCAGCAGCGACCGCACGTGCGTCGGCCGCCACGCGCGACGGGCGACGAGTTCGTCAAACGCGAAGTCGTGCGCGAGATGGGGTTCGCGCATTTCGCTCAGTTCGTAGGCCGCGCGCAACAGGTGTTGCCGTTCGATCAGCCGTTCGAGCGCTACGTAACGGCGCCAGCGGCTCAGCACACCGCGCTGCGGACCAAGCAGCAAACTCACGCCAAAGACCGCCGCCGCCGCCAGCACGATGAGCGCCCCGGCGGGCATGCGCGGCAGCAGCGCGCTCACCGCCGCCCCCACAAATCCACCCACCGCGCCAATCACTGCCGACACCGCCAGCAGACGCGAGAGCGACAGCGACCAGAAACGGGCGGCGGCGGGTGGGATGACCAGCAGCGCCACCATCAGAATCAGCCCGACCGCCTGCAAGCCGACAATCACGACGGCGATCGCGAGGATCATCATGAGTGCGTCGAGCCAGGTGGTCGGCCAGCCCTGCGCGCGGGCGTACGCCATGTCGTATGTGAGCACCGTGAACTCTTTAAAAAGCAGAACGCACAATAGCGCCGCGACGAGCGCCGTCGCCGCCATTGCGACCGCATCGCTGAATAGCATCGAGGCGGTCTTGCCGTAGATGAATGAACTCAGGCCGGCGGCATGTCCGCTGGCCTGACTCTGCACCAGGCTGAGCAGCGCGACACCGGCGCCGAAGTACACACTGAGCACCGTCGCGAGGGCGGCGTCTTCCTTCAGGCGCGTAAAGCGGACGATCGCCGTCACGGTCGCCATGCCCAGCACGCCGGTGACCGCGCCGCCGGCGAGCAGCCCCGGCAGCCATTTGGGGTCACTGCCGAATGCCGACATCAGCAGAAAGGCGCCCGCGATGCCGGGCAGCGTGGCGTGAGACAACGTGTCGCCGAGCAGGGCCCGTCGTCGCAAGAGCAGAAAGACGCCGATCAGCCCGCTCGCCGCACCGAGACACATGACGCCGAGGATGACGACGCGCGTGTTGTAGTCGCGCAGCGTGAGCACGCGAACCAGATCATCCGCGGTCACGTTCCAACCGCTGGGCGCCAACGCGAGCAGCGACAGGGGTGCGTCAATCATGTGCGGTTGCCGCGGGCGATGGCGTGCGCCGCTTCGTCGAGTAGCGTGAGTCGGCCGCCGTAGGTCTTGCGCAGATTCTCGATCGTAAATGTTTCCTTGACGGACCCGGTGGCGACGACGCGCATGTTGAGCAGCAGCACGTCGTCGAAGTAGTCGGGCGCGGTTTGCAGATCGTGATGCACCACCAGCACCGTGCGACCCAGCGCACGCAGCTCCTGCAGGGTGTTGACGATGGCCCGTTCGGTGGCGGCGTCGACGCCGGTCATCGGTTCATCCATGAGGTAGAGCTGTGCGTCTTGAGCGAGTGCGCGAGCCAGGAACACGCGCTGTTGCTGGCCGCCGGAGAGCTGCCCGATTTGACGCTTGGCATAGTCGGCCATGCCGACGCGTTCCAACGCCGTGATCGCGGCTTCGCGGTGGGCGCGCGAAACCGGCTTGAACCAGCCAATGCGTCCGTAGCGTCCCATCAGCACCACATCGATCGCGCTCACCGGGAAGTCCCAATCCACGCTCTCACGCTGCGGCACATAACCGACCAGCCGCCGCTGTTGGCGATAAGGCTTGCCGAAGATATCGACACGCCCCGAAGCCCGCGGCGTGAGATCGAGAATCGCCTTGATCAGCGTGCTCTTGCCGGCGCCATTGGGACCGATGACGCCCACCAATCGGCCGCGCGGCGCCACATAGTCGACATCCCACAACACCGGCCGTCGGTGGTACGCCACGGTCAGATCGCGCACCGCGAGCGGCGCGGCCGTCGTGGTGCTGTCGCCGTCATCTGTGGCGAGGCGGACACTGGGGCCGACGTCTTGTTTCACTCGCTCAGCCTGCCTTGCATGCCCCGCACCGGCGCATCGCCGCCGAGCGCCCGCGCGATCGTGGTGGCGTTGTGATCGAGCATGCCGATGTAGGTGCCTTCGTACGTGTTCGGCGGTCCCATGGCGTCGGAAAACAGCTCGCCGCCGATCTGCAGCCCGTGGCCCCTGCTCTGGGCCCCTTCCACCAGCGCCGCCACATACTTCTCGTTCACGCTGGTCTCGACGAACACGGCCCGCACGCCGCGCTCGACAATGAAGTCGATGAGGTTGTTGATGTCTTGCAGCCCGGCCTCCGATTCCGTCGAGACGCCCTGAATGCCGCGGACGTCAAGCTCGTAAGCGCGGCCGAAATAGCCGAACGCGTCGTGGGCCGTGATCAATACGCGTTGCTCCGGCGGGATCGACGCCACCACGCGACGCACGTATGCATCGAGCTCGACGAGTTCCGCGTCGAACCGGGCGGCGTTCGCGCGATAGTCGTCAGCGTGCCGCGGATCAAACGCCGCGAGCGCATCCGCGACAACGCCAAGCGTCTGCCGCCACGCGTCGACGTCCATCCACACGTGCGGGTCGTGATAACCGTCCGAGTCCGGCAGCTCGCGAAGGAACTGCTCATCGATGCGCTCGGTGACGGCGTAGACCGGCTTGCTGCGCGCCATGCGCACCAGCACGTCGGTCATCTTTCCTTCGAGGTGCAATCCGTTGTAGAAGATGACGTCGGCGTCTTCGAGTGCGATCAGGTGTTCACGACTCGGCTTGAAAAGGTGTGGGTCGGCGCCCGACTGAATCAATCCGGTCACGGTCGCGTGCTCTCCGGCGACGCGCTGCACGATGTCGGTAACCATCCCGACGGTCGTGGTGATTGCATACGGATACGTGCCGGGCCGCGCAGACGCCGTGGAGCGCGCGGTCTCGGCAGACCGCTCACAACCGGTCGTCGTCAACACGGCCAGCATGAGCGAAGCGAGCGTCAACCAACTCGAGGGAGCCTTACGCATCATCACCGAACCCATCCTGCAAATACTGCCGATCGAAACCGCGCCCCATGGAACAGCACCGCCGCCGTCATCCCGGGCGCACCACGTGCGTGAGCCGCCAACGTCGGCAGCAGCCCGACGTGGCGACTGAACACAGCGCTACATATAGTAGCGTGTGCTACAAATCTTGCTTGTGCATTTTGGAACGGCGTGAATCGCTTAAGCGGAGCGCGCCAATGACGCGCCCCCGTCCGCCGCGTGCGCGACGATTTGCACTAATTCGCTCGGCGTGAAGGGTTTGGGCAGGAAGTTCACATCGGCCCGACACAACCAATCGCGAACATTCGCGTCGCGCACGTAGCCGGACATGAACACCATCTGCGCGTCGGGCGCTCGTTCCGTGAGACGCGGCGCGAGCAACGGCCCGTCGAGCTCAGGCATAACCACGTCAAGCACGAACACATCCGGGCGACGCGACATCGTGTTCAGCAATGCGATCGCATGTGACGCGCCCGACGCCTCCAGTGCGACGGCGCCATGCTGCGCGAGGATGTCAGCGGTGATCGAGCGCACGTCCTCATCGTCGTCAACGACCAGCACGATGAGCCCGTGGATGTCTTGTTTCGCCCGCTGCGACCACATGTCCTTTTCTGTCCTTCGGTTCGTCGTCGCGACATCCGACCGACAGTTCGTGTGCCGTGCGCGCTGCCGTCAACGCGCAATTGCCGACTTGTGTTATCGATCACGCGTGCAGCGCCGCTTGACCAAATGCGCCGGAGTTGCCTGAGAGCGGCGAAACTCGCCGGTCAGCCCTCAGCCATCACCCGCCGATCCCATGCTGCGTGCAGCGCTTCGAGCTCGGAAGAAAGCTCCGCGAGTTCGGTTTGCAGGGCGTCGGCGGCGTCGGGGTCGCGATACGTCGCTTCCTCCCCAAACGCGATCTCGATCTCACCCAGGCGCGTCTCGCGCTCCAGAATCATCGCTTCCAAAGCCTCGAGGCCGACCTTGGCGTACGGATCCTTTGCTTTGGGTGCGCTGCTCGCGCCGGCTTGACGCTTCTTGCCCCGCGTCGTCTTGCGGTTCGACTCGCGCAGCGCCTGCGCCTCGGTCTGTTCGACGAAGAAGGTGTAGTTGCCGGCAAACGCTTCACCGCCGCCATCGCGCAGCACGAGCACGCGTTGGGCCACGCGGTCGACGAAGTAGCGGTCGTGACTGACGACCAGAACCGCTCCCGGAAACTCCTGCAACGCCGATTCAAGCGCTTCGCGCGCCGCGATGTCCAGGTGATTGGTCGGCTCGTCGAGCACCAGAACGTTCGGACGCTCGAGCATCAGGCAGAGCAACCGCAGCCGCGCGCGTTCGCCGCCCGACATTTGGTCGACCGTCTTGAACGCGTCGTCCCCCGTGAAGAGCATCTTCCCGAGCTGGGCGCGGACCTGCTGCTCGTTCAGGTCCGGCCGCACAGCACGGACCAGCTCGACCATCGGCTCCGGGCCAAAGTCGGCCCCCGTGTCCTGACTGAACCAGCCGACCTGCACCCCGGGTCCAAACTCGATCTCGCCGGCGTCCGCCTCGATCTCGCCTTTCAGGATCCTGAGCAGTGTGCTCTTGCCGGCGCCGTTGGCGCCCAGAATCGCCAACCGGCCGTCCGCCGTGAGATCCAGGGACACATCACTGAATAAGTGTTTGTCGCCAAAAGACTTGCTGAGATCGCGCACCGCCAGCACCGAGCCCGTCCGCGGTGCGTCACCGTCAAAGTTGAACGACGCTTCCCGCCGGTCAGCCGACCGCTCAGACACAAACTCACCCGCGGCGATGCGCCGTTCGAGCCGCGTCCGCCGCCCTTTCGCTTCCGCCGTCCGCTGCGACCCGATATGCCGCGCAATGAACGCCCGCTCTTTGGCGATGAACGCCTGGTCTTGTTCGAACTGCCGGTCGGCGGTCAGGCGTCGTACGTCGCGCGTTTTGACGTAGTTGGAGTAGTTCCCCGGAAAGCTGTTCAGCCGCCCGCGGTCCAACTCCACGATGCGCGACACCGTTCGATCGAGCAGGTAGCGGTCGTGCGAGACGATGATCGCACCGCCTTTGTGCCCCGCGAGGAACCGCTCCAGCCAGCGGACCGCTTCAAGATCGAGATGGTTCGTCGGTTCGTCGAGCAGCAGAAAGTTCGCCTCGTCGAGCAACAACTTCGCCAGCGCGACGCGGCATTGCTGCCCCCCAGAAAGCCGTCCGACCAACGTGTCGTAATCGCTCGGTTGAAACCCCAGCCCGCCGAGCACTTCGCCGAGCCGCGTCTCAAACGCGTATCCGCCGGCGGCGAGGAACTGCGTATGCACGCGGTCATACTCCTGCAGCAGCGCGTCGAGTTGGGGCCCGGGCGCCGTCACCTCCATCTGCTCACTCACGCGATGTTGGCGGTGCTCGAGTTGCCGGAGTTCATCAAACGCTTCCGCGACTTCATCGAACACCGTGCGGGCGCGGTCAATCTCCGGATGCTGCGTCAGATAGCCGACGTGCAGGCCGCGCGAACGCGTCGACGCGCCGGTGTCGGGTTGCAGTTGCCCCGCCAACATCCGCAGGAGCGTGGTCTTGCCGGACCCGTTCGCCCCAATCAGACCGACCACTTCACCTGGGGCGAACTCGGCGCTCGCGCCGGTCAGCACGAGGCGTTCGCCGAAAGACTTCGTGACGTTGTCGAGCCGCAGGACGGCCATACGCGGCGCTCCAAAATGGCCAAGAGGCGTATCGTGACGCACAAACCCGCGCGTTGACGCGTCCCGCCTGACTGTATAATCCCGCCGGCGGTGACGGCAACTCGCGTGATGGGCACGCCGCACCAGCGTCGCCGCTGTTCAAAAGCAAACGAGTCGTGAGGAGCTTGCTTGGCGAAACAAGATGCAATTACGGTGGAAGCCGTCGTGACCAAGGCCCTGCCGAACGCCATGTTCGAGGTTGAGACCGATATTGGTGAGCGTAAACACAAGGTCTTGGCGACCATCTCAGGGAAGATGCGCAAGCACTTCATTCGCATCCTGCCGGGTGACAAGGTGACGGTGGAGTTGTCGCCTTACGACC